>JAEEQB010000001.1 GCA_016285075.1 Prevotella sp.
TTTCACGAAAAATATAAGACCAGAAATAAGCAAAAAATAATCCAAGAACGCCAGATGGAGACGTTCTTGGATTAAAAAGGAATGTTAACTATAAACCTTAATTCAGAGATGAAACGGGAGTTATATTTTACCATCTATTTTAGCCATAGCATCTACAATAGACTCGTCGAGGCGTTTGGCATATACTTGTTCCGTCATACGTTGAAATGCATGTCCAAGGATATGCTGAACGATATTCATGGGAACGTCGCCACTATTAAGAAGCAAGGTTGCTCCGGTATGGCGAGCCCAGTGACTGCTCACGGGTTTGTCGATACCAGCATTCTGTGCAACCACCTTCAGATACTCATTGTACTTCACATTACTGATTAAAGGCAAGTGGTTATTGTACTTTTTCAGGATTGCAAGAGCAGGCTTCAAAAGTGGGATGGTAAAGGTCTGGCTCGTCTTTGCGCGCGTACCTATATAAACTTTCATACCCTTAACCTTCTCTATCTTTTCCGCATCAAACGAATTCAGATCTACATAAGAGAGACAAGTGTAGGTCTGAAACACGAATAGGTCTCGAACTCTCTGTAGGCTTTCCGTTGGCAAATCCATGTCTCTCACCTTGGCGAACTCCTGAGGTGAAAGATACTTGCCAATGCCGCCTTTCGATTTCTCCTTCTCTATGCGCACCCACTTGTAAGGATTGCGTTTTACGTAGCCCTCATCGATAGCATCAAGGATGAAGGAGTTGAGGAAACGATGGTAATTGTTCCACTTCGAATAGGGCTTCAAACCTCTTGCTGCAAGATGCTCATCAAGGGCGATGATGTTCAAGTCCGTAATATCCTCGAACTCCGCAATCTTTCCCCAAGACCTGAAGAACTTCATAAATCTGGTATAACGTTCCTGGCTGTCAACAGCCTTGCCATACTGGCGGATCTTCATGCGTTTATCACAGAAGTCAAGAAAAGTAAGATTGCCAGACCTCAGTCGTTTCAACTTATCTGGAATGCTGAAAATGTCGATGTTGCCCTCATTCATCATATTGAGGACAACTTGCCGGACATCAACCATCAGCTTCTCCAGCGTTTGATTCAACTGGATAGCATCAACGCGGTTAGTTACTGTACCACGGTGCCATTGCTTCGGTAGAAGCCTAACCCCCGTAGTCATATACTTCTGCTTTCTTTCGAAAGTAACTCGCAGCTCTACAGCTGCCTCTTTTGTGGCCGAAGCCGTCTTGTGTCTGTTGTACACAAATTCTACTAATGGTGTCTTATTAATCTTAAAAAAATATTAAATGTATTACACTTTCTGTTCGTCTGTCGGGGTTGTAATACATTCTGTAATACATTCAGGCTTTATGATGTCGTAAGACCAACCATGATACCATATGCATTTTCAGAGGTATCCATCCCCTTATTAGCCTCGCTTTCAGCGGGTTAAACTAATAAGGTGCTGGTAATCAGGTATGAAAAATGGGAACCCGTAAGGTTCCCATTTGTGCTATTTGGCGGAGAGAGAGGGATTCGAACCCCCGGTACCTCTCGGTACGGTAGTTTTCAAGACTACTGTAATCGACCACTCTACCATCTCTCCAGTGAGATACATGTCTCAAAAGCGGGTGCAAAGTTACAACTTTTTGCTGACAATTAATGATTGATAATTGATATTTTGTTCTGATTTTAGTTTTTTTTAGCAGTTCTGCGTCACAATTATCAATTTTCGATTATCAATTATCAATTAAAAACATTACCTTTGCAGCGTGATTTACCCGAGTAATTTTGAACATAAGATAGGTTTTGACGAAATACGCAGCCTGTTGAAGGAGCGTTGCCTGAGCACTTTGGGCAAGGAAATGGTGGAAAAACTGACTTTTTCCACCGATGCAGCCGAAGTGGTTGAGTGGCTTCTTCAGGTGCGAGAGTTCAGATTTCTGCTGCAGCAGCAGGAAAGTTTCCCCATGCAGTTTTTCTTCGATGTGCGCGAGAGTGTGAGCCGCCTTAGGTTGGAGGGCACGCATCTGGAGGAAAATGAGGTGTGGGACTTAAGAAGGTCGCTGGAAACCATCAGCAACATTGTAAGATTCCTCAACAGAAGTGAGACTACGGACAGGAATGGCAATCCCGTCTTCGCCTATCCTGCGCTTCACAGGCTGGCTGCTGATGTTGCTACTTATCCTGCCATGATACGTCGTATAGATTCTATCCTTGACAAGTTCGGCAAGATCAAGGACTCGGCATCGATGACCCTGGCTGGCATACGCCACGAACTGTCGAAGACAGAGGGCAGTATCTCGCGTACATTATATACTATACTCCATTCAGCCCAGAAAGATGGGCTGGTGGACAAGGATGCTGCACCTACTTTGCGTGACGGTAGGCTTGTGATACCAGTGGCTCCGAATCTGAAGAAACGTATTGGAGGCATAGTGCATGATGAATCAGCAACAGGCAAGACCGTGTTCATTGAACCTACTGAGGTGGTGGAGGCCAACAATCGGGTGCGCCAGCTAGAGGCAGAGGAAAGACGAGAGATAGTGCGCATACTTACCGTATTTAGTGATGAGGTGCGTCCTCATGTTCCTGAAATCCTGGAGTCTTATCAATTCTTGGCGATGATAGATCTGATCAGAGCAAAGTCGGAATTGGCAGAGCTGACCAAGGCCATAGAACCTGAGTTGAAGGATGTGCCCCATCTTGACTGGATCCGTGCAGAACACCCGTTGCTGGCACTCTCGCTTGAGAAGCAGGGTAAAAAGGTTGTTCCACTGGATATCCGTCTGGAATCACAGGATACCGGAGGTACCGAGTCCCGGAATATCGGACGTATACTGATTATCAGCGGTCCTAATGCGGGTGGCAAATCGGTATGTCTGAAGACTGTTGGGCTGTTGCAGTATATGCTCCAGTGCGGACTTCCTGTTCCTTTGGGCGAACGTTCCACCTGCGGACTGTTTAAGGACATCATGATAGATATAGGTGACGAGCAGAGCATAGAAGACGACCTCTCAACCTATTCCAGCCATCTGATGAACATGAAGCAGATGATGCGTCAGGCTAATAGCCACACCCTGCTGTTGATTGATGAGTTCGGTGGTGGTACGGAGCCTGCTATCGGCGGTGCCATTGCCGAGGCTGTACTGAAACAGTTCTGGCAGAAGAAGGCCTTTGGCGTGATTACTACCCATTACCAGAACCTGAAACATTTTGCAGAGGGGCATCCCGGGGTTGTTAATGGCGCAATGCTCTATGATCGTAATCAGATGCAGGCACTTTTCCAACTGTCTATAGGGCAGCCTGGCTCATCGTTTGCCATCGAGATAGCCCGTAAGACAGGACTGCCCGACGAGGTCATCAACGATGCTACGGACATTGTGGGACGTGACTACATTCAGAGCGATAAGTACTTGCAGGACATCGTACGCGACAAACGCTACTGGGAGGGTAAGCGTCAGACCATCCATCAGCATGAGAAGTCGTTGGAAAGCAAGATTTCACACTACGAGGATGAATTGTCGGAGATAGAGCAGCAACGCAAAGAGATACTGCGTAGAGCCAGAGAACAGGCAGAGGAGTTGCTGCGTGAGAGCAACAGGAAGATAGAGAATGCCATTCGTGAGATCCGTGAGAGTCAGGCCGAAAAGGAAAAGGCACGGCGTGTAAGGGAAGAGCTGAATGCCTTCAAGGAAGAGGTGTCAAGCATCGACTCCAAGGAGAACGATGAGATGATAGCCCGGAAGATACGTCAGATACAGGAGCGGAAGGAGCGCAGGGAAAAACGGAAGGCTGAGAAAGCTGCAAGAAACGAGAGGGGAGAGAAGAGCAAGGAGCGCAGTTCTGCCTCTGAGAGCAGTTCACAGTCTACATCTGACAACCAACCGATGAAGGTAGGCGACACGGTGCGCATCAAAGGACTGCAGAGTATTGGAACCATAGAGAGCACTGATGGCAAGATGGCTACGGTTATTTTTGGCGACATGAAGACTAAGATGAGGCTGGAACGCCTGGAGAGGGCTGAAGTGTCAGCCGTACAGCAGTCGAAGACCGAAGAGCGCAACACATCCATAGCAGGCTCTTATGCTCAGGTATCGAGCGAGACACGTGAGGTGATAGATTCCCGTAAGCTAAACTTCCGCCAGGACATTGACGTGAGAGGAATGAGAGGTGATGAGGCTATCAATGCTGTAACCTATTTCATCGATGATGCCATCTTGGTGGGTATGTCTCGTGTACGTATTCTCCATGGTACGGGTACCGGTATTCTGCGTCAGTTGATACGTCAGTATCTGGCTACAGTCCCTAACGTATCCCACTTCCGTGACGAACATGTCCAGTTTGGCGGAGCAGGCATTACGGTGGTTGATTTAGACTGACGCATAAAACTATTAGGAGGCCGATTCAGAGGCGTTTTCAGTGTTTTTTTTGTCCAATTTTGTCTGTAGTATGGCCTTTTTAGGGTCTATCTATGCTCTTGACATAAGTTAAGTGTGCGCACACAAAAACTTAAAAAACCTCAAATTATTTGGCTAACTGCTTGAAACATTGTAACTTTGCACCGCAATTAAGAAATTAAGCAGGATTCGACGTGAAGTCGGTCTACTGCATAAAGGTAAAAGATCTAAAGGATAATGCGTTTCTTAGTGAGCAAAACGACTGGAAAGCCGATTGCTCAATGAACAAAATAACGACCAGTGGGTCGGCTGTTCAAGATTAAGAATACGCCTAAAGTATAGATATATGGAAAGAATAGGTAAGATTGTTAGTGTGAGCCTGGTGGCCATCCTGCTGATGGGAGCCTCGGCATTAGCTGCAGGAAAACCCGATGCAAAAAGCTCAAAGACTACAGGTTTCAACTGGAATCCAGTAATGGATGCGATTATTCAAGTAGAAAGTGAGGGAAATCCAAGTGCCGTGAGTGGGAACTCAGTAGGTGCGATGCAGATTACTCCGATACTGGTCAAAGAGTGTAATAACATACTTAGGTCACAGAAGAGTAAGAAGCGATTCACGATGGCGGACCGTTATAGTGTTGCCAAATCGAAAGAGATGTTCCTCTTGTTTCAATCGGTTTATAACCCGAAGAACAGTATTGAAAAAGCCATTCGGTCCTGGAACGGAGGCCCAAAGTACACAGTAAGGTCGACCAACAGGTATTACAGCAAGGTTATGAAGCAGATGAAGTAATGAAAATTCTATTTGTAAGACTCATAGCAATCCGGTCGTCAATCCCAGCAAGGGAAATGACGACCGGATTTTTTCATATCCTTCACAAGGATTACAGGGACAGATGGAGCTTGGCACCCATAATGAGCCACGTGCCTGGCTGAGGAACGTTTCCATAGTCTACATAGTGGCTGCCTGTCAGATTGTTACCCTCCAGGTAGAGGGAATATGTGTCCGTTGTCCATGACAGGCGTCCATCTATGATGTGGTAGGGGGCATAGTCCTGAATGAGTCCCTGAGTGTCGGTATAACTACCCGTTCGATCTTGGAACCTGTAGTTGAGCAGCAGCCCAAGATGTCGAGAAATCGGCAGTTGCAGAGAGGCTGTCAGCTTGTGGCGCAGGTATTCAAGTGAATACTGTGACTGTAGATGAGGTTCCAGATCCTTGTCTTGATTTAGGTAACAGTAGGACAGAGAAAGGTTGGAAGCATGTGGCGAGAGGGGAGAGGTGAACCGTGGCAGAAAAAAACGTACAGAGGCTTCAAAGCCTTGTGTGTTCACCTTGGTATGGTTGACACTCTGCCAAACGGCCTCTGGGTCGGTAGTGTCCATCACCCAGTCAATCAGGTTTCGACCGAAATGGCGGAATACACTTATTGAGGCTGTTAACGGTCGTGACTGGTATTTGATGCCGGTCTCCACAGCCCTCATTTCTTCTGGTTTCAAGTATTTGTCTGCTTTATGTCCGCCTACACTGTAGTAAAGCTCGGTGAACGATGGCATACGGAGCGACGAGTTGTAACTAGCATATAACTTCCATTTGTCTGTGATGCGCAAGCTTGCATCGGCACCAGGATAGAGTGTGAAGGGCATTTGGTTCCAAGTATTCTTTACAGCAATGAAACCTGCTGAGAATGTCAAATACCGCAGCAGTACATTGTGCTCTACATGGAAATTCAGGTTCGAACGGTTCAGCCCGTATTTGTAGTGGCTGTGGGGCTTGTTGAGCGACTCTCCCAGGTTACCGCTCACAATATCCTCATTGCGGAACTCGGCTCCAATGGCTGTGCGTCCGAAGAGCCAGTCAAAGTAGCTATTGAAGCTTAGCCCGAACACATCCGTACGGTGATGGTTGAAAGGCACTTTGTTCTCATCTCCCCTGATCAGTTCAAAACGGTCGTAGGAACGGTTCCAGTAGATATTGGGCAGAATACGCACAAAACCCTTCTTAGATTCGCCTTGCAGAGCGGTGAACAGTTTGGTGGTATGCTCGTATTGCTCGTCGTATTTTGCACTGTAGAACGTGTTGGATCCAAATCCCTTGGCACTTAGTCCTGCATGCCAGTGCATGCTGAACAAGCGGTCTTCATATCCTCCTTGCCCCAAGAACTTAATTCCTTTGTAGTCACCGTTCAGATGGCCTGCCTTGGAGCGAACGTGGCCATCGCTGCGTGTATAGCCTGCTGACAGCGAATGATAGAAAGTCTTGGACTGGGCATGAGGGACAGAACTGAGTGTGGTCAGATCATATCTGCCGCCAGCAGAAAGATAACCATAGCTGCCACCCTCAGCATGTAAGTCGAGCATGGAACAGCTTTCGTTGCTCCGTCTGGTGACGATATTGATGGCACCCACAAGTGATGAGGTACCATATACGCGGCCTGCAGGTCCTTCCAGTACCTCAATGCGCTCTATATCGCTGAGGTCTACGGGTAAGTCAAATGTGTTGTGACCTGTCTGAGGGTCGCAGATGTTGATGCCGTTGAGCAAGATGACTATCTGTTCCTGTGTACCTCCGCGGATGCTCACGTCTGTCTGAGCACCGATGGGGCCTCGCTGGCGTACATCTACGCCTACGGCCATCTTCAACAAATCGTTAATACTTTGTACTGGAGCCGCCTGAACATCCTCACGGCTCAGTACAGTGACCATTCTCGCCGCTTGCCCTAGGGCAAGCGGTGCACGGGAGCCGGTGACGTCGACTCCACTGAGCCAGACCTCTCGGTTTACCTGATTGACGGAGTCCATTTTTACCACATTGTTGCCCAAGTCTTCAGCTTTGGCCGATGACAATGTTGCAATACTCAGTACTGAAATGATGACCTCACGTCCCAGACAGGCAAACAGCGAATAGCCCTTCCGTTGAAATTGATGGAAGACAAGGGGCTTGTGCTTCTGGAAAGTTGGTTTGTACATGAATAAAAATTATTAAAAACAGGTTTGTTTGTAAAAAACAATTGCAAAGGTAGTACATTATTTTGAATTAATTCGTATCTTTGTCGCAAAAATCTGAAAAGAATGAAAGATTCGGTATTGATATTAAGCGGTGGAATGGATTCCGTGACGCTGCTGTATGACAAAAAGGAACGTATTGCATTGGCTGTGACTTTTGACTATGGTGCCAATCACAATGCCCGTGAGATACCTTTTGCCCAACTGCATTGCAAACGACTGGGCATCAGGCATATGATTATACCATTGGCGTTTATGGGACAGTATTTCGAGAGTTCACTGTTGTCGGGTGCTGATGCTATTCCAGAAGGCAATTATGATGATGTGAATATGCGTAGTACGGTAGTACCTTTTCGCAATGGCATTATGCTTAGTGTGGCTGTAGGCTTGGCTGAGAGTTATGGGCTGAAATATGTCATGATGGCCAATCACGGAGGCGACCACACCATTTACCCCGATTGTCGTCCAGAGTTTGTCAAGGCATTCAGTGAGGCTGCCCGCACAGGAACATATCCGGGTATTACGTTGCTCTGCCCGTATACGAATCTTACGAAGGGACAGATTGCAGCCATAGGCCTCAGGCTTGGCATTGATTATAGTGAGACGTGGTCTTGTTATAAAGGAATGGAGCATCATTGTGGACGTTGTGGCACATGTGTGGAGCGTAGGGAAGCACTGTCTGAGGCCGGAATTACAGACACAACGGTTTACGATGATTGAAATGTAGCTAAAAGACGGTGGGGTTCTGATTGCGTTTGAGAAAGAAGGTCCTGGAAAACAGGAAGAAACAGAGTACGCCTAAGGCATTGACTGCTGCCACCGTCCAGAATGCAGAGGAATATCCATAGGTCTCGGCTATGAGGCCTCCGGCGAGTATGCCCAGCCCCATTCCTATATCCCATGAAATAAGGATGGTGGAGTTGGCAGTGCCGCGTTGGCTGTTTGTGGCTACGCAGATAGTCATGTTCTGAAAGGCCGGCCACATGTGGCCGTTACCAAGTCCAATGAGCAGCGCGGAGCCATAATAGCCAGTCATAATGAATGTACGGTCGTCGGCAAAGAGGGTTGGCATCAATATAAATAAGGTATATCCTATCAGTGAGATGACCATACCTTCTGCAGCATTGTGGGTAAGACGTCCCTTGCGCAACGCTTTTCCTCCTTGCAGTCGTGAGAGAATAAGGCCGATAGAGCAAAGCATGAAATAGGTTCCTGTGCCACCGGTGATGCCCAATTGTTCTTTGCCATAAATGGCCAGATAATTGCTGAGAACACCGAAGCAGAATCCAAAAGCCACCATGTTCACTCCCAACAGCCATCCACGTACTAAGAAGAAACGGTCAAGTGAGAGTTTGGCTTTGTTGCGTACTAGTTCCTTGGCTGGTATATGTATCGTGGAATCGATCAGCAGTCCTCCGAAGGCTACGGCTAAGGCAATCCAGAAGAGCAACTCAAAGCTATGCGTATATCTGTAGATGAAGATGCCGATGGTAGGGGCGATAGCCATAGAGAGGTTGTTGCTCAGTCCATAGTAGCCGATGCCCTCTGTGCGACGAGACGAAGGTAGCACATCAACTGCCACAGTAGAGTTGGCAACGGTCAGTGCGCCGAAGGGACCGCCATGAAGTGTACGGACAATGGTAAAGAGGAGTAGGGTAGAGGCTGCCAGGTAACCTGCGAAGAATATAGCAAAGGCTGTGAAGCATACCATCAACACAGTCTTGCGTGGAAAGGAGTCAACGACGTAGCCACTGAAAGGGCGGAACAACAAGGCTGTTATGGTATAGCCGGAAAGAACCAGGCCAATGACATCCTTCGTGGCTCCAAAGTGCTCGTTGAGATAAAGGGGCAATAAAGGAGTCAAAATATAGAATGCGAAAAACAGCGAAAAATTCGCTGCCATGACCTTACAGTAGTTTCGGTTCCAGAGTTGATCCATTTCAGCGTATGAGGAAAAACAGGAGGACGTGAAATAATCAGCATCCTCCTGTCGTAAATCCTAATGGTGTCGTTTATTTCGCATAGAGTGCTACGATGGTTTCGTATTTCTCCTGCTTGCCAGAAGTCTGCTTGGGCTCCTCAACCTTCTTACCATATTCGTAAACCTGTTCAAAGGTCAACTTGCCATCTTCGAAGTCCTTGCCGATACCACTGTCGAAGCTTGCGTAACGGACTTTCTTCATGGCGGGTAGCTCAGAATTCTCAAGAATGTCTGCAGCGTTCATCAGGGCACGTGCCATTGCATCCATACCACTGATGTGAGCAATGAACAGATCCTCGAGGTCAGTTGAGTTACGGCGGATCTTGGCATCGAAGTTCGTACCGCCATTTCCTAAACCACCGTTACGGATGATTTCCATCATGGCCTGCGTCAGCTCAAAGTTGTCGATGGGGAACTGGTCAGTGTCCCATCCGTTCTGGGCATCTCCACGGTTGGCATCGATAGAGCCAAGCATACCAGCATCAACAGCACAAGCCAATTCATGCTCGAAAGTATGTCCAGCCAATGTAGCGTGGTTCACCTCTATATTCACCTTGAAGTCCTTGTCAAGGCCATGTGCCTTCAGGAATCCGATGACGGTCTCTGTATCTACATCATACTGATGCTTAGAAGGTTCCATGGGCTTTGGCTCGATGAGGAATGTGCCCTTGAAACCTTTGCTGCGGGCATAGTCACGAGCCATACCAAGCATCATGGCCATGTGTTCCTTCTCACGCTTCTGGTCGGTGTTCAGCAGGCTCATGTAACCCTCACGTCCACCCCAGAATACATAGTTGGTTCCCCCCAGTTTGATGGTTGCATCGATGGAGTTCTTAATCTGAACGATGGCGCGAGCCACAACGTCGAAGTCAGGGTTGGTAGAAGCACCGTTGGCATATCTCTTGTTGCCGAAAACATTGGCTGTACCCCAAAGCAATTTAATGTTGGGGAACTGCTTCATCTTCTCCAAGGCATAGTCTGTGATAGCCTTCATGCGCTCCTCGTACTCGGCGATGGTGGGAGCCTCTTCTACAAGATCCACATCATGGAAGCAGAAGTATTCGATGCCCAGCTTATCCATGATTTCAAAACCGGCATCCATCTTGTCCTTTGCACGCTGAACGGGATCGGCAGCCTTATCCCACTCATAAGAGCGGGTCTGTCCACCGAACTGGTCAGCACTGGCACCACCTAGCGTGTGCCACCAAGCCATTGCGAACTTCAGCCAGTCTTTCATCTTCTTGCCCATGACCTCTTTCTCTGGTTCATAGTAGTGGAAAGCCATTACATTCTTACTGTCCTTTCCCTCAAAGGGAATCTTACCGGTAAACGGAAAAAACTCTTTTGCCATAATATAGTCTGTTGTTATTTAATTTGAATTGGTTTTTATTATCTTTTTTCTAGATACTTATATATTCTTGTTTAAGGTATTCTTCCATGCATTGTAGGCATTGAGATACTCATTGCGGAGGTTCTCTTCAGGCTCAATCACTTCTAACTTGTCAAGCGTTGAAAAAGCCTCATTGCTGTCTTTGTAGATGCCAGCACCGATGCCAGCACCCTTTGCTGCGCCAACAGAACCGTCAGTGTCGAACAGTTCTATGGTGGCACCGCTGACACCTGCTAAAGTGTTACGGAAGAGAGGAGATAGGAACATGTTGGCTTTGCCAGCATGGATTTTCTTGATGTCCATGCCCATTTGCTGCATGATTTCCATGCCATAGCAGAAAGAGAATACAATGCCTTCCTGAGCGGCACGCACAAGATGAGCCTTGTTATGCTTGTTGAAATTCAGGCCATTGATGGAACAGCCGATTTCCTTGTTCTCCAACACACGCTCTGCTCCATTTCCGAAGGGGATAATTGTTACACCTTCACTGCCAATAGGTACAGTGGCAGCCAGATCGTTCATTTCTGCATAGCCAACGTCTGGAGTGATGTTCCGGTGTGTCCAGGCATTGAGAATACCAGTGCCATTAATGCAGAGCAAAACGCCAAGGCGTGTCTGGTCAACGGTATGGTTTACATGGGCAAATGTGTTTACACGGCTCAGCTTGTCATAGTTCACTTCCCCTAAGACGCCATAGACTACACCAGATGTGCCTGCAGTAGCTGCTATCTCACCAGGGTTGAGCACATTCAGGGAAAGGGCATTGTTAGGCTGGTCGCCGCCACGATAGGTAATCGGAGTACCTGCTTTCAGTCCAAGCTCTGCGGCAGCCTCGGCGCTCACCACGCTCTGTTCGGCAAATGTCGGAACGATGTCCGCAATCAGATCCTTGTCAAATCCATAGTAGTCCATCAGGAAGTCTGCCACTTGGTTATTCTTGAAATCCCAGAACATTCCCTCACTGAGTCCGCTGACTGTTGTGTTGATGGTACCGCTGAGGCGCATGGCGAGATAGTCACCGGGAAGCATGATCTTGTAGATGTTGTTATAGAGCTCTGGTTCATTCTCCTTGACCCATGCTAATTTGGCAGCAGTGAAATTGCCTGGTGAGTTCAGCAGGTGGCTCAGACATTTGTCAGCACCGAGGTCAGCGAAAGCTTTTTCTCCATAGGGGACAGCACGTGAGTCGCACCAGATGATAGCAGGGCGCAGAGCTTTCATGCTCTTGTCTACGCATACCAGGCCATGCATCTGATAGGAGATTCCGATTGCTTTCACTTCCTCTGCTTTTGCACCGGAATCAGCCATGATTTTCTGGAAGGCCTGCTTGGCATATTGCCACCAGGATTCTGGATCCTGTTCTGCCCATCCTGTTTTGACTGCCATAATGGGGGCTTCTTTCTCGGGAAAGAATGCTGATGAAACACATTTGCCGCTATCGGCATTAACTAATGATGCCTTGACAGAAGAACTGCCGACATCAAATCCAACTAAAAATCTGTTTGACATAAATTGAGTGTTGATAATACTGTTTTTTCTGATTTTTACTGCAAATTTCCCTAAAAATTTTCTAATAAACAATTTTTTCACTCGAAAATCACATTTTTTTACCATATTTTGAACACAATTAAAATTTTTTTTTTACCTTTGCACGATAGAAAGTCACGAAGATAAAAAACAATATTCATATATGAAAAAGAAAATCCTAATACTTGATGACAAAGAGACCATCGCAAAGGTGCTCTCCATCTACCTGATGAGTGACTATGATGTACAGTGGTTGCCCGATGGTTTGCAGGGAGTAAAATGGTTGCAGGCTGGCAACACTCCAGACCTTATCATTTCTGACATTCGTATGCCGGGGATGCGTGGGGATGACTTTTTGGAGTGGATTAAGCAGAACGAGTTGTTCCGACATATCCCTGTAATCATGCTTTCCAGTGAGGACTCGACGAGTGAGCGCATTCGTCTGCTGGAAATAGGTGCAGAGGACTATATTGTGAAGCCTTTCAATCCGATGGAGCTGAAAATCAGAGTTAAGAAGATCCTTCCTAACTGATAAACTATATTCATATATATATGATAGGTATAGTATATTTAGGAACAAATCCTCAGACTGAGGAGCGTCTGAAATATATACCAGGCCGCCTTGTTAAGCTGACCAAGAATTACAAAGACGCTACAGACGCATGTGTTTCCCATGTGCGTAACGAACATTTTATCGTGTTTGTCGAGAAAAATGTCCGTACAGAGGATGTTACAGCCATTACCTATCTTCGCAAGAAGTGTAAGAATGTCTATATCATTCTTTTGACTGATCCTCTTTCCAGTGAAGAAAGGAAGATCTATCAGGAGTGTGGTATCAATGATACGTTGAATTTGTCTGCTTCTGTCACAGAACTGAACAAGAAGATTCAGTTTATCAGTGACAGGGAGAGCATCTTGTTTGATGATCAGGTCTCTAAGAAGCATATTCTTCGCTTTAAGATACCTCTCTGGAAACGTCTGTTCGATATTGTTTTTTCCAGTTTGGCTATTATTGTTTTGTCTCCTGTCTTCCTAATTACTTGGATTGCCATTAAATTGGAGAGTCCCGGACCGGCTTTGTTTAAGTCAAAACGTGTAGGTACGAACTATACAGTGTTTGATTTCCTGAAGTTCCGCTCGATGTATAGCGATGCAGAGAAACGCTTGAAGGAAGTGAGTAAAGCTGCTGGTAATCAGTATGCTGAGAAAGAAACGGAACAGGAAGAATCCAATGCAACCATCACAGCGCCCCTCGGTAATGAGGCTGAGATGATGATGCTCGACAATGGCATGGAATCGATGATGATGATCAGTGACGATGAGGTAATGCTTGTCGGTGATGACTTTGTGGTTGCAGAGAGTGATTTCAACAAGGAAAAGGAGGAAGAGAACAACAATGCTTTTGTGAAGATTGAGAATGATCCTCGTGTGACGAAAGTCGGACGTTTCATCCGCAAGTGGAGTATAGATGAACTGCCTCAGTTGTTCAATATCTTGAAAGGTGATATGTCGATTGTGGGCAATCGTCCTCTTCCTCTTTATGAGGCAGAGAAGTTGACGGTCGACTCCAGCATTGATCGTTTCATGGCTCCTGCAGGTCTTACTGGTCTTTGGCAGGTAACAGAGCGAGGCAAGGGTGGAAATATGTCAGCTGAAGAACGCAAGCAGTTGGACATCACCTATGGCCAGACTTATAATTTCATGCTCGACATGAAGATTATCTTCAAGACGCTGACAGCGTTTGTACAAAAAGACAATGTTTAAAACTTTGAATAGATATATTGAATTTTCACGATTTAAAAATGAATAGAATTAGACATTTTATATTGACAGTGGCCATGGCAGGAGTAGCAACTTCTGCCTATGCTCAGTTCAATGAGAGTGGTATCAGTGCTGGATTCTTTGATTCCAGTGGTGAGAAGAGTATTAATTTCTCGGAGTTCCATCTTCCCCCTTTGGCTGTTCTTTTTGAGAATGCCAAGTCAACTCCTCAGGTTCTTACTTTGCAGAAAACCCAAGAACTTGCGGAGGCAGAGATTGCGAAACAGAAACGGCATATCTTCTCCTACATCACGGGTCATGCTAGCTTGAGTTATGGTATTTCCGATATGTGGGGCAACAATACATCTTCCTATAATATGCGTATCATGCAGTTCCAGGGAAGTGAGCAACGATATTGGAATGTGGGTGTCAATTTGGCTGTACCCCTTGAAGATATTCTGGATTTGGGCGCAGCCGTAAAGCGTAAGCGTTTGGAGGCAGAAAGAGCTACCTATGAGAAGGATAAAGCTTTTGATGATTTGAAATTAGAAATAGCAACTTTGTATGCCAAAATTACTAATGATTTGGTTACTATGAAAAGTATGAGTGAAGGTGCTGCAGCTTATCAGGGTGCAGGTGCTTTGAATTTGGAGGATTTCCATAATGGTAACATGACGATTGAAGACTATGCTTGGACGAAAATGCATGAAATAGGTGTGGTAGAAGGATATCAAAATATGCAAACTCAAGTGACAACAAATATTCTTCAGTTGGAAATATTGACTCATACACCTATTCTGACTAATTCCACTACTGAAGTGACTTTAGATCAGGCAGTTCATAAGTCAGAAAAACAGATTGCCAAGGAAAATAAAGCCGTTGAAAAACGAGTGAAAAAGGCAGCGAAGGAAGAACAGAAGAAAATCGATGCACTTGAAAAAGCAGAAGCAAAGGCTGCGAAAGAGGCTGTCAAAGCTGCTAAGAAGGCAAAATAACTAAATTAAGAAAAATTATAGTATTATGGATTTATTCAGGTATATTGTCCGTTTTTTATATAAGATTCGTTGGTATCTTATCATTTTACCGTTAATCGCTCTTGTGGTAGCGTGGTTCTTGACGCGTAATATGGATCGTGTCTACGATGCTAATACTACCATCTATACGGGTATGATTACTGGTTATAATATTGAAGGTGGTACAGGTATAGCTGGTGGTAATGCAACAACTAATTTGAAGAACCTGATGTTGATTGTGACAACAGATGCTACCATTCACGAAGTATCGCTTCGTCTTTTTGCCCGTTGTATGATATATGGTAATCCTAATAAGGATAACAATTACATTTCAGCCCAACATTTCCGTGAGTTAAATAGTAGTGTTCCAGCCGATGTGAAAGCCTTGATCAACAAGAATAGTGAGGCACAGACCTATGCCAATCTGAAAGCATACGAGAAACCTTCGCAGGACAACTATATTTTTGGTATTCTTAACTATCATCCTTATTTTGGCATCAATAGTATCACCAGCAGATTAAAGGTAATGCAATTGCAAGGGAGCGATATTATTGATATTGGGTATTCTGCCAATGATGCAGGTGTTTGTTATAACACATTGGATATTTTGAATGATGTGTTCGCTCGTCAGTACCAACAATTACGTTACGGAGAGACGAATAATGTCATTAAGTTCTTTGAACGCGAAGTCGCTCGACTGTATCGTATCTTGACAGGTGCTGAGGATGACCTGATTCGCTATAACGTTGAAAAGAAAATTATCAACTATGGTGAACAGACCAAAGCTTTGGCTGGTATGGATGCAGGTCATCAAACTTCCAGCAATACTCAGTTGATGAACTACACGACTACTAAGGCCTTGATGGATTATTTGGAGCGTCAGTTGGGTGATCGCAAAAAGATTATTAGTGCCAATAAAGAATTTACGAATCAAGTTACTGATATCTCCCGAATCCAATCTCGTATTGCAAATTTAAAGCTGATGAACAGCGAGGGTGGCAATGAGGTTGAGTCGCAATTGGAATTGGCTAAGGCTGAAAAAATGTTACAAGATGCAACGGGGAAAGTTAAGGACCTGACAAAAGATATTGAGGCTTCCAATTTTAGTACTGAAACGGGTGTAAAATCCGGTGACATGATTAACAAATGGTTGGATCAGGTGCTTTTGTTGGAGAAAACTAAGGCTGAGATGTCTGCCAATGATGACTTCCGACGTAAACTAGATGCTCAGTTCCTTTATTATGCTCCTATTGGTGCTACAATTTCCCGTAAAGATCGTCACATCGGTTTTATTGAGGGTAACTATATGGAGATGTTGAAGGCTTTGAATGCAGCCCGTCTGCGTCAGCGTAACTTGCAGATGACCACAGCAACCCTGCGTGTGCTTAATCCGCCGATGTTCCCCATGAATGCACAACCCACGAATCGTATGATGATTTTGTTGGGAGCCTTCCTGTTGACTTTTGTGTTAACGGCTCTATACTTCTTCATTATCGAGTTGCTCGATCGTACCCTTCGTGACCGTATGCGTTCTGAGCGTATCACAAAGATTCCTGTCATGGGTTGTTTCCCAAAAGAGAGCACTTTGCGTTACCGTCGTTACAACAAGACCATTGCTGATATGGCATTGCGACAGCTTAGTAAGGAGCTACTCCCGCATTTTAAGGAAGGACAGCAGAATGTACTGAATCTGCTTTCTACCGATGCAGCTAACGGTAAAAGCTATCTGGCACAGGAGTTGGAGAATTATTGGGTGTCCATCGGTCTTCAGGTCCGTCGTCTCACCTACGATGAAGATTTCTTGGCTGAGGATAGTCGCTATATCATGGCAAAAGATATAAAAGATCTTTGTCCGGATGTGATGCCCAATGAGATTGTAATTATCGAATATCCAAACTTGGACGATAATTCCATATCACCTGCATTACTGAATATGGGAACGGTCAATTTGATGGTGACCCGTGCTAACCGTACTTGGAAGGATGTTGACCAGAAAGCATTGAAGGAAGTAATGTCTCAGCTGGAAGATCAGAATACACTCTATATGTATCTGACAGAGGCTCAGCGTTATGCCGTTGAGGAATTTGTGGGTCAGTTGCCTCCTTATACGAAGTTCAATAATTTTGTCTATCGTATATCTCAGATGGGTCTGACTGCAGTGGAAAATAGTCACGCGAAGTAATGGCAAATAGTATTTCCAAATATTATCCGGAAAATGGAGGAAGAGTCTTGGTGCTCTTTCTCCTCTTTTCACTTGCTATCTACCAATTTGTTAATGCTGGCTTCAATGCCTTTGCTATTATCTGCCTGTTGCCTCTCCTAGTTCCTATTATCTATGTGGCTTTTACGTGGCGAATGTCTTTCTTTTGGGCTTTAACGGTTATAAATTATATTATCTTTTTTTTAAGTAAAAATGACTTGTTACCTGTTGGTGTACCTACATCTTTGTATAATGAGTTGTTGGAGATTCTACTAATTGTAATCGCTATTATTGATGCCCGTCAATCTCCTCATTTTGAGCGTGTTGGAAGTTTGATGTTTCTGGCTTTGTGTTGCTGGTGTGGCTTTTGTATACTTGAATTGTTTAATGATAGTTGTGACATAGGAATGGATGTGGCAAATTGGTATACAGGTTTTAGGATGGTAGCGTTTCAGTTATTATATGCGTATATTGTTTTTGTATTATATATCACTACGCCAGAGCGACTTAATACATATTTAAGAATTTGGGCTTTGTTGTCTCTTTTTTCTGTTTTTTGGACATACAAACAGATATATATCGGAATGACTCCCAAAGAAGCTGCATGGCTTTATGGTCCTGGGGCAACTACTCATGTATTACAAGCAGGAACGTTGATTCGTTGGTTTTCTACATTTCATGATGCAGCATGTTATGGTGCTAATGCAGCAGCTTCAGCTGTAGCTTTTTTTGTTATTGGTATCATGGGGCGTGTTAAATGGGAACGTCTATTTTATTTAATTATTGGTGCGTTGGTTGTTTGGGGTATGTTTCAGTCGGGAACTCGAACTGCAATTTTCTGTTTGTTTGCTGGATTCGCAGTTTTTTTGGTTCTTTCAAAATCTGTTAAGATTATTGTTCCAAGTGCAATAGTAGGAGGTTTGTTTCTATTTGTTTTAGCGTTTACAAATATAGGACAGGGAAACCAGCAGATACGCCGAATGAGATCTGCATTTAGTAACGAGGACGCTTCTGCGAATGTTCGTGACATTAATCAAGCTGCAATGGCAAAATACCTTCAGGATGCTCCATTTGGCATAGGCTTAGGTACAAATACGGATCGAGTACCTACCAACAACAAGTTCTATAAACTTTCAAAAATGGCTCCAGATTCTGAATATGTGTATATTTGGATTCATACTGGTGTTGTTGGTATTACTGTGTTCCTGTTCTTTACTGTTGTTATGTTTTTGGGGGCTTGTTGGGTTGTATTCTTTAAAGTGAAAAGTCGTTCTTTGGTCGGTGTTGGAGCTGGATTATGTGGTGCTTTTATAGCTATTCAGTTAGGTGGTTATGGCAATCAGGTGTTGATGCAGTTTCCCAATGGTTTACTTTTTTATGGCGGCCTGTCAATTGTCTATGTGCTTCCCTATATTGAACCAGCCTGGGTTGAGATGGAGGAAAAACGTATTGCAGAGATTGAAGAGAAAAAACGCCTGAAACAAGAGAAAAAGAAACAGTCAAGAGTTTAATAGAATTGATATTAAAATTTGGAAGCCGAGATTTCTGTCATCACAATCAATTATAACGGGTTAGAAGATACCTGTGCGTTGATAGAATCCATTCCTTTCAACGATGGGGTGGAGGTGATAGTAGTAGACAATGCATCACGAAATGATGAGGCTTCGATGATTGTACAGCGTTATCCTCAAGTATGTGTTGTTCGAAGTAATCATAATCTTGGATTTGCTGGGGGCAATAATTTGGGGATTCAATCTGCCCATGGCAGATATCTTTTTTTTATCAATAATGATACTGTATTGATAGGCACGGATGCTGAAAAACGTGCTGCTATGAATCAATTGGTGGCTCGTTTGGAATCTGATTCCAAGATTGGGCTTGTTTGTCCAAAGATACGATTCTATTGGGGTGATCAGCCAATTCAGTATGCAGGCTATACGCCTTTAACTCCTATTACACTTCGAAATCGTTCTATTGGTTTTAATGAAGAAGACCGCGGTCAGTATGATGTGGCTCAACCAACACCATATGCTCATGGTGCTGCCATGATGGTGAAGAGAGAAGTCGTAGAGAAGGCTGGTATGATGCCGGAATGTTTCTTCCTTTATTATGAAGAGTTGGATTGGTCCATGATGATTCGCCGTGCAGGCTATCAGCTTTGGTATGATCCCTGTTGCACGGTTTTTCACAAGGAAAGCCAGTCGACAGGTCAGAACAGTCCTCTTCGTACTTATTATATTGCACGTAATCGTCTCCTTTTTGCACAGCGGAATATAGAATCTCCCCAAAAGTATCTGTCGTATTGCTATCTGATAGTGTTAGTTGGAATGAGAGATGTTCTAAAATATTGGCTAAAAGGAGAAAGAAAACAGGCTAGTGCCATTTTTCGTGGTATTCGTGACTTTTTGAAACATTCATACAAATAAATGAGAATGCTATGAATTTTTGGTATTTTTTATATATTGTTGATTGGTCACTGTTTATTGCAGTTAGTTTGACGGTATTCTATTTGTTTTGCTTTTCTATTACATCTTTGTTTGTTCATCAGAAAAGAGTTCCAAAGGCAAGACATCAGAATCGTTTTGTGGTGCTGATACCAGCCTATAAGCAGGACAATGTTGTTTTGAATGCTGTCAATTCAATTCTCGGACAGACCTATCCACAACGTTCGTTCGATGTAACGGTCATCTCTGACCATCAGAGCGAGATGACTAATTTTCGTTTGGCACAGTTTCCGATTACGCTGCTGACGCCCAATTTTGAAAAGAGTACAAAGGCAAAATCCTTACAGTATGCCATTCTCAATCTTCCTGCATTTAAGATTTATGATGTTGTTGTCGTCATCGATGCTGATAATATTGTGGAGCCTGATTTCTTGGAACAAATGAATGATGCCTTTGAAAGCGCAGGAAGTAAGGCCATTTTGGCGCATCGTCTGCCAAAGAACCGTGATACAGCTTCTGCACGTGTTGGATCCGTTTTTGAGGAAATTAATACATCCATCTTCCGCCGTGGCCATAATGTTGTTGGCTTGTCCGCAGCCTTGACTGGGTCTGGTGTAGCTTACGATTTTACTTGGTTCAAAGAGAATATCATGGAAGCCCGTACTTCTGCGGAAGATAAGGAACTGGAAGCCATGTTGATGCGTCAGCGTCTTTTTGTCGACTATTTTGATGACATACGTGTCTATGATGAGAAAGTACGTAAGGTTGAAGAGTTTAATAGGCAGCGTGGCCGTTGGATTATTACGCAGTTCAAGGCACTAATTAAGAATATCCGTTACCTCCCTATTGCTTTGTTTAATCGTCAATATGATTTGGTTGACAAGATTATCCAATGGATGTTGATTCCTCGTGTCCTGTTGATGGCCATCATTGTTATCATGTGTGTCGTATTGCCGTTTATCTATTTCACGCTTTGTATCAAGTGGTGGATAGTAGCTTTTTTTGCAGGTCTGTCTTTTGCTTTGGCTACTCCTGATGAATTTGTCGACGACCATTGGGATGAGGATTTCCTGTTGCTACCGTTACGAACCGTAGCAGGTTTTTTCCATCTTTCAGACAAAGTAGAAAAGATCCATATTCCTTCTTTTTCTATGAAGAAGATGTTGAAGTTTAAAAGCAGGGAAAAATGATGTGGTCGATATTCCATATAATAGACATTGCCTTATGGATCCTTATTGCAGGATCTGTAGTATACGTTGTGTTTTTTGCTATTATATCATTGTTCTATGATAAAGAAGACTATGTGGCAGCTCAAGCAGCAGCCTTGTCCAATAAACGTCATCGTTTCCTTGTGCTATATCCTGCATATAACGAAGACCGTGTGATTTTAAATGCCGTAGAAAAGTTCTTAGAGCAAGATTATCCGGAGAATCTATATACGGTAGCTGTGATTTCTGACCACATGAAACCAGAGACTAATGAAGCTTTAGGCAAACTTTCTATTCGTCTCCTTACCCCCACTTTTGAAAAAAGTTCCAAGGCAAAGGCCATGCAGTACGCCATCACTCATGTTGAAGGTCAATTTGACAATGTGGTGGTGCTTGATGCTGACAATGTGGTACGTCCAGAGTTCTTGTCTCAGCTGAATGTTCTTTGTCATGTCTATGATGCGATTCAGTGCCATCGTTGTGCTAAGAATGCAAATAACGACGTTGCAGTGCTCGATGGCGCCAGTGAGGAAATCAACAACACACTTTTCCGTAAAGCTCATAATCGTCTCGGTCTTTCTTCAGCATTGATTGGTTCGGGCATGTGTTTTAGGTATGACCTGTTCAAACAAAATGTCTTCGAGTTAAAGACGGCAGGTGAAGATCGAGAGATGGAAGCTTTGCTGCTCCGTCAGAAGGTTTTTATCAAATATGCACCGGATATTCACGTGTTTGATGAGAAAGTCAGCAATCAAGATAATTTCCAACGTCAGCGCATGCGTTGGATGACAGCTCAGGTGCAGAGTCTTTTCAGTCAGTTACCCAAGATACCAAGTGCAATTGCTCATGGCAATATTAATTTCATTGATAAGACCCTCCAGCAAGCTCTTATCCCTCGTTCTATATTGATTGTACTACTATTTGGTATTTCCTTGTTGTCAACACTATTTACTCCCTTCTGGTGTGAAAAATGGTGGATATTATTTGCACTCTTAGCTTTAGCCTTATTCATTGCAATTCCTAAACAGCTGAGAACTCAATCATTTATGAAAGTGTTTGCGTTTCCTGGCCTTGTGCTACGAATGTCGAAAAACATTCTTCACATTGATCATAAGAATACCGATTTTATTCATACTGAGCATTCAACATGAATAGGATGAATGTGATTGATTTGCAAAGGTCTGTTAGATAATAGATAAAGATGCTATGCCTAAAATTAGTGTTATTCTTCCTGTTTATAATGTAGGTCCATATTTGGATGCAGCTCTGTCCTCATTGATTTCACAAACAATGAAAGATATAGAGATCATTGCTGTCAATGATGGTTCAACTGATAATAGTGAAGAGATACTTCGTGGCTATAAGGAGAAATATGATAATGTTTTCTATTATAATCAGTCTAATAAAGGGCAGTCGGCTGCACGTAATCATGCTTTGCAATATGCCACTGGAGAGTATGTCTACTTTATGGACTCTGATGACTTGATAGATACAGATGCACTTCGTGTATGTTATGAATATGCAGAACGTACACAAGCAGATTTTATTTTCTTTGATGGTGATATCTTGCAGGAAGAAGGCGCGCCCCCTATTACATGGAACTATAAGCGTACATATCTCTTAAAAGAAGGTGTACGTTACGAAGGAGAAAAGTTGTTGAACCTGATGCTTGATAAGGAGAAACACAACTGTGTGGTATGGCTATTGTTTATTCGCCGAGCATTTCTTAATCGAATCGGATTAAGTTTCTATGAAGGCATTATCCATGAGGATGAACTTTTTACCACAATCTTGACTCTTAGCTCAGATAATATCTATTGCTTGCGGCGAAGTTTTGTAATGCATCGGGTCCGTTCAGCATCAACGATGGGTATTCACTATTCCATGCGTAACATCAATTGTTATCTTACGGTAGCGGATGAATTGTTGCGGTATAGTCAAAAACCAATCATACACAAGTATCTACGTTATACGCTCAGTAAAGTGTTTTATACAGGTTACCAAATTCCTATAAGAGAAAAACCTTCGGTGTTTTGGCGAGCAATTAAGTCAGGATATATGAAGTATATTGGTATAGGTTCTGTTCTGGTGTTTTGGCTTAAAAATAAAGGATAAGGATATGATGATCTATAAGTAATTTTCAAATAAATATAACAGAGTTTTAGTAGATACAAATTTAAAAAAAATAATCATGAAAATAGTTGTTGCTTTTGGAGGATTAGGTAATGTTATGTTCTATTATGCCCTAGCAAATGCTTTACGACATAAGGGGGCTAAATCTTTTGTTTTTATGTCTAAAACAAATTTAGAACACTACAACTACGAATTACACAAATTATTCCCATCGATATCCTATTGGGGAAATTTGAATGCTTTTGAGAGACTATATTACGCAATGATTCAAAGAATCAGGGATTTACATTATAAAAAATATAAAGTGCCTCATAAGATACTGTTTTATCCCTTTATTGGCTTGTATTCTGATCAAGAACCTGTAAAGTTCCTTCCGTCTGTATTTTGTGATATTGAGCAAAACCAATTCTTAATTGGACATTTTCAAAGTTATAAATATTTTGAAGATTATAGAGCTTCAGTATTAGACGAATTTAGATTTTCGACAGACTGCTTGTCGGAGAATAGTAAACAAATGGCCAAGGAAATTAATAGTTGTAACAGTGTTAGTATCCATGTTCGTCGCGGTGATTACCTTAACAATTATTATTTTGAAACATTAGGTAAGATATGTGATTTGGATTATTATAATCGTGCAATTGAAGTTATAAATACTCACGTTACGAATGCTCATTTTTTCGTATTTTCTGACGATCCTAAATATGTCGCAGATAATTTGAACATAAAAAATGCTACATATGTTGACTTTAATGTTGGAACAGACTCATGGCAGGACATGTATTTGATGTCTCAATGCAAGCATAATATCATTGCAAATAGTACCTTTAGCTGGTGGGGAGCTTGGCTAAATGTTAATGAAACAAAAATTGTTGTTGCGCCTCATCGCTGGTTTGCAAATATTGAAAAGGACGAGATTGTGCCAAATGAATGGATTAGGGTGTGAGATCATAGATCTTTATTCTTTAGTAATGGAATACGTCGAAGTATGTCTTTCATGCCTGGAGTGAAAAGATAGATGAGTATAGTGTATAATAGTATAATGGGTAGGGTGTAACAGCAACCAAATGCTAATATATCTACAATTGTTGCATTTGCAGTTTTCCCCATGTTTTTTACAACGAAGAACTGAATAATGATGCATGAAGTTAGAATGATGATATGTTTACATACTGGTATCCAATATGCATGAACTGGCATTCGAAAGCCATTTTTGTAGAGGTAGTATGGTTTCCATAACATAACAAGAAACACCAAACTGACTGTTTTACCCAGTAATATGCCTATAAGCCCATAAAAACTACCTACTATAATAGTTATGGTTAAATTGATTATTCCTTCTGCATAGGCAGCCCAAACATCGTCATATAATCCGTATGCGTTGATAAATAAATCAACTGATGGCCGAGTGAGCATAATATACATATTTAGTAATATTAAGAAAACAATATGGTTCGCTAAAATGTATTTGGGACCAAGCCACCATATTATAGTAGGATTAATAAGGAATGTTAGTGTAATTATAAAAATGCCAGTTATCCAATATCTGAAAGTAAGATATTCCCAAAAAACCTTGCGGATGTTCCATGTATTGCCCTCTGCAACAAGGTTACCAATGCTTGCATTCATGCCCACCAATACACTGTTGAATAATGCTGTTAATTTACCCACAATCATCATATAATTGCCGTAGTAAGCAACCATCTGTAATGACTCAAACGCAAAAATCAAAATCTCATCACTTTTTGAAAGGAAAAAATTCTTCAGTCGATGAATGAAAATTTGTTTAGCTTTTATTAATATCTCAGGGTATTTTTTTAAAATTTCGCGTCCACGGCTCTTGTCAGTTTTTAACCAGGGATAGTCACGGCTAATTACATAGTTGAGTACCCAACAAGTGAAGAAACTGAACATGAACTGAATGGTAACCCATATATAAGGATTATGCGTATGATAGGCGAGAGCAATCTGAATGAGGGCGGTAATAGCCCCACCCGTTTGAGTCCATATAGATATTTTGTAGGTTTTTTGGTCGCTGTCCAATAATATTTGGCGATAGTTAATGAAATAGGCGACAAGTTGTGATCCGGTAAATGTAAAGAAGGCAAAATAGACGAGAACAAGCGATAGGTTCTTATTGACAAAAAGAAAGGGAAATGTGACACTAATGATGATGGCACCTCCCAAAATGATGCAGCCGATGATACGATAGAGATAGCCAATAAGTGATATGATTTCACATATCTTCGATTCATCATGTTTGGCAAGTGGCTTATAGAGGAAATAAGCTATGCATGTGCCTATACCAATCTCACTGATATTAAGAAACTCTAAGATGCTCCAAAGGGTTCCTGCCAGTCCCATGAATTCATCTCCGAAACACTCCAGGAATATTCTTCTCGAAAAGAATGTTAAGAAAATGGACACGAAGTAGAAGACAAAACCTACTTTTGCATTCATGAGTGTCTTATGTACTCTATCAGCTGCCATATGATTCTATCGCGTTAAAGAATGATTCTGCATACCTCTCTTTTGTAAAAACTGGGTTCAGCAGATTACCTTGATATGCAATTGTATCATTTTTGATCTTCAAAACTGCTTCAGCAATTCGTTGAGGCAGGTCGTGCCCTTTCTCCAACAGTATGTGTTTTTGACCCTGTAAAGTTTCAGCTATACCTCCATCGTTGGTAGCGATGACTGGAATTCCCATTGCTGTGGCTTCGATGCATGTCATGCCCAGTGCTTCATTGATGAGTGATGGGACGATAGCTACATTGCCTAAACAGAGATAATTAGGCAATTGATCGTAAGGGATAAACCCCGTAAACATCACTTTGCCATCCATGCCGTCTGCCATCTTATGCAGTTCTTCAAGAAATGAATTAGTCTTGACGCTGTCACCAAAATTATCACCTCCCACCACGAGCAATTTAATGTCTTTATAGTCAATGAGTGTTTGGAATGCTTGCAGGAGTTCTTTGACACCTTTTTGGGGGACGATGCGTCCTGTATATATTGCCACAAAGTCTTTTTGCCCGAATCCAAACTCCCTACGTGAGATTGGGGAACTATTTTTTTTGTTGAAGAGTTTGGAATCTAAACCATTATATATCACCTGTATATTAGTTGGTAACCCAATGCTTTCAATTTCCTGTCTTATATAGTTTGACACCACTAAGAATTTGCTGGTAGAATGGATGATCTCATCTTTTTTTGCTGTGTCCTTATTAAGAAGATTGGTATGAATGTGACAGACGACGGGTGTCTTGCATCTTTTTGATAGTTTGATAGCCACTCCAGGTCTGTTTTCTAGAATAATAAGGTCGTAATGGTTTTGACTTATTTTTTGAATGACGCATTTAAAGAAATACTCCAACTGGTAAAAGTAGTAACAGTCAGGATTAATTATACCATATATCTTTGCACACAACCTAAACCAAAGCCTGTGAGTTTTTATATAGTCGTAGTGGTTTACTTTGGATGTAATCGTCTTTTGTTTTTTTACATTCGGATGCCATACTGAGAACACCGTAATATCGTGCAACTTGTGTTGTTCGTTAAATTCAAGATAATAGTCAATCAGATTTTCGACAGCTCCTCCAAGAACCGCGGGGATGGGTAAAATACCTGATGTTATAACAGCAATTTTCATTATACATAAATATTTTAATGCAAAAATATCAAATAAGATTCTAATACAAGTAGTTTCTCTTTTTTTTTGTCATAATTTAACGAATTTATAGGACAATAATGATGGCGTTATTGTTAAATACTATAAAAAAGGAGAGGATTGTTTCTCTTTTTCTAACTAATAGTATTAAATTTGCACAGAAAATACGGGAATTGTTAAGAATCTTGCTACTCACATTTTTCTTGATAACGCAGATTGAGTAAAGACATGGGAAAAAAGAAGATATTAGATGTGGGATTTGTAAAACGTAAAATGTACGATTTGCAAAAGACAATAGAAGTCTCAAGCAGGGGGCAATATGGCTTGGCACAACTGGAGGATAAGTATACGATAAAACCAATATCTTTAGATAGTCCTAACATTATTGGAATAATAATTAACAATTTTAAATGTTTAGAGTCGTGTGACGTGTTGTTTATGACGTTTTTCTATCGTCAGCCATTGGTTTTGCTATCTTTTTTGCGCCTTATTGGCCTATTTCGAAAAAGAAAGATTGTTGTAATATCTCATGTCTCATTAGCAAAAGGGAAAAGTGTTGTTGAGAAGTTTTTACTCCGTTGTATATATAGTTCCATTGATGTGTTTCTCTTTCATTCTTCAAAAAATCTTGATGAAAGTGTTGAGAAAGGCTTGATTAGTAAAAGGCGTGGAGAGTTTTTGTATTGGGGGGATGATTTAGATTATATTGATAGACATTTCACACCTATTCAGCATAATTTCTTCCTCTCAACAGGTTGCGAAAACCGTGATTTCTCAAAATTGATTTCGGTTTTTTCTAAAACCCAGGTTGTATTGGAAATTTATACTAACAAAATTAATTACAATAATAATTATGAATACTTGGAATCATATTTGGGAACATATCCAAATATACATGTTAATTTCGTTGAAAAGAGTTTAGGAACGACTCATGTCTTAACAAAGCGAGCTTCAGAATGTTTCTGTATAGTGATACCTTTGATACAGAAGAAAGTTACTAATTGTTTGGGATTAACTTCTTTGATAGAAGCTATGGCGTTGGGGAAACCTGTAATATCAAGTAGAAACCCGTATTATCCAATAGATATAGAGAAGGAGGGTATCGGAATTATAGCAGACGATGAGGAATCTTGGGTAACAGCAATTAATTATCTTGTCAGTCATCCTGATGAGGCTAAGCAAATGGGTGTTAGGGCTCGTCAATTGGCTGAGAGGAAGTATAATATCAAAGAATGTGCTAAACAAATAGATAAAATATTTAGTGCGTCACGCCATAATAATATAGTTTATTCTGAATTTTGGCGTCCAATTTGATGTTCCCCAATGCCTAATCAGGAGCCGCTGTAACTTATTGATTTTTAACCCGCATTGCATTGGCCACGCTCGACCTCCTGATTGGGAAAGTCCAAGCGGTAGGTTTGGAACTTCTGGGTCATAGTCCTTAACAGTCAGGTAGCCACTATGAAATGATAGGCAGAGGATTGGTGGCAATGCTGTCAATACTGCCCAACAAATCTGCCGTGACCTCTTCCGTCGTCAAATCCTCCAAGTTATAGTTGCTCTGTTTGAGGGCTTCCACGAGAATAGTGGGGGTATCAGTCTCAAACCAATAGTCCTTAAAGGCTTGGCTGTCAAGGGTACGCAGCAGACTGAATGGATTATACATTCCAACTGTTCCTGCCTCGAAATGATAGCCGTCATAGTTTAGCTTAAGCTTGTCATAGCACTCCTTTTTCGTAAGTTCGCATGCTTGAGCCAATATGCCTATTTCTTCATCAAGGTTGTCACGAATTTCTTGCTCAGTAATTCCGCAGATTTCACTATAGCGCTTGTCCATCGAAATGTCGGCAAGATTATTCAGGTCACTGAATACGCTGACCTTCGAAAACTTGGTGACACCAGTAAAGAAAGCCAACTGGATATATGCTCCCATCGACTTTTCCACGCCGTAGAACGCCTTCAGAGTGGTGCGGAAGTCTTCCATCAATTCACTGTTTCCGAAAGCTTGAAGCAGTGGCTTGTCGTATTCGTCAACAAGGATGACAACCTTACTGCCCGTTTTCTCGTAGGCCCGTTGGATGACGCCTTTAAATCTCTCTGACAGAGTTGTTTCTGTCTGCATTGCACCATATACATTTTCCCATCTGTTCAGTTGCGAACTAAGTATTGACACCAGCGCTTCTGGTGAAGTATATTTCTCTGCATTCAAGTCCAGATGGAGAACGGGATGGCTTTTCCAGTCTTTCTCCAACTCATCAATGGCTAATCCTCTGAATAAGTCTTTCTCGCCTTTGAAATAGTACTCCAACATCGAGACGAGAAGACTCTTTCCGAACCTGCGTGGACGGCTGAGGAAATAGTATTGCCCGCCCTTGACGAGCTTGTACATCAGAGCTGTCTTGTCTGCATAGAAATAGCCGTCTGTGCGGATGGTCTTGAAATCCTGTATGCCGATGGGGTATTTCATATAATCTGCTATTTTTCTGCAAAAATACCATTTTATTTTGGTTCTACAAAATGTCTAACTAAAAAAGTGTCAATGAGCATGATTTCTATAAATCTTCTGAAGCTGTCTTGCATAATAGCGCGTTCCAGCAGGGGTGAGGTGCATCCCGTCGTAGGTGATGAAATGATGATCAGGCGTAAAGACGGGAACGGTGCTGTCAGGTTGTAATGTCAAACTTAGTAAGTCAATATATTGATCTTGCCATTCTTTTTTGAGTAGGCGATTGACCTTGTGATAATCCTTATGGATGTTAACTCGCTGGGCGAAATAGTCATTACGATGGCGATTCTTATAGAAGATGCCATTGCTGGTGCCGTGGTTCTTCGTTCCGATACCCCAGACCTCTGCACCTTGTTTGAGGTTTTGCCAGACCGAAGTAGGCACTTCGTGTTTCCATCCGAAGAAGTAGATACGATCGCACTGGCGGATACGACTTGACGGGCAGTCTTCGATACCATAGTGATAGGAGAGCTGGATGCTGTCTTTCTGTGATGTCTCAAGCAGGATGTTGGCAAAATCACGTGCAAAACTATTGCCTATGACGAGAACCTTTTGCTTTGTGGTGTCAGATGAAAACTCATGGTCGTACTGATAGATGCGGTCTGTGTATTGTTCGAAGGCTTTCGGATCAGAGTGTCCTTTGCAGATGTCGAGCTCTGGGACATCTCTCACTGCTCCACCTTGCTGGTAGATCCATAAGGCAAAAGTGTTGACGGCAATAAATGACAGGCATAAGCAGAGACGTGCCCTCCAGTTGATACGGATGCCCTTTTCTATCAGCGAATAGGTAATCAGTGAAAGTAGGATGGTGAGAACAATCACAGCCAGCAGCGCCTGTGCAGACAATACGTCTGCATAGAAATAACGATAGAAAGCCAGCATCGGTTGATGCCAGAGGAACAGACTTAGGCTCATCCTTCCCAACGGAGCGAATATCTTTGATTGTTGGGAGAAAACTGACAGACGGCTCACACCGCTATTCGCATATATATATAATAAGGTAAAGGACACCGTCAGTATCACCAACAGCTCACGAGGCAGGAAACTCTCGCGGATGGTGTTGGTTCCTCCCACCAGATTATAGGGCATAGCGCGTTCTCCGATGGTGAAAGCACCAAAGAAAATCATCAGCAGTACGAGAATAAACGACAGATAGGAAAAAGTGGAAGAAGCCTTATGTGCTCTCATGGCAATGATTCCACCTGCAGCAATTTCAAAAAAACGGTATTGTAAGAGGTAATACTTATCGCCAATGGAGTCGATGGGTAGAAGATAGAGCATGAGAGACAGTAGAGTGAGGACGAAGAGTATGGTCTTCATTCGTTGTCGAAAAAGCATCATGACCAGAGGAAAAACCACATAGAACTGTAAGAGCACACCCAAGAACCATGTATGCATCAACACCTTGTGATAGATGGCGGCCCAGTAGTTCTGAGTGGTGATGGACTGGAGGATGTTCTCTGCAAAGACAGAGGATGCCATCGCTTCTTCACTGAGATAACGTAGATCACCTGGCAACATCCAACAATAGCCGACAGCCAAGGATAAACCACAAATGAGAAGGACTAATGGAAGTAGCCTGAACAGTTTCTTTTCAAGGAACCTGAAATAATGGAACTGACTTGCCTCAATCTGCCTCATCACTTGAGGTACAACGAAATACCCATTGAGCACAAAAAACACGTCTACTCCCAGATAGCCACTCTTGCACCATCCTGCATGATAGAGGACTACGGCAATGATGGCCAGCCCTTTCAATAGGTCTAGATCATGACGGTATAAGATTTCTGCATGAGCCTCTTTCACCTTCCTATTATTGATAGATAATTACTTTTGTTTTGCAAACATAATAATAATTATCGTAATAAATTGTTGTGTCATGAATAAATTAAGAATATTTTAGTATTAATCATGGGCATGTATAAAAAAAGGAAGTCACTTCCTTTCGCTTTGAAGAGAATAGTGGCACTTTCCACCTTGAATAGTGGCACTTTCCACCTTGAATAGTGGCACTATTTGTAATTTCTGACTACTGATTACGCTATTTTCACTAATTACTAGTAAAGAACTGGATGATGAGGCAACTGATAGAACGGATGGGCTCTTTTGAGCGGAGCGGCCAGTTTTCGGCGAAAGATCCGTGCTAACTGTGGAATCTGTGTGAAAGCGAAATAATCATCATCAATAACGAGTTTTTAAAATTTCTTTGTAATTGATTGATATTTAGTATGTTATGGCAGTCAGAGTGAGAGAGTGAGAGGTTGTGGAGTAAACTTGTCTATACGCGCGAGGGTTATTCTTGAGAATAATATAATCTCTTATAGGAAAGTTTGCACATATTGCTATCACCCTATCACTTTCTTAGTTCAGAAAGGTGGTTTAAGTTGTTTGGAATCAGATGGTTGCGATTTTTTTGATTCATTTGTTTTGAATTCTTCGTCTAAAGTGATATACATTTGTTGCTGATTGTAGGGAATCTCAACGACAACGAAGATTCCAAGAGTACGCCTAAACTCTGTCCACAGTGCGGACAATACGTTTTTATTAACCATTCATAGTCAAGAACCATCAAAGATGAAGAAACAGTTTGTTTTTTATACCCGCTGTTAGCAGCCCATGCGCTGACAATAGCCGTGCTGAAGAAGGCCGACCGAGCACTCTACCGTCAGCGTCGCACCATGGAGGATACGTTCGGCATGCCTCATGGTACTTTTTCTGGAGCTAAAACGGGAAACTATCCGAGGGCTTCGAGTTGAGATCTTCCCAGTTGATAGCCATCTATCGCGCCATCATCAGCCGTAATGATGGCTGTCCGGAACGTCAAGAACAAGAATTCCACAACCTCATGACCGCCCTCAGAAAGGAAATTATGCCACCGCCATAAGGTGGCTGTTCCCTAAAGACGGACTAAGTGATTTTAGGAGTCGCCAGGTGACAATCACCCGCACAAAAGCATCGGTTATAAGATACCTGCAGTGGCACATCTAGAGCAGGGCGAGCAGAAAAAATGTGGAAAAACAAAATTTATCCGAAAAAAGACAGCACAGATGAAAATTATGTCGTATCTTTGCCCAGCCGAACGAGCTAGCCCTGGTTCTGCGTGTCCAGAATTGAAGGGTGTTAACAAAACCAGCACGGCTTTTTTTGTGTCTGTCTAATCAGTACGACTCAGAAACATCTGTCTATTGATTTAGCTTATGAAAAGAAGAAGTGTCTAGTCAAATCAGTAAAAGCCAGAAGACAGTTTTTGTCAATTTCTTTTACGGAGTAAGAATTCAATGGTATAACAGCCCCAAAAACTTGAGTTAACTCGATCAGTCGTCTGAGTTAACTCAATCGATCGTTTGAGTTAACTCGATTAATCAATCGAGTTAACTCGCAAATTAGAGACAGCTTCCGGCTGTCAAGAATTCAGAATCCCATCTAAATTAGAACCATCGAAATCAGCTAAAGCCATTCCATTACAACAAGGATTAACATCTGATGCCTTATTGAGTCTCAATAGCATTCAGGCCACCTATGTAGCAGACACCGATGGCATGGGGGGCTCAGGCTGGAACAGAACACGGCGGGTAGTGATTCTTTCAACTCCTCTGGGTCTCAGAGGCTTTTTGGGATACATGGATGTGTCAGACGTTCCATTCTAAAACATACAATTCGTCTTCTCCGTGTCTATGTTATAGGCATTTACTCCTTCAAGAACTAATAACCATGTAAAATATGGAGCAAGTACAGGAAACAGTTAAACAATAATAATTATCTTTTCTAAACCTATCTTATAATTTACATTTTTCTTATTTTTGCATATTGTAACTTAACATGGCATGTGCCTTGCCTATTTAAGAACACAGCATACAGCGAGGCTATTTTTGTATTACAATTGAATTGAAGATGAAAATAAGAAAAAAGATAATAAGCTTTTCCATTGCTCTATTCATAGGAGCGTGTTTGTTGTTTGTTGGCTATGAATGTGCTGATTATTATGCTTTTGCTGAGGAAGTGGTAATTAGGCATAATGCGAAGAAACATAACGATGATACACTACGAGTTATCTTTATAGGGGACAGCTGGGCTGCATACCATTCGAAGTATGACCATCAGCTGGAAACTATTCTAGAGGATAGTTTGAACAGCCCTGTGAAAGTTCTGTCAAATGGATCTGTCGGAGCTAAGACAAGTGCTATTTATGCATATATGTATGATTCTGTATCCTCGTCAGGTACAAAGAGTCTCATAGATATGTTGCCAGACTATGCTATCATATCAGCTGGTATAAATGATGCTGTGGCAAAGATGGGTACAAAGAATTACTGTCATCATTATAGGCTTATTATCAGGAACCTACTGTCTGCAGGTATTAGACCGATTGTTTTAGAAATGCCTTTAGTAGACTATAAAGCTGTCTACCATCGAGAAACAGCAATTGCTAACTTGCGGCACCAAATATCAAGTTGGTTGACTGATGCTCCTATGTGGGATTTTGAAAAGTACAAGCAAGATCTGCAATCAATGATTCGTGAAGAAAGTCTTGATGGCAAAGTACTGATTGTCTCTGATTCTGAATGGAATCCCAAGGGATTCATAGATCCTAGAAATATGTACTTGGATGATCATATTCATTTGAATGAGAGAGGGTATGCCCTTCTTGACTCATGTGTCGCTTCACATATCATCGATGATGTCCAGTCTATCCGCGGCTTCCAGTAACGAAATTTACAAATTTAGGAATGATGTTATTTAACACTTTGTAAACAAGTATACAAATCAAAGCGATACAGATAACTGATGCCAAATAGAGCATAGTAAGTATGATGTCTGATGAGCTGCTGAGTTTCTGGAAGAGGGGTCTTAAAACCGTTGTCATTGGATAGTGAATGCAGAATACAAAGAATGCAGATTTGGATAGAAAAGAAGAGTATATTTTGTGACGATACAAATAACCACCTAAAAAGCCAATCATAAATAGTGTGTTGGCTACTAATGATAATCTGTGGAAAGATAAGGCAAATGGAACTGCCACAAACAAATGAAGATAATCCATTGTTGCTAAAAAAAAGAATGCACAGATAAAGAATGCCTTGTGCTTTTCAAACAATTCAATTGGGCTTTTGTCACATATTGGGAAATAGGCTCCTAAGGAGAACATGGTCAGGCTTTGAAGTAAATATGCACTATGGTGGGCATTAATCCAGAATATGCCAACTATCAGGGGGAGTAGCAATTTGGTATACCTTATAATATAATAAAGAATAGGAGAGAGTACAGCCAGAACCATCAAGTTACGAATATACCAAAATGGGCAGAGTAAGGGAGCTCCGTTGCCTTGGTTCCAATCTCCCCTGTCCCAAAAGGCTCTTAAATAGTCTAAATACGAATAATCTGCCAGATCTTTACCGAGGATGTCTGCAGGTTTTCCCAAAATCATTAGCCCAAGATATGCACACAATATTAGACTATTAAAGAATAAATATGGAATTAACAGCGTCTTTATTCTGCTTTTCAGTTTCTGTCCGTATGTCTTTCTGCTATAAAACAAAAGAAGGCCCGATATAAAAAAGTAGGCAGGAACGCCCGTCTCTCCAATCCAAAGTGAAAGAGGATAGATGATACGGAAATACAAATCATGTCCTCTTACGACATAACTTGTTGAGGTATAGCAGTGAAGGAAAATGATAAACAGAATGAGCGGAAACCTCAAGGCTTCTATCGACTGTGACAATCTTTGAAAAGAAGAGCTGTTCATCTTGCTATTGTGTGCGATTTAGTTCTTTGAACAGGGTGGTCCATTGTTTCATGACATGGTCTCTGGAGAAACGTTTAATGTTCTCTTGGGCTTTGACTCCTAACGCTTTCCGCAACTCGGGTTGTTCTATTAGTTCGCAGATGCTATCTGCCATAGCCTGTGTGTTGAGGTGTTCCACCAGAATACTGTCCTCGCCATTGTGGATAATGTTCCTTGGACCATGAGGACAGTCGAAAGATACAACGGGAACACCACAAGCCATCGATTCTAAGATGACCATAGAGAATCCTTCATATCTTGAACTGACTACACAAATGCTACTCTCTAAATATTTATCTCGAATATTGTCAGTTGGTTCATGCATCAGCATGGTATCCTGCAGATGGTTGCTTTCAATCAGTGACTTTACCTGTTCCTTCAATTCTCCTGAACCATAGATATGAATCGTCCAGTCAGGATATTTTTGATGAACAATCTGCCAAGCTTCCACTAAGTATTCATAGCCTTTGGCATTGTTGTATCTCCCCACAGCAATGGCTTGCTTGTTCAGGAGACTGCTGGTTTCTGTTGGTTCGAATGGTAGGGAATTAGGGATTACATAGGTTCGGGTTATTCCCTCCCAACTTTGGGCATCTTCCTTTGTAAGGAGTACTACTGCTTTTAACTTTCGAACGCTTCTGTCCATTTTCCTTCGCCAATACCATGCTATCTGCTTGTAGGGGAAGCCTCGTTGCTCAAGCAGGTGGAAATTGCGGAGAAAGTGTTTGGTGGTATGCGCTTCGCCGATGATAATACCATCTTTGTAAAGGTCTGTCAGAAAGTCCAAGTCTCGCCCCATTGTAGTGATGACAATATCGGGCTTCTCTGTATTCAGTACTGCCTTCATCTTACGTTTGTATTCACTCATCAGCTGATAATACAGGTAGGTTCTCATCAAAAGGTTGTGTCCATACTCTTTGGAGAAATCAATATCCAGGTTAATCAATTTAACCTTGGGGGATAGGGGGAATACGGGGGGACGCCCCATTTGTGTATCAGTAATGATGCCTACCTCGTAACCATGCTCTGCCAACCAATTAGCCTTTTCGGTCAACACACGATCTGCACCTCCTTTGGTTAGTAATGCGGTATATAGATAGAATACTTTCATAGTCTTCACTCGAAATTTGATTGCAAAAATAGCAGAAAATATTCAATTATCGAAGTTTTTAAATAAAAAATTTGCATGTCAACTAAATATTTCTTATTTTTGTATCGCTTTAGTTCAAATGAAATGAAATTAACAAGTAAAATCAGAGACTACGTTCTCTTACAAAGATATAATATTGGCTTTATCGATGGTGATTTACAATCGGTAATGGAAGGTAATGCCATTCGTGTAAATTGGGTCAAGCATAACTACAAAGACCGATGGTTTGCTGACCCTTTTATTCTGGATGTCACTGAGAATGAAATACTGGTACTTGTGGAAGAATGGTATGACCCCATACAGCGTGGACGAATCTCCAAACTGACTGTCGATAAAAAGACTTATGAACTAAAAGACATCAAAGTGTTATTGGAATCAGAAACGCATCTGAGTTTTCCCATGATAGTCCGTAAAGACAATGGTATCTATGTCTATCCCGAGAATAGTGCGACGGGCAAGTGGATAGAGTATAGATACAATTCTGAAACAGAAGGGTTGATTGCGCAGCGGATAATGGCACATCTGCCGCTGACAGACAGCGTGATTTGTGACTATTTCAATGAACCGTTGATGTTCTCAACGAGTCTTCCTGATGCCAATGGAAAAGAATTGGGGATTTATGCTTGGGATGAAACTAAACAAGAATATACAGCCAAGGAGTATTACCATTTTGGAGAGAATCTGTCACGTATGGCAGGGGATTTCTTCAAATATCAAGATAAGATTTATCGACCCGCTCAAGTTTGCATTCAATCATACGGTGATGCAGTATCTATTCAGGAAGTTTCTTTTGAGAATGGAAAATGGGATGTTCAGGAAATTAAGCGAATTTATTCACCACACCCTGACTATGATTTAGGTTTCCATACCTTTAATATGTATAAGGATGTGATTGTCGTTGATGCCTTAGGGTTTAGGAAGCCTAAACTTTGTCATTTCCTGCGCAAAATGTGGCATGTGGTTTAATCTGATAAAACGTAAGTAAGCGATCATGAGAATTGTCTATGTTGTCGGAGGACTTCTTACTCCAAATGGGATGAGTTCTGTGTTGAGTAGTAAGATCAACTACTTGGCTGAGCATACTGATTATGAACTCTATATGATCCTCACAGAAAAGGCAGGGCAAGAATGGTTTTACAAGGTGAATCCCAAGGTGAAATGGGTAAACTTTGACATCAACTTCGATGAGCTAGATATCATGCCTCTATATAAGAAGGTATTCTTCTATAGGATAAAATTGCGTAAATACAGGAAGATGTTTACAGACTATCTGATGGAGGTACGTCCAGATATTACAGTGTCCACAGTAAGGAGAGAAATCAATTTCATCAATGATATCCAAGATGGGAGCAAGAAGATTGGTGAGATTCACTTCAATCGCTTTAACTATCGTGATTTCAGCAAAAAATGGCTTCCAGATTCTGTGAATTGTTTTATTGCAAGGAAATGGATGGATAGCCTGATTAAACAGCTCAAACGTTTAGACAAGTTTGTGGTTCTGTCTGATGAGGATTTCCAAAACTGGCCAGAGTTGACAAACAAGATCGTGATTCCTAATTTCCTTTCTTATTTTCCCGACTTCCACTCTACTTGTGAAAACAAACAGGTGATTGCTGTGGGGCGTTATACATGGGTGAAGGGCTTCGACTTATTGCTGCAGGCATGGAAGAAGGTGTATGACAAACATCCAGACTGGACTCTCAATATCTTTGGCAGTGGTGAACGAGATAATTACGTACGTCAGGCACAAGAACTTGGCATTGCAGAGGTGGTAAATTGTAACCCTGCAACCAGCAATATTTATGAGAAATACCGTGAAAGCTCTATTTTCGCTTTTAGTTCTCGTTTTGAAGGATTTGGCTTGGTACTAGCTGAAGCTATGTCTACAGGCGTTCCTGCAGTTTCTTTTGCCAGCCCGTGTGGTCCTTTAGCCATCATCTCAGATAAGGAGGATGGTATACTTGTTGAGAAAGAAAATGTTGAAAAGTTTGCCGAAGCATTCTGCTATTTGATAGAGAACCCTTCTATAAGGAAGGAGTATGGTCAGAATGCAATTGCTAAAGCAAAACAGTTCTCGCAAGACAAGATTATGAAAAAGTGGATAGACCTATTCCAATCATTCTCTTGACATCTAGTCTTTTTTGCTATTTTGCCATATATCAGACTAAGAACCTCAAAAAAATGATAGAAATGTCCAGATGCTTTTTTGGTTATTTCAATAACTTAACAAAAGAAGAATGTCGTATCATGAGAGGATGGGCCATCATTGCCATCGTCCTTCATAACTATTGCCACAAGCTTCCTCTTGCTTCAACAGAAAATGAATTTGTATGGGTATTCGACCATACTCAATATTTCTTTCATCATTTTGCAGATTCTCTATTTATCAATATCTTCTCTTTCTGGGGGCATTATGGTGTTCCCATCTTCGTGTTTCTTAGTGGTTATGGACTAGCGATGAAATATGAAATATGTAATAGGGGGAAAATCAACATCAAAAGATTCATTCTCAGCCATTATAAGAAGTTGACCACTATGATGCTTTTGGGACTAATGGCATATTACCTGTATTGTTGGGCGATTTCTGATACATTCACGATGAATGACTATTTTGGGCTTCGACTAGCTGCAATGCTCACATATACCATCAATCTGATTCCATTTGGTTATTTCCCCGTAGAACCTGGTCCTTATTGGTATTTCATGTTGACAATGGAACTATATGTTATATATATATTCCTTCTTCACAAAAAGGGGAATCTTCCTCTTTTTCTATTATGTTTCATAAGCATTATGGCATTTGGAGTATTTGAAGGACAGGGAAAAATGATATTGTGGATGAAACTCAATCTGTTTGGTGCAAGTATACCATTTTCTCTTGGTATACTTGCGGGCAGATCAAATCTGAAAGCAAAGAGTTACGAGTCTTCTTCTCGTACAGGCACATATGGCCTTCTAATGCTTGTATCATTACCCATACTTATTGTCTCAGAATTACATTTCTATACATGGCTTTTTACGTCTATCGCTGTATTAGTATTTGGAATCAGCTTGTCAAGGTTGTCAAAAGGGGTTGTGGGAAAAGCTGTAGGTTGGATTGGTGGCGTTTCCAATATTATTTTTGTTGTTCATCCTATAATCAGGGAATTATATTTGGGAGAGTATGGTATTAAACCTGCATCGCCATTCATAGGTCTGTTGTCGTATATAGCTATAACCTTAGTAATCGCATCTGTAATAAAGTACAGAATCCAGGTCCTTCATATTGTCCAAAAAATTGTCCAGAATCCTGATTTGTAATTTCTATTTCTACTACATGCTGTGAATATAGCAATAACCATTGTATAAGGAAAAAAAGACTGCAACAAGAAGGAGGAATCCAATAACAGACCCACGTAACAGGCTGTTTTTCAGACTGCTGACAGCGAGAGAAAGAGTAATAGGAACAAAGAAAATCCAATGCTCACAAAAGAGTTGTAATTCATTTAGGCCATAACCGACAACAAAATGCATAAAAAGGTCAAATAACATACAGCTCAAACATATCTTCCCAACTAAAGAACGGATATTGCGTACTAATCCATATATGGATAATATGTAAATAAAGGCAATGACCATATCCATCAAAATTGATGGATATGGAGGGAGAACAGTTGCATCTTTGGTGTAGACAATCAAGTTGGTTGAGTGGAAGAGTATTGGCTCGGAAAGGAAATGGCACCAAGCCAAGTAAAATTTGTTTGGTAATTCGTGAACAAACTTCAAGGTATCATTGAATATAGCATCATTGAGGGGAATGTGCTTATAAACAATCCGATAAACTAATCCTGCAGCAGTCAACAAAAACATTATACAAAATAACCAAGATGAACGTGTAGTCCGTTTTATAGCATTGTAAATATTACCGTTTTCCTCCCAAATCTTTACAAATAGAAATTTTACACAATTTGTAAGAGTTGTACCTGTTAGGAATAGGAAAAGGATGCTATCGGTATAATAATTCGAGTGTCTAAGAACTGCTGAAAGAATCAACAGTACCATAAAAAACATTGTAAATACAAAGGTCTCTGGTTGCCCTGATAACAGTATAACATGGGCAAATGTCGGGAACAAGATTATTGCAGTTATAGTAGCCCATTTGTCTGCCCCGATTTCACGGCATATCTTGAAAATCATAAGATTGCTAAGTGATGAAATGATACACGATATGAATGAAAACACAAAGACATGCAATTTATAAAACAATAATGCATCAATAATTAAACTTGGAAGATTAAAAATTACGAAACAAGGATGACGGAGATTCCAAGACAATAGTTTGGATAGATGTAGTTTGGGATAGTCTCCTCCGATATAAAAAAAAGTGTCATAACCCATTAACTCTACTTGATCCTCACTCAAGTCAACATAAAAGGAAAAAAGGAGTGAAAATAGGAGGAACCAAATAAGTGTTGAAAAAAATATTGTAGACTCCAAGCGATTACTTGGAATCATATCTGCATAAAGTGATTTGACTGCTAAGCCTAATCCTTTTGTACTCTCTTTGATAGTTTTACGTACCATTAATATTTAGTTTACTGTTTTTTCTTTCGAAAGTAATCACCGTTTATAATCCATTCGGACAATTGCCAGGTTTTATCTGAAACAGAGTTCGAATAATTAGGATTTAATAAGGTGTGACCTAGACCACGCCATTCACTTTCAACACCGATAATATCTAATAATGTCGTGTAAACATCTAATTGGTTACAATCACCCGACCACGCTCGATTCTTGTCAAATCCACCGTTAACAATAAATAAGGGTAATTCATCACTAACTTCTCCTTCTATATCCATATTTTTCAAATGAGGCTCATGGTCTGCTGCTATCACTATCAAACTCTTTTCATATAAGCCATCTGCCTTTAAATGCTCAATATACTTGCCAATTTGCTCATCAAAATAGTGACTTGTAATTAAATAGTTTCTATAACGATTTGGCAAAGAACAGTTATTAAGGTGAAAACCATGTTCCACGCATTCGTCGAAAGGCTCATGCATTGACAATGTCAATATAAGGCTAAAGCTGTTTGACGGCATCCTAGCATCCAGTATTTTTGCAAAATCAAAAATCTCTTCATCTGTAAGATCATCTCCTGTTAGATTCTTGCTATAATCATTTCTCGAATACATAGTTCTAATATGGTATACTTCATTCATTGCGTTCTGTTCCCACAGCGAGGCATTTGTTGGAATTAATATCTGAGAATAGTTTACCAATCCATGTTTGTGTAAAAGATAAGGAAGGCCTACAAAACGGTCATTTTTGGCTATACCTACAGTTACTTCAGTACGTAGAGGAAGTAATCCCGTCATGTAAATTAATTGTCCATCAGATGATCTTCCAATAGTCGCATTAGGCCGAACATGACCATTATAATACACATTCGAGTCTCGCTTTAATTGATTTAAATAAGGGGTTATCTCCTTCCCATCAATTTTCAAATCGGTTAATACAGACAAATAGGACTCAACGATGATAAAAATGACATTTTGAATACCGTTATCAAGAGTCTTTCCAGTTACTCTCTTTTCATGGTTCATATACTCTTCTTCAATTGCCTTCATTTCTGTTGTACCCAATTCAGTTACTTTTCCACCACTAAAGATGTGATCAAGCACAATCGATCTCAATAATCCTTCATGAAAAGTAGCCCAATTTGGATATACACTTTTCCAATTAGGATGCTCCGAATTTCCAGAGTAAGAAGGGATAATTGTTTGTATTGCCCTTTCATATGATCCACTCACTAAATAAATTGAATGACTAACCACCAATAATGTCAAAACAAGAGTCCAAATTACACCCAAAATGTATAAAGATACATTGGTATGTATTCTTTTATTTCTGTAAAGGATAAGAATTAAAACAAAGAGTATTAGTAATAGAACATGAACTAGGTCATATGCTTTAATTTCTGATAATATGCTTTGTATTACAACATTATCATTTATATTTCCGGCTTGTCCAATGGCAGAAAAAGAAAGATATTGACCAAAAAAGCGAGAATAAATAATATTTGAAAAAGAAAGAATTAGGGTAATGAAGAAAGTAACTGTAAGACTTGTCTTTACTCGACCCCAGGATAAAAGAAGAGATAAGAGAAATACTGCCGTAACATCTAAAAGAACAGCAAAGAAATTGTCTAAAATTGATGTCTTGGAAAAATAGAAATCAATCCCAATAGAGAAAAAGAACTGATAATGCATATAAAGCATATTCAGTAAAGGAAACATAAAGAGAATTAAGAACAGATAATTCTTCCGTAAATTGAAAACGAAACCTTTCATTTTAATGCCTTCTATTTTTTTTGCAAAGGTAGTCATTATTTCGAAAAAAAGCAAAAAATATCAGAATTAAGAGAATAAATAATGAAAAACAATCGTATTCTAAAAAAAAATAGTAATTTTGTAGCCATTAAACAACACTCATATGAGATACTACATACAACTACTCCGTCCACACCAATGGCTCAAGAATCTTTTTGTCTTTGCACCATTATTTTTCAGCAACAATATTCTAAAGATAGATTATCTTATCCCGACATGTTTTGTGTTTCTGGCTTTCTGTTTCATCTCTAGCAGTATTTATTGCATCAATGACATACATGATGCTGAGGCAGACAGATTGCATCCGGAGAAACGTAAACGGCCGATAGCATCCGGTAACATTTCCCGCATGCAAGCATCTTTTTTTGCTATACTTTTAGCAATAATGGCTGTTGCTCTTGTTTTTATTGTTCCCGGCACAAATGCACTTCCTTTGATTAGCATTCTGCTTGTATATTGGTTGATGAACATAGCCTATAGTTTCAAACTGAAGCAATATGGTATTATTGATATCTTCTGTATTGCCATAGGGTTTGTATTAAGAGTCTTAATTGGAGGGCAAGTGACTGGAATATGGATTTCCCAATGGATAGTACTTCTGACATTTCTTCTTGCTTTATTTCTTGCTCTTACAAAAAGATATGATGACTGTAGTATATTCGAAGCAACAGGCAATAGACCACGTAAGAGCATTACCACATATAACAAGGAATTTATTACGACATCCACCTCCATCATTGCAGCTATTACATCTGTTTGCTATATTATGTATACACTTTCTGAAACAGTAATAGAACGCACAGGGAGTCAGTATTTGTACCTAACATCTGTTTGGGTATTGGCTGGTTTGCTTCGATATGTTCAGAATATGATTGTTTATAAACGGAGTAAAAGTCCTACCAATCTGCTCATCAAAGACTCTTTCCTACATCTTTGCATTCTTGGGTGGATAGTATCTTTTATCATTATCATCTATGTATAGAGGTCAAGAAAAAGAACGAGTGGTTGTCTTTGACTTTGATGGCACACTGACCAGAAAAGACACCCTCTTTGAATTCATCAGATTTGCCAAAGGGAAATACGCATTGTTGTGTGGAATCATACGAAACTCTCCATTTATTATTGCCTATTTGTTGAAATTCTATCCTAACTATAAAGCCAAGCAAAGGTTATTCAGCTATTTCTTCAAGGGTATGTCTTATGATGAATTCAGGCTTATAGGAAGAAACTTCTCAAAGGAAATTGACCTGTTCGTAAACCATCCACAATTATTACTCCTAAAAAAACATTTACAGGATGGAGATAAAGTATATGTCATCAGTGCCAGTATAACTGAGTGGGTAAGTCCTTGGTGTTTTGCTCAGGGAATAACTCATGTCTTATGCACAGATGTAGAGGTGACTGACAGTCTGAAGCTAACAGGTCGATTCCGCACGAAAAACTGCTATGGGCAAGAGAAAGTCAACCGCCTTCTTGAAATAGAATCAGACAGGCATTCTTATTGGCTCATTGCTTATGGAGACAGTAAAGGCGATCGGGAAATGTTAAGTTTCGCCGATGAGGGACATCTTATAACCTAAAGAGCAATACAATGAATACTAAGGTTCAAGAGGTCATGAGATTTTGTATGGTTGGAGTAGTTGCAGTAGCAATTCAATTTGCTTGTTATTATCTCCTTATTGATTTTTGCGGTCATAACATAGCCCTACCTGTTAGCTATTTGGTAAGTTTGTCTTTTAATTATTTGTTAACACTGCGCTTTACTTTCAAGGTTTCTAGTAATACAAAAAATGGTGTCGGATTTATTGTCAGTCACTGTGTGAATTTCACTTTGCAATTTCTGTTCTTGAATTTCTTTATTGGGTTAGGGATGGATAGAAGATGGGCCATTGTTCCTGTTTTTATGGTTTGTGTCCCTATTAATTTTATTCTTGTCAGGCTTTCAATGAAACGATGACTGTTATTATTACACGCCCTAAATATGAGTGTAATTGTTGAGTATAGGAAATAGGTGTTCTATATGATGTACCCATTTCTGCTCGTGCAACTTGATGTAGAATGTAATCTGGGTTACCTCTTGGAAGGCGTTCAATGTAAATTTCTTGATGAATGAGATCCCGACAATCAGGATGTTGTTATATTTTGAACAAAACTTCACAGGGTCTACTTTTTATCACCCCCCCCCAATGTCACATACCATTAGCTGACCAAATGATTGAGCCAATAGCAATTCTTCTTTCTTCTTAGCCAGTTGAACAGCCCTGATGTAATCCAGCAACAAATGAATATGAACAGCCAAATGATATATACATAAGTGTAGTTAGTCACGAAAGATTTAAAAAGTGCGTGAGTAGCAACCACAAAATACATATGAATAAAATAGATAAATGTACTGTGTACGCGAGATGAAGTAAAGAAAGGATGATCATTAATCTTGATTGAGACGGCTATGACAAAAATACCACCACCACAGAAAAGCAGATGAAAGGGGAGAGAATAGTAGAATAATAACCATGAAATTGCAATACATATTACCCCTAAAGCATATTCGTGCTTGAGATATTGATTGTATTGTCTAATGATCATTCCTGTCGTGACTAATGCAAATCCTCGAAAGGGACCGTTCCTGTCTGTTGATCCTAGAACATATACAACATTTTGACAGATAGCTGATAATGTATTGTTACAATTTGTTGATGAATAGAAATAATTAATGAAATAGCCAATCAGCATCATGATAACACTAAGAACCCAAATATAGATTAAGGGTATTCTGCATTTCTGTAGAATGAAGATGAAGATAATGGACACAATCAAAGCATGAAGATACCAAAGAGGCCATGAAAAGATAATCTCTCCAACAAACAGAAACATTCGTAGGCAATACAACAGATTTTCTTCAAAAGAATGCCCGTTAACCCATAGATATTTTAATGCAAGCGGAAAGTACACAATTTGCCATAGAATGTAAAGTTTAAGATATCTTCTGCAACTATTTTTCAGAATAGTATATTTGTTTCCTTTATTAATTATTTTATTATGGATGAAGAAGCCTGAGCAAATAAAAAAGAAGGGAACTGCAGACTCTAAAACAAATTCTATTACTTGTGGATACTCTGTTCCAAATAGTGTCCCTACATGTATTCCAATGACAAGGAATGCCATGAATAATTTCGCAATATCTATAACATTATATCTAAATAATAATTGCATAAATTGCTTGTATTATTTTTGAACGGAAAGAACGCTCGTAAACAACCGTTCCCACTGCATACCAATGATGCTGATGTCGTATTGGCGGGCTTTTTCTATGGCAGCGTGAGCCAAAGAGACACATTTCTCCTTGTCTTGTATCAGGTGGATGATGCCTTCTGCCAGTTGTTGAACATTGCCGTTCTCGACCAGAATTCCATCTTTGCCGTTGTCAACAATGTCTTTTGGTCCGCAGGGGCAGTCGAAGGAAATAGAGGCAAGACCATGAGACATGGCTTCTAAAAGCACCATGCCGAAACCTTCAAACCGTGAACTGAAAACAAATATTGAACTATCGTTATATTCTGTTCCAATGTTTTCAACGGCATCGTGCAACACACAGCGCGCTTCGTCGATCTTCATGTCATGCATCTGTTTGATATAGGATGTCTTGTCACCAGGGCCGAATATTGCTAGTTGCCAGTCTGGGCATTCCTTTTCTACTATATTCCACGCTTGAAGTAGCAAGTCAAAGCCTTTTTGATAAGTGTATCTTCCAACAGCGATAACTCTTTTGTTGTTAAGCTGGCTTGTAGTCTGCGGTATTGATGGAAGTGGGTTGGGAATGACACAGACATTGCGTAGTTCAGTCCATGACTGTTTATCCTGTTCTGTTAGGACAACAAACTTGTCGAGCCGCTTAAGCTGACGGACAAGCCTGTGCATCCACCATTTTGAAAAGATATGTTTTGCGATGTTGGTGTCGTTACTCTCAAAATTACGATAGTTTTGCCTATTGACATGGAGTTCACCAATTTTTTTACTTCCATCGGGAATATCACAGATGAAATTGATCTCCCTTCGTAGAGTACTTACGCAGATGTCTGGCCTTAGGCTCATCAGCTCCTGTTTAAGCATTCGCTTGAACCGTCGTTGTTTTTTGAGGTAAGCAAAGACCTTCTTTGCAAACGACATTCCCCAGAGTTCTTCAAAACCGATATTAAGATTAATGATGTTGACCTTATCCGATAGTGGATAGAACGGCTCATTGCCATAGCCATCAGTCAGAATGATGGTAATCTCGTATTTGTCTGTCTGATTCGCAAGGTAATTGACCTTGGTGGTTAAAACACGCTCAATACCACCGGCAATATAGATCGACGGGGTACAATATACGATTTTGACTTTTTGCTTCATAAATAAGGATTAATTATCTGTAAATACGTGATCTCGTTCTGTGAAAGCATCTTTTTATCTTCATCTTGGCCACAAAGTTAATAAAAAAAAAACAAACAAGAACGTATTCTCAGTTTTTTTGTATTTTTGTGTTTATTTTAAAGGTAAGGAATGCAAGGATATACAGTAGCCGATTAAAGAAATATACGTCTATAATAACCCCCGGAAGTTTAACAAGATAACTTCCGGGGGTCATTTTACTTAACAATTTGTATTATTGTTTTGTCTCTTCCATTGTACCTTCTATATAAAGGCGGGTCATTTCAACTGCGCCGTTCGTGCGGATGGTGATGGACTTCTTGAAGTGGCCGGGGAATTTGCCTGTCCCATTGTAGGTTACCTTGATGGTGCCCTTCTCGCCTGGCTGAACGGGAGCCTTGGTATATTCTGGAACAGTGCATCCGCAGGAAGCAACAGCCTGGTTAATTACCAGCGGCTTCTCGCCTACATTCGTATAAGTAAAGGTACAATTCACCACGGGTTCTTTGTCTGAGAAAGTTCCAAAGTCGTGGGTCAACTTGTCAAACTTGATTTCTGCCTCTTTCTGAGCTGAGGCCATGGTCATGCCGCAAATGAGCAGCAGGGTCATTAATAGAATTTTCTTCATTTCTTGTTTAATCATTTGTTACTTTGCGGCAAAAATAATCAATTTAGCACGGATATCATATTATTGGTGCTGTTTTTTATGTTTTTTTAATTTTTCAAGAGCTTATAGTATTCGGTAGCCCCAAGCAGGAAACAGCCGGTGCCATAGTCCTCGAAGTCAGGTACTTTGTCATAGCTGAGGGGCTGTCCGGCACAGGGGTCTTTGCCCGTACCCTGCATCCAACCGAGGAATCCGTCGCGATGAACAGCATCCCTGACCATGGCATCCCAGGCACGGTCGCAAGCAGGACGGAAGACTTTGGATTTCAGGTAACCCTGCTGTATGCCCCAAGCCATACCATATAGAAAGAGCGCTGTGCCCGATGTCTCTTTCATGGCGTAGTTGGTGCTGGTGAGGCTGGGATTCCAAAAACCGTCGCTGCGCTGACACTTGAGTAGTGCATTGCTCATCAGAAGGAAGTCTTTCTTGAGTTTCTTATATACCTTGTCGTTCTTGGGCAAGGTGTTCATGCAGCGTACCAAAGCAGCATACACCCAACCATTGCCACGGCTCCAGTAGCAGTTCTGACCGTCAGGCTCCTTGTAGGGGGCCACGTAGTCTGCATCACGCCACCAAAGGCCTTCCTTGGTGTTGAAGAGTCCTCCGGCAAGGGTGTCACGGCTCCATGTGTACATCTTCATGGCATGGTCGATGTAGCTGCGCTCGCCTGTGAGCTGGGCCATCTGGAAATAGACGGGCATGGCCATCTGAATGGCATCAATCCATGTCCACCATCCATAGAGGGCACCGTCTGCCTTCTTGTCGTTAGGCGTTTTCATCTGGTGGGCCAGATTCTGGATAGTAGGCTTCAGCAGTTCGTCCTTACTTTTTGTGGCGTAGGGGATCAGTTCTATATAGGTCTGTTCGCAACATTGGTCGTCAGCATCGCAAGTGGCAATACCGTTCCGGGGTGTCCATTGGTGGAAGTCTGCCCACTTCATGGCGTAGTCCACATAGCGCTGCTGAGGGTCAGTCTGCTGCAGGGCCATAAGCCCCTCGTAATATACGGCGCGTGTCCAAAGAGAACTGGGCCGAATACGTTTTACGTTGGTGGGAATGGTGGGGTCAGCGTACTTGGCCATGAAGTAGTCGTTGACTTTACGGGTGGTGCTGAGTACATCGTCAGCAGTGGTCTGAGCGTTGGCTCCAAGGAGCGTCACGGATGCGATAAACAGGGTAATCAGTCTTTTCATTGTAGTCGTTTTAGTAGTGTTTAACTTGTTTTGTCTGCAAAATTACGGTTTTTTTTGCGATTATCAAAATAATTTCGTATCTTTGCAAACAAATTGCATTTAATTATCAAATCAAAACTTATTATGAACGACAACAAAGTTATGAACATGGCAGCGGACAACATCCGTATCCTTGCTGCTTCAATGGTTGAAAAGGCAAAGTCGGGACACCCCGGTGGCGCCATGGGGGGTGCAGATTTTATCAACACCTTGTACTCAGAGTTCTTGGTCTATGATCCCGAAAATCCCGCATGGGAGGGTCGTGACCGTTTCTTCCTCGATCCTGGCCACATGGCTCCGATGCTCTACAGCCAGCTTGCCCTTATCGGTAAGTATACCTTAGAGGATTTGAAGAACCTGCGCCAATGGGGCTCTGTCACTCCCGGCCACCCCGAGCGTGAGATAGAGCGTGGCATCGAGAATACTTCTGGTCCTCTCGGACAGGGTCACACCTTTGCTGTCGGTGCTGCCATTGCAGCCAAGTTCCTGAAAGCTCGTCTGGGCGATGTGATGAATCAGACCATCTATGCCTATATCTCTGACGGTGGTGTGCAGGAGGAGATTTCTCAGGGTGCTGGCCGTATTGCAGGTAACCTCGGACTTGACAACCTCATCATGTTCTACGATGCCAATGATATACAGCTTTCCACCAAGACAGAGGTGGTGACTTGTGAGGACACCGCCAAGAAATATGAGTCTTGGGGATGGTATGTCCAGAAGATTGATGGTAACGACGTGGACCAGATCCGTGAGGCCATCAAGAAGGCTCAGGCCGAGAAGGAACGCCCGAGTCTGATTATCGGCCACTGTGTGATGGGTAAGGGTGCCCGTAAGGCTGATGGTTCTTCTTACGAGAGCAACTGTGCTACTCATGGTGCTCCTCTCGGTGGCGATGCTTATATCAACACCATGAAGAACCTGGGTGCTGATCCTGAGAATCCATTCCAGATCTTCCCCGAAGTGCAGGAACTCTATGCCAAGCGTGCAGAGGAGCTGAAGAAGATCTGCGCAGAGCGTTATGCTGCCAAGGCAGAATGGGCCAAGGCCAATCCTGAGAAGGCTAAGCAGCTGGAAGAGTGGTTCAGCGGCAAGGCTCCTGTGATTGACTGGAGCAAGGTGGAGCAGAAGGCTGGCAGCGCTACCCGTAGCGCCTCTGCTGCCGTTCTAGGTCAGCTCGCCGAGCAGGTGCCCAATATGATCTGTGCTTCTGCCGACCTGTCTAACTCTGATAATACCAACGGCTTCCTGAAGAAGACCCACGATATTGTGAAGGGTGATTTCTCTGGTGCCTTCTTCGAGGCTGGTGTGGCTGAGCTCACCATGGCTTGCTGTTGTATTGGTATGGCTCTGCACGGTGGTGTCATCCCCGCCTGCGGTACCTTCTTTGTATTCTCAGACTATATGAAGCCTGCCGTACGTATGGCCGCCCTGATGGAGCTGCCCGTGAAGTTCATCTGGACCCATGATGCCTTCCGTGTTGGTGAGGATGGTCCTACCCATGAGCCTGTAGAGCAGGAGGCACAGATCCGCCTGATGGAGAAACTGAAGAACCACCACGGCAAGAACTCTGTTCTCGTTGTCCGTCCTGCCGATGCTGAGGAGACCACTGTCTGCTGGCGCATGGCTATGGAGAATGTCGATACCCCGACCGCTCTCATCTTCTCTCGTCAGAACATTGAGATGCTGCCCGAGGGCAATGACTATACTCAGGCTACCAAGGGCGCTTATGTGGTTGCCGGTAGTGATGAGGACTATGATGTTATCTTACTTGCTTCTGGCTCAGAGGTATCTACCCTTGAGGCCGGTGCCAAGCTGCTCCGCGAGGATGGCGTGAAACTGCGTGTTGTCAGCGTTCCTTCCGAGGGACTGTTCCGCAGCCAGCCGAAGGAGTATCAGCAGAGTGTGCTGCCCGCAGGCAAGAAGAAGTTCGGTCTGACCGCTGGTCTTCCCGTGAACCTTGAAGGCCTGGTAGGTGCAGACGGTTGCGTATGGGGTCTGGAGAGCTTCGGTTTCTCTGCTCCTTACAAGGTGCTTGACGAAAAACTCGGCTTCACCGGTCAGAACGTCTACGAGCAGGTGAAGAAGCTGTTGGCTTAATAGATAATTGATCATTATGGAAGTCAAGACAGTAGGCATAGCCAGCGACCACGCTGGCTTTGCTTTGAAACAGTTCGTGAAGAAGTACCTCGATGAAAAAGGTTACTCCTATAAAGACTATGGTACTTATACCGAGGACTCATGCGACTATAGCGACTTCGGCCATGCATTGGCCCGTGGTATTGAGGCTGGCGAAGTTTTCCCTGGCATAGCCATCTGCGGATCGGGCGAAGGTATCAACATGACGCTCAACAAGCATCAGTCGATCCGAGCCGGTCTCTGCTGGATTCCTGAGATTGCCCATCTCATCCGCCAGCACAATAATGCTAACGTGCTGGTGATGCCTGGCCGTTTCATCGATGAGGATATGGCCCGCAAGATCATGGATGAGTACTTCTCCACTGAGTTCGAGGGTGGTCGCCACCAGAAGCGTATAGACAAGATTCCGGTTCAGTGAGCGAAATGTAAGCTTGTTTAGATTTCCGAACGAGAGGAATCTCGACCGAAGGTCAAGTTCCGGTTAAGTGAGCGAAATGTAAGCTTGTTTAGATTTCCGAACGAGAGGATTCTCGACCGAAGGTCAAGTTCCGGTTAAGTTGAGCGAAATGTAAGCTTGTTTACATTTCCGAACGAGAGGAATCTCGACTGAAGGTCAAGTTCCGGTTCACTTAGACCATAGGAATGGATGAAAAGAATCCCCATCAGTAATGGTGGGGATTCTTTTTGACATCAGTACCTGTTTACTATTGATTCAGAAGCTTCTCTTTTAACGCCATGAGCTCTTGCCAATGTTTCATGGCCTCTTGTTCTCCAATGAGCATCATGCGTTCACTATTTTTGTTGCCGAAACTGGAGGCATCGTAATCGGGCAGGGGAGGGTGAATGTAGACGGTGGCTAGATTGACGTTTTGTTTGTATTTCTTGACATCGGGTCGTGACACCACCCAGTCGAGCAGACCACCGATGCCCCATTGTTCCTTGAGCGAGTAGTTTCGTTCATTAGCCTCGCTCTGTTGCAGGTCTATGGCGATGATGTATTCTGCTCCAAGGTTCTTGGCAACGTCGGTGGGCAGGTTGTTCATCATACCGCCATCCACAAGTTTGGCGCCATCCCAGTCCACGGGTTTGAAAATGCCGGGTATAGCCATGGAGGCCCGTATGGCTTTCGCCAGACTGCCCTTTGCCAAGATACATTCCGAGGTGGTCATAAAGTCTACGGCTACGCATCGGAAGGGAATCTTCAGCTTGTCGAAACTGATGTTCCCCCGAAACCCTGACATGGAATCGAGCATCTGTTCGATGCGTTCTCCCTTCATCACTCCAAAGCCCTTGCTGTCCTTGTCCAAGACGGGAAAACCGAAGATATAAGTTACTCCGTTCTTCACGGTATAGGGCTGAGTGGCATACTCCTGGTTGCGGTCAGTAAGCAGGGAAAGCCACTCTTGGTTGCGGAACATCGTGTCGAGCTGTGCTGATGTATAGCCACAGGCGTATAGCCCTCCAACAATAGAGCCGATGCTTGTTCCCACCACTAGGTCTACGGGAATACCCGCACGCTCGATGACTTTCAGCGCTCCCACCTCGGCAGCACCCTTGGCACCTCCTCCACCGAACACCACTGCTATCTTGGGTCGGGCTCCATAGCTTGCTATGGTGGCAAGCAGTAGGAAAATAACTGTCATTTTTTTCATAACGGGTGCAAAGATATAAAAAAGATTATAATACTTCTTTGATAATTGCTCACAATTTTCATTTTTTAATAGTGTTCTCCTCCTGTGGTTCATAATTATTTTTTATCTTTGCAACCTAAAACATTTTTTAAGATGGAAGACAGCAGTTTAAATAAGTATCTTGACGAGATAGGTCGCAGCGAACTGTTGACCAATGAGCAGGAGCGTGAACTATCAGAACGTATCAGGCAGGGTGATCAAAAGGCGCTGAACAAGTTGGTAGAGGCCAACCTGCGTTTTGTGGTGAAGATAGCTCAGCAGTATCGTGGACGAGGGGTAGAACTTGATGATTTGGTAAGCGAGGGTAACATCGGGCTGATGAAGGCTGCCGCGAAGTTTGATGCCACCCGTGGCGTGCGCTTTGTCAACTTTGCCGTGGTGTATATCCGTCAGCAGATAGAGAAGGTGTTGCCAGCATCTTCGGAGGATTCCGCTGTGCTGGTCAGCCGAAAGAGTGATGTACACGAGGCTTCGCTTGATGCTCCTTTGGGGCATCGTGCAGGAGTGAGTCTGCTGTCTGTCCTTGTCAATAAAGATTTGCCAGATTCCGATGCCCGTGTTCACTCTGCTGCAATTGAGGAGGCTGTTATTTTTGCCCTTGATTGCCTTTCTGAGCGTGAACGTCAGATAGTCAACAGCTTTTATGGCATTGGTCAGGAACATGAGACAATGGCAGAAATCGCTGAGGATCTGGGTGTAAAGCGTGAACGTGTAAGGCAGCTACGCAAAAAGGCCCTGCGCCGGTTGCGCAAGGCCTATCGTCATCGTCTCAGGGAGATGATGTAAGATTCCTATTTGATCAGGTCGACGCTCCGTTTGAGGAAACGGTCGAGGGCTTCACCACGAAGCATTCCGTTCTGAAGCAGGGCGAGGTCAATGAGCTGGTGGACAATGTCGTTGCCCTTGGCATAGTCGCCTATTACCTGCTGCTTCTTGTCTTTCTCTGCCTGTACGGCATTCTCGGCCTCTGCTTTCTGGTCTTTCTCTTCCTGAGTTATCTCGTCCCATTTCTTCTTATCTTGCTGCTGCTTAATGACAGCAAGGCGGGCTTCCAGTCCTTTCAGTTCTGCGTTAATGGGCTTCAGGGCTTCTGCTGTGGCAGCTTCACTGTCGGCCATCACTTTCTTCACCAGCGGGTGGTCGGCATTGAGAACGATGTTGTAGCTGTCGGGCATCTGGCCGTAGAAACTCATTCCCTGTTGGAAGCGGCTCATCTCCTTCATACGGCGCATGTATTCGTTCTGGGTGATGATAACGGGACGTGCCTGTTCGCCGAGTGCATCAACCTGGACCATGAACTCCGTCTTGTCAATCTTTGGCATCTGTGTGCGGAAAACGGCTGACAAATTGTCAGACTGCTCCTCAGTCAGTTCCGTCTTGGGAGCATCCTCCTTGACAATCAGACGGTCAATGATATCGGCATCGACACGGGTGAAGTGGCTCTTCTCAAATTTCTGTTCCAGCGTCTGGATAGTGGGTACGTCGAGCTGTCCGTCGAGTAAAAGTACTGAATAACCCTTGTCCTGTGCTGCCTTGATGTAGCTGTACTGCTCTTCCTTGTCGGTGGCGTAGAGGTATACCAGCTGGTCGTTCTTGTCCTTCTGGCTGACCTCGATCAGTTTCTGATATTCGTCGAAGGTGAAGTACTTACCCTCTGTATCTTTCATCAGGGCAAAGTCCTTGGCACGGTCGTAGAAACCGTCCTCTGTCAGGATACCATAGTTGATGAAAAGCTTCAGGTCATCCCACTTCTCCTCGTACTCCTTGCGGTTCTCGCTGAAGATGGCCTTCAGACGGTCGGCCACCTTTTTGGTGATATAAGTTGATATTTTCTTTACTTCGCGGTCGCTTTGCAGATAGCTACGGCTCACGTTCAACGGAATGTCGGGTGAGTCGATGACACCATGCAGCAGCGTAAGGAACTCAGGCACAATGCCTTCCACCTGGTCGGTTACAAACACCTGGTTGCAGTAGAGCTGAATCTTGTTCTTCTGTAACTCGATGTTCGACTTGATCTTCGGGAAGTAAAGGATACCCGTGAGGTTGAAGGGATAGTCCACATTCAGGTGAATCCAGAACAGAGGCTCATCACTCATGGGGTAGAGCGTGCGATAGAACTGTTTGTAGTCCTCGTCCTTCAGCGTGGAAGGTGTCTTGGTCCACAGAGGTTCTACATTATTTATAATATTATCCTCTTCAGTATCCACCTGCTTGCCATCCTTCCATTCCGTCTTCTTTCCGAAAGCGATTGGCACAGCCATGAACTTGCAATACTTATTGAGCAGTCCCTCCAGTTTGTACTTGTCAAGGAATTCCTTGGAATCATCATCGATATAGAGGATGATGTCGCTACCATGTTCAGCACGTTCTGCATCATCGATCTCGTATGCAGGACTGCCATCGCAGCTCCACTTCACAGCCTTGGCATTCTCGCGATAGCTCTTGGTCACAATCTCCACCTTCTTCGATACCATGAATGAGGAATAGAATCCAAGTCCGAAGTGGCCGATGATGCTGTTGGCGCTGTCCTTATACTTCTCCAGGAAATCGGTAACGCCAGAGAAAGCTATCTGGTTGATGTACTTGTCAATTTCCTCCTCGGTCATTCCGATGCCATGGTCACTAATAGTGATGGTCCCCTTGTCTGCATCGAAGTTCACACGGACGGTCAGGTCACCCAATTCGTCCTTGAACTCACCACTGGCAGCCAGGGTTTTCATCTTCTGTGTGGCGTCTACTGCATTAGACACCATTTCGCGGAGGAAAATCTCGTGGTCTGAGTAGAGAAACTTTTTGATGACGGGGAAGATGTTCTCTGTTGTAACCCCGATGTTACCTTTTTGCATAGTCTTTATCGTTGTTTATATTTTAATTCCGACAAAGACTATGCAAAAAGTGTGCCAAAAAAGATGTTCAATTCATGAAGCTTTATGCATTCTGCATAGAATAAACCACTTGCATGAGCCGCTTGCCCAGTTCATCGGCCTCGTCCATGGTGAGGGCTTCACTATAGACACGGATGATGGGTTCGGTGTTAGACTTACGGAGATGCACCCAAGATTTGGGGAAGTCTATCTTTACTCCGTCTATGTCGTTGACGGTGGCTGTGGGGTCGGATGCAAACATTTCCTTGACCTTCACCAAGATGGCGTCCACATCGGTCTCGGGAGTGAGGTCTATGCGGTTCTTGGCTATCTGGTAGTCAGGGAATGTCTTACGCAATTCCGATGCAGTGCAGCCTTTCTGTGCCAGCGATGACAGGAAAAGCGTAATGCCAACCAAGGCATCGCGGCCATAATGGCTTTCAGGATAGATGACTCCTCCGTTGCCTTCTCCGCCAATGACAGCACCTGTTTCTTTCATCTTGGTGGTGACATTGACCTCTCCCACTGCTGCAGCCGTATACTTCCCACCGTGTTTCTCGGTAACGTCTCTTAATGCTCGGGTGGAGGACAGGTTGCTGACAGTATTCAGCGCCTTCGTGGTTCCTTGGGCACGCAGGTTACTTAGAACATAGTCAGCCACGCTGACCAGGGTGTACTCTTCGCCAAACATCTTACCATCCTCGCAGATGAAGGCGAGTCGGTCTACATCGGGATCAACTACGATGCCCAGGTCGAATCCGCCCTGACGCATTTTGTCCATGATTCCGCTAAGATTCTTCTCCAATGGTTCTGGGTTGTGGGCGAAGTCGCCAGTACATTCTCCATTGAGTATCTCATAGCTTACACCAAGTGCCTCGAAGAGTCGGGGTAGGATGATTCCTCCTACGCTGTTGATGGTGTCGGCACAGACGCGGAACTTGCGTTTGCGGATGGCCTCTACGTCGGCCAGCTGAAGCTGGAGCACGGAGTCTACATGGCGTTGGTCGCAGGTGCTGTCGGTGATGACCTTGCCCATCTGGTCTACTTCGGCATAGTTGAAGTCTTCGTCCTCGGCTATTCGCAGTACCTCGGCTCCGTCGGTGGATGTAAGGAACTCTCCTTCCTTATTAAGCAGTTTCAGGGCGTTCCATTGGCGGGGATTGTGAGATGCGGTGATAATGATGCCACCGTCAGCCTTGTGCCAACGTACTGCCAGTTCTGTGGTAGGGGTGGTTGCATAGCCGATGTCAATGACATCATAGCCCATGCCAACAAGGGTTCCGCAGACAACATCACGAACCATGGAACCGCTGATACGGCCGTCGCGTCCGACAACGATTTTACCACTACAGCCTTCTGTGTTCTGCCGGGAGATAAAGGTGGCGTATGCTGTGGTGAATTTAACAATGTCTAAAGGATTGAGCGTATTTCCGGTGTGGCCTCCAATGGTACCGCGAATGCCGGATATGGATTTGATAAGTGTCATGAAATGGTTGTTAAGTGAATAGATGTCTTGTGATAGAGATTACCGTTCGCGTTGGAAGGTGATCTCATAATAATAAGGATAGACGTATGCCTTGGCGTTTTGGACAGTACCTTGTGAGTGTGGCACAATCAGACGTACCTTGGCTATCTCGTCGCCTTCCTTTGTGGGACGTCCCACATTGATATAGGGTAGGGGCACCAGCCATCCCTCGGGAACCGTAGAGCCATAGCTGTCCATCATTTTCCCTTCAGTAAACGAGGCAGTGTATGTGCTGCCTGCTCTGCGTACGTTCATTTTGTCTACATAGAAGACGTAGGCAATGGAATTGTACAACACGTGGGTAGTATCCTGAATGTTCATCTCGTAGAAACGGCAAAGCAGGTTGACATTTTCCCCGTCGGCAATGGGGGTACCGCAGCCCTTGCGTACTATCTGCATGTAGACTTTGCTCTTATCCAGTAATACGAATTCACGTTTGCTCACGTCCGTGGTATTGCCCTGGGCGTTGAACTGTGTCTCTGTAATGATATTAAAGGCCGAGTCGCTGATAAACTCGCTGATGCTTTTGCGTTCCTTTTTCTTCTTGTCGCCGTAAGTCTCGTAATCGGTGCATGCTGATATAAGCAGCAAGGCAGCCACGACGGACAGCGAATAAGTCATGATTGTCTTCATCCTCTTCAATTCTTAGTTTCTCAACATTGCTTCGTATTTAAGTATGGCCTGCTGGGTAATCCTGATGGCTTCTTCCAAGCTGCAGTTCAATCTGCCGCCGGAGGCATTCAGGTGTCCGCCACCATTGAAGAACTCCTCAGCCATCTTGTTGCATGGGAACTGGTCTACGCTGCGCAGAGACACCCAGATCAAGTTGTCCTTTTCCGTGTCCTCTCGCAAGGAGATGCTTAACCTGTGACCCTTGATTTGAAGGGGCATGTTGACAAGTCCTTCAGCATCGCCTTTCATGAAGTTGAACCGCTTCAGGTCCTTTCTGGAAAGGGCGTAGTAAGAGGCGTGGCGTTGCATGTCGACCACCAGTTTCTCGAGCATGACGTAACCCGTCAGTCGCAAACGGTTCTCTGAGTAGTTGTGGTAGACGTTGCGATAGATCTTGTCCTTGTTGATTCCCTTTGTGAGTAGCAGCGAGATGATGTAATAGATCTCAGGGTTGCTGGAGCCGAATGTGAATCCTCCCGTATCAGTCATCATGCCGCAGTAGATGGGTATGGCAAAATGCTTGCCCAACTGTTCGAAGGCTCCCATCTGCCAAACGATACGAAACACCAGTTCGCTGGCGCTGCAAGCCTCTGGCCGGCTGATGGTCATCACGGACGGGACATCGGGTCCCAGATGGTGGTCGATCAGCACACGTGGCGCCTTGGTCGATAATAGAGCATCTTTCATCTGGTCAACCCTGTTTGGAACATTATAGTCCAGGCAGAACACCAGATCGGCTATGGCAAACAGCATGTCGGCCTTCTCCTTGTGCTTGTCGTAGCGTATGATTTTTTCGGTATTCGGCAGCCAGAGCAGGAAGTCGGGGAACTGGTCAGGCACAATCACCGTTGCCTCCTTGCCGATGAACCTCAGATATTCTGCCAACCCCAGACTGGAACCGATGGCATCGCCATCGGCATTGGTGTGGCTGGTAATAAGAATGGTCTGAGCATCAGAAATCAGCTGACTCAGTTGGGCCAGCTGATTGTCATTGAGTATGTTCAGCTCCATTTAAAACAGTTTATTGGGGTAAACGCCCTCGTCCACCAGCCGCTGAATACGGTCGACGGTATCCTGACGGTCGGCAGCATAGGTCACACCAAACCACTTTGACGTGGTGTCGAGCACCTCGCAGGTGGCTGTCCCCTCGGTTATCAGCTTGTTCACCATCAAGGGAATGAAGAATTCTGCCTTCAGGTTCTCCATGTTCTTCGGGTCAGACAGGAACTCCTTGAAGTATGCCTCGCTATAGTCAAAATAGTCGGGTGTGAAGCCCCACATGTTCATTGATACGGGCACGTTCTCCTCCAGTGGCTGCCATTCACCCTGTTCGTCCTTATACTTGATGACTCCGTCTATTCTCATGATTTCTGTGCGCTCCACCACGTCGGTCAGGTGACGCTGCTCGTTATAGGCACATACACCACGTGCCACGGTTCCGTTTTCGCTCAATGTGTTGCAAACGCGGAAGCCCACCATGGCATATTGGTTCTTGGCGCCCTCTTCCAGTCCGCTCAGGAACTTGCCTATCTGCATGAAAGCATCACGTCCGTAGAAGTCGTCACAGTTGATGACGCAGAACGGTTCCTTGATCACGTCCTTACCCATGAGTACGGCGTGGTTTGTGCCCCACGGCTTCACACGGCCTTCCGGTACATTAAACCCTTCAGGCAGTGCATCGAGTGCCTGGAAACAAAGTTCACATGGAACTTTCGATTCGTATTTGCTCAGGATCTGCGTACGGAACTGTTCTTCGAAGTCCTTACGGATGACCCATACAATCTTACCGAATCCTGCCTGTATGGCATCGTAAATACTGTAGTCCATGATGGTCTCACCGTTAGGTCCCAGACCGTCCAGCTGCTTCAGTCCGCCATAGCGGCTTCCCATGCCGGCTGCAAGTAAAAAAAGAGTTGGTTTCATAATCAACAAATGTATTAGTTCTTATACCTTATTATTAATTTGAGTGCAAAAGTAACTATTTTTTGTGACTTGTCCGAATGATTAGCGTTAAAAGCGGTTAAACAAGTGTTTCTAATTGATGCTTCCCGATTCATGTGCAATGTCAAAAATATAGTAAAAGGGCAAAAAAAGTGACGATTTATTTGCGCGTTTCGGAAATAATGTATAATTTTGCAGCCGAATTCAAGAATCAATGAATAAAAAGCAAATTTAAGAATGCAACAGCAGAACCTGATTAACATCCTGATTTCGATTCGACTGCAAAAATGCGGGCGGAAGTGATTAGGTGTATATGCAGGTCAACAAGCAATAGTGACAGTTCAAGGTGCCTTTCTCACTTCCGAGTGTGAAAGGCATTTTCTTTTTTTATTAAAATGTAATTAGAATGAATGACAGATTGTTTATTTTCGACACAACCCTCCGTGACGGTGAGCAGGTACCAGGCTGCCAGCTGAACACCGTAGAGAAGATCCAGGTGGCCAAGTCGCTGGAGCAGTTGGGAGTGGATGTGATTGAAGCAGGATTCCCCATTTCAAGTCCTGGTGACTTTAATTCGGTGATTGAAATCTCTAAGGCTGTTACTTGGCCCACTATCTGTGCGCTGACACGAGCCGTAGAACGTGACATCGACGTGGCTTTCGATGCGCTGAAGTATGCCAAGCATAAGCGTATTCACACAGGAATCGGCACAAGCGATGAGCACATCATTTACAAATTCAACTCCACGCGTGAGGAGATTCTGGAGCGGGGCGTTGCTGCGGTGAAGTATGCCAAGCGCTTTGTGGACGACGTGGAGTTCTACTGTGAAGATGCCGGACGTACGGATAATGAATACCTGGCCCGCGTGGTAGAAGCTGTCATCAAGGCCGGGGCTACGGTGGTTAACATTCCTGACACGACCGGTTACTGTCTGCCTCAGGAGTATTACGAGAAGATCAAGTATTTGAAAGAGCATGTCGATGGAATAGACCGTGCCATTATCTCCACCCATTGCCATAATGACTTGGGCATGGCTACTGCCAATACCTTCAACGGTGTAATGGCTGGAGCACGGCAGGTGGAGGTGACCGTGAACGGCATAGGTGAACGTGCAGGCAACACCAGTCTTGAAGAGATTGCCATGATATTGAAATGCCATAAGGGCCTGGGTATTGAGACCAACATCAACACCACGAAGATTTATCCCATCAGCCGTATGGTGTCCAGCCTCATGAACATGCCTGTGCAGCCTAACAAGGCTATCGTGGGACGTAATGCTTTTGCCCATTCAAGCGGTATTCATCAGGATGGCGTGCTGAAGAATGTCCACACATACGAGATTATAGATCCAAAGGACGTGGGTATCGACGACAACAGCATCGTGCTTACTGCCCGGAGCGGACGTGCTGCCTTGAAACATCGCCTGCATGTGAATGGTGTGGATGTTGATGAGCAGCGCCTGGACAAGATCTACGAGAAGTTCCTGCAATTGGCTGACCAGAAGAAAGAGGTTACTGATGCCGATGTGATGATGCTGGCAGGTGCCGATACTGCCGATGCCCATGCTGTCAAGCTGGAGTTCCTCCAGGTGACCACTGGCAAGGGAGTGAAGAGCGTGGCATCGATAGGTCTTGACATCAGCGGGCAGAAGTTTGAGGCTGCCGCCTCGGGCAACGGTCCCGTGGACGCAGCTATCAAGGCTCTAAAGCGCATTATCATGAAGCAGATGACGCTGAAGGAATTTACCATCCAGGCCATCTCGAAAGGGTCGGACGATGTGGGTAAAGTCCACATGCAAGTGGAGTATGACGGTCAGCTGTACTATGGTTTTGGCGCGAACACCGATATTGTGACTGCCAGTGTGGAGGCTTATATCGATTGTATCAATAAATTTAAGAAATAAGATATCTATGAATACATTATTTGACAAGATTTGGGACAGACACGTCGTTCAGGTAGTAACCGACGGCCCTACGCAGCTGTATATCGACCGTTTGTACTGCCACGAGGTCACTTCTCCGCAGGCGTTCGACGGAATGAGGCAGCGTGGACTGAAGTGTTTCAGACCAGAGAAGATATATTGCATGCCTGATCATAACACACCGACTCATGACCAGGACAAACCCATTAGCGACCCTGTTTCCAAGAAGCAGGTGGACATGCTGGAGAAGAATGCAAAGGAGTTCGGTCTTACCTATTATGGCATGATGAATCCCTCGAACGGCATTATTCATGTTGTAGGTCCCGAGAAGGGGCTTTCTTTGCCTGGCATGACCATTGTCTGTGGTGACAGTCACACTTCCACGCATGGTGCTATGGGAGCTATTGCCTTCGGTATTGGCACCAGCGAGGTGGAGATGGTGCTGGCATCGCAATGTATCCTGCAGCAGAAGCCTAAGTCCATGCGCATCAGCATTAACGGCCAGTTGGGTAGGGGAGTGACCGCCAAGGATGTGGCCCTTTATCTGATGAGCCAGCTGACGACCAGCGGAGCCACGGGCTACTTTGTTGAGTATGCTGGAGATGTGGTCAGGAACCTGTCGATGGAAGGTCGCCTGACGCTTTGTAACCTTTCTATCGAGATGGGTGCACGAGGTGGTTTTGTCGCTCCCGACGAGACCACGTTTGAATACCTGAAAGGCCGCGAGTTCGCTCCTCAGGGCGAGGCTTGGGAGCAGGCAGTCGGTTATTGGCGTACGCTGAAGAGCGATGATAATGCCGTGTTTGATAAGGAACTGACATTCAGGGCAGAAGACATAGAACCCCGAATTACTTATGGAACGAATCCTGGAATGGGAATTGGCATAACGAAGTCTATTCCCCCAGCTCCCGATAAGGAGAGGGAAAGCTATGAGAAAGCTTTGAAGTACATGGGTTTTGAGCCTGGTCAGAAACTGCTGGGTACAAAGGTTGACTACGTGTTCTTAGGAGCATGCACCAATGGTCGTATTGAGGATTTCCGTGCCTTCGCCAGCATTGTCAAGGGACGTCACAAAGCCGATGGGGTTACCGCATGGCTGGTACCTGGTTCTTGGGCTGTAGACCGCCAGATACGTGAGGAGAAACTTGACCAGGTGCTGGAATCGGCAGGCTTTGCCATCCGTCAGCCAGGCTGCTCGGCTTGTCTGGCCATGAACGACGACAAAGTACCGGCAGGCAAATTGGCTGTCTCTACCTCTAACCGTAACTTCGAAGGCCGTCAGGGACCTGGCAGCCGCACCATACTTGCTTCACCCCTTGTGGCAGCAGCTGCTGCTGTAACAGGAGTCATCACCGATCCAAGAGAATTATTATGAAACAGAAATTCAACGTGATAACATCCACTTGCGTGCCGCTCCCATTGGAGAATGTGGATACTGATCAGATTATACCTGCACGCTTCCTCAAGGCAACTACCCGCGAGGAGAAGTTCTTCGGCGACAACCTCTTTCGTGACTGGCGTTACCAGTCCGACGGGACACCGAACCATGGTTTTGTGTTGAACGATCCGACCTATAGCGGATGCATCCTCGTGGCAGGCAAGAACTTCGGTTCGGGCAGTAGCCGCGAACATGCAGCGTGGGCCATTGCCGGATATGGTTTCCGGGTGGTCATCAGCTCGTTTTTTGCCGATATCCACAAGAACAACGAACTGAATAATTTCGTGCTGCCTGTAGTGGTTAGCGAGGACTTCCTGCAGGAGCTCTTTGCCAGCATCAAGTCCGACCCGAAGATGCTGGTAGAGGTAGACCTGCCTAACCAGACGGTGACCAACAAGGCTACGGGTCGCCAAGAGCATTTCGACATCAACAGCTACAAGAAACATTGTCTGCTTCATGGGCTTGACGATATAGACTTCCTTGTACAGAACCAACAGAAGACTATTGCATGGGAACAAGGTTTGTAGAAATCATGGACTCTACGCTCCGTGACGGCGAGCAGACCAATGGCGTGTCGTTCCTGCCTCACGAGAAGCTCATGATAGCGCGTATGCTGCTGAGCGACATCAATGTCGACCGGATTGAGGTTGGATCTGCCCGTGTGAGCGATGGCGAGAAGGATGCGGTCAAGATGATTTGCCGCTATGCCCAGCAGATAAACTGTCTGGGCCGTGTGGAGGTGTTGGGATTCGTCGATGGCGGAAAGAGTGTGGAGTGGATAGCTGACTGTGGCGGGCGGGTCATTAACCTGCTGGCCAAGGGCTCGCTGAAGCATTGCCGTCAACAGCTTGGCAAGACACCTGAGGAGCATATTGCAGATATCCTTGACACGGTGGCTTGTGCGCAGAACCACGGAATGACCGTCAATCTGTATCTGGAAGACTGGTCGAATGGCATGAAGGATTCACCTGAATATGTCTATAAGGTGATGGATGCGCTGACGCAAGGGAATGCCATCCGTCGTTTTATGCTGCCCGACACGCTGGGTATCATGAATCCCCTTCAGGTGATTGAGTATTTCCGTAAGATGCTGAAGCGCTATCCGGAGGCTCATTTCGATTATCATGCTCATAACGATTACGACCTGGCGGTCAGCAATTCACTGGCTGCCGTTCTGAGTGGTGCCAGTGGCCTGCATGTGACGGTCAACGGGCTGGGTGAGCGTTGTGGTAATGCGCCGCTGAGTAGTGTCCAGGTGATTCTGAAAGACCAGTTCCAGGCCACGACCAGCATCCGCGAAGACCGTCTGAACGACATCTCGCGCATGGTGGAGAGCTACAGCGGCATAGCCATTGCCCCCAACCAACCCATCATCGGCGACAATGTGTTCACTCAGGTTGCCGGTGTGCATGCCGATGGCGACAACAAGGACAGGCTCTATCAGAACGACCTCGTTCCCGAGCGCTTCGGACGCAAGCGGGAATATGCCTTGGGAAAGACCAGCGGCAAGGCCAACATTGCCAGGAACCTTGAGGAACTGGGACTGGAGCTTACGCCTGAGCAGCAGCGCCGTGTTACCCAGCGTATTACCGAACTGGGCGACAAGAAGGAGATAGTGACGCAGGAGGACCTTCCTTTCATTGTGAGTGATGTGCTGAAGCATGATGCTCCTGAGGACAAAGTCAAGCTGGTGAGCTATGTCGTGTCTACGGCCTATGGTCTGAAGCCCGGTGCGAATGTGAAGGTTGAAATCAACGGACAGCAGTACGAGGCTGGTGCCACGGGCGATGGTCAGTATGATGCCTTCGTCAAGGCATTGCGCTTCATCTATCGTAAATACCTGAACCGCACTTTCCCCATCCTGGCCAACTATCAGGTGTCCATCCCGCCGGGCGGACGTACGGATGCCTTGGTACAGACGGTCATCACCTGGAACGACAACGGCAGGCAGCTACGTACTCGTGGCCTTGATGCCGACCAGACTGAAGCCGCCATCAAGGCCACGTTTAAGATGCTGAACATCGTGGAGAGCTCTATCCGTTCATAGACATCAGGAACTCTTCGTTGTTAATGCATTTCACCAGCCGGTCGCGGATGGTGTTCATGGCTTCTATGGGATTCATCTCTGCTATGAACTTACGTATGATCCACATGCGGTTGAGCGTGGTCTGATCCTGCAGCAGGTCATCACGCCGCGTCGACGACTGTACCAGGTCGATGGCGGGGAAGATACGCTTGTTGCTGAGTGCACGGTTGAGCTGGATTTCTGAGTTGCCGGTACCTTTGAATTCCTCAAAGATTACCTCGTCCATCTTGCTGCCTGTGTCGACAAGTGCCGTTGCTATGATGGTGAGCGAGCCGCCTCCTTCAATATTGCGGGCAGCACCGAAGAACCGCTTGGGCTTCTGGAGCGCGTTGGCATCCACACCACCCGTGAGTACCTTTCCTGAAGTAGGTGCTACCGTGTTGTATGCCCGTGCCAGTCGGGTGATGGAGTCCAGGAAAATCACCACGTCGTGACCGCATTCCACCATTCGCTTGGCTTTCTCCAGCACGATTCCGGCAATCTTCACATGACGGTCGGCTGGTTCGTCGAAAGTCGAGGCAATCACCTCTGCATCGACGGTACGGGCCATGTCGGTCACTTCTTCAGGACGCTCGTCTATCAGGAGCATCATGATGTAAGCCTCGGGGTGATTGGCTGCGATGGCGTTGGCAATATCCTTCATCAGGATGGTCTTACCGGTCTTGGGCTGTGCGACGATGAGTGCACGCTGTCCCTTACCGATAGGCGAGAACAGGTCGACAATACGCACGGAGGGATTGGTGGTCTGCTGGTCGCCGCAGAGGGTGAACTTCTCCTCGGGGAAGAGGGGAGTGAGGTGTTCGAAGGACACACGGTCGCGTACCTCTGCCGGGTTGCGTCCGTTGATCAGATTCACCGATGAGAGTGCAAAATACTTCTCGTTCTCATGGGGGGGCCGTACGGTGCAGTCAACCACGTCGCCGGTCTTCAGCGAGTATTTCTTGATCTGCTGAGGCGAGACGTAGATGTCGTCCGGCGATGACAGATAGTTGTAGTCTGAGGAACGGAGGAATCCATAGCCGTCCTGTATCACTTCGAGCACACCGTTGCCTGTGATGAGGTCGGCAAAGTCGTAGGCGGGAGCCTGTACTCCCCTGGGTGCCTTTCCAACGGGTGCAACGGGCTGGACCTGCTGTAAGTCGGGCTGGACGGGACGGTCGAAGATGTCGAGTGTGGGCATGGCTGCCATGTCCTCAATTGGCAGGTCGACGATGGGTATGAAGTCGGTACCGTCGCCCGGGTCACCCTCCCATACGCCGTCGATGGCCTCCTGCGACTGTATTTCTTTATTGTGAAGGGCCATCTTCTGCTGTAGCTGTTCCAGCATCTCGCTGTCAGCCACTTCGGCCTCTGTGGCCAAGGATGTCTGTTCTTCTGGCACAAAGTCACTCTCGGGAACAGGGGGCTCTGCCTGGGCATCAGCTTCGGCCGTGGGTTCCATCCACTCAGGTGCTTCTGCCGGTGTCTCTTCTACAGGGAGTTCTTCTTCCTTGGCTGCCTTTTTGCGCCTTGTCGTCTTCTTCTTCTCGCTCTCGGCTGTTGCTGCTTCTGGCTGGGCAGCAGCTTCTTGCGCGGCTTTGGGCTTGCGTCCACGGCGCTTGGCCACGGGAGCAGCAGGCTCTTCCTGTGGCGTCTCAGCCGTTTCTGCCTCAGCAGGCTGGGCGGGAGGCAGGTCGCTGAACAGCTGTGGCGGCTCATTAGTCTTCTTGCCACGGTTTTTCACGTCGAAGTTCTCACCGTCCTTGCCGTTTACGGAATAGACACGGTCAGTATCTTTCTTGAGAATACGGCTGCGTTTTCGCTTGGGGTCTGTGCCCGTGGCTACTTGCTCGGCTGCTTTGTCAAGGATGGCGTATATCACTTGTTCCTGCGAGTCGTTTGGTGTCACTTTGACACCAAGTTCTGATGCAATACCCATCAATTGGGGTATTTCCATTGATTCAAGTTCTTCTTTTGTATACATAATGTATATGTCTTGTGGGTAATTTCCCCATAGGGAAAAGTTCAAACATTGAAAAGTAATTTGGATGAAAGTGTTTCACGGACGGAAACACCCTTTTTCGGCTGCTGCTTTTGAAGAGCATGCTTTAAAACGGTGCAAAATTACAAAAAAGATAGCACATCAGCCCTCTGTGGCGTGACTTTTTGCGTCCTGTTTGTTTTTTTTAACTGTTCATTCGTTCTTTACCTATTATATAATATTACGCCCTCTCGTGATGTCCGGGGGCTGCTGTTCTGCTGCCTGCTGCGACTGTGTCGTAGCTTACCGTTAAGGTAAGCCCTGCTGCTCCACCGTAGGCTTACTGGCAAGTTAAGCCCGGCTGCTCCACCTTAGGCTGCAACTGAGTCGCAGCTTACTGGCAAGGTAAGCACGACTGCTCCGTTGCCAGCATCGACTTGTTAGCAGCAGGCCCTTAGGGACAGCCAAGTTTTCAGTCAATTAATGCTATTTGACAGCAATTAAGGACTGAATGTTTGGCGGGCTAACCATTTTGTATTAACTTTGAAGACGGAATATGTACGGGAGAAAGAATCCCCAATGACTAAATAACGATGAAGAAGTATTTACTGATGGCCGCAGTCGCCATGATGGCTGCAACGAACGCTTTTGCGCAGAAGATAGAAGTGGTGGATGCCGATGGTTATGGCATTCCCTTGGTAAGCGTGCTGACCGAAGACGGCAATCTCATTGGCACCACCGACCTGAACGGCATACTGGCCGATGTAAAGGGAGCCAAGAAAGTAGCCTTGTCTCATCTGGCATACAAGTCACAGCTGGTCACCGTTGCCACGCTGAAGGAGGGTCGCGTGACGATGGAAGATCTGGGCTATGATATTGATGAAATAGTTGTCAAGCCCAAGCCTTACGTCTACAAGGAGTACTACTACCGTTTCTTCCGCTATATCGGCGACTCGCTTCGTGCCTACAGTGCAGGCATCTATCCCGTGGTCTATGACATCAGGAATAACTACAAACCCAAGACCCGCAATTTGTTCTCTTATGGCACCATTGCTAACAAAGCCTCACGCTGGCATGGCTCAGTAGGTAAAGTGAGGGTGAGGGAATTACTGCAGAACGACAATTTTCAAAGGATTGAGGTATGGATGAAGGATAAGAAGCTGCAGGCGCGATATCACACATCTTTCGTCAACGCAGGTCCTAATCTATGGCGGGTGGAGATACCCGGACGCCGGAAGGTGGGACAGATTGTCCATTCCGGTGGACAGACCCGCGCCACCCTTGATGTAGGACAGCTGGAACTGTATGCCTACGGAGCAAAAAGGGAGATGAGAAAACACGGAAGAAACTACAGAAGGCCTTTGTGCTCCATGGTCCTTTCTTTGTTGTTTTACAGCACTGTTGCTCCGCCGGCTGCTCCCAGGATGAGGGTGATGACGTAGCTGATGGCCTGTAGTATCATCTTAACTGTTTTGTTCATACTGTTCTGTGTTTTAAATGGTGAATGAATGATGGGTAATCGGCTGTGGTTCATGACGTTGTGCATTCCTCTGAATGACTATGCAAAGGTACAAAAAATAATCGAGACCACCAAATTTTCCGGCAAGAAAAGTGCGTGAAATCCCCAAAAATATCGCCTCTGGATCTGAAGGGGTTCTGTGCACACATGACCGAGCACGGCAAGCTGGCCGACTATCAGGTGGTGGTGCTGGTGGTGCAGCAGGTGGTGGAGTGCATGAAGGAACTGGTGTTGCAGGGTCAGCCAGTGAAGCTGGACGGGCTTGGCACGTTTGGACCTTCCCTTGAGAGTGTGAAGAACGGTGCCCCGAGTGTGGAGGCAGCCATGGAGACGGGGCTGGACAAGCTGGTGGAGGGTGTGCACATCATATTCACCCCCGAGAACACCAAGGTCGAGCGTCTTACCTCCAGGGCTCTGAAAGAGGAGTGCGTGTTCGATGCTGGCTACGTGGTGGAGAGCGTGAAGAGCGTTGTGGACGGCAAGGAGAAGCGTTTCCAGAACAAGACGCCCATCAGTTTCATCCTGTCTCTTGCAGGCACCAACGGCAATGGTGGCAGTGACACTCCCCCTGACGGTGGCCCCGACAACCAGAGCACGGATGGTGACTAATCTCCCCTCCTCCCTTCCTTCCTCCAAGTGAACAGGCAGCAGGTGGCCAGGCTGCTGTTGAGGGTAAGCTGCGCCTAAGTCGCAGCAAACCGTGGAGAAAAGGCAAAAGAGCAATGAAGCAGAAAATCTTGGAGCAAACTGGAAATGCAACAGCAAAGGCCACCGAAAGGGCAACTGAAAAGAGCCGCAGTCCTCACGGTAGAGGATGGCGGCTCTTAACTCATAACACTTGATGATTGAGTCATTATTCTCTTAAATAGGTCAAGAAAGTGTGGGTAGAGAGGTTAAAAAGAAGAAAGTTTTCGTTTTTTTCGCAAATATTATGTACCTTTGCGCGCGAATAATAATACGCGCAACGTGCGTTAGTAAACCATCACGAACGAGAACGGAAACAAAACAAACTGCTAAGTGCTGACAACCTTAGCAGCTACGTGACGAGCCTGCGTAACGGTGATGCCTACAAGCTGCCCCGTGAGAGCAACATCACCGGAAGTTTCTGAATGAACAGTAACATCAACAACATCATACAAACACAAACATCAAATTACAACTATGTGCGGAATAGTAGGGTATATAGGCACGAAAGAGGCCTATCCAATTCTGATTAAAGGCCTGCGTCGGCTGGAATATCGTGGCTACGATAGTGCTGGCGTGGCACTTATCAATGGTGACGGAGACTTGAATGTGTACAAGTCGAAAGGTAAGGTGGACAACCTTTGCGAGTATTGCAGCGACAAGAACGTGAGTGGAACGGTGGGTATAGCCCACACCCGGTGGGCCACGCATGGCGAGCCCTCGTCGAGGAATGCCCATCCCCACTACTCAGAGAGTCGCAATCTTGCCATCATCCATAACGGTATTATTGAGAACTATGCCGACCTGAAGGAGAAACTGAAGGAGAAAGGTGTGAACTTTGTGAGCGACACAGACACGGAAGTGCTGGTGCAGCTGATAGAATATGTGATGGTCAAGAAGCAGCTTGATCTGCTGACGGCTGTTCAGGTGGCACTCTATCAGGTGATTGGTGCCTACGCCATTGCCGTGCTGGACAAAAACAACCCCAACCAGATTATTGCTGCCCGCAAGCAGAGCCCGTTGGTGGTGGGCATAGGCAAGGATGAGTTCTTCCTGGGTAGTGATGCCAGTCCCATCGTGGAGTATACGGACAAAGTGGTATACCTGGACGATGGCAACATTGCCGTGATCCGTCGTGGACAGGACCTTCACGTGGTGAGTATCCTCGGCGAGGAGCAGGAACTGACAGTAAAGACGGTAGACATAGATTTGGGTCAGATAGAGAAAGGCGGCTATCCCCATTTTATGCTGAAGGAGATATTCGAACAGCCTGAGTGCCTGACAAACTGCATGAGAGGCAGGGTGAACGTCGAGGCAGACCACGTGACGCTCTCGGCGTTGATAGACTATCGCCGGCAGCTGATGGATGCAAAGCGCGTGGTGATTGTGGCCTGCGGAACAAGTTGGCATGCCGGACTCATCGGCAAGCAGATCATCGAGAATCTTTGTAGGATACCCGTGGAGGTGGAATACGCCTCAGAGTTCCGTTACAGAAACCCCGTTGTGGGCAAAGGTGACGTGGTGATTGCCATCAGTCAGAGTGGAGAGACTGCCGACACCCTGGCTGCTGTACAGCTTGCCAAGGAGAAGGGCGCTTTCATCTATGGTGTCTGTAATGCCATAGGCAGCAGCATAGCACGTGCCACAGATACGGGTACCTATATCCATGTGGGGCCGGAGATTGGCGTGGCCTCGACAAAGGCATTTACCGGACAGGTGACCGTGCTCACCATGATAGCCCTGGCTATGGGCGAGGCAAAGGGAACTATTGATCGCAATGAATACCTGAAGATTGTAAAAGGGCTGAGCGAGATACCCGTGAAGATACGTGAGGTGTTACAGACTAACGAGAAGGTAAAAGACCTCGCGCGTACCTTTACTTATGCACATAACTTCCTTTACCTGGGCCGTGGCTATTCCTATCCGGTGGCTTTGGAAGGGGCTTTGAAGCTGAAGGAGATTTCCTATATCCATGCGGAAGGTTATCCTGCAGCCGAGATGAAACATGGTCCCATCGCCTTGATCGACTCAGACATGCCAGTGGTGGTGATAGCCACGCATAATGCCATGTACGAGAAAGTGCTCTCGAACATCCAAGAGATCAAGGCTCGTCAGGGTAGGGTGATAGCACTTGTATCGAAAGGCGATGACACCATAGCCAAGATAGCCGACGAGGTGATAGAACTGCCCGACGTTCAGGAGTGCCTTGAACCGCTGGTGGCAACCATACCGTTGCAGCTGCTGGCCTATCATGTGGCAGTCTGTAAAGGAAAGAACGTTGACCAGCCGAGAAACCTTGCCAAGAGCGTCACCGTGGAATAGAGCAACGCTCTCAGGGAAGAAAGGATATATCGAATTGTTAAAGAGAATAAGACAATTAGGGAGTAAAACAGGGGCAGAAAACCCACATTGTTGCTTTTTTCTTAAGAAATATTTGGATATTTGAAAGGAATGTGGTATATTTGCACCTTGAAACTAAAAGCTGTCAACTTGAATGGATGCTGATAATAATAGTTTAGAGTCACAAATTAACCGCAGTGACTACAAGATTCTGATTGTAGATGATGTAGTTAGTAATGTGCTTCTCCTGAAAATTCTCCTGACAAATGAGAAGTTCCAGGTCTGTACGGCAAATTGTGGCAATATGTGCATAGAGCAAGCCCGTGCCGAGAAACCAGACTTGATATTGTTGGATGTCATGATGCCGGATATCAGCGGCTTTGATACGGCAGTCATCATGAAGAAGGATCCGGAACTGAAAGAAATTCCTATCATTTTCCTGACTGCCCTCAACAATCCGAGCGACCTGGTGAAGGGTTTCCAGGTTGGAGCCAATGACTTCCTGACCAAGCCATTCAACAAGGAGGAACTTGTGGTACGTGTGATGCACCAGATAGCCCTTGTGGCTGCCAAGCGTACGATTGAAAAGCAGAACAAGGAGCTGATAGCCACCATAGGAAACCGAGACAAGATGTACTCCGTGATTGCTCACGACCTGCGTTCGCCAATGGCAAGCATCCGTATGGTGTTGAACCTGGTGGTTTCTTCCTGCTCTCCTGAAACTATAGGACCGGAGTTGTTCGAATTGCTTGACAAGGCCAACCGTGAGTCAGAGGATGTACACGACCTGCTGGACAACCTCCTGAAATGGACGAAGAGCCAGACCGGCCGACTGAACGTGGTGACGCAGGATCTTGACCTGAACGACATCATACCCGGTGTGGTGGATATCTTCGAGATGATTGCTGCCACGAAGAACATCAAGCTTGAAATGCATGCGAGCGAAACACCCTTGATTGTCAGGGCCGACAATGACATGCTGAAAACTGTGGTGAGGAACTTCATGTCGAATGCTATCAAGTTCTCACCCGAGAACTCCAGCATTGATATTTTCATGAAGCCCGAGGGTGACTTTGCCAAGATTTCTGTTCGTGACCATGGTGTGGGTATTGCTTCCGACCGTATTGGCAGTATCTTCCATAAAGGAGAGACCACATGGGGTACAGGCGGAGAGGAGGGCTCAGGTCTCGGGCTCCAGCTCTGTCAGGACTTTGCCATCAAGAACGGAGGTGATGTCATGGTGGAGTCCGTGGAAGGTGAGGGTTCCACCTTCAGCGTACTTGTTCCCCTGAAGAAATAGCGATACAGGAAAACCTTATACCAATGTATGGGCATCGAGGTATTGCTGTACTGACTGCTTATAGTTATCGGAAATAGGCAGGAATTCATCTCCAAAGACAATCCGGAAACGGTCTATGCTACGCACTTCTGTCATGTGAACGATATAACTGCGGTGAATTCGCAGAAACTCTGGCTGGGGGAGAGTCTCCTCCAGTTTTTTCATGCTCAGAAGTGACATGATGCGCTCGCCGCTCTTCAGGAAGATACGGATATAGTCCTTCAGCCCCTCCACATAGAGTATGTCGTCAAGCATAATGCGGACAAGTTTGTATTCGCTTTTGACATACATGAAGCGGTCGCGGGCATAAGTTTCCTGACGTGACAGGGATTCGTAATATTCCAGAACCTTGTTTGTTGAGCTTACGAAGTCTTGATAGCTGATAGGTTTGAGCAGGTAGTCAATCGCATTGACCTTATAACCCTCAATGGCATATTGAGAGAAGGCTGTTGTAAAGATAATCTTGGTATACTTCGGCAGTATCTTGGCAAGCTCAATACCAGAGAGTTCGGGCATCTGTATGTCAAGGAAGAGCAGTTGGACTGGTTCCTCCCTCAAATCCTTCATGGCCGTGATGGCATTATGGTAGGTACCCCTTAGTTCCAGGAAGGGCGTTTTTCTTGCATAGCTTTCTAACAGTCCGGCGGCAAGGGGTTCGTCGTCGATGATAGCACAGGTAATGGTCATGGGTGTTGATGTTTGGGTGTTGGTTGTCAGTTGGCAGTAGATGAGGCGATGGTGATGACGGATCTGTATGTTTGTCCGTTTTCACTAACGCCTTTTGTCCATGTGTAGCGTTCAGGATAGGCCAGGTCCAGCCTTCGTTGTACCTGGCTGAGGCCGATGCCGTGTCCGCTATTGTCTTCAGAGGTTTTAGGATGGTTGGAGTTCTCTATATCGCAGCATATCTGTTGATTGTCTGCCAGAATGGTAATGTGGATGAAGCTGGGCTCTGTTGGGCTGACACCATGTTTGAATGCATTTTCAACCAGAGAGATGAAAATGAGGGGAGCTATCTGGATGTTTTTTCCCAGTGAGACGTCTTCGAATGCCGCCGTATCCGACTTCAGGTAATGGGTCTCGAATTTCACGTCAACGTTCGGGGATAGTCGGATTTTCATCAGCTTGACGTAGTTCTCCAAGAATTCCACTTCTTCTGCCAAGGGTACTGAAGGCTGCTGATAATCGTAAAGCGCATGACGTAGGAGGTGTGACAGTTGCTGGATGGCTTCTTGAGCCCTTTGGCTGTCAATAGCAGTCAGGGCGTAGATGTTGTTGAGCGTGTTGAGCAGGAAGTGCGGATTGATTTGTGAACGAAGGTTCTTCAGTTCTGCTTCTGCCTGTGCTGCCTCAGCAGTTAACCTTGCCTCCTCGGCGTGCTGCCAGCGTGCTGCCAGTCGCATGGCTGTTGCAACGGTGGCGGCAACGGAGAGGTTGAAGGTGTTGCGGAGGATAAAGAGAAGGCGCTGGACCAGCAAACGCTCACGTGGAATGCCGCTGTTTTCGAAAAGATCATGGGTGAAGGCATTCCAATAGTGCAAGGCAATACCCAGCGAAACAACCATCATAATGTTCACCCCCCAGAACAGTTGCTTGCGCCCTTTCATGTAGTAGTGAGGCGCGAGCCAGAGATAGTTAATATAGAACACTGTCATGAGAAGCAACGGCGATGCGCACAGCATGAGATACTGCATGGGAATGACACTGTTGCCGCGATTGAAATAGGTCAGCGGCGACAAGAACAGTACCGTCCAGATGGCGACGTACAGCAGTATTGGAGTCTTCTTGCTCATTCAGCTTCCTGAGCTTTGGTTATTCATGCCTGATGGCTTCTATGGGGTCCATGTTGGCAGCTTTCTGTGCAGGGATATATCCAAAGAGTACGCCGATGCATACGCAGACGAGGAACGACACGTAGATGCTCCAAGCTGGTACGCTTGATGGCATACCGAAATTCGAAACAAAGGTGCTGGCTCCTATTCCTACGAGAACGCCAATGAGTCCTCCCGTTACCGATATGAGCACCGACTCGATGAGGAACTGGAGGGAGATGACAGGTCCCGTGGCTCCTACTGCCATACGGAGGCCAATCTCCTTGGTGCGCTCCGTGACGGATACGAGCATGATGTTCATGATGCCGATTCCTGCAACGAGCAAGGAGAATGCTGCAGCCACCACGAGGATGATGGTTACGGTATCCATGGTCGACGACATGGTTTCCATCATCTCTGCCTGCGAACGGATTGTAAAGTCGTCAACGGCATCATCCTTCAGTTTGTGGTTGCTGCGAAGCATCTGTGTCAGTTCCTCAATGGCAGCATCGGAGAGCTCTTCTGTGATGGCGGAGCAGACGATGCTCGAGAAGTATGTCTGTGCGGCAATACGCTTCATCACGGTAGAGTAGGGGGCAATGATGACATTGTCCTGATCCATACCCCACGAATTGTATCCTTTTGACTTCAGCACGCCAATGATGCGCATGGGGATAGACTTGAAACGGATGGTCTTGCCGATGGGATCTGTATTCTCGCCAAAGAGTTCCTTGACAACCGTGGCTCCCACAACACAAACCTTGGCAGCCTTTCTGATGTCCTCCTCGGTGAAACACTCCCCTTCCTCAACAGGCCATTGTTTGATGTCCAAATAGTCGGTGGATTCACCATACATAGAGGAGGTGGTGTTATTGTTCCCGTAGATGGCCTGTCCGCTGGCAGTAACTTCTGGCGATACCTTTGTCACGAATTTTTTTTCACGCATGATGCGCTCGTAGTCAGCCATCTTCAGGGTTTGCATGGCAGAGGGGTCCTGTCTGACGCCTCCTCGCATGTCGGCTCCCGGACGGATGGTCAGCAGGTTGGTACCCATGGTGGACAACTCGGCTCGGATGCTCTCCTTGGAGCCTTGTCCGATGGCCATCATGATAATCACCGCCGCCACACCGATGATGATGCCCAGCATGGAGAGGAATGAGCGCATCTTGTTGTTGGCTACGGCCTTTATGCTTACTTTGAAAAGGTTCAGTATATTCATCTTGTCAATGGTATAATCAATCAGTCATCCTGCACTACCGGCAATTTGGCCAGGGCCTCGGCTGCTGACTTGATGTTGGTGTTGATGGTGTCTTCTCGTATCTTTCCGTCACGCAGGTTGATATTGCGGCTGGAGTATTCGGCAATTTCTGGATTGTGGGTCACGAAGATGATGGTGTGTCCTTGCCTGTAGAGTTCCTGGAATAGTACCAGCATCTCGAACGATGTGCGTGTGTCCAGGTTACCTGTAGCCTCGTCGGCCAATAGCACGGCTGGGTCGTTCACCAATGCCCTAGCGATAGCCACTCGTTGCATCTGTCCACCCGACATCTGGTTGGACTTATGCTCCAGACGGTCACCCAGTCCCACAGCCTTCAGTGCATTAATGGCTTTCTCACGTCGTTCTGCAGCACTGTAATTCGAATTGTACATGAGAGGTAGTTCCACATTCTCAATGGCTGTAGTCTTCGGCAGGAGGTTGTATGTCTGGAAGACGAACCCTATCTTGCGGTTGCGCAGATGGGCACGTTGCGTCTTTGACATGGTTCGCACGGCTATGCCGTCCAAGAAATATTCTCCGCTGGTTGGTGTGTCAAGGCAGCCCAACTGATTGAGCAGTGTTGACTTGCCAGAGCCTGAGGTGCCTTGAATAGTGACAAACTCGCCCTCGTAGATCTTGAACGACACGCCACGTAGAGCCTTTACTGTCTCGTTGCCTACTTGGAAGTATCGTTTCACATTCTGTAGCTCTATGACTACTTTTCTGTTGTCTTCAGCCATACCTTATTATCTTCTTGGGGCTTGCCCGCCATTAGTGTTTTGGCTCTGTCCTCTGTTGTTTCCACGTGGACGAGGCATGAAGGGGTTGGTGGCCTGCTCTTGTGCCGGAGCCTCGGGGCTGCTGATGCTGAAATCTGACAGAACCTCGGTTCCTGCGCCTATACCACTTACAATTTCGGTCAGCACGCCGTTGGTTGTACCTATTTCTACCTTGTGGGCTTTGAATGTCTGGCCTTCCAGCGTCCACAGCTTGTGAGGAGCCTCTATGTCGCTGATGGTCTGTCCTTTCTGTAGCAGGGCCTCGTTGGGCATGAATCGTAGTGCCTTGGAGGGTACTGCCAGGACGCCGTTCTTCTCCAGCGTGAAGATCGTGACGTTGGCAGTCAGGCCTGGTTTCAGCTTCAGGTCGTTGTTCGGAGCGGAGATGACCACCTCATAGGTCACTACATTGCTCTCTGTCGTAGCCTGCTGGCGCACCTGTGTGACACGTCCCTCGAACTGGTCATCAGGGAATGCATCTACTGTAAACATTACACGCTGGCCTTCCACTACTCCGCCGATGTCAGCCTCGTCAATGTCGGCAATGACGCGCATGTTTGTCAGGTCCTGGGCAATGGTGAACAGCTCAGGTGTGTTGAACGAGGCAGCCACGGTCTGACCTTCCTCCACACTCTTCGACAGCACCACGCCATCAATGGGGCTGGTGATGGTGGCATATCCTAAGTTGGTCTCTGCCTTCCTTACACTCTCACGCGAGGTGTTCACCTGTTCCTTGGCTTTCTGCCATGACAGGAGGGCGCTCTCGTATTCATCGGCACTCACCAGTCCCTTGTCGTACAGTGTCTTGTACCTGCTATAGTTGTTTTGCTCGTAAGTGGCAGAACTCTGTGCACTTGTCAGGTTGGCGCGTGCTGTATTCAGTTCGCTGATGAGGTTGGTCTTGTCCAGCTCGGCAATGACCTGGCCTTTCTTTACTACGGAGTTATAGTCCACGTAGAGCTTTGATACGATGCCGCTGACCTGTGTACCTACGGTGACGCTGGTTACAGGTTCAATGGTTCCCGTTGCGGTAATGGTGGTATGGATGTCCGTCGTCTCCACCTTGGTTGTCTCGAACTCCACTTTCTCTTCTTTCTTTCCGCCTGACAACAGCAGATAGACAATGATGGCCAAGGCCACGATGCCAATGGCAATCCAAATTTTCTTGTTCTTCATATCTTTCTTGTTTTTCTGTTTCTCATTTCTTACTTAGTAAAGCTCCGGCATAGAATCGAAGCATCTGTATGTTCAGGATGGCCATGTATTTCGACTGAAGGCCGTTCTGCTGAGCCGAAAGCAGGCGGTCTTTGCCCGTCATCAGCTCTACGATGTTCTTCAGTCCCAGCTGGAATTGCTCTTGCAGCAGGTTGTAGCTCTGCTGTTCACTCTCTATGGTGGTCAATGCCGTACGGAACTTCTGCTGATTGGTCTGTGCGTCAAGCCAGTATCCCTCTATTGTCTGGTACAATTGCTTCTGTTTGTCCTGCAGGTCGAGCATGGCCTGCTCCTGCTGCAGCCTTGCTTTGGCTATGTTGGTCTTTGCCTGCCTATTGTCAAACAGCGGTATACTCATTGAAACTCCTGCAGAGGCATCGAAGTTGGACTTCATCTGTGTGCCCCATCCCAGACTTGACAGCGAGTTGGTGTTTGTTCCTATGCCACTGGTCATATTCAGACTTGGCAGCCTGCCAGCCTTGGCAATGGCGATGTTGAGTTCGCTGCTTTTGATGGCTAACCGTGAGTTCTCTATCTCCGGACGTGAGATCAAAGCCTGTTCGTAAACGTTCTGTAGGGAAGGAATCTCCCGTAGTGCCATCTCATCTGTAGTTGAGGGAATGGAAACCATAAATTCTTCTTCTCCAGTCAATTCCAAAAGCTGTTTCAACTGTAGCTTATAAGTGGCAAGCTGGCTCTTGGACTCTACTACGCTGTATTCGTCAGATGCACGTTGGGCACTAAGCTGGGCAAGGTCTGCTTTTGACATCTTGCCAACTTCCACCATTTCCTTGCCTCTTGCTTCATTCTTCTGACTGGTCTCCAGTGACTGTTCGTTCACCTTGATGGCTTCTGTCATGTAGAGTATCTGTACGTAGAGTTGTGCGATCTTCTCCTGGATAGAGTTGGCCGTTTCCTCTGTACTCAGTTCTGCCTGCTGCTCGGTGAGTTCGTTCAGCCTGATGGTGTTTGTGTTGCGGTTGCCGTTCCAGACGGTCCATGATGCATTCAGACCGTACGATCCGTTATAGTAGATCTTATCTACCTTGGCATTTACCTGTCCGTTGGTTACGGTGGTGATACCGGCATCCTGCCATGGACGATAGCCTACACTTTGGTTTGTACTGCCGCTCAGCGAAGGTAGTAGGGCTGCCTTCGACTGTTTCACGTCCTCGGCAGCAGATTTCTTCTGTATCTGCTGCTTCTTCAGCGAGATGTTGTTCTGCATGGCATAGCTGATACAGTCCTCCAAAGTCCACTGTTTCTGTGCATGAACGGGTAGGAAGCAGAAAAGGCAGAAAGGCAGTGCCAATCCTGCCTCCCGCCATTGTTTTTTCAAAAAAAGACTCTTCATCTGTTTTGCTGTTTGTATTTGTTTTTGTGCTGCAAAAGTACGAACAAATTATGTAATATGGAAACAAAAAGAACAAAAATAACGCCAATTTGTAGATATTAACGGTCGATTTGTCGGTTTACAATCTCCATTCGTCACGCCAACGGATAACAGGCATTCCGTTTTCAAACTCAATGGGCAGCCAGATGTAGCGTGCATCGCGAGGATGGCGCGGACGCCAGATGTCTGCCATGAAGATGTATTTCACGTCCTGTCCTTCTTCTTTTACTTCGAGGATATAGGTACTCTGACCGTTGAAGGTTTTTTCGGCATTGGGTCCTGTACATGGATTGGGGTGCTGCTTCCATGGTCCCCAGATGCTTGGAGCAGAGAACATGCGTGCCTCGTTGGGTGCCCAGCCGGTGCAACCAGAGGTGATCATCCAGTAAGTGCCGTTGTGCTTGAAGATGGCGGGAGCCTCGTTCTGGCCGCCAGGGGCCACTCGAGTGTAACGTCCCGTGTGGTGCAGGTAGTCACCTGTCAGCTCGGCTATGTGCAGGGTCATGTTTTCTTCTGACGAGAAGATATGGTATGCCTTCCCGTCATCGTCTACATAGAGCGTCATGTCGCGTGCCATCTGGCCGCTGCCGAAGTCACGTTTCAGGAAAAGCCCTTCAGTGACGGCTTTCTGCCATGCCGGGGTCCAGGATGTCTTGTAGTTGTCGGCGTTCAATGTGTCGATGACAGCCAGCTCCTGTTTGCCGAATTCTACAGGCCATGTTCCTGCATTGGCCCTTTGTGAGTAAAGGAAACGGTAAGGCCCCTCGGGACGGTCGGCAACGGCTACACCATAGCGTGCAGCATTGTAGCCCTGTCCTTTCAGCTCCAGGTGGAACCACATGCAGAACTTCTTGGTTACCTTGTTATATATAACTTTCGGACGTTCCAGAATACACCCTCGCTCAATGTCAGAACCTGTCGTGCCACGTCCCCGCATGGCATTTCTGTTGCCTTGGCCTGCAGCAGGTTCAGTCACACTCAGTGCCACGCCGCAGTTGTGCCAGCGGACAAGGTCTTTCGATGAGTAGCACATCACACCGAACAGTGCATCGCTGGTACGGTCGTCCTTGTGCTCGCCAAACCAGTAGTAGGTATCTCCGTATTTCAGGATGCCTCCTCCATGGGCGTTGATATGTCGTCCGTCCTCATCGGGCCATAGCTCACCACTGCGTATGACCTTCGATTTCTTTTGCTGTTGTGACTCCCAGTAACTCTCGAGTCGCTTGGCCTCTGCCTTTGTGATATGGATGACGCTGCCATGCTTGGGTGATGTAAAGTTGTTGATTTTCATCTTTCCCTCACCAAACCTGCCGAGTGGTGTGAAGGTCTTGAAGTCTGTTGTCTCAACAAAACCGAAATTGTTGGGACGGATACTGAACACATCGTACATCAACACCCATTTCTTCTCACCAATACGTTTCCACATATTGGGCGCTTCACATGCACCGTTTTCCATGTCAATCTGTTCTGCATGGTAGTCATCGAAGTGGTTGATGCGGTCTGAGACCATGTATTTGATGCCGCCGGGATTCTCCTGATACACATAGGTCATGAAGTAGCGTCCATCAGGCATCGGACAGATGTCTGCATCGAGCACTTGAATGGTTGTGTCGGGACATTGGAAAAGCAGCTTGGGTTCTGTTTCCAACGTTGTGAAAGCTTCATCGGCATAACTGTAGTAGACCCTAGTCTTGCCCCCTGGATGCTGTCTGATGGTGAAGTAGACCATTGGCTTGCCCGCCTCTGGGTCCCAGATGGTTTGTGGGGCCCAGGCACAAGACACCTCTCCAAAGTGCTCTGGAAACAATTTGTCGATGCGTGCCACATGATGGGTCCAGTGGATGAGATCGTCGCTCGCCATGAGCACCAGTCCGCGGTTGTTGCCCCATCCGAATGCTTCCGGACGCTCCCATTGTGTTGTCCTGATGCCCTTCTGACGCCCGAATACGTGCAGGTCGGTCATGGCGATATAGAACTTTCCGCTGGGCGCACGATAGATGTGGGGGTCGCGTATACCGTGCTGCTCGGCAATGCTGTCGCCCGAGATGATAGGTTCGCCGTTGTTAACAGGTGTGAACGTGTATCCGTCGTAGCTGACAGCCATGTACAGCCCGTGTGTGGGGTCACTGAAGAAAGTGAACAGATAGGCTCCCATGTCCTTTTCCTTGACTTGCCGGGCAATGGCCAGCGTTGCTGCTGATAGTATCAGGATAACAAATAATAGATTTCGTTTCATCATTAAATCTGGTTTTATTTCCAAGTAGGCTACAAAGTTACACATTTTCTTGAAATCAACAAAGGAATTAAGTTTTTTTATTGGCAACAACATAGAAGTCGAAGCAAGTGATCTTCACCTTCATCTTGCATTGTTTCCCGCCCTTATTACAGCCTTGGTCATAAGACGCTAAGCGTCTCCCCTTGGTATCCGTGGGTGCGTGCAACCTCGGAAAGACGGCGATTTCAAAACAAAATGACCATTAAACTCAAAGAAAATTTGGTGGATTGACCGAAAAGTAGTACCTTTGCAGAAACAAACTACAATGATGAAGAAATACTTATTTTTACTCTGTTTTGCCTGTGTCGCATTATTTGCTCAGGCCGTGGAAAATTATCCCTATCGCAGTGATTACTTATGGCTTACAGTGCCCGATCATGCAGACTGGCTCTATAAGGTGGGTGAGAATGCGAAGGTCGAGGTCACTTTCTGCAAGTATGGTGTTCCCCAGGATGTTGAGGTTGCTTACGAGATTGGGCCTGATGAGATGCCCGCCGTCAGGAACGGCAGCGTGATGTTGAAGAAAGGCCGTGCCACCATCAACATGGGTACGATGAAGCAGCCAGGATTTCTTGACCTGAGACTGACGGCGACAATAGGTGACACAAAATACCAGCACCATGTGAAGGTGGGCTTTTCGCCTGAACTGCTGAGACCGTACACCAAGAATCCTTCCGATTTTGATGCATTCTGGCAGAAAAACTTGGAGGAAGCGAGAAAAACGCCCGTCTCAGTAAGCTGTGAAAAGGTTGCCAGATATACTACTGACGACTTCGAATGCTATCTGCTGAAGATCCGTACAGACCGCCGTCATTATGTATACGGTTATCTTACACGGCCGAAGGCAGAAGGAAAATACCCCGTTGTGCTCTGTCCGCCAGGTGCCGGCATCAAGACCATCAAGGAGCCGATGCGGCAGACCTACTATGCCAAGAACGGTTTTATCCGTCTGGAGATGGAGATACACGGACTGAATCCCGAGATGACCGATGAACAGTTCCAGGAAATCTCTGCGGCTTTCTCATCCGAAAACGGCTATGTGGAGAATGCCCTCGACGACCGTGACAACTACTATATGAAGCATGTCTATACAGGATGCGTACGTGCACTCGACTACCTGTGCTCCCTTCCTGACTGGGATGGCAGGAATGTGGCAGTACAAGGTGGAAGCCAAGGTGGTGCGCTCTCATTGATTACAGCTGCCCTCGATCCTAGAGTGACAGCTTGCGTGGCCAACCATCCTGCACTCAGCGATGTGGCTGGCTATCTGGATGGACGGGCTGGTGGATGGCCGCACATGAATCGCCTGAACAATATGCTTACCCCTCAGAAGGTGGAGACACTGCAGTATTACGATGTGGTGAATTTTGCCCGCCGCATCAAATGCCCGGTATACATGACCTGGGGATATAACGACGATGTGTGTCCTCCTTCTACCAGCTATATTGTGTGGAATCTTATCACAGCATCCAAGGAGTCACTCATTACGCCAATTAACGAGCACTGGACTTCAACAGATACCAATTACGGGCAAATGCTCTGGATTAAAGGGAAGTTGAAGTGACAAGTGTCAAAATAATCATCAGCTGTCATCGGGTATGCGTCATTATGTCCTTCTGATTATTGGTCTATGTTACTCATTCTCGTTGTGTGCACAACAGCGAGAGAAGTACGAGTTCGTCCGCAATCTGCCGGCCTATGCCGACTCGCTGATTGCTGATCTTACCTACCCACTGGCTTGGGGAAACAGCAGCATCAAGGACTTCGATGCCTGGAAGCAGGCTGCCCGCCAGAAGGTGTTCGATTGCATGCTTACTCCACCGCCTGCTCCTGCCGATGGCTATGAGGCCAAGATACTTTTCGAGGAACAGCGCAACGGATACAAGGCCAGAAAGATTGAAATCCGACTTTCACGCTACTATACAGTACCTGCCTATGTGCTCATTCCTGACGGAAAAGGTCCGTTCCCGGCCGTGAATTGTCTGCACGACCATGGTGCCCACCTGTTCATTGGTAAGGAGAAAATGATACGTCCTCTGGCCTGTGAGGATTCCACCGTTATCAGCGATGCCGAGGAATGGCTGAAGGGCTATGAAGGGCAGTTCTTCGGCGATTATCTGGCTCAGCACGGCTATGTGGTGTTCTCTGCTGATGCGCCGATGTGGGGCGAGCGGGGACAGAAAGAAGGAGCAAGAAGAGACAGATATGACATGATTGCCGGCAACATGATGATGTACGGCATCGACCTCAGCGCCTATATGACTTACGATGATATTGCTGGCACGGAGTATCTTGCCACGATGCCCGAGGTGGATGCCTCACGTATAGGCTGCACCGGATGGTCAATGGGGGCCTATCGTGCCTGGATGCTATCTGCACTCAGCGACCGAATAAAGGTTGGGGCAGCAGTCTGCTGGATGGTCACTACCGACGAGCAGATGGGTTTTAAGTACAGCCGTACGGAAAACGGTGGCTTTGCCAATTGTTTCCCCGGATTGCGCCGTTGGCTCGATTATCCTCATATAGCAAGTATAGCCTGTCCGAAACCCATGCTCTTCATCAATGGAACACAAGATAAACTGTTTCCGGTGGCAGGAGTTGAAAAGGCATTCACAATCATGCATGAAACATGGGAGAGCCAGGGTGCAGGAGACAGGATCAAGACAGAACTGTGGGATATGCCTCATAGCTGCGGCATACGTTCACAAGAGTGTGTGCTCCAGTTTTTCCAGAAATACTTATAGGAATAAGCGTTACAAAGTTTCACATTACAAAGCGTTCCTGACAGCGCGTTGGCCTCCGGTCTTAGGTACTCCCGCTTGACTGACGTCAACCTTAAACGCGACTCTGCCATTCAAGCCCGCTTGATGGCAGAGTCGCGTTTGGGGTTCAATAGCCCGCTTCATCCGGGCTTCAGAGGTGAGAGGATGGGGCTTCGTTGGTGCAAGGACCAATGAAAGCGGGAGAAAGGTGGTGGGTAAAACGCTTTTGCGTATACGCAAAACACCTTACGCCTTAACGCAAAACACCTTGCGCCTTATCGCGAAATTTCCTCGCCTTAACGCAAAAATAAACGACTTTTTTCCGTGTTCATGTGTAATCTTTCCCATCTGTGCTAATGACGTTTTGCGGGCAAGCCCTCACCTCCGCCTATCTGTTGGTCATCCGTTTCTGCCCGCCCTGGATATATACACCCTGATTGGGGTAACTGATTCTCTGACCAGAGAGGTCATACATCTCAGCATCTCTCGTCTGTCGGGCTGCCTCAATCTGTCTTACAGCAGCAGGACTGGAGGTGAGCCGCTTGAACTCATCACGCGCTTTCTTCATCTGCTCTAGGAAACGCTCGCTGGTATGCAGCTTGGCATAGGCCACTCCCGCTGCCATCCGGGCTGCATCTGTATCACTCTGCCAGTGAGCCCCCACCACCAGGCGGTTCTCCCCATAGCGGTATCCACGGGCAAGTATCTCGTTAGCGCGGGCAGGATTGATCTCCATCATAAGAAGAGCCGAACTCCAGCCTAACAGGGTGTGACCAGAGGGGAACGATTTGTGGGGATTGAGCTCTTCTTCAAGTTCAGGTGCCAATGTGTGCTCATTGAAGCGGACAAATGGTCGTGTGCGACCATAGTGTGTTTTGGGATTCTTACAGATGCTGTCACAGGTGGCGGTACCTTCAAGCAACACCTTATAAATCTCAGGCGTCTCCTCCTGGCTGATCTTCATGCCGAAGGCCTCTTCAAACTCCTCCAGGATAGTGGGCAGACCATAGACTGCATCGCGTCTGGCCTGGGCAGCCCGTTCAGGGTCCATACGCATCTCCTTACCCCAGAAATAGCGGCTTACGTCATTGGCGAAAGCCACCGAAGTGCTATCAGGAGGACCTGGCATGAACAGTCTCATGTCGGGCATTTCATCTGCGGTGAAATAGGCATCAACGGCCGTCTCCTCCTGTGCATTCACACTCGCTGCAGCCAACATGGCGACCACAGCCACTACAAATAGTCTCTTTTCCATTGTCTTTCTATTTGGTTATTATTGCTGGCAAAGATACAACAAATAATCGAGAACGCCAAACTATTTGCAGGGAAAAGCGTTGAAATTTGCCTGATAATTAGAAATTAGGATACAGAGGTGCCAGTCCCCTTTGCAACATAGAGGGGACTTTCCCCCTGTGATTCTCATTTCATTTATATTGACATGTGATTAGGAGAACCTATGATCTTCCTCTCGTGTTTATCTATTTGTCGTTAAACAGCGCGATATGTCAGGAAAAAGTTGTAACGTTGGTGCTGACCGTCGTGGGCGGTGTGGTGTTGAGACAAGTAGGCTACTGGCTGAAGACCTCAGCAAATGTCCGACAGTCGAACGCCCTGCGCCTGCGTATCTTCAGCAGGTTGTTTCACAGGCAGTTGTTCTCGGGCGACGAACTGCACTCAGGCGACGTGTCCTCGCGACTGGCCAAGGACATTGAGCAGGTGACAACAGTTACGACAGACACCCTGCCCGAGATGTTGATTACTGGCATCAAACTCTGCGGTGCTTTCCTGCTGATGCGCTGGTTCGACGAACGGTTGGCATGGGCATTGTTGTTGCTAACGCCGTTGGCCATCGTTTTCGGCAAACTGATTGCCCGTCGGTTGCGCCACATGACGCTCGACATCCGGCAAGACGAAAGTCGCATCCAGATGCAGGTGCAGGAAGGCATGGAGCATAATGCCGTGCTGCGTTCCTTAGGCTCGGAGCAATGGATTACCGATAGGCTCGACTCGATGCAGCAAAGGCTTCGAGGGAATGTGATGCGGCGCATGCGCTTTACTGTTATCACACGGCTCATCATGGGTTGTGCCTTCGGACTCGGTTATCTGCTGGCCTTCGTCTGGGGAGGCATCGGACTGCGTAACGGCACCATTACTTTCGGCGTAATGACCTCATTTCTGCAACTTGTAAGCATGATACAGGGACCCATTCTGCAATTATTAAATATGGTGCCAGAGGTGATACATGCAACAGCGAGTATTGACAGGCTCGAGGAATTATCACAAGGTGACGCAGAATCAGAGGTCCATGATGGCTTGAAACGAGCGAATCACACGACCTGTCCCCTTGATTCTGCCATCCGCTTTGAGGATGTCTCTTTCCGCTATGCCAAGGGCGACCGGGAGATTCTTTCGCACTTCACGCATGAGTTCAAGGCAGGATCGAAAACCGCTATCATGGGTGAGACGGGTATTGGTAAGACCACGCTATTCCGCTTGATTCTCGGTTTTATCGAACCGACAGAAGGCAAGGTGGAAGTTGTCGGTGAACTGTGTTTCGTGCCACAGGGCAATACTCTGATGAGCGGCACCATCCGCTATAACCTGCAACTGGCTAAACCCGATGCCACCGAAGACGAAATGCGTGAGGTACTACATACCGCCTGTGCTGATTTTGTCTTTGACCTATCCGACGGTATCAACACTGAACTTGGAGAGCGAGGCAGCGGACTCAGCGAGGGTCAGGCCCAGCGCATCGCCATCGCCCGTGGACTGCTCCACGGTGGCGACATCCTCCTGCTTGACGAAATCAGCAGTTCCCTCGACGAACCCACTGAACGCGAACTATATCATCGGCTTTTTACGACATACCCACAAAAGACCATGCTTTTCATCACCCATCGAAAGACTGTCAGTGAGTTGTGTGACGAAGTAGTTAGCCTATAAATCACTTGTTGAACTATTCTGAGCATGAACGAGCTCGGGCTAAAGCCCAAGGTTGTGAAAGTGTACCACCCTGTCACCTTTGGGTCGTTCCGATAGTTCGAACAACCTGTCCCGATAGTCTTAACGAGTTGTCCAGATAATCCCTTTACCCCCCAAGGGATTATCTGGACAACTCGTTAAGACTATCTCAATGAAGCGTAGATGCCAGAAAGCAATTGCCGAAGCTTTTGGTTTGTTGAGACTATCTGAACTGGTGCTGTGGCGTATTGATGGAAGATGCTCTATAGAAAATAGTGTTGCTTTCTCTTCGCAAAATCGCTTATTCGTACCTTTGACCCCTCGGTCTTAGGTACTCCCGCATGAAAATACCCAAATAAATTTGGTATTTTGCTCGCTTATTCGTACCTCTGAGCTACGCTCGAAGATACTCCCGCTTGAAAATACTCAAATAAATTTGGTATTTTGCTCGCTTATTCGTACCTTTGAGCTACGCTCGAAGGTTCTCCCGCTTGAAAATACTCAAATAAATTTGGTATTTTGCTCGCTTATTCGTACCTTTGCACGGATTATGAAAGAAGTGATAGTAAAAGACGCAGAACTGCAGCAGGCAGCAATGGAGGGAATGGACAGTTTCCTGCAGGTTTTCATCAGGGCTATTCGTGAGACCATCGGGGGCGAACTGACTGCCGAGACCATGACAGAACTGAACGCAGACCAGATAACGCTCTTGGCGTGGCAGACCCTGCACGACGAGGTGATGGATGGCGGGTTTGTCCAGTTGATCTATAACGGTTACGGCCCCTTCATCTTCAAAAACCCGCTGGCCAAGGTGTTGAAGCTGTGGGGACTGAGAGACCTTTCCAAGCTCATCTATGAGGGCCACACATTGTGGCTGAAGCATCGTGAACAGATAGAACGTGAACTGTCTGAAGATGAGTTCATGGCATTGTTTGAACAGTTGCCAGAGTTCGATGACCTGGATGACACCTTCGTAGAGAACGAAGAGCAGTGGACCAGCGAGATAGCCCACTATGTGGATGAACATATTGAGCAGTTTGCGTTAGTGAAAGATTAGTGTTTAGAGTCGAGAGTTTAAAGTGAATAAGGAACAAGAGCAGATCAGGAAGAAAAGTCCTGTAAACATCAAGAACAAGAAGGCCGCCTTTGAATATTTCTTCATTGAGACCTTTACTGCAGGCATTGTTCTGACGGGTACTGAGATCAAGTCCATCCGTGCTGGCAGAGCGAGTCTGGTGGATGCATACTGTATGATCGTGAACGGTGAGATGTGGGTGAAGGGCATGAATGTGTCACCTTACTTCTATGGGTCGTATAACAATCATGAGATGAAGCGCGACCGAAAACTGTTGCTCACACGTCGTGAGATAGCACGATTGGAAAGTGCCACAAAACAGACTGGTTACACCATTGTGCCGCTGTTGGTGTTTATCGACGAGCATGGACGTGCCAAGGTGGACATAGCCCTGTGTAAGGGTAAGAAAGCATTTGATAAGCGTCAGACACTGAAGGAAAAAGAGGACAGGCGTGAAATGGACCGTGCAATGAAAGTATATAAGTAAAAAGGAGAAGAAAGCGTTAGTTGACTAGTGAAAGCGAAAAACGATGAGTTCTTATAAACTAGACGAGAGAATCAAACAGCGTGTCCTGGTGCTCGACGGAGCCATGGGTACGTTGATACAGAGTTACCAGCTCAGTGAGGCTGACTACCGGGGAGAGACTTTCAGAGACAGCAGCGTGCTGTTGAAAGGCAACCACGATGTGCTTTGTCTGACACGTCCTGACGTGATAGCCGACATACACCGCCGATATCTGAAGGCTGGTGCCGACATCATTACCACCAACACATTCAGTTCCCAACGTGTTTCACAGGCTGACTACGGACTGGAATATGAGGCACGCCGCATGGCACTCGAGGGTGCACGTATAGCAAGGAAGTGTGCCGATGAGATGGCTACAGACGACCATCCCCGGTTTGTGGCTGGCAGTATAGGTCCTACGAACAAGACCTGCTCCATGTCACCTGATGTGAGCGACCCATCACGACGTGACCTTACTTACGACGAACTGTTCCGCGCTTATCGTGAACAGGCTGATGCGCTGGTAGAGGGTGGGGTGGATGCCCTCCTTATAGAGACCATCTTCGACTCTCTCAATGCGAAGTGTGCCATAGACGCCTCGTTGCAGGCCATGCAGGCACATGGCGTGGAGCTGCCCGTTATGCTCTCCGTGACCATCAGCGACCTGGCTGGACGGACACTCAGCGGTCAGACGTTGGAAGCCTTTCTGGCCTCAGTGTCATCATATCCGATCTTTTCAGTAGGACTGAACTGCTCGTTTGGTGCACGCCAGATGATGCCTTTCCTGCGTGAACTGGCAGCCCGTGCACCTTATTATATAACCTGTCACCCCAATGCGGGACTTCCTAATGCCATGGGTCTATACGACGAAACGGCAGAGAGCATGGCACCGCAAATAGGCGAACTGGTGGAAGAAGGACTTGTGAACATCGTGGGAGGCTGTTGTGGCACAGACGATGAGTTCATACGCCGCTATGTGCCGTTGGTTGCCGGAGTGAAGCCTCATGTGCCTGTCGTACAGCCACAGAAGATCTGGCTCAGCGGACTGGACTTGCTGGAACCCGTGGGTTTTACCAATGTTGGTGAACGCTGCAATGTCGCTGGCTCGCGTAAGTTCTTGAGACTCATCAAGGAGAAGAAGTATGAAGAAGCTTTGTGCATAGCCCGTAAGCAGGTTCAGGACGGAGCATTGGTGATAGATATCAATATGGACGACGGACTGCTCGATGCAAAGGCAGAAATGGTGAATTTCCTGAACCTGATTGCCTCAGAACCTGACATAGCCCGTGTTCCGGTGATGATTGACTCATCTGACTGGGATGTGATTGTGGCTGGACTGAAATGTGTGCAAGGCAAGTCCATTGTGAACAGTATCTCGCTGAAAGAAGGTGAGAACGTTTTTCTCAGCCATGCACGCGACTGTATGCGTTATGGGGCTGCCGTGGTGGTGATGTGCTTTGACGAACAGGGACAGGCCACAACCTATGAGCGCCGCATAGAAATAGCCCGGAGAGCCTATAGGCTGCTGACTGGGCAGGCGGGCATGAATCCTCTTGACATCATCTTCGATCCCAATGTGTTGGCTGTTGCCACAGGCATGGAGGAACACAATGCCTATGCCATGGACTTTATACGTGCCACAGCATGGATTCGACAGCATCTGCCTGGTGCCCATGTAAGTGGCGGGGTGAGCAATCTGTCCTTCTCGTTCCGTGGTAACAACTACATACGTGAGGCCATGCATGCCGTGTTCCTCTATCATGCTATCAGCCAAGGGATGGACTTCGGCATTGTTAACCCAGCTACCAAAGTGACCTATGCCGATATTCCCGATGAGCAGCTGGAGGTGATAGAGGATGTGATATTGAACCGTAAGAGCGATGCTGCCGAGGCTCTTGTTGAGCTTGCAAGGGATGTGGAATGTAGAATGAGGAATGATGGCAGTTCTTCTTCTGACCATTCTGCCCAAGGAAACGTTACTCCGCATTCCACAGACCATCATCCTCTGGAAAAAAACAATTCACAGCAATCTGTAGAAGAACGACTCGAACAGGCTCTGGTGAAAGGGGTAGGTGACAACTTGGCTGCTGACTTGCAGGAAGCATTGGAGCAATACCCACGTGCTGTAGACATCATCGAAGGACCGCTTATGGCAGGAATGAACCGCGTAGGAAAGTTGTTCGGCGAAGGAAAGATGTTCCTGCCACAAGTAGTGAAGACAGCCCGCACCATGAAACAAGCAGTGAGCATACTGCAGCCTGCTATAGAGTCTCAGAAGCAGGGTTCGGCAGTATCAGCGGGCAAGATACTGCTGGCTACAGTCAAGGGTGATGTGCACGACATCGGTAAGAACATTGTGTCTGTAGTGATGGCCTGCAACGGCTATGAGGTGATAGACATGGGTGTCATGGTGCCAGCCGAGCAGATAGTACGTAAAGCCATTGAGGAGAAGGTGGACATGATAGGCCTGTCAGGGCTCATCACCCCCAGTCTGGAGGAAATGGTCAACGTGGCTGTTTGTTTGAAACGCGCGGGTGTGAACATACCGATTATGATTGGTGGAGCGACTACCAGTGAGCTGCATGTGGCATTGAAAATTGCACCCGTCTATGGCGGTCCGGTGGTGTGGATGAAGGATGCTTCGCAGAATGCACTCGTTGCCCAACGGCTAATGAACGATGAGATGTCACTGGAACGTGAACTTGACTGTCGATACCAGCATCTGCGTGAAGACTACCAACAGGAGCAGGCAGAGATCCTGTCGCTGGAGGAAGCCCGCAGAAGACGACCGCATTTGTTTGATAATTAATTTGTTATGCATGATAAAAACTATTATTTTTGATCTGGGAGGTGTGGTTATCACATTGGCTCCACAGGAAGCTTTGAGACGATTCAAGGAGATTGGGCTAGAGGATGCTGACCGATGGCTTGATGCCTATACGCAAGGGGGTATCTTCGGACAGTTGGAGGAAGGGCTGATTGATGCAGAGACTTTCAGAAGTGAATTCAGCCGCATGGCTGGCAAGGAGGTGAGCTATGAACAGTGCCGCTATGCATGGTTGGGCTATGCACAGGATGTGCCCCAGCGTAATCTCGACGTGCTGATGAAGCTGAAAGGCGAGGGCTACAGATTGGTTCTGCTTTCGAACACCAACCCGTACATGATGTCATGGGTACGCTCGAACGAGTTTGACGGACACGGCCATGGCATAGACTATTACTTCGATGCTGTATACCTGAGTTACGAGATGAAGGTGATGAAACCCTCAACGGAATTCTTCCACCGTGTGCTGATGGCCGAGCATATAGCTCCCTCCGAGACCCTGTTTGTTGATGATGGTGCACGCAATGTGGCTACTGCCTCTCAGATGGGCATCCGCACGTTTTGCCCTGAAAACGGGGAGGACTGGACGAAACAGATTTATGAGGAAATCAAATTGAATAATCAATAACGTTTAATATGACAATACAGAAGAGAGAGATAGAAAGGATGATGGCTTTGGCTGTTGTTCTTTGTCCATTATTCCTGTTCACCCTTGGTCTTCATGCCCAGGTGAAACGAGAGTTCCGTGGTGCATGGATCCAGTGCGTCAACGGTCAGTTTGTGGGTATGTCCACCCAAAAGATGCAACAGACGCTGACCTATCAGCTCGATGAGTTGCAGAAGGACGGTGTCAATGCCATCATCTTCCAGGTGCGCCCAGAATGCGACGCACTCTACGAGAGCAAACTGGAACCCTGGAGCCGTTTCCTTACCGGTCAGCAGGGAAAGGCCCCCAGTCCTTATTGGGACCCCTTGCAGTGGATGATTGATCAGTGTCACGCCCGCAACATGGAGCTGCATGCCTGGATCAATCCCTATCGTGCACTGACGAAGACCACCACCCAGCCTGACAGAAGCCACATCTCCGTGCGCAAACCGCAGAACTGTTTCAAGTACGATGGGTTGACCATCCTGAACCCTGGTATTGCCGAGAACCGCGACTATATCTGCCAAGTGGCTAAGGACATCGTTACCCGCTACGATGTGGATGGCATCCATATGGATGACTATTTCTATCCCTATCCTGCTGCTGGTCAGGTGATTCCCGATGATGAGCAGTACAGAAAGCATTCCAATGGCATACGCGACCGTGGTGACTGGCGCCGTTACAATGTGAACCTGTTCATTGAGCAGTTCTACAAGACCATCCATAAGGCCAAGCCTTGGGTGAAAGTAGGAATCTCGCCTTTCGGCATCTATCGTAATAAGAGCACGAACAGCATCGGCAGCAACACGAATGGCACGCAGAACTATGATGACCTCTATGCCGATGTGCTGCTGTGGGTGAACAACGGATGGCTGGACTATTGCGTACCCCAGATTTACTGGGAGATAGGCCATAAAGCTGCCGATTACGACACCCTGATCCGCTGGTGGAACCAATATGCAGCCAAGCGTCCTCTATTCATCGGCGAGGACGTGGAACGTACGGTGAAAAATACAGACCCTCAGAATCCCAACAGCCACCAGCAGCCTGCCAAGCACCGTCTGCACCAACAGATGCAGAACGTGAAAGGCACCGTTCTGTGGTATGCTAAGGCTGTCGTCGACAATGTGGGCAACTATGGCACCATGCTCCGTCAGAACTACTGGCGCAAACCAGCCCTCCAGCCGCTGATGACCTTTATTGACAAAACATCCCCCAGGAAGGTCCGCAAGATGAAACCCATCTGGACATCCGACGGCTACGTGCTGTTCTGGACGGCTCCACGAGGAAAGGGATGGAAGCGCCAGGCTCGTCAGTATGTGGTCTATCGCTTTGCTGAAAACGAGAATGTTAAAAACCTGGATGCAGCTCATATCGTGGCAGTTACATCTGATACTTTCCTGAAACTGCCCTACGAGGACGGAACTTCGAATTACACCTACGTAGTAACGGCCCTCAACCGTTTGCATAACGAGTCGAAGGCCGTCAAGAAGAGCGTAAAGCTGTAAGACTTTATTTCAGCCAGCGGTCAAGCCAGTTGAAGAATGTGCGCTGCCAGAGCACACCGTTCTGGGGCTTCAGTACCCAATGGTTCTCGTCAGGGAAGATGAGCAGCTCGGCAGGAATACCCTTCATGCGGGCTGCATTAAAGGCTGACATACCTTGGGTATAGTTGATGCGGTAGTCCAGTTCGCCATGAATGCAGAGAATGGGAGTGTCCCATTTCTCAACCATCTTGTGCGGGGAGTCATGGTAGGTCTTCTTGGCGTTGGGCATCTGCGGACGGTGCCAGTAGGCCTCGTCATATTCCCAGTTGCTGAACCAGTTCTCCTCAGTCTCTGTATACATAGCGGCGAGGTTGAAAGCACCGTCGTGGGCTATGAATGCCTTGAAACGTTTCTCGTGGATGCCTGCAAGGTAGTAAACGCTGAATCCGCCAAAACTGGCACCGACGGCCCCCAGACGATTGCGGTCGACAAAAGGCAGACTGTCGGCAGCGAAGTCGATGGCGCTCAGGTAGTCCTGCATACATTGGCCCGTCCAGTCACCCGAAATCTGCTCCTTCCACTCCTGTCCGAAGCCCGGCAGTCCGTGACGGTTGGGAGCCACTACTACATAACCGTTGGCTGCCATCATCTGGAAATTCCAACGGTAGCTCCAGAACTGAGAAACAGGACTTTGAGGACCGCCCTCGCAGAAGAGTAGGGTGGGGTATTTCTTGCCTTCCTCGTAGTTGGCGGGCAGCATCACCCATACCAGTTCCTTCTTGCCGTCGGTCGTGGGCACCCAGTACTGCTGCATCTTGCCGAGTGTCAGTTGTGAGAGTATATGGTCGTTCTCCTGGGTAACCTGCTGTACTTCCGTTCCTGTTACAGCCTTGAACACATGGCCTTTGGGAGCTTTTGATCGTGTGGCAAACCTTTCTCTAGGTAACACTCTGTAGATGTCTGTCGGATGGCTCAGGCTTTGGCGGGTGGCCAAGATGGAATTGCCGTTGTTAGCCATTTTGATGGAGGTCCAGTCGTCCCAAGTCTCCGTCAGCTGGAAGACGTTTCCGTTGTTCAGTACGGTGTACATGTTGCAGCATCCTTCCCAGACGCTGAGGAAGTAGAGACGGGGAGAGGACACTTTCGCAACTCCGCCGTTTTTCCCCTTTACTTCCTTGTCTGCTCTCGATTTGCTTGCAGCCCAGCAGAAGGCTTCCACGTCGCTCTTCCAGTCTACATAGCTTTTTTCGCCTGTTGCCAGGTTGTAGATGCAGAGGCGGTTGAGGTCGGCCTCGTAGCCGTCGCGCTCCATTGACTGCCAGGCAATGTAACGTCCGTCGGGCGAGAATTGCGGATTCTGGTCGTAGCCCACATTGTTCTTCAGGTTCTCAGGACTGTTGACTGCCTGCACCCTCAATGTGATGGTGGGGTCAACCTCAGGAGCCACATAGCCGGTTGGCTTGCAGAGGTTCTTCGTTTCGCGCGTACCTATAATATATAGATAAATGTCGGAGTCCGTGGAGATGGAGTAGGCCAGTCCCGTCTTCTTGCGGCAGGTATAGGCTATGCTTTTCGAGTCAGGGCTCCAGTCCAGTTGCTCAATGCCACCGAAGGGTTCCATTGGGCACTCGAAAGGCTCGCCCTCGAGGATGTCGTTACCTGTTGCTGAAATGGTCAGACCATCGCCTACAGTGTAGAGGAATGGGTGTTGGATGCTTTCTACATAGTGGTCCCAGTGGCGATACATCAGGTCGGTCACCAACCTGCCGGTAGCCTTTGGCAGGTCGTCCGGGTTCTTCTTGATGACTTCATGGAAGGGTATTGACTTCAGCAGGATGACCTTCGAACGGTCGGGTGAGAACTTGAATCCCTCTACCTGTCCGTCAGTCTTCGACAGTTGCTGGCGGCCGGAACCGTCGGCTTTCATCTTCCATACTTCGCCGCCTGTCATGAATGCGATGGTTTCATTGTCAATCCAGGTGGGTTCACTCTCCGATTTCGAGCCTATGGTAAGCGTGGTGTTGCCAGTACCGTCTGCATTGACGATGGCAATCTTCTGCTGGCTTTTATTGGCTTTTACGCTGTAGTAGCCTACCTGATAGACAATAAGCCTCCCGTCTGGCGAGGCCTCGCAGCTGCCGATGCGTCCCATGGCCCATAGCGCCTCTGGAGTCATGAGCTTGCTTTGAAGACGGATGTTTTGCTTACCTATTTTCACTTCTTCGTTCTGTTGAGCTTGAATGTTGCAGGGCATTATCAACAGTGCCGTAGCAACCATGGTTAGTAATCTTTTCATTGTCGGTATGTTTTTGAACTGCTGCAAAGGTACGAAAAAATAACCAAGCAAAACAATAGTTTCTCCCAATTCTTTTCTGTTATTCTGGATTTTAACATTTCGCAGAAAAGTAAGTCACTTCCCAGTTCACCACGGTAACCCTCATGCTCAGCAATCCAAGCAAACTCGGTTGCCTTCGCCTTGCACTCAGACGCGACGTCTCTCTTCAAGCAATCTCAGCCTGAGATTCAAGCAAGAGAGCGACACGATTCAAGCAAGAGAGCGACACGATTCAAGCAAGGTGATAGTCATCACGAAATGACTGCCCTAAAAACGTGAGTTAACTCAAATCATCGATCGAGTTAACTCAAACGATCAATCGTGTTAACTCACGGTTTTTGGGCAGTTAATTGGTTTGACTCTTTGAACTGTCGCACGTTTTTTTTGCAGTTTAGACTTTTTATAATTTGTATTGCACGTAATCTGAAGAAAATGTCGTACCTTTGTGCGGTTTATGAAGTATTCTACAATGAATGAAAGTGTGAAAGCCGCCGTCAGGCGGATACTAGACAGCTACTTGGAAATAAACAATCATCGTAAGACGCAGGAGCGTTATGCGATTCTTGATGCGGTGTATAGTACGAAAGGACATTTCTCGCTGGAGGAATTAGGTGAGAAGCTGGCAACCGACTATAAGTTTCCTGTCAGCAGGGCTACGTTGTACAACACGCTCAACCTGTTTATGGAGTTGCGTCTGGTGATACGTCACCGTTTTCACGGCTCTACCAAGTATGAGGCCTGTTATGACAATAACAGCCATAGTCATCAGATTTGTACCGTCTGTGGAAAGGTGACCGAGATTGATTCGCCCGAGATCAGCGAGGTCATCGACAATTTACATCTGAAGCGGTTCCGCAAGGATGGCTTTACCTTATATATATATGGTATCTGTAGCATCTGTCAGGCGAAGCTGACGCGTCAGAAGAATCTTGTAAAGAAAGAAGTAAAAAACGATCATAAGAAATGAACAATGGTAAAGTAGACGTTCTGCTGGGATTGCAGTGGGGCGATGAAGGAAAAGGAAAGGTGGTCGACGTGCTGACCCCACAGTATGATGTAGTAGCCCGTTTCCAGGGCGGTCCTAATGCCGGTCATACGCTGGAGTTTGAAGGACAGAAGTATGTGTTGCGTTCCATCCCCTCTGGCATTTTCCAAGGGGGGAAGGTGAACATCATCGGCAATGGTGTGGTGCTGGCTCCCGACCTGTTTATGGATGAGGCCAAGGCACTGGAAGCCAGTGGACATGAGTTGCGCTCACGTCTACACATATCGAAGAAGGCTCACTTGATCATGCCTACACACCGTGTGCTCGATGCGGCCTATGAGGCTCAGAAGGGCAAGAACAAGGTGGGCACGACAGGCAAGGGAATCGGTCCCACCTATACCGACAAGGTAAGCCGTAACGGTCTGCGTGTGGGTGATATCCTGGAGAACTTCCCTGAGAAGTATGCAGCAGCGAAGGCCCGCCATGAGGCTATCCTGAAGTCACTGGACTTTGATTACGACATAGCCGAGGTAGAGAAGAAATGGCTGGAGGGTGTGGAATACCTGCGTCAGTTCCCCATCGTCGATTCCGAGCACGAGATCAACGCTTTCCTGAAGAGCGGCAAGAGCGTGCTCTGCGAGGGTGCCCAGGGTACGATGCTCGATGTAGACTTCGGTTCCTATCCCTTCGTTACTTCATCGAACACCATCTGTGCGGGTGCATGTACCGGTCTAGGTATCGGTCCCAACAAGATTGGTGATGTCTATGGCATCATGAAGGCCTACTGTACCCGTGTGGGTGCAGGTCCGTTCCCCACTGAACTCTTCGATGAGACTGGCAAGAGAATCCGTGATCTGGGTCATGAATACGGGGCTGTCACAGGCCGTGAGCGCCGTTGTGGATGGATAGACCTGGTGGCCCTGCGTTATAGTATCATGGTGAATGGCGTCACCCAACTCATCATGATGAAGAGTGATGTGCTTGACGGTTTCGATACCATCAAGGCCTGTGTGGCGTACAAGCAGAACGGACAGGAGATTGACTATTTCCCTTATAACATAGAAGAGGGTATAGAGCCGGTCTACCGTGAGTTACCAGGATGGAAGACGGACATGACGCAGTTCACTTCCGAAGAACAGTTCCCCACACAGTTCAAGGACTATATCGCATTCCTTGAGGAGCAGTTGGAGACTCCCATCAAGATTATCTCCATCGGTCCTGACCGTGCACAGACAATCGTTCGTAAGTAATTGTGCTTTTGGCCTAAAAACATAGAAATATGGCAAACAAACCTACAATTGTAAAAGGAACGCGCGACTTCTCTCCTGTGGAGATGGCCAAGCGCAATTATATCTTCGATACCATTAGGCAGGTGTACCAGCTGTATGGTTTCCAGCAGATTGAGACTCCTGCCATGGAAACCCTCCAGACGCTGATGGGAAAATATGGCGAGGAGGGCGACAAACTGCTTTTCAAGGTGCTCAACTCTGGCGACTGCCTGGCAAAGGTGAGCGACGAGGAGCTTCAGGAACGCAATGCCTTGCACCTGGCATCCAAGATGTGTGAAAAGGGTTTGCGCTATGACCTCACCGTGCCTTTTGCCCGCTACGTGGTGATGCACCGTGATGAGCTTCAGCTGCCTTTCAAACGCTATCAGATGCAGCCCGTGTGGCGTGCTGACCGTCCGCAGAAAGGACGTTATCGTGAGTTCTGGCAGTTTGACGGTGACATCGTAGGCAGCGACTCCCTTCTCAATGAGGTGGAGCTGATGCAGATAGTAGACACTGTGTTCAGTCGCTTTGGCGTGCGTGTACAGATCAAGATCAACAACCGCAAGATCCTTACTGGCATTGCCGAGGTTATCGGTGCTGCTGACAAGATCGTGGACATCACCGTGGCCATAGACAAGCTCGACAAAATTGGTATAGACAATGTCAATGCCGAGTTGCGTGAAGACGGACTTAGCGAGGAACAGATCCAGAAGCTCCAGCCCATCATCCTGCTTCAGGGCACTAACGACGAGAAGCTCGATACCATCTCTCAGGTGCTGAAAGACAGTGTGACGGGACAGAAGGGCGTAGAGGAGACCCGTTTCATCCTCCGAACCCTTTCCGGCTGCCAGTTGAAGAACGAGCTCCAGCTCGACCTCACCCTGGCACGCGGTCTGAACTACTATACAGGAGCCATCTTCGAAGTGAAGGCTCTGGACGTTCAGATAGGTTCCATTACTGGTGGTGGCCGCTATGACAACCTGACCGGCATCTTCGGCATGCCGGGTATTTCGGGAGTTGGTATCTCCTTTGGCGTAGACCGTGTCTTCGACGTGCTCAACGCCCTTGAGCTGTATCCGCAGGATGCTGTCAGCGGCACCCAGTTGCTATTCATCAACTTCGGTGAAAAGGAGTCTGCCTATTGCCTGCCTGCTGTGGCCTGTGCCCGTGCTGCAGGCATACGGACGGAGATCTACCCGGATGCTGTGAAGATGAAGAAACAGATGTCGTATGCCAATGCCAAACAGATACCCTTTGTGGCGCTGGCTGGTGAGAACGAGATGGAACAAGGCAAGTTCACTTTGAAGAACATGCTCACTGGTGAGCAGGAACTGGTGACTGCCGAGGAACTGACAGAAAAGGTGAAGTGAAATGAAAAGGGTCATCTCATTTGTTGCTATTGCCCTGTTGCTGCTGACTGCAGGCACGAAGGACAAGACCACCACCATCTTCATGATAGGTGATTCGACTATGGCGAATAAAAGTATTTCCGGTGGAAAGCTGGAACGAGGGTGGGGGATGGCTCTGCAGAGCTATTTCGATGATCATATCGTGATTGACAATCATGCTGTCAATGGTCGTTCCTCGCTCTCATTCATCAACGAAGGCCGTTGGGACAAGGTGCTTCAGAAGATGAAGCCCGGTGATTATGTCATCATCCAGTTTGGTCATAATGATGAGAAACCCAAGGAAGACCGCCATACGGATCCTGGTTCAACGTTTGACTATAACCTGGCAAAGTTTGTGCGAGAGACCCGTGAGCATGGTGGTATCCCCATTCTGATGAACTGTGTGGTGCGCCGCAATTTCTTTGTCAATGCCCCGGAGAACGATGATGATGAGAAGCTTCGTACCCAGACCTTCAAGGACGGTGTGAAGATGGTGGAGGGTGACTCGCTTATTGATACGCATGGACTTTATCGTGTGGCTCCCCGTGATGTGGCTAAGAGGATGAACTGTTTCTTCGTGGATGCCAACAAACTTACCCATGACCTGGAGCAGGGCCTTGGCGTAGAGGAGTCCAAAAAGCTTCACATGTGGTTCCTGCCAGGAGTGGAACCCTCTGAACCGAAGGGTAAACAGGACAACACCCACTATTCCGTCTATGGTGCCCATGTCGTGGCCCGTCTTCTGGCTGATGCCATCTGTGAGGAAGTGCCCATTCTGAGCAAGTACCGCACAGATGCCGATATCACCGTGGACCGAAATGGCCGCGGACACTATCTGGAGTTGGAACCAGCTGTGGCAGCAGCCCTGTCCTCTTCAAAGGCAGAGACGGTGATACAAATATTAGGAGGCGAGTGGAATCGCCCCCAACTTCCTAAAAAGTCCAAAGTGAAGATCGTGCTCCGGGAAGGAGCACGATGGAAATAGTTCAGCGTATGCGATCAGCAGCGCGGACGAGTTTCTCGTCGTGAATGATTCCCCTTCGTGCGAGGAAGATCAGGATGGCCTCTATCATAGGCAGGCAGTCGACCGTGTTAACATAGCCCTGAATGACTGCCAGTCCGATGTACCAGGCAAAAACCAGCAGGAGTGCTACGAGGCAGATTTTGGCCTGTAGCACTCTTTTTGCGTATAGGAATATGGTGCCCAGGCATACTGCAGCGTTAAGCAGCTGCAGCACGTCAAGCCATGTGAGCCTGATGCACGAGCATACAACAGCCAAGATGGCTGCCAGTAGCAGATAGACGGTCTGAATGCGCTGTATCATGATTCAGACTGCTCTTTCTGCTGCGGGTCGCGCCAGTAAACCTTGTCTTCAATAAACTCCTGAGTAGCCAGCAGAGAAGGCTTGGGAAGCTTCTCGTAGTAACGTGAAATCTCTATCTGCTCGCGGTTCTCGAAGACCTCTTCGAGTGAATCGTTATAGCTGGCAAACTCTGCCAGTTTCTTGGAAAGATCGTCCTTGATCTGCATGCTGATCTGATTGGCACGCTTGGAGATGATGGCAACACTTTGGTAGATGTTATGCGTGTCGCGGCATAGATCCATAATGTTGCGGGTTACCGTGTTAACGGGGGCTTTTGACTTCTTGTAATCCATAAATATATGATGATGTTGAATTTTTAAATGATACAATGTGGAATGTTTCTGTTCTCAACTTATACTTAGTCTTTGGTGTATTTCTTGCACTTGGCAATATATCTCTCGGCTAAGGACTTGTCCTTGGACTCAGGGAATTCGTTGAGGAATCCGTAGCATTCATCCTCGGCGTCACGATAGCGTTCAAGTTTGCGCTGTTCGGTGGAGTTCTCTGCCAGTTCGAACTTACTCTTCATGATGAGCAGAGAGAAATCTTCACGCAGCTTGGAAAACGGGTATGTCTTCAAGGCATTCTGTGCAGTGATGATGCAGGACTCATAGTTGCTCTCGTCGTTGGCATTGAGGTTGCCGAAGTAGCCTCCGAGGTTGTAATAGAGCTGTGCATTGAGCAGTTCCTTCATGATGAGCTTGTCCTGTAGTTCAAACAGACGTTGCTGTGCTTCGGGGCGCAGTTCAGAGTCCGGGTAACGGTCCAGGAATTCCTGATAGGCAGTGATGGCTCCCATGGTAGGTGTCTGGTCAAGCCTGGGCTCCGGCGCACTCTCATAGAGTGACTGTCCCACATAAAACGCTGCATGTTCGGCATAGAGTCCCTTAGGGTAGGAAGAACCATACTTCTTGAAGGTGGCGGAGGCACTTTCGAAGTCACGGCTCATGTACTGGGCCATGCCGAGCATATAGAGACTCTCTTGTGCGTTGTCTCCACCTTTCATGAAAGTGACGATTTCCTGTAGCAGGGTTGCTGCGCGTACATACCTTCCCTCGGCAAAGCATTGCTTTGCATATTCGTATTTGTAGTCGTTGTCCGACAACTTGTATACGGCATTAAACTCGCTGGCACAACTGCACACCATGAGTGCAGCAAAAGCCATGATAAGCATGTTCTTTTTCATTCAGCCTGCAAAATTACTGCTTTTCGTGCGAACTACAAAGAGAATTAGGGAAATTTAATTAATCATACCAATATTTATTCACATTATTTTCATGGAAGGAGTGTATTGTTGGCAATTCCTGGTTTTATCTTGTTCCAAAAGCTATTGACAAGCCAATCCTGCACGTGTTACATATACATTCATTTTCAAGCATAATATCTCAGATTTATTTCTTTCAACCCATCTTCCAAACCTTGAGTGTCTTAAAATTATTACTATTGACGTTTGGGTATAGGCGTTCAATCGTTTGGGTATAGGCGTTCAATCGTTCGGGTATAGGCGAACGATGTTTACCCCGTAGTAAACCCCTCTTCCGATACTTCAGATATTACTGCAGGCTCTCGTTGTTTACGATGAATCTCGTTAAATACGTTGTTGGTACACAGGATGGGAAAGTTCTGTCAATAATACCGTATCAATCTGTTGTCGAAGTCGGTCGCATTCCCCTCCACGTTGAACACTTTTTTCAAGAGTGCCTTCCTGATAAGCGTTAAGGACGATGGTGACAAGCCCAACAAGTTGGCTGTTTGTGAAGAAGAGACTTTCAGTCTAAGAGCAAAACAAGTACGGTATTCTTTTTCGTTGAGCTCATGCCTTTTGACTGAAACCAAATGATAGAAAGACGGTAAATTTTGGGCCAATAATTGCTCAATGGCTTCCCACTCCTTGTCAGTTGGCTGTGTGCCGCGATTCACGTGCCTCATAAAGACTTTATAGGCCTTATCTTCTCTGATCATGGCTTCTAATTCATCGCATTTTAATCCGTATTCACGTTGCTCATAAAGGGAAATCTTTTCCTCCAGCTGCTGAACTTGTCGTTCCTTATCGGCAATAAGATTGGTCTGGTCTTCGCTGCTTTTCAGTTTCTCCAACTCATTTTGGGCTGTTATGTAGTAAGACTGAAGGTCTCTTAATCTCTCAACTTGATACTTTTGCGTTTTCTTTTTTTCCTGATACTTCAAGTAAAGAACGGATGAACATAAAAGGAATGTCAGTGCCAATGCTACAGCTATCCAGGAAATACGTGCATTCTTTTGGGCTCGCAACTCTTCCTGCTGGGCCACCTTTTGGTGGCGACTATAGTCGTACATGGCCTTGGCTTGTTCGACCTCATACGTTGTCATTTGGACAAAGCACGAATCGTTCATGTCGTAACTATATGAGAAGTATTTTGCGGCTGAATCCGACATGTGCTTTTGTTGGTATAGCCAGGCAAGACCTCTTGAACCACAATTCTGATTATTAAAGTCTTGTCCTGTTCGCAATTCCTTTCGGAAATAGTATTCGGCAGAGTCAAGTTGCCCTGAAATCAAGAAATACCTTCCTTTTGCGTAATAATATACCTCACGACCTTTCTCAATGTTTCCGATGGAATCGAAGAAACCTGAATGACGCTCATATTCCTCGAAATAGCGTGCTACTTCCAATGTGTCTCCTCTACTTACCAGCTTTTCCGCCAATCCGCCAGAAAAGCCTGCTGCTTCCGTATTATATTTATATGCCTTCAGTTGTTTGATGGCATCTGTGTATATCAAGATGGCAGAGTCTTTCATCTGGAGTTGGTCGTAAGAGGTCGCCTTCATAGCATAACTCCTTAAAGCATTCAGCTTATCCTTTCCACGATACCCATATTCTGCAGAAGAATCATAGTAATCCAAAGAATTGCGGTACAACCCCTGATTATAAAATATGATGGCACTCTGCCCATAGATGCGGCTGAGTTGGGCGAAGTCACAATCCTGTGCAGTGGTGTCAGCACGGCTGATGGCCTCCTGGTAACAGTGGAGAGCCATGAGTGCCTCGTGCATGTCGGCGTAGCAGCGGCCAAGGAGGTAGTGAGCCAGGAGCTGGTCGTTGGGAGTGCCGTGACTATCAAAGTAGTCGACGAGTGCCTGTGCCTCGTCGCGTTCCGTGGCGGTGAGCACGGAGTCGGCACGGTTCAACATATTCAGCGCCTGGAGACGCTGCCGCATCTCCTCATATTCTCCCCCTCCAGAGCAGGCGCATAAAGCACCCAGCATGATGATAAATAAAACAAACTTCTTCATATCAGCCATTTTTAGCTTACTTCATAATGTGGTGGTCTACCATACCGAGTCTGCTACGACTTATTGAACACATTCGGCACAAAAATACAAAGAAACCGTGGAAGAGACAAGAAAAATGGAAAGAAATAATTCACTCATTATTCACCAAGAAGCCTTTTTGTCGATGGAATCGGACTTTTTGGTTTTACACGGTTTCAAAAGTATTGCTCCAAAGTGGCAAGATGATGCCCTTTATTCCCCAAACGCCGTCCCTCTCGCCATTTGCTGGTGAGAGGGATGGCTCGTTTAGGAGATATGGTGTCAGAAGTTTCACTTCATCACGAACTTCTTGCCATTCTTTACATAGATGCCCTTGCCCTGTGGTTCGCCCTGAATGCGACGACCCTGGAGATCGTAGAGATTAGCGGGGGCTGTGGAGCTTTGTGTATCCGGGGACAAAGCTATGCCTGTGGTATATGTTCTCGAAAAAAGATTAGTCTTGTTAAAATAACATTCCTCTAACTGGTATTTATAGGAAGTATTAAACTGCGTGTCCCATGTGAGGAAAGGATTATAGTTTTCTGCGCCAACACCTTCAATCCAGTGGACAGCGTCTGTAATTTCGATAACATGAATATCATGTTCTAAGATTTCCGTTCGTTGTGCAACAAAATTGAAACGACGTCGCGGTACATTATCCATACCATAAACTGTATCTATATCTTTAAGTATAATGGCGCAGAAATAATTAGTACCTTTTATATCGAAAGCCGGAATCTTGTCTTTATGCAAATGTGCAAAGGTACACTCATCAGGGTTAGACATGTCGCAATACAGAAAGTCACCTGGTTTAAGACTAAAATCATAGAGCAGAACCGTGTTCCCATTGATACGGCCATAAACTTTTCCGTTCTCTTCACGTAGTGAGCCAACGAAACGCGTACCAGGCATCTCTTCTCTTACTGCTCGTTCTGAATAGCAGTAGCATTTCATGAAAACCTCACCATCAATAACAGTATCTCCAGAAAGATAGTAGTCATACTGATAGCGGTTCCCATCATCATCGAACTCATGGCCTTTCCACGTCTTTCCCTCAATAACCATAAGATTATTGGAACTTTGGGCCGAAATCTCTGCTGATATAAAGCATTGCAATATCAGCATAATTAGTACTTTTGTTTTCATAATTTTTTGTTTTTAAGTTAAAAAATACAATTAGTAATTATTTTGATAAATACATCCGTTTTGTATCGATGGGGTATAAGGATGGGGCCTTTACCAGTACCTGGGTCAATTGGAGTAGGATCCCCCTAATCGACGCTGAATTCGATTTCTTCTTCCTCTGGTTCCTGCGCATTAACAGGAAGTACCCCTCCAAGACAGAGGAAATACGCTAACATAGTCGCAATGATAAATCTTGTTCTTTTCATCTTTTTTCTTTTTTGTTATTAGTTGTAAATTCGAAAGTGAAAATCAGTTTTCGACTGCAAATTTAGGAAGTATGAAGCAATAAATAGATGAGTTTTAGTCAAAAAGATTTTAGCGATTTTTTAGTGCTGATCCATAAAATAACGCTAAAACGAGTGTTTTAAGTTGATAACCAGAGACTTATCAACAATCGTGTTGGCCTGTTGCTGAAGTCGGTCGCAGTACCTTCAACATTTAACACTTTTTCAAGGCCACGAACCGGAGCGGAATTGGAGCCGAACTGGAGCGGAACTGGAGCAGGATAAGACGGAAAAGGTGTTTAACCGAGAGGATGATGACGTAGAGTTTTTGTGCGATTTGTTTGTTGTTTCATTTTTTATTTGTAATTTTGCCGCGAAGAAAGAAAACGCTTCTGAAAATGAGTAAATTCAAACTGACATCAAAGTATCAGCCAACGGGTGACCAGCCAGAGGCTATCCGCCAACTGACGGATGGTGTGTTGCGAGGTGACCACTCGCAGGTGCTGTTGGGCGTGACAGGTTCCGGAAAGACATTCACTGTGGCAAATGTCATTGCCAACGTGAATAAACCCACTCTGATTCTGAGCCACAACAAGACGCTGGCAGCCCAGCTGTTTGACGAGATGAAGGGCTTTTTCCCGGAAAATGCCGTGGAGTACTATGTAAGCTATTATGACTATTATCAGCCTGAGGCCTACCTGCCTACGACTGATACCTATATTGAAAAAGATTTGGACATCAACGAAGAGATTGACCGCCTTCGTCTGTCGGCCGTATCAAGTTTATTGTCAGGGCGTAAGGATGTGATTGTTGTATCATCGGTTTCATGTATCTATGGTATGGGCAGTCCCGTGGCACTCCAGGAGAATGTCATAGAACTTCACGTCGGTCAGAAGCTGGACCGTAATATGTTCCTCAGGAGACTGGTATCGGCTCTCTATGTCAGGAACGACCTGGATTTGGGACGTGGCACTTTCCGCGTGAAGGGTGACACGGTGGATGTGGCAATGGCTTATTCGGATGTTGTTCTTCGGGTGACTTTTTGGGATGACGACATTGACAGTCTTGAAGAACTGGACAGTGTGACCATGCATCGACTGGGTAAGTTTGACCAGTATAAGCTCTATCCTGCGAACCTTTTCACAACATCGGAAGACCAGACGCACAAGGCTATCCGTCAGATACAAGACGATCTGGTGGAGCAAGTGGCCTTTTTCGAGGAATTGGGTGACCCGATGCGTGCACAGCGCATCAAGGAGAGGGTGGAGTACGACATGGAGATGATCAAGGAACTGGGTCATTGTTCGGGTATTGAGAACTACAGCCGTTATTTCGACGGTCGTGAGCCTGGTGAGCGTCCTTATTGCTTGCTGGACTTCTTTCCCGAGGATTTCCTGATGGTGATTGACGAGAGCCATGTGTCTGTGCCTCAGATAGGTGGGATGTATGGTGGTGACCGTGCGAGGAAGAAGAATCTTGTGGAATATGGTTTCCGTCTGCCAGCCGCCTTTGATAACCGTCCGCTCACATTCGAAGAGTTCCAGTCTATGCTGAATCAGGTGATTTATGTGTCGGCCACGCCTGCCGACTTTGAGTTGCAAGAGGCCGAGGGTGTGGTTGTGGAACAGCTGATCCGTCCTACAGGTCTGTTGGATCCTGAGATAGATGTTCGTCCTACAGAGAACCAGATAGACGACCTGCTGGAGGAAGTCCGTGTACGCAGTGAGCGCAGCGAGCGGGTGCTTGTGACCACCCTGACCAAACGTATGGCAGAGGAACTGACGGAGTACCTGTTGAATCACGGGGTACAGACCGCCTATATCCACAGTGACGTGGCAACGTTGGATCGCGTGAAGATCCTGGAGGACCTGCGCAATGGCAAGTATGATGTGCTGGTGGGTGTAAACCTGTTGCGTGAGGGGTTGGATCTTCCGGAAGTGTCGTTGGTGGCTATCCTCGACGCCGACAAGGAAGGATTTCTTCGTTCCCACCGCTCGCTGACCCAGACAGCAGGCCGTGCAGCACGCAATGTGAATGGAAAGGTCATCATGTATGCTGACCACATCACCGCCTCCATGCAGCTTACCATAGACGAGACGTTGCGTCGCCGTACGAAGCAGCTTCAATATAACGAGCAGCATGGAATTACGCCCACACAGATTGTGAAGACGCTGAAACAGAGCACGTTGAGCAAGGATGACAGACCCGATATCAAGGAGCTGAAGATGGCTGGTCTCTCACCACTCAACGGCCCGTCACTTGATATGGCTGCAGACCCAATTGTGGAACGTATGACCCGTCCGCAACTGGAGAAGTCCATTGCCGAGACTACTCGTCTGATGAAGGAGGCAGCCAAGCAACTCGACTTCCTGCAGGCAGCCCAGTATCGTGATGAGATATTGAGACTACAGAAAGAGCTGGAACTGAAATAAAGGTGAAAGAGTGAAAAGGGTGAAAGGATAAAAGGTAAAAAAACTGAAAAAAGGCGCTCAGTTAGCCGAAAAACAGAATATTCTTTGTAATTTTGCCCGATTTTAATTATTAAACGATGATGAAAAGACTGTTTTTTGCTTTATTCATGAGTCTGCCGATGGTGGTTATGGCTCAAGATAATACATGGGAGCGTGTAGAGACAAGTGCCAATAGTGTCAACCCTGACCAGAAGTATCTGGCGGGTGCAGTGCCCGAGGTGGATGGCAAGGTTGTGTTCAAGACCACCGTCGATGCTCCGGGCAAGTCGGCCCAGCAGGTGTACGACATTGTATTGGACTATATGAAGAAGCTGGTTCATGAACCCAATCAGTTTGAGCAGAGCCGTGTTGTCCTGGAAGACAAGGGCCGTCAGGTGGGTGCCACCTTGCAGGAATGGCTGGTGTTCAAGTCCACTGCCCTGCAACTAGACCGTACCCGTCTGCTCTATAACTTGATTGTGGACTGTGCCGATGGCAAGGCCGATGTCACCATGAGCCGCATCAATTATATCTATGACGAAGAACGTGACCCACAGCACTATGTTGCTGAGGAATGGATAACCGACAAGTGGGGACTCAACAAAAAGCAGACGAAGTTAGCGCGTGTCTCCGGCAAGTTCCGTCGGAAGACCATTGACCGCAAGGATTTTCTTTTCAACAAGTTTGCTGAGTTGCTGAAATAGTGTCTGTCAGGGATGAACAAGTATAACAATCTGAAACCCTTTAAGGATGAGGGACGTACCTATGGGTTGCGCCAGTGGATGAACGTGGTGTTTATCCTGGCAGCACTTGTGGGTATGGGTGTTTATTTCTGGCATAGTCACACGTTAGGTCTTTATATCGTAGGTGCTGCCTGTGTGGTGAAGTTCATAGAACTGACCCTGCGGATGATGAAGTTGTAGGAAAGGCTGGAAATGATGATGATGAAAACCTTATTGAAGGAGAGAGTACTGGTGATATGTGTGTTCCTGTTTCACCTTTTCACCCTTTCCCCCATACATGCCCAGGTCTACAACCAAATAGACGAGGAAGGTAATGTCACCCAGCGAGACGAGCGACAGAACCGGAACTTCAATCCACATAACAACGACTCAACGTCCTCTAGCCGGGAGGTACCTGTCGGGATCCATGTGTGGACTGTAGACCGGAGATTCGGCGATGTGATTCCCGCTGTTGTCGACACCATGCCCCATCTGTTTATGAAGACCACATTCAATTCGGGTCTGTATGGAGAATACAACACTACGGGCAACAACTTTACTGCACGTCAGAACCGTATATTCGCAGACCGTAAGATAGGTGAGCAGTTTATCTTCACCGAGCCATACAGCTATGTCTACAAGTCGCCGGACCAGGTGCATTTTACCAACACCCTCTCACCGCTGACAAATATGACCTATACCAGTTGTGGTGACAAGCAGGACGGTGAAGATAAGCTGGACGCTCGTTTTGCCGTGAACGTTGACAGAAGGCTGGGCTTTGGCTTTGATTTGAACTATGCCTATGCCCGTGGCTATTTTGCCAATCAGAGCACTTCTCATTTCGGTGCCACCCTTTTCGGTTCGTATCTGGGTGACCAGTACAACATGCATGCTGTCTTCTCTACTTATCACCAGAAAGCAGCAGAAAATGGAGGTATCACAGAAGATGACTATGTACGTCGTCCCGAAAGTATTGATGAGAACTATCAGGAGAACGATATTCCTACCGTGCTGTCCCAGAACTGGAACCGAAATGACAATCTCCATTTTTTCCTTACCCATCGGTATAATATAGGTTTCTATCGTGAAGAGCAACTGACGGACGAAGAGAAAAAAGCCCGTAAGTTTGCACAGGAATCCAAGAAGGAAAAAGAAGAGAAAGGTGACGAGAAAGACGGAAAGACCGGGAGTACATCTTCCAGGAAGAAAGCCGAGGAAGTGCCTCAGGGTCGTCCTGACGATGCCAAGGTGGCCGATGAAGTGTTGCCTCAGCCCGTCCTTAGCGACTCCTTGCTGATAGCCAGTGACACCACCCGCATCAAGGTAGACGATCATACCAATCTGGACAGTCTGCTGGAAGCCAGAAGCAAGGAAGAGCCCGACAGTTTGATGAAGCAGGTGTTTGTCCCCGTTACCAGTTTCATCCATACGCTTGAGACCAACAAGTATACGCGTACCTATATAGCTTATCAGTCTCCCGACGGCTATTATGCCGACAATTACTTCCCGTATGCTGCCAGTGACTCTATCCGTGACGTCACCAAATACCTGCAGGTGAAGAACACCCTGGCTTTGGCACTGGTGGAAGGGTTCAACAAGTATGCCAAGGCAGGTCTGAAGGCATTTGTCTCGCACGAGCTGAGGCAGTTTGAAATCGCCGATACCCTGCTTTCTCATCAACGCAAGTATACAGAGCACAATGTCAGCGTCGGTGGTCTGCTGTCGAAGACTCAGGGCAGGACCCTTCACTACAACCTGCTGGCAGAGACCTGGCTGGTGGGAGAGGATGCCGGACAGCTGAAGGTAGACTTCTCTACCGACCTAAGCTTCCCCTTGCCGCTGTTAGGTGACACCGTTCAGTTGGCAGCGCGTGCCTGGTTCTACAGGCTGAATCCTACGTTCTATCAACGCCGGTACCACTCCCGGCACTTCTGGTGGGACTACCAAGACGATCTCTCGAAGGAGACGCGCACGCGGATTGAAGGATTGCTCAGCTACCAGAAGACAGACACCCGCTTGCGTGTGGCCATAGAGGAAATACAGAACTATACCTACATGGGTATGCAGTACGTCAACACCAATGCCGTACGTTCCGCCCTGTCGGCTGCGCCCTTGCAGCACAGTGGCAATCTTAACGTCATGACAGCACAGCTGTTGCAGGACTTCAAGCTTGGCCCCCTTCATTGGGACAACATCATTACCTATCAGAATTCCAGCAACACCGATGTGCTGCCCTTGCCTGCGTTCAACTTCTATTCAAACCTCTACTTGCACTTTGTGGTTGCTAAAGTGCTGACCGTAGACCTGGGTGCCGATGTGACATACTTCACCTCCTACAATGCTCCCGACTTCTGTCCGCAGCTCAATCAGTTTGCTATACAGCAGAACGAGGAGAGTCGTGTTGAGTTAGGCGGATATCCCTTTGTCAATGTCTATGCGAACATGCACCTGAAGCGTGCCCGGTTCTATATCATGATGAGCAATGCCACTTCAGGCATGGCTAACCGCCGTGAGTTCCTTGCACCTCACTATCCTGTCAACAGCAATATCCTGCGAATGGGCGTATCCTGGAACTTCTTGAATTAAACCCCAATCGGTCATTAGGCTGTTATGCGCTAACAAGCTGTTTTCATCATAACCCTAATGACCGATTCGGGTTAAACCAGTATTCCTATTGTTACAGTGAGGCCATAGACAAAGATGTTGCGTGCCGTCTCACCCAGGCACAGATTCAAGGCCTTCCCTTTGTTTATCCGTTTGATTTTCAGGTAGGTGTACAGGTGCATCAGCAGATAGAGCAGAGGCAGGACGAAGGCCAGTACATGACCGTTCATCCAGTACACCAGCCCCATCATGCAGGCCACGATACCCACACCTAGGTAAAGTGCAAGGCTAGCTTTCTCGCCAATCCATACCACCAGTGTGTTCTTGCCCACCATGCGGTCGTTGTCGCGGTCACGGAAGTTGTTCACAATCAACAGCGCGTCAATTACCAGTCCGCAGGCCAGTGAAGCCACGATGACCTGCCATGTACAAGTGTGCAGCTGTACATAGTAGGTGATGCAGACGGGTACGATGCCGAAGAATACAACGACCATCACATCGCCGGCTCCCAGCTTCGACAAGTGGGTGGTGTAGAGGAAGCATCCTGCCACACAGACAGCTCCCACCAGAAGCATCTCAAGACCACCGTACCATATCAGGGGTAATCCGACCACGCAGGCAATGCAGGTGGTTAAGGCTATGGCGCGTTTCATGGCGTCCAGTTTCACCCATCCCTGTGCACAGGCTCTCCGTGGGCCTAATCGTGTGTCTTTATCGTCCAGTCCTCCCAGAAAGTCAAAGAAGTCGTTGATGAAATTGGCATCAATCTGCATGGTGAAGGCAAAAAGCATGCAGAGGGCAGCTGCTGTCCAACTGAATGCTCCCTCCCCATACATTGGTGCATCTGTCAGTGCCAGTGCCGTGCCAATCATCACGGGAACAGCTGCTCCAGTCAGTGTCTTAGGGCGTGCTGCAAGGAGCCAAGCCTTCGGCGAATTGGTCTTTACTTGTGTGTCGTTCATTATTTTTTCTCTTTTTTCTTGCAAAGATATAAAAAATATTGTATATTTGCAAGCAAATTTGCTCTTTTTTATGTCAAACACCGATTTACCGATTTCCGGCCGCCGCTCAGTAGCTCATCCAAGCCTTGACCTGGTAGAGTTTGTGGAGACCCAGATCCTGCCTCAGTATGCACAGTTTGACCGTGCCCATAACCTGGAGCATGTCACCCGTGTCATTCGGCGTTCCCTTGACCTGGCCCATCAGACAGGTGCTGACCTTAACATGGTATATGCCATTGCCGCCTATCACGACATAGGGATGTCGGGTCCTCGTGCTGTCCATCATATCACGGGTGGCCGCATCCTTGCCCAGGACCGTCGGCTTAGCCGTTGGTTCTCAGCAGACCAGATAGAGGTCATGAAAGAAGCCATTGAGGATCATCGCGCATCTGCCAGTCATGCTCCCCGCAGCATCTATGGGCGTATTGTGGCAGAGGCAGACCGGGACATCTCTGTCGATGTGGTTGTGCGTCGTACCATACAGTTCGGTCTTGCCAACTATCCTGAGCTGGACCGTTATCACCAGTGGCTTCGTTTCAAACAGCACATGGATCAGAAGTATTCTGTCGACGGTTATATCAAGCTTTGGATCCCTGGTTCGCCCAATGAACGCAATCTGAACGAGTTGCGCGCCCTGATAGCCGACACTCCCCGCCTGCGGCAGACGTTCGAGCAATTCTTTGAAGAAGAATATAATAACCAATAACAATCAGTGCTTTATGAAAAAATTTCCATTTGCATTCTTACCTATTGTTACCTCTTACCTGTTACTCACATCGTTTGTCACCGTCCGTGATGGTCACTTCGTCCGTGACGGAAAACCTTATTATTATGTAGGTACCAACTTCTGGTACGGAGCCATCCTTGGTTCTGAAGGCCAGGGTGGGGATCGTCAGCGTCTCTGTCGTGAGCTTGATGCCATGAAGCGAATGGGCATCGACAATCTTCGTATCCTTGTGGGGTCCGACGGTGAGCGTGGCGTGAAGACCAAGGTGGAGCCTACTCTGCAGGTAAAGCCGGGAGTCTATAATGACACCATCTTGGCAGGCCTGGACTTTCTCTTGCAAGAGATGGGGAAACGCAACATGCTGGCTGTGCTCTATCTCAACAACTCGTGGGAGTGGAGTGGGGGCTATGGCTTCTATCTGGAGCATGCTGGAGCGGGCAAGCAGCCTCGTCCCAATGAGGACGGATATCCTGCCTTTATGCAGGCTATGAGCAAGTATGCCACCAATGACAAGGCTCATCAGTTGTTCTATGACTATGTACGTTTTATCCTTACCCGCACCAATCGCTATACGGGATTGAAGTATGTGGATGATCCCGCCATCATGTCCTGGCAGATAGGCAACGAGCCCCGTGCCTTCTCCAAGGAGGCGCTTCCTGCCTTTGAGAAATGGCTGTCTGAAGCCTCGGCGCTCATCCGTTCGCTCGACCCCAACCACCTCGTCTCCGTCGGCAGTGAGGGCTCATGGGGCTGTGAGAACGACTTTGAGTGCTATGAGCGTATCTGTGCCGACCGCAACGTAGACTACTGTAACATACACCTTTGGCCCTATAACTGGTCGTGGGCACGCCAGGATCATCTCATCGAAGACCTTGGCATTTCCTGCAAGAACACCAAGGACTATATTGACCGTCATCTTGCCATCTGCGACCGTCTGAAGAAGCCCCTCGTGATGGAAGAGTTCGGTTATCCGCGCGATGACTTCCGCTTCACCCCGGGCTCACCCACCAAGGGACGCGACGGCTATTACAAGTATGTGTTCTCTCTGGTGGCCGACAATGCTGAGGCAGGTGGTAAGTTTGCTGGTTGCAATTTCTGGGGATGGGGAGGCTATGCCGTTCCGCGTCATGAGCAGTGGCAGGTAGGCGATGACTATACGGGTGACCCCGCCCAGGAAGCCCAGGGGCTTAATTCAGTCTTTGCTGTAGACAAATCTACCCTTCGTGTTGTGCGTCAGCAGGTTAAACGCATGAGGAAAGTTATCAGATAATACAAGTCTGCAGGTTAAACGCATGAGGTAAATTATCAAATAATACGAGACCGATGAACTCAAAAATGATCTTGAAGTTCCTGCGTGAGGTGATGAAAAACAATAACCGCCCGTGGTTCCAGGAACATAAAGCCGAATACGAAGCTGCCCGACAGGAGTTTGAGCAGGGTATCGCTGCTGCTATCGGACGCATCATGACGTTCGATGAAGAGATCAAACATGTGACGGTAAAGGATACGACCTACCGTTTCTATCGTGACACACGTTTCTCTCCTGACAAGTCTCCCTATAAGAACCATTTCGGAGCCTATATCAATGCACATGGGAAAAAGGCATTGCGCGGTGGTTACTATATCCATTTAGAGCCAGGCAACTGTCTGATGGCCGTGGGGAACTATTGGTTGCCAACGAATGTGCTGACCGCCTGTAGGAACGAGATAATGGGCAATACAGAACAGTGGTTGAAGTGTGTGGGAAACGTCGATTTCAAGCGCTATTTCCTGAGCGATGCTCATGCCGAGAACCCATTCCTTGGCGAGCATTCCGGCAATGGCTCGTCAGGGTTCGGGCTGGAGCGCCTGAAGACTTGTCCTTCAGGGTTCCCCAAGGACTGGGAACATGTGGAGTGGCTGAGGCTGAAGGACTACTGTGCCTGGCGTGGGGTGGAAGAGCGCTTCTTCGAGGGTGACCATTGGCTTGACGAGATGGAACGGGTGTTCCGGGCTGCCAAGCCTATGATGGATTTCGTGAATGCAGTGATTGATGATTACGAATAAAGAATAAAAAGTGATAGATTATGAAGTTGAAATGCTGTGTGTTATTGTTGTTGGTGTCGTTGGTGGTATCAGCCAAGAGATGGACTCCAACAGATGTGGAACAAGTGATCAGGAAAGTGAATACCTATTGGCAGGCGAACAACAAGGCCGAGGTCAGGGCTTTTTGGGACAATGCCGCTTACCATACGGGTAACGTGGAGGTATACAAACTGCTGACCGACGAGCCCATGCTGGAGTATTCTCAGCGTTGGGCGGAACACAACCAGTGGAAGGGCGCTACAGAGACCGATCCTGCCAAGTGGAAGTACAAGAACTATGGTGAGGGTCAGGATTATGTGCTCTTTGGCGACTGGCAGATCTGCTTCCAGACCTATATAGACCTGTATATGCTGAAACAGCGGAATGAGGAGAGAGTGGCACGCGCCAAGGAGGTGATGGGCTACGAGGCCGACTCCCAGGTGAACGACTACTGGTGGTGGGCCGATGCATTGTACATGGTGATGCCGGTGATGACCAAGATGTACAAGCTGACAGGCGACCGGAAGTATCTGGACAAACTGTATCACAATCTGCTTTACTCCGATTCAATCATGCTCGATGCCGAAACCGGCCTGTATTTCCGTGACGGGAAATACATCTATCCCAAGCACAAGACCGAGGCAGGCAAGAAAGATTTCTGGGCACGTGGCGACGGATGGGTGTTGGCAGGACTTGCCAAGGTCCTGCAGGATATGCCTGAGGATTATGTCCGCAAGCCTTGGTTTGTACATAAGTTCACCCGTATGGCCCATTCTGTTGCCCAGTTGCAACAGCCCGAAGGGTTCTGGACCCGTTCAATGATGGATCCTCACCAGGCACCGGGTCCCGAGACTTCTGGAACGGCTTTCTTCTGCTATGGCCTGCTCTGGGGGGTGAACCATGGTTACTTGCGCCATCAGGAGTTCGACCCAGTGATAGAGCGTGCGTGGAAGTATCTGACGGAGACAGCCTTGCAGAAGGATGGCAAGGTGGGCTATGTGCAGCCCATAGGTGAACGTGCCATTCCCGGTCAGAAGGTCGATGCCAACAGTCAGGCCAACTTCGGTGTGGGGGCATTCCTCCTGGCTGCATGTGAATACTACAGGAAACTGAAGAGTGGGAAGTAATGTGTGAAAAGTTGAGGAAGACAAGGTGGAAGGCAGCGTTCCTGCTGTTGTTTGTCGTGTGTGCTTTCAGGATGCAGGCACAGGTGTCGATGCCTCGTGCCAACGAGTCGTTCTGGCGTGACTCAGTTCCTGAGACGATGCGTCAGAGCTACATCGGCTACGGCGAGAAGTTCTTGGGGAAACCTTGGACGGTGCTGCCTTGGACGGTGTTTGCCGAGAACAAGATCAACGGCAACCGCGTGAACTATGAGGGCATCTGTTTCGAGAAACGTCGTCAGTTGGCTGCCTTAGTGATGGCCGAGGTGATGGAAGGGAAGGGGCGTTTCCTGAATGATGTCATCAACGGTCTGGGCAGTTTCTGTGAAGAGACCTGGTGGGGTATTCCTGCCCACTACGGCAAGCGCATTCCCTTGACCGACACGCAAGAGGTGGACCTGTTCAATGCTGAGACCGCCAGCCTCATTGCCTGGACAAAGTACATGCTTCAGCCGCAGTTCGATGCCTTCTCGCCAGACCTGTGCCAGCGTATAGACCGCGAGATAGAACGCCGAATTCTGAAGCCAGCCCTTCAGCACAACTACTGGTGGAAGACAGCTGGCATGAACTGGAACCCCTGGATATGCAGCAACTGGCTGACCTGTGTGCTGCTCTGTGAACATGATGACAGTCGTCGGCAGCAGGCTGTCAATCAGATTGAGAAAGCTACGCAAGCTTTTATTGATGCCTATCCAGAGGATGGCGGATGTGACGAGGGACCTGGCTACTGGGACCGTGCTGCTGCCTCTATGTTTGAAGTGTTGTCATTGTTGGGAAAAGAGCCTTCTCTTAAGATAAGAAACATGGCAGCCTATGCCTATAAGACCTATATTGGCAACGACTACTGCGTGAATTTTGCCGATGCTCACGACAACAAGACCCTGCTGCAGGTGAACATTGTCTATCCCTTCGGCCGATGGCTCGACGACAGGACCATGAGGCAGTTCGGAGCCTATCTGGGGCGTCAGAAGAATATACTGCAGAACCCGGCATCCCTTTATGACAAGAGTGGCAATTTCCCAACCTTGGGACGTGAGTTGATGTTTCTGAGGCATATCGGGGAGTTCATGCAGGAGGTACCGCGAGAGCCCGGCCTGAAGGATGTGTGGATGCCTGACCTGCAGATCATGACAGCCCGCAGGGATTCTTTCTTCGTGGCCATGAAGGGGGGCAACAACGGCGAGAGCCACAACCACAACGACGTGGGTTCGTTTGTTGTCTATGCCTCCCAGTCTCCCCTGCTCATTGATGTTGGGGTGGGGGAATATACCTCCAAGACCTTTGGCAACAACCGCTACGACATCTGGACCATGCAGTCGCAGTATCACAACCTGCCACAAGTCAACGGCTACGACCAGAAAGACGGGAAACAGTATGCTGCGGCTGTTGTTGCCCAGCGTGCAGGCACGCTTTGTCTCGACATTGCCAAAGCCTATCCCGGGGATGCAGGCGTCAGCTCGTGGAAACGCACAGTCGTTGCTGCCAAACGTGGCATTACCGTTACCGAGGACTATGAGCTCAAGGAGTATAAAGCCCCTTCGCGCCTGATGCTGCTCACCACTGTGGAGCCCCGTTGTGAGGCCCAGGGTGTCATCAGGCTCGGTAACCATTGTATCAAGTACGAAGCCTCTGCCCTCGATGTGGCCGTCGAGGATATCAGCGGCCAGCTTGACCCTTTGCTCCAACGCGTATGGGGTACAAAGATGTTTCGTGTCGTCATGACGATACGTTCCCATGCAATTAAGAACAAAATCAAATATTCTATTTTATGAAAACCAGATTGTTATTATTGACCTTAGCCCTCTCGGCTATGATGCCGATGCAGGCAGCAAGTGAGAAAACACCGGAATGGAAGAATCCGGCAGTGAACCAAATGAACCGTGAGGCCCGTCGTGCCGCTTTCTTTGCCTTCGAGGATGCTGACAAGGCGAAAGCAAATGACAAGACACAGTCCTCACGCTACCTCTCGATGGAGGGCAAGTGGCGTTTCTGTTTCGTGAAGGACCACAACCTTGCCCCGAAGGATTTCTTCTCGTTGAAGTACGACGACTCCCAGTGGGTTGACTTCCCCGTGCCAGGACTCTTCGAGATTGAGGGCTACGGCGACAAGATCTACAAGAACGTCGGCTACTCCTGGGGTACGACCTTCAACAGCAACCCGCCATTCATCGGTGAAACCAACAACTACACGGGCTCTTACCGCCGTGAGTTCGAGCTTCCCTCCAACTGGAGCGGACAGGAGGTTTACTTACACGTAGGTTCTGCCACCAGTAACCTGAAGCTCTGGGTTAACGGCAAGTTCGTGGGCTACAGCGAAGACTCGAAGATGGCCGCTGAGTTCAACATCACCAAGTACCTGAAGAAGGGCACGAACCTCATCGCCATGCAGGTGATGCGCTGGTGCGACGGTAGTTATCTGGAGGACCAGGACTTCTGGCGCTTCACCGGCATTGCCCGCGAGGTGTATCTGTATGCTCGTCCGAAGGCTCACATCGAGGATATCACCGTTCAGCAGGACTGGCTTGTGGATTCCAAGCGCGGTTTGTTGAAAGTTGACGTGAAGACGACGGGCAAAGCCAATGTTGCAATGAGAATGGTGCTTGGCAACGGCCAGATGGGTGATGAGTTCGGAGTGAATGAGGAGATTTACTTGAACGACGTGAAGCCCTGGACGGCTGAGACCCCTCATCTCTATACCTTATATATATATCTGAAAAACGGTGATAAGGTGCTGGAGGTTGTCCCTCTTCGCGTAGGCTTCCGCCACATCGAGATCAAGGGTGGTCAGCTGCTTGTCAACGGCCAGCCTATCCTCATCAAGGGTGCTGACCGTCATGAGCTGGATCCCGACGGTGGCTATATCGTCTCTCTGGAGCGCATGATTCAGGACATCAAGATCATGAAGCAGCTGAATATCAATGCCGTTCGCACCTGCCACTATCCTGATGATCCCCGCTGGTATGACCTGTGCGACGAGTACGGCATCTACCTCACTGCCGAGGCCAACATCGAGAGCCACGGCATGGGCTACGGAGAACATACTCTGGCCAAGCGTGCCGACTTCGAGCAGATGCACCTCGAGCGCAACGAAGCCAATGTAAAGGCGTTCAAGAACCATCCCAGTATCATCGTCTGGTCTCTGGGCAATGAGGCAGGCTTTGGTCCCAATTTCGAGAAATGCTACAAGTGGATCAAGGACTACGACAACACCCGCCCTGTGCAGTACGAGCGTGCCCCCTACGAAGGCGGATTCACCGACATCACCTGCCCTATGTATGCCGACTACAACTGGTGCGAGCGCTATTGCAAGGGCAACAACCCCCGTCCCCTCATCCAGTGCGAATATGCCCACGCCATGGGCAACTCGATGGGTGGTTTCAAGGAGTACTGGGACCTTATCCGCAAGGAGCCGAAATACCAGGGCGGCTACATCTGGGATTTTGTCGACCAGGGTATGCGCGACAAGAGTCCCATTACGGGTCGCACCATTTTCACCTACGGTGGCGACTATGGCAAGTATCCTGCCTCGGACTACAATTTCAACTGTAACGGCGTGATAGCCCCTGACCGCCGCCTGAATCCTCATGCCTACGAGGTGGGCTATTACTACCAGAACATCTGGGTGACCGACAAAGGACTGAAGGAAGGCAAGTTCGAGGTCTACAACGAGAACTTCTTCAAGACACTCGACGACCTCGAGCTGGAATGGTTCGTAGGAGGAGCCGGTAGCCATCATCACGACAATCCAGGTCGTCCGGCAGGCATGACCTTTGGCCATGGTGGCAAGATTGACATCAGTGGCATCCAGCCCCAGCAGCGGAAGCTCATTACCGATGAGCAGTTGCAGAAGACCATCGAAAGGGTAACAGGACATCACGGCGACAACGAGATATTTGTCATCTTCCAGTTCAAATCCAAGGACGCCCAGCCTCTCATCGACAAGGGACAGGTGCTGGCACGCCAGCAGTTCTGTGTGAATGCCTACAAGTTCCCCGAGCTGAAGAGCTCCGAGGAAGTCAGTGTGACCAAGGAAGAGACCAATACCTACGTGAAGCTCTCCGCAGGCGGTACCGACGTCTATGTCGGCAAGTGGTCGGGGCTCATTGACTATCTGACTGTCGATGGCAAGGACATGCTGCAGTTCCGCGAGAGCATCCGGCCTACCTTCTGGCGTGCTCCTACCGACAACGACTACGGAGCAGGCCTGCAGCGCCGCTTCATGACGTGGAAGAACCCACAGATGAAGCTGAAGAAGGTGGAGGCATCGGGCAATGCCGTGCTCGCTGAATTCGACATGCCCGATCAAAAAGCCCAGCTTGCCCTCACTTACACCCTCACTGCTGAGGGCGAAGTCATTGTGCGTGAACACCTCCTTGCCGACAAGGAAGCCAAGGTCAGCGACATGTTCCGTTACGGCATGACCCTGCAGATGCCTAAGCAGTACGACCGCGTGGAGTACTATGGCCGCGGACCTGCCGAGAACTACATCGACCGCAACAGCAGTGAGTTCATCGGCGTCTATAATAATAAGGTACAGGACGAATACTTTGAGTATGTGCGTCCGCAGGAGTCGGGCAACCATACCGACGTACGATGGTTCAGCGTTGTCGATGCCGATGGCAAGGGACTGCAGTTCTATGGCAATGCACCGATAGAGGCCAGCGCCATGCCTTACACCATGGACCAGCTCGACGACGGTGTGAACAAAGACAAGGCCTGGGGCCGTCACAGTGGCGACCTCGTGCCTGCCGGCAAGACCCAGGTGTTCGTCCAGCAGCGACAGTTCGGTCTTGGCTGCGTCAACTCCTGGGGAGCTTGGCCTCGCGAGGAGTATCGTCTAGGCTACGGTGAGAAGGACTTCACCTTTGCCATTAAACCCCTGAAATGATGATATATAAACAGAATAGAAGAAAATGAAAGCAACACCGATTCAGAAAGAGATTGTCGACGGACTCATTGCCGACCTTGGCATCCAGGATTTTGCCAAGGCAACGATTCGTGAGGTAAAACAAGTGGCAGCAAAGGCCGAACAGGCCTCGGGTGTAGAGTTCATCAAGATGGAGATGGGCATTCCCGGTCTTCCTGCAGCGCAGGTAGGCGTGGATGCCCAGATCCAGGCACTGAAAGACGGCATAGCCCATTCCTATCCCGACATCCAGGGACTGCCAGAGCTGAAGAAACAGGCATCGCGTTTCGTCAAGGCCTTTATCGGCGTGGACATTGCTGCCGAGGGCTGTGTGCCGGTGACTGGCAGCATGCAGGGAACGTTTGCCTCGTTCCTTACCTGCTCGCAGTGCTGTCCCGAGAAGGACACGGTACTCTTCATCGACCCCGGGTTCCCTGTGCAGAAGATGCAGCTGCAGGTGATGGGCGTGAAATACAAGACGTTCGATGTCTATGGCTATCGGGGCGACAAGCTGGGTCCCAAGGTTGAGAGCTATCTTGAACAGGGGAACATCTGTGCCATTGTCTACTCCAATCCCAACAACCCCTCGTGGATCTGTCTGCGTGAGGAGGAACTGCAGGAGATAGGCCGTCTGGCCACCAAGTACGACGTGGTGGTGATGGAAGACCTGGCCTATTTCGCCATGGATTTCCGTCGCGACCTCTCCACACCCTTCCAGCCGCCTTATCAGGCCACCGTGGCCCGTTATACAGACAACTACATGCTGCTCATCAGTGGTTCAAAGGCGTTCAGCTATGCCGGCGAGCGTATCGGTGTGGTTTGCATCTCCAATCAGCTGTTCCACCGCCATTTCCCGTCGTTGGCAGCGCGCTACGAGGGTCTGCCCTTCGGACTGGTGTTCTCCACCCGCATGCTCTATGCACTGAGCAGCGGCACAAGCCATTCGGCACAGTATGCCTTGGCCGCCATGTTGCGGGCAGCTGCCGATGGCACGTACGATTTCCGTAGCGAGGTGGCTGTCTATGGAGAACGGGCCAAGAAACTCAAGGAGATATTCTGCCGTCATGGTTTCATCATTGTCTACGACCGTGACCTTGACGAGCCTGTTGCCGATGGATTCTACTTCACCATTGGCTATCCGGGAATGACCTCCGGTCAGCTGGCCCATGAGCTGATGTACTACGGCGTGTCGGCCATCTGCCTCATCACCTGCGGTTCCGAGCAGGAAGGCCTTCGCGTCTGCACCTCCTTCATCGAGGACCATCAGTACCAGCAGTTGGACGAGCGGATGGCAGTCTTCCAGGAGAACCACTAACCGGGAACAACGCTTTTTTGAAAACTTTATTCTGTATCACACAGAATAAATAAAAGGAGACAGGTTCTTGATTCCCCCCGAGGAGTCCAAGAACCTGTCCCCTTGATTCTGTCACGCCAGTGGCGGCCTTCAGGTTGTCGATATAGGGCTTCAGGGCTTCATCGTAGGCCTTGTCGTAATTACCAAACACACCGATCTCTCCTCCTCTCTCCCTCGGGCACAGTAGCCAGGCAGAGGCGTGAAATGGGGCCGTCGGTCAGCACGTTGTGGAAGAAGCGTATCACCTTCGAACCCGTTGTGTTGGCGTTCCAGTTCAGGTGAAGGCTCCTGCCTCCCGTCACGCTTTGTGTGCTGGCACGTTCGGATTCGAAGTCGTTGGTCTCGTCGTCGCACATCTTAGGGTGGTGAACTGGTTGCTGCGGCCTGAGCAACCCTCTATCTTGTCCCACTGCGCCAACAAAGAGTCTTTTTTTTTCAAAAAGCCGCGCCTACCAGTACGGCATTGGTGGTGGTACAGATTTCGGCAGCGAGTTCATTCAGCCAGTGGAAACGGGCATAGTCTGTCACCTCCTTATCAAGCTCCCAAGGATACAAGATAAGCAGCGAGCCCCGTGCACATGCATTGAAGCGTCGCAGTTCCGGTTTCCAGTACTGTCCGATTGGTTCCTTCTGTAATTGTATCACGGGCAGTCCCTCGTCGATGGCAGCATTCACCACCAGCTTTTCGCCCTTCGATATGCTCGGCGATACCAGCACCACCCCCTCGCGTGCTTCGCTCAGCTGGCGCGTGTTTTCCCTTCGGTACCACTCCGTTTGTTCAGTGGGCAGCCCCGTATTCTTGTCGCGCCGGTGATAGAACACCTGTTCCTTCTCCGCGCGCTTCAGCAAGAAAAGAGCTCCGAAAGCCGCATAATCGTGGGTGTTGATACGCAGATGCAGCCGTCGCTCCATCAGCTGCGGCAGTTGCCGCCGCATGAGTGCCCGTAGGGGGTTGTCGCTCATATAGCGCTTAATGTTCTCCAGCATCCCCGGCCGTCGGATAATGCGGTCGTGATAGCCGCGCTCAAACAGCGGCGCCCTCGTGTTTACCGCAGCTGACGCTACGGGAACGACCGCCGCTGTTCCTGCCGCCGCTGTTCCTGCCGTTGCTGTACCTGCCGCCGCTGTACCTGCTGCCGATGTTCCTGCTGCGTCAGCAGCAGTCTTTTCAGTGATGTTCCCTCCCGCCTCCATCTGTGCCCACCAAGCGCGCGAGCAGCCGCCCATAAAGCTGCCTATGATATGGCCCAGCCGCTTTCCTTTCGGCAGTGGTTCTCTAACATAAAGCAGCAGATGCAGATGGTCGGGCATGAGAGCCGCCTGCCACAGCTCTATCTGACGATAGAATCGGTGTATCTTCGGCAGTTCCTCATCTAGCACAACGCTACCAAGACGGTTGGGAACAATATGCGGAAAAGCAGCCGATCCCCGCTTGGCTCTAATATCCCCCTCCAAATGTCCGAAAAGCCCTTTTCTACCCTCTATACAAAGGGTAACCATATACAGCCCTGTAGCGCCATAGTCGCGCCATTCAGCACGACGGTGCTGACTATGCTGGATATCATAAGGCTTCAATCCCCGGCGTATCAATTCTTCTTTAGAGGTTGTCATATTGTGCGTTCGATTCTATTGTGCGCAAATGTACATAAAAAACTTGAATTACAAGCCAGTCCAATAAAGAATTTATATTTTCTTTAGAGGAAAGATGGTCATAATAATTGAACATCACAAATTATTCATGAAAATAGATACAAATGTACGTAACGCTTTCTTTCGCCATGTTTTATTGTTGCATAGCTCTGAGGAAAAAGAGATTTTTGAACTCCTAAATATGTTTCTGTATCTGTCTTCTCTTTCAAAGCACCTTTTACTTCTCCTTTCTTCTCTGCTGTCTCCAGTGTGCTCGTATAGTCCCAATACTCCTTCTGGCTGGCCTCATACTGCCGATGCTCTGCGTCAGAATACTTGGCAATCTCTGCCTGCGGATTGATATATCTTTCACTTGTATCGTCTGACATAATCGTTCTGTTTGTTGTTCTGCTGTAGTACACAGCGGAAACGCCCCTGCTATGCTATGTCTCTGCAATTATACAAATAGTTTTCGAAAGTACAAACGAAGAGCCGTTTTTTCAAAAAGCCTCTTCGTCTCACAAGCGTCTTTTCATGCGTATTTTCTCTTGGATTTCGTAAAAATGTGGGTCTTCCGAGGCTTTTGGATTGGTTTTTGCATAGGTTTCCACCTTCTGCGAAAAGCAGAGAATGCTGTCACGGCGGCGGGAATCCAAGGCCTGTTCCAGTCTGCTGCCAGGCTGTACTTCCGCGGAAGCCTTCGGATGGAGGTCGCGCCAGTGGGCATAGAACTTCACGGCATCATCATAGATGCCCGTATCATCGCTCATGCGGCTGCTACCCCTCAGTATCATCTCCTCCAGCGAGCCCCCAGTTCCTTGCGGCCCGCCTTTGTGTATCCAGACAGTTCGCCGAGGTGCACGACCGTGCGCTTGCGGATCTTGCCATCCGCATCGCGCCAGTTATCTGAGAGACGGTAGTAGTCATACTTCTCTATCGTCCCGTCCGGCCTTTGCCTGTATTTCGGTATCCTGCTAATGAACACGGCTGCAAAGGTAGTGACTATTTAACAAATCACCAAACGCCTGGAGGCCCTACAGGAGGGGGTAAACGCAATGAATGCCTCTCTCTGTAAGCAATATTTAGCAAAAAAGGGGACTATAAAGGCACCTGGAGGATGAAAACGTATGGATTTTAGCAATTTTTCAGAAGTGTAATTCAACACTCGCTGCAATGTGGGTTAAGATGGGTTATAAACGCAATCGTAACAGCAGGGAATCGCTCTTCCGTATCGAAGAGAAATAGTCCCTAAAAGTAAAACAACTTGTTTTACTATCGTTCAGATGCCTTTAATGATGGGAAAAAACGCTCTCTTTGACAGTAAAACAAGTTGTTTTACTTTAGTGTAAGTCAGTGTAAGATATATAAAACATTACACACATATTAAACTGCTGATATAAAGTCGGTTAGAAGAAATAGTGTAAGGTTCTAATAATTTGAAGTAAATAGAAATGGCAGAACATATCAGTTTCTCTGGGACACCGTCACGGGTTGTGGTGACGGAGCTGCAGGATTTGTTGAAGGAGAAGTTGTGTAATGGCCAGATGGTAGCGCTTCCAGACATCGGCCGCTTCGGCCTCCACGTGGAAAGCATCGGTGTGCAAAACGGAGGGACAGCCTGTCCCTCCGTTTCTCTTTCGAACTCGTTCACGCTCGGACGAGCTTAAGCAAGCTTGGCTCGTCCCTCACTTCATCACGAGTTTGTTTCCATTCCTCACATAGATGTCCTTGACCTGTAGCTAGCCCTGAATACGGCGGCCAAAGAGATTGAAGAAGGCTTCAAAGGAACTGACACTATTTCATTTCTTCTTGCTCTGTATTAAGACGGTTCAATTTTGGAAATGCGATTGTAATGGTATCAGGAACCACCGTGATACTGGAAGCGGAAGGAAGAAGTCCAAGTGATAGAGGATGAACGGAAAATCTCTTTCCTCCAAGACGCATTCCTATCTTCAGGCGGTAATGAATATTCCCTCCTTCCCAATAGCTTCCAATAAAAGCCTAGCCTTTTTTTACAGGGATCTTATTAAAATTCTCTCCATTGACCAGCACCTGCAGCAAGTTGGGTCTTACTAAGAAATCACAGGATACCATCAGTAAACATAATATACAAAAATGAATATATTTTTTCATAAATAACAAATATTTGTTTCTTGTTTTTTGAGCATCCCATTCCCATGGGGATTTAAGGTTGCCCTTTTTCCATTGCTCTAAGGTCATCATCAAAATAAGAGTATGGTGGCCACATTTTTTTATTTCTCATATATTCTTGCGGAGGATAAGTAAATACTGCATTCAATTGCTTCACCTCACTTATGCTTAAGTCGTAACGCACCAATATTCTGTTGTTCAACCGGACATTGTCATAACCATATTTTCTAAGCGTATCTATTTGAATGAAAAAAACAGAAAAAGTATCTTTAGGTAAAGACGGGATTTTGGGCATACCTTCATCATCCCATAGAAGAAAAGGATACAATCCGAGCTTTGTATGAGGAGGAATGAAATCTCCAAGTATGCTTTCACTTAATCGGCCTTGGTAGCGAGACGCAAGTAGGCATCGTAGGTCATGGTCGTGGTGCGTCCGTCGGCATCGGTCTCGCTGTAGAGCGTGCCATCGTTGTTATAGACGAAAGAGCGGGTACCGGCGCTGGGGTCATTGATGACCGTGCGGCGACCCAGGTTGTCGTAGGTGAAGGTCGTCACGACATCATTGCCTAGGCGTCCGTAGCTGTCATAGCTGTAGGTGTCATACAAGTAAGCTACTTTCTGTGGCTGCACAGGAAGTGGTCAGTACAATGAGATGCGTCAGCGGCTTAATGCGCTGAACGAGCTGAACCGTGCCGACTCCGTGCTCACCATCACGGAACGCTTCGACGGTTCCACCCTCTTCCAGGACAAGTCCTATGACACCGCCGGCCGTATCTCGTCCGTTTCCATGCCCCACAAGAACGGAGCCAACAGCATCATGATGACACAAATCTTTCTCATATCAGCAGCAAAGGTACCAATTAGTGAGTCCATTATGGTGGTTTGATCACTTCACTCCGACGATTTTGGTCTTTGGCTGCTCTTTGTTGCGGCGGTTGACCACTGTTACTACGGCTTGAGCCAGATTGATGAAGGCAAGGCCTGTGGCGGTATCGCTGTTGAGGGCTGCAGGAGTGCCGGCATCACCATTGTCGCAGATGCTCTGAACCAGTGGTATCTGGGCCAGCAAGGGCACGTTCATCTCCTCAGCCAGCTGCTTGCACCCCTCTTTCCCAAAGATATAGTAGCGGTTCCCGGGCAGTTCGGCAGGTGTGAACCACGCCATGTTCTCGATGAGGCCGAGAATAGGCACGTTGACCTTGTCGTTGCGATACATGTCAATGCCTTTTCGGGCATCGGCCAGGGCCACCTGCTGGGGCGTTGATACGATGATGGCGCCTGTGATGGAGAGCGTCTGCAGCAGCGTGAGGTGAATGTCGGACGTTCCGGGAGGGGTGTCGAGGATGAAGTAGTCCAACTCTCCCCAGTCGCTGTCGGCAATGAGCTGTTTCAGGGCACTGGTGGCCATGCCTCCGCGCCACAGCGTGGCCGTGTCGGGGGAGACGAAGAAACCGATGCTCAACAGCTTGACTCCGTATTTCTCGATGGGACAGATCAGGTCGCGTCCGTCCTTCTTCACGGCATAGGGACGTTCGTCCTCCACATCGAACATCTTGGGCATAGAGGGACCGAAGATGTCGGTGTCAAGCAGTCCCACCCTGTAGCCCAGACGTGCCAAGGCAATGGCCAGGTTGGCAGAGACGGTGCTTTTGCCTACGCCTCCCTTGCCGCTGCTCACGGCTATGATGTTCTTCACGCCTGGCAACATCTGTCCAACGTCGGGCCTTGGCTTCGTCTTGAATTCCGTCTCGATGGTTACGTTGACAGGAATTGTTTCCTGATTGGCATTCAGTTGCCTGATGTGGTAGAGAATGGCGGCTTCGGCAGCCTTCACGGTGGATTTCAGGAATGGGTCGGTGTCGCGTGGAAATTCCAGTACCACCTTCACGTTCCACGGCTCGCCCTCCTTTTGCGGAGCAGCCACCGAAGGAGTGTCGGCTACCATCCCGCTCTCAACTACGCTTTTCTTCGTGCCGGCATACATCACCGTGGCCAGCGCATCTATAATCAGTTTCGGATATAGTGTCATTATTCCTTGTCGTTATTACTTAACACCCTCACTCTTCAGCGGCACCAGCTGCACTTCCTCTATCTGGGAGAAGGCTGGTCCCCATATCTTTTCCTGCTGGTATCCCAACTTGCAGCCCCGGGGTACATGGAGCACGCAGGCTCCCGTGACGCCCTTGAACGTGTTCTTGCTTATCTTGGGAGGCAGGGGGGCATTGATGACGACGCTGGTCAGTGCCACACACTTCTCAAATGCCGATGAACCAATCTTCTTGAGTCCCACAGGCAACTCGACGCTAGTGAGTGCCGAGCACTTGAAGAAGGCATCGCTGCCAATGGAGTTGACTGCCGCCGGGATGACGATTTTCTGCATAGCAGCACACTCGCGGAAGGCATCGTTGTCGATCTCGGTCAGCGAGATGGGCAGGCTGATGTCGGTCAGGTTGGCACACTCGCGGAAGGCATCGGAGCCAATGGATTTCACGCTGACCGGCATGGTGACCTCCTTGAGGTTCTGGCAACCACGGAACGTGGCGGTCTCTATCTTGGTGACAAATCCCTCAATCTGAACCGATCGCAGGCTGCTGCAGTTCTTGAAGGCATTGCTGCCGATGGACTTCACCTGACTGGGTATGAGGATGTTCTCCAGGCTTGTGCAATCGGTGAATGCATTGCTGCTGATCTTGCTCAGCGTCTTGGGCAGGGTGATGTCCGACAGGCTTTTGCAACCGCTGAAAGCCTCGTTGCCCAGTGATTTCAGACCGTTGGACAGTTCTACTTTCTGCAGGCTGCTGCAGTCCTTGAAGGCATCGTTGCCTACTTCGTCCAACCCGCCGCCTAACACGGCTGTCTCCAGGGTGCCGCACTTCTCGAAGGCATTGTTGCCCAGTTTCTTGATCTTCGGCAGTTCCACCTGCTTCAAGCTCATGCAGCGCTGGAAGGCTCCGTTGCCTATCTTCTCGGTGCTCGATGTGATGATGCTGTTCAGGCTGGAGCAGTCCTCAAAGGCTGAAGCACTTATTTCACGAACCGATGAAATGTCGATGGTTGTCAGGCTCTTACAGTTCTTGAATGCATTGGTTCCGATGGCCGACAGGGTGGAGGGGAGGGTGATGACACTCAGCGCCTCGCAGTTCATGAATGTCGAGGATTCCAGTTCGCCAACCTTTCCGTCGAGGGTTACCGAGGCGAGTGCTGTGCAGCCTTCAAATGCGGAGGACTCGATGGTGGTTACGGACTCGGGAATGACGATTGCCGTGAGTACCTTGCAGTCGTCGAAGGCATGTGCTCCGATGGTCCTCAGCGAGTTGGGCAGTGTGATGGCCGACAGGCTGGTGCAGCCCTTGAAGGCATTGCTTTCCACCTCGCTCACGCTTGCGGGAATGGTCACTTCCACCAGTGACTGGCAGCCCTGGAACAGGTTCTTGCTGACAGCGATGATGCCGTTGGGCAGTACCACTTTCATGAGGTTCTTGGCTTCCGAGAACAGCCCTGAGGGTATCTCGTCGGCCTTTGTCTTGGTTCCCTCCTTGCCTTCCACAATGGTGGCATCGGCTAGGTTGATGGTGGTGAGCAGACATTCGTTCTCCTTCTTCTTGTCGGTTTTGTTGCGTGTGGCCATCTGTCCGATGAGCTTCAGGTCGGCCCCGTTCAGCGGACCGCTGACGGTGAGTTCGGGTATGGTAAACATGATGCTGTCGGGTATCTGGCGAGACAACTGTCCTGCAGAATCCACTTTCACCGTCATGGGCTCTTGGGCCACAGCCAGCATTGGAATCAGTGCCAATGCGATGGATAACATTCTTTTTTTCATAATCTTATGCTTTTTTCTTTAACTATCACTTTGCTTTTTCCAAAGAACTGCGTTTCGTGCGATGGTAGGACCTGTACTCGTCGAGTTCTATTTCCACGTCGGGTTCTTCGAGTGTGCCCTGTTGTGGCAGGTGCCACTTCATGTACTTGATGTTCAGCCCCCGTGCTATCCACATGGACTCATAGTAGGTCTGAATGGACAGAATCTTACGCGTCTGCTCGTCCATCCGTTCGTCGTGGTACAGGTCTTCGGTACGGAAGACGGTTGGCAACGCGTTGCGTTCCACCATCAGCGACGTGTAGGTGAACAGGAAGTTTGAGTCGGTCTTCAGGTGGATGATGCCGTTGTCCACGAGGAACCAGCGGTAGCGGTTCATGAAAAAGGTAGAGGTGAGCCTCTTCCTCGGGTTCTTCATCTGCGGGTCAGAGAAGGTGAGCCATATTTCCTGCACCTCGTCCTTGCTGAAGAAACGGTCTATGATCTCGATGTTGGTACGCAGGAAGGCCACATTGGTGAGCCGCTCGTTCAGCGCCTGGGTGGCACCGGTCCACATGCGTGCACCCTTGATGTCGACGCCAATGAAATTCATGTCGGGGTAGAGCCTTGCCAGTTCTACCGTGTATTCACCCTTGCCGCATCCCAGTTCCAGCACGATGGGGTTGTTGTTGTGGAAGAAATCCTTACACCAGCGTCCTTGCATCGTAAACGGATGCTCCTCGTAAGTTGAGAACGGATATTGGAACACGTTCTCGTATTTCTCCATGTCGGCGAATTTTGCTAATTTTCCTTTTCCCACTTCTTTGCTTTTAATTGTTTCTTTCAACATGCAAAAGTACAAATTAAATCTGATTCTGCCTACTTTTTCTTCCTTTTATTTGTTTGTTTCCCTAAAATGCGTTAACTTTGTGCCCAAAATTATCAACCTTATTAAATTATCTAAACATCATTAGTATGGAAAATTTCAAGCAAATTCCCACTTTGGGTTTTTCTGAAGCCTGTAAGCTGGCTTCCAGCCGCATCACCGATTTCAAAGGCCGTAGCCGCCGCTCCGAGCTGTGGTGGTGGATGCTTGTTGTCATGGTTGCCAACATGCTTATCGGCATGTTCTTCACCGCGAACTTGCTGCTCAGTGCCATTGTTGCCATCATCGTCATGTTTTTTGGCCTGGCAGTGACCGTCCGCCGTGTGCAGGATACGGGCAAGAGTGCCATGTGGGTCTATGCCAGCTACGGACTGGGAATAGTCAACCAGCTGTTGACCGCCTTCTCTCCTGCCATGCAGGAAGTCATGGACTTGGCACAGTCGGGCGATTTGGAGGCCATCACCGGCGCATTGGAGAACAACATGGGCGACCTGGCCATGATGAGTACTGTGGGTACCCTCTGGAGTATCGTCTCGCTGGTGGTCATTGTGTTTTGCCTGCTGGACAGCAACCCCGGCCCCAACAAGTACGGCGATTCTCCCAAATACGTTTCGGCAGCATAAAGGAAGCATAGGTAGATCATTGCTTTTCTGAGCATCGACAGGCTTTTTGCCTTATATAGTTTACCGCCACTAAAGTCAGACTTTAGTGGCGGTAAACTTCGAGTTTAGTGGCGGTAAACTCCGCCGTTAGTGGAAGGAGGCTTTGACCATGTTTATTTATCTGATAAACAGCAGTTCCCGGTACTTGGGGAGCGTCCACAGCCCGTCTTCGACAATCATCTCGAGGTGGTCCACCTGTTCGCGGATGTCCTGCATGAGCGGACAGACACGGTCGTGATAGGCAATGGCTCGCTGGTGGATGTCGCTGATGCGGTTGGCTATGCGGCGTGCCTCGGTGAGTTCCTCGACCAGCTGCTCAATGCGCTCCGTGCGTACGGCAATCTCCTCGATGAGGTTCATGTTGCGGGCGCTGAGCTTCTGGGCTTTGTCGGCGGGGAACACGTCTTTCATTCCCTGCACATTCTTGATGAGCTGTGACTGATAATGCGTGGAGACGGGAATGATGTGGTTCATGGCCAGGTCGCCCAGCACACGCGCTTCTATCTGTACGGTCTTCACATACATCTCCCACTTCACCTCGTTGCGTGCCGCCAGCTCCTTGCGGTTCATGACCTTGGTCGATTCGAACATCTGGATGGTCTCAGGGTCGAGGTAGTGCTCGATGATGACGGGGCACGACTTCTCGGTGTCGAGCCCACGGCGCCGGGCTTCCTGTACCCATTCGTCGCTGTAGCCGTTGCCGTCGAAACGGATGGGCTTGCAAGTCTTGATGTCTTGACGCAGCACGTCGATGATGGCGTGGTAGGTGGGGTTGTGCTTGCCATCGGCGAATTCCGGGTTCCCGGAAATCTCCGCTATTCTCTGATCCACACGTTTCTTGAACGATACGAGTGCTTCGGCCATAGCGGCATTGAGTGCTATCATGGCTGAGGCACAGTTGATGCTGGAACCAGGTGCACGGAACTCGAAGCGGTTGCCGGTGAAGGCAAAGGGGGACGTGCGGTTGCGGTCGGTATTGTCGACGATGAGGTCGGGTATCTGTGGAATGTCTATTTCCTTGTGATGGTTGGCCGACAGCGGATGGTTGATGGTTGTAGGCTGCTCAATGGCGTCAAGCAGCTCGGAGACATATTTTCCAAGGAAGGAGGAAATGATGGCAGGCGGTGCCTCGTTGCCGCCGAGTCGGTGGGCATTGGTGGCACTCATGATGGAGGCCTTGAGCAGCCCGTTGTGGCGATAGACAGCCATCAGTGTCTCGACGATGAAGGTGACGAATCGCAGGTTCTCCTCGGGTGTCTTGCCCGGTGCGTGCAGCAGGACGCCGCTGTCGGTGCTGAGGCTCCAGTTGTTGTGCTTGCCCGAACCGTTGATGCCGTCGAAGGGTTTCTCGTGGAGCAGCACACGGAAGCCATGATTGCGGGCGATGCGCTTCATGAGCGACATGAGCAGCATGTTGTGGTCTACGGCAAGGTTACACTCCTCGAAGATGGGTGCCAGCTCGAACTGGTTAGGCGCTACCTCGTTGTGGCGTGTCTTGCAGGGAATGGCCAGTTCCAGGGCGCGTATCTCGAGGTCTTTCATGAAGGCCTGCACACGGTCGGGAATGGTGCCGAAATAGTGGTCGTCCATCTGCTGGTTCTTGGCACTCTCGTGTCCCATCAGCGTGCGGCCCGTCATGAGCAGGTCGGGACGGGCGGAGAACAGACCTTCGTCCACCAGGAAGTACTCCTGTTCCCATCCGAGGTTCACCCGTACCTTGCTGACGTTGTCATAGAACAGCGAGCACACCTCTGTGGCAGCCTTGTCGACGGCACGGAGGGCACGCAGCAGCGGTGCCTTGTAGTCGAGTGCCTCGCCGGTATATGCAATGAAGATGGTGGGAATGCAGAGGGTGTCGTCGATGATGAATACCGGCGATGTGGGGTCCCAAGCCGAGTAACCGCGCGCCTCGAAGGTGTTGCGTATGCCACCGTTGGGGAATGAAGAGGCGTCGGGCTCCTGCTGTACGAGGAGTTTGCCGCTGAACTTCTCTATCATGCCCCCCTTGCCGTCATGTTCCACAAAGGCGTCGTGTTTCTCGGCAGTACCCTCGGTCAGGGGCTGGAACCAGTGGGTGTAGTGGGTTGCACCCATTTCCTGTGCCCACTGCTTCATGCCTGCTGCCACAGCGTCGGCGATGGAACGGTCCAGACGGGCACCGTTGTCGATGACGTCCACCAGTTTGTCGTAGATGTCCTTCTGCAGGTATTTGTACATCTTCTCACGGTTGAAGACATACTTGCCGAAGTACTCTGAAGGCCGTTCTGCGGGAACCTTCACCTCAACAGGTTTCTTCTTAAAAGCCTCCTCAACGACTTGAAATCTCAGATTGTTAGCCATATTTGCTTTTGTAATGGTTTAAGATACGTAGGGCATGTAGCCAGGGGTTTCTTAGAAGGGGATGACAGAGAGACCCATGGAGAAGTAAGCCTTCTGCATGTAAGGGTTCATGTGGATCTCGGCGAAGAGTGGCATGCGCACCTCTCCGAGGTTGAGTTCCTTGGTGGCACGCAGGGCAGCCTTGATACAGGCAATGCCGTCGGCATAGTTGTATTCGTTGGCAATTTTCAGGAACTCTGCCGTTTTGCCCGCGCTTCTGAACGGGGTCATACCGCCCATGAGCGTCCAATTGAGCCCGCCCAGTCTGAAGGGGACAGCGGCCTCGATGTAGGTGGAATAGGCACGTTCGTGCTCTGTCTCAGCCATCGTAGAACCAATGGCCATTGCGTTGTGAGGCGTTTCGTCGATGCCCCAGAATACCGTGTAGGCCTGCAGGCTGAAGTACTTACAGGTGTATCCGATGTTGCCTTCAAAGGTATGGGGACCCTTGTCGCGGTCGTAGTAGAGGTAACGTCCTTCAGGGTCGACGCCGCTCTTCCAGTAGTCGATGACGCCGATGTTGAAGCCCTTGAGGGTGTAGTTCAGCTGAAGGTTGAACTCCTCCGTATCTTCCTTGTCAAAACCCACGTTGCCCAAAGCAGTCAGCGAAAGACCTTTCCAGCTGACACTGGCCTTGGGCTGGATGCTGATGTGTCCCAGTTCCTGTCCGCGCCAAAGGTACTTACTTACTAAGTCGGCCTGTACCGAAGCTTCCACTTTGTCCTGTGCAGCCATCGGCATGCAAAGGAATGCAAGGCTCAAAAGAGCCAGTTCTCTCATTGCTTTCATTGTATTATCCAATTTATTGTCTATTGTTATGTTCTCAGAAACACTAATCAATGAATCTCCTTGTGATGTCGGCATAGGAGTCGATGCGGCGATCGCGCAGGAAAGGCCACCAACGGCGAACCTGCTCGGAGTGCTCCAGGTCGAGGCTGACGATGATGCTCTCTTCATCGTCTTCGGACGACTCATAGATCAACTCACCCTGGGGGCCTGCCACAAACGATGTGCCCCAGAAGCGTACGTCGTCTTCCCAGCCTACACGGTTGACGGCAACGACGGGCAGCCCGTTGGCCACGGCATGTCCGCGCTGGACGGTCTGCCAGGCACGGCGTTGCCGCTGCTGCTCCTCAGGGCTGTCGTGGCGGTCATAGCCAATGGCTGTGGGATAGATCAAAAGCTCGGCTCCCTGCAGCGCCATCAGACGGGCTGCCTCAGGATACCACTGGTCCCAGCACACCATGACACCCAGACGCCCCACGCTGGTGTCGATGGGGTGGAAGCCCAGGTCACCGGGCGTGAAGTAGAACTTCTCGTAATAGCCGGGATCGTCGGGGATGTGCATCTTGCGGTACTTGCCGCAGATGGTGCCGTCTTTCTCAAGCACCACTGCCGTGTTGTGATAGAGCCCGGCAGCCCGGCGTTCGAAGAGAGAGGTGACGATGACCACGCCGTAGCGTTTGGCCAGTTCGCCGAACAACGCCGTGGAGGGCCCGGGAATGGGCTCTGCCAGATTGAAAAGGTCGACGTTCTCCTCCTGACAGAAGTAAAGCGAATTGTGGAGCTCCTGAAGCACAATCAGCTGTGCACCGCGTTGTGCCAGGTCGGCTATTCCGTCAGACAGTCGTAGGATGTTGTCTTTTACGTCTGACGTGTTGTGCTGTTGCAGGTAACCGATATTCAGTTCTTTCATGATTGGGGATTGTTGGTTGGGGATTGTGGGATATTGAGGACACCATCGGGGAACTGCATGGTGCAGCAATGCAGGGAACCGTGTTGACGGATGAGTGACCTACAGTCGATGCCTACGACCTGGCGTCCGGGGAAAGCCTCGCCAACGATGCGGAGTGCCTCGTCGTCAAGAGCAGGCTGGCCATAGGTGGGGCACAGTACGGCTCCGTTGACCACCAGGAAGTTGGCATAGGTGGCGGGCAGCCTCTGACCGTCCTCGTCATAGATGGGGCGGGGTAGGGGCAGTTTTCTCAGTAGGAACGGTTGTCCGTTCAGCGTACGCAGGGTGCGCAGTTGTTGCTCCATGAGTTTCAGCTCAGCATATTGCTCGTCGTCGGGATCGTCACACCCTACATATAATAAGGTGTCGTGGGGGCAAATGCGCACCAGCGTGTCGATGTGGCCGTCGGTATCGTCGCCTGTCAGCTGGCCATGATCAATCCATAGAATGTTCCGGGCACCCAAGTACCGTACCAACAGGTCGGCTATTTCTTCCTTTCCCAGTGGCTGGTTCCGGTGTGGAGCCAAGAGGCAGTGGGTGGTGGTAAGGATGGTTCCCTGTCCGTCACTTTCTATAGAGCCGCCTTCGAGCACGAAGTCTAGATGGTCGGCATACTCCCCGTTGAATACGCCCATGTCATAGAGCTGACGGTTGATGGCATTGTCTTTCTCGGCAGGGAACTTCTCGCCCCAGCCGTTGAAGCAGAAGTCGAGCAGGTGGAAATGGCCGTTGTCGTCTGTCAGGGTCAGGAACCCGTGGTCGCGTGCCCAGGTGTCGTCAGTGTCAATATGGCATGTGGTCTGAGGCATGTGGTCAGCGGAATGCGGAGGACGGTATGCGGAGGGTACGACGACGATCAGTCTTTCGCGCTTGCTGATCTCACGGGCCATCACTTCGTAGGTCACCAACACCTCGCTGAGCATGGGAGCCCAGTCAGTAAGGGCATGAGGCCATGTGAGCTGCACACCGCTTTGAGGCTCCCATTCGGCAGGCAACCGCCACGATTTCGGGGTATTTTTATCGTTAATGTTCATTTTTCGCTGCAAAATTACAAAAATATTGCGAATAATGTGTATCTTTGCAGAAAATAATAACAAATATGCTTGAACTGAAAGATGCATTGCTCGAGGTAGAAGGCAAGCCGCTGTTCCAACGGTTGTCATTGATGGCACGTGACGGTCAGATGACTTGTATCACCGGCACAAGCGGTGTGGGGAAGACGTTGCTGGCACGAGTGATGGTGGGGCTTCACCCTCTGGACGAGGGCTACGTCAGCATTGACGGCGAACTGATCACCCCATTGTCGGCTCCTGTGTTCCGCAAGATGACGGCCTATCTCCCTCAGCCAGTGGAGCCATCTGACATAGAATTCGAGCCAGATACCAGTGACCTGGAGACCGTATTCGGAGGATTTGCGAATCAAAGATCCCGGAATCAGAATACTGAGTCTGCACGTCGCCATTCGGAAACAGTAGTCAGTAATCCCGCATTTGACCTTAGGCCACCTGTAAAGCGTAACATCTCGCTGGTCATTGCAGACGATCCTGACGTTTCTCAGATTGAATACCTGAAGTCGCAGGCCATACAAGGCCGCACCGTCATTGTGATGAGCCAGCGACATGAATACATAAAAACAGCCGACCAATTGATAACACTTGAAGCCATATGACAATCATATCTTATCTGACACAACTTCTGAAACATCTGGTTCCCGGACTATTATTGCTTGTGGTTCCACTCTGTCTGCTCTACCTTTTCGACCGGCAGCTGATGCGACGGTTTTTGATATCCTTCGGGCGTATGCTGCTGCAAATGGGACTGATGGCGCTGATTCTCTGGGTGTTGTACCGTGTCGACTCCCCGTGGCTGAACCTTTGCTGGCTGCTGCTGATGTCGGTGGTGTCTGCCTGGGTGGTTGTCAGCCGTGCCCGTTTGGTCTGGTCGCGTATGTTCTTGCCTGTTGCCGGTGGGACATTCCTGTCGGTGCTTGCGGTGACAGTCTATGTGCTGTTGGCGGTGGTCCACCAGTCGCCGCTGCTGTCGTCACGGTGGTTTGTACCTGTGGCGTGTGTGATGCTGACCCATGTGCTGGTAACGAACATCCGCTCTCTGAGTGCATTCTATGAACATCTGAAGGCTGATGTGCTGGCCTATGAGACCCGTTTGGCTAATGGACAGCCCCATTGGCGGGCGCTGATGCCCTTTCTCGGCAAGGCATTGCAGGCGATCATCGTCCCTGCTGCTGCCAGTGTGGCGGTGTCTGGACTCATCGTGCTGCCCATGCTTGCATCGGGACTGTTGTTAGGAGGCATGACGCCGATAGAGGCTGTGGGGCTGACAGTGGTGATTACCGCTGCCTGCATTGCGCTGTCGGTGATTTCCCTGCTGTTTATCCTGGTGCTTGCCGACTGCAGGACATTCGACAAACGGGGACGGTTCCTGGCCGTAGTCTTGCTGCTGACGCTTCTGTCGTGTAAGAACACTTCTTCTTCTCCTCAGACAGAGCCCATCGGCCAACAGCCTGAACAGGCAGGATTCTACGATACGAAAATGGCAGCTGATAAGGAGATCAGGGACAAACAGACCGCAGCGAAGACCATTATACGTTATGAGCTGCCGGCACCCTTGAAAGACCGTCCGGAACAGATACTCAGGCGTATGGGCTATACCGTTTCCTATAATCGTGACACACGCAATGCCAACTGGGTGGCGTGGCATTTGACCAAAGCCCACACCTATGGTAGCAATCAGCGCTCACAGGAAAAGTTCACAGAGGATAACGACGTGCCTGCACCCCGGGCTGTTGACCAGGATTACTACTCATCGCGCTATGACCGAGGACATCTCTGTCCGGCAGGTGACAACAAGTGGGATGTCAAGGCTATGAGTGAGTCATTCCTTTTCACGAATGTATGTCCACAGAACCATGGGCTGAACAAATACGAGTGGAATGATCTGGAGATACTCTGCCGTGACTGGGCACGTCAGTACGGCGCGGTCGACATTGTTTGCGGTCCCATCTACGACACCACACCTCCCAAGACCATTGGACGCAACAAGGTCTGGGTGCCAGACAGGCTGTTCAAGGTCGTTCTTTGCCGTAGCGGACAGCCAAAGGCAATAGGTTTCATCTATCGCAATGAGGGTGTGAAACAGTCTATGGAGCAAGCGGTTTATACAGTAGATGAAGTGGAAAGCCTGACAGGTATCGACTTCTATCCGTCGCTCGATGACAAACTGGAGAATCGCATAGAGGCAGAAGCCCGGCTAGGCGACTGGTAAGGGGATGAAGCAATGTCGGGTCTTCGCACTTTTCATGGATAATTCCTCGTTATTAGTTTTGTCATGACTGTAAGTGAAGTTTTTGAGTTACGCAAGCAGGGGCTGATAGAAGAAGCTTATTCCGCCATACGTCCGTTGTATGCTGTGGACAAGGGGGCATATACGTCGCTGGCAATGTTCTGGACTGCTGTGGATATTCTTAGGAAGCGTTTGAGAGAGGGGAACCGTGATGAGGCACATAAGATTTTTCGTGCCCTTGAACGTATGGTGCCCAGCGTGCCAGACAAGGAGGGATGGGTGAAGACAGCCTTTGAGAAATGCAAGCAACTGATAGCGGATGAAGACAGCCGTATGGAGGTGTTGGATGAAGAAGGACCGGAGCATCTGCGCATGGGTGTCTGGGGTGAAGAACTGGCTACTGTCTACTTGCGTGAAAAAGGTTATGTGATTCTGGCACGCGACTGGCATTCTGGTCATCGTGACATTGATATTGTGGCGCAAGATGGTGATACAACGGTATTTGTCGAGGTGAAGACACGCCACGACCGTAATATCGTGGAGCCTATCCATTCTATCGATGCAGAGAAGTTGCACAATCTGAGTCTTGCCATCAATCACTACATCAAACAGCACCATATTGAGAACCCCTGCCGTTTTGATGTCATCCTGATTGTCGGAGAATTGAGCAGTGTGATGCCGGAGATAACCCATATTGAGGATTTCGACATGAATGAATCACTCACCCACAGATGGCATAAGAAGGATAAACGGTGGTAGGGATCCCAAGGCTATTGCTTGATCTTGTCCCATGTGTTGTTTTGTGAGGCATTCATGCCCATCAGCAAGTCGTAGACCGATTCTTTCTCTTTCTGGGTGCCCTTGCCTTTGTAGATGTTGGCAAGCTCGTCTTTCTTGTAGTCGGTCCAGATCTGGGGCAATTGGCTCAGGGGCTTGTCCTCGTGGGCTTTCTTCAGGTCCTGTTCCAGCGCGGTAGTGACGTTGGTACGTCCGCGTTCCACGTTCTGAGCCATCTCGTCGAGCCCCTGGCGGTAGTAGTCGTACTGAAGCTGGCGGAATGGTTTCATGGCTTCGTCCAGATAGTCGTTGATGATGGCAAAGCGGTTCCGGGAGTCCTCGAACGATTTCCAGCCAGGGAAACCTAGGTCCTGGCAGTTGTTGACAAGATACATGCAGCGCTGCAGAATGTCTGTTCCTCCCATAGGTGAGAAACTGTCAAGGTCGAGGCCGATAATGAGGTAGGCATAGTAGGCAAAGAGAGCCGTCAGCTGGTTGTCAACCATCTCGTCATTAAAGTTCAGCTGATCAAACTGTGCAAAGTTGAAGTTGAAGTTCTTGTCCGTATTATTATATAAGGTAGTAGTATACGAAGCATTGTAGACGGGACGGTTAGCCTGGATAATGGCTGAACACTCAAAGAGGTTTTCCGATTGGTTGTACTTGTTCACCGTGATGTTGAAATTACATACGATGCGCTCGTTCTCCTGGAACTGCAGGTCGGTCCACTGCCGTTCGTTGACAAACTGTTCAAGCGTTTGCTTCAGGTTGTCGAAGACAGAGGCATCTGTGCCCTGAACCTTTGAGCGGTTAATGTTGATCTTGGCCTGAAGCTCTTGGGCATTCATGGGCGAAAAAGTAAAAAGGAAAACAGACAATACAATGGATGTGACATGCTTTGAGATGCCCTCAATACATCGGATGGTTCTTATGACAATGCTCATTTCCAAGTCCTTTTTCCATTTTACTGTTCCACCCTTTCTTCTTTTACCTGAGTGACTGTGCCTCACGCAGCCTGATACGGGTGAGCACCTGCTTGGTATTGTAGGTGAAGTCACCGCCAAGAATCCAACTATAATAGCCGGGGTCAAAGCGTAGCACATCGGCTACTGCCTTGCCCTTGTGCTTTCCGAAATTAAACACTTCTGTCTTGACACCATTTACCTCTGCCCAGACGATTCGACCTGCAAAATCCACGTTTTCGTTGGTTTTCGAAAAATCTGCCAGCATTTGCATGTCGTTCTCCAGCACCTTCTCTGGGTCTTCGTTCACGCCTGGAGCATAGTGGTCGAGTTCACCCATAAGTACCTTGTAGGTGGCCTCCGTATCTTGATCGGCACGATGGGCTTCGAAATCCTCTTCCATCTTTCTGCCACAATAGAACTTATAGGCAGCAGCCAGATTGCGTCGTTCCATTTTGTGGAAGATAGTCTGCGCATCAATCATGCGACACTTGGAGAAATCGAAGTCTATACCTGCCCGCAGGAATTCTTCGGCCAGTAGGGGAATGTCGAAGTGGTTAGAGTTGAATCCAGCAAAGTCGCAGCCTGTGAAGCTGGCAGCCAGCTTGGCAGCCAGTTGCTTGAAGGTGGGTTTGTCCTTCACATCGCTGTTGGTGATGCCTGTCAGCTGTTCCACCAACTCAGGAATGGGCTGTTCGGGATTGATCAACTCGTTGACGCGCTCCTCATGTCCATCGGGATATACCTTTATATATGATATCTGTATGATTCGGTCTTTAACCAAGTCCAAACCAGTGGTCTCCAAGTCAAAGATGACCAAAGGCTTTTGCAAGTTCAGCTTCATGATCCGGAAATCTTTTACGACCTACCATTTAGTCATTGATGAGCATGGGCATCATCAACATCAGCACATCCTGGTTCTCAGGCTGCTCTGAGGGAAATACCAGTCCTGCACGGCTAGGATCGGCTAATTGGATGATTACTTCTGAACAAGCGAAATTACCAAGGATTTCGATGAACGACGAACCTTTGAAACCAATGCTCATGGGTTGGCCATTGTAAGAACACGACATGCGCTCTGTAGCAGTTTTCGAGAAGTCGTAGTCTTCGGCATCGAGCTGCAGGGTTCCGTCTTCCACATGGAAACGGATAAGGTTGCTTGAATCGTTGGCGAAGGGCTGCACACGGCGAAGTGCAGAGAGCAGTCCTACACGGTCGACTGTGAGCTGGTTGGGATTGTTCTGGGGAATAACAGAGTTGTAATTAGGATAACGTCCCTCAATGAGCCGGCACTGGATGGTACCTTCTTCAAAGGCTATTTCTGCATTACGGTCATCGAAACGGATGATGACGTCGCCACCGTCTTTGCCTAACAGGTTTTTCAGCAAAGTAGCGGGCTTCTTGGGCAGGATGAAAGCAGCAGGCTGGTCGCTCTTTATAGAATAGATCTTATTGCGAACCAGCTTGTGGCCGTCACTGGCAACTACTGCCAGATAGTCGGGAGTCAAGTCAAAGTAGATGCCATTCATGACGGGACGGAGCTCGTCCTGAGCCGTAGCGAAAAGTGAGCGATTGATATTGTCGCTGAGTATCTGGTTCGGGATGACGATGGTTGTGGCCTGGTCGCTTACGTGTTGTGCTACGGGATACTCGTCGGCATTCTCTATTGGCAATGAGAACATACCGTTCTGATAACTGATCTTTACCAGGTTCTGCTGAAAGTCAATGTCAAAGGTGATTGGTTGCTCAGAAAAACCTTTTACGGCTTCCAACAGGTCGTGGTTGCCAATGGCAAAGCGTCCATTGCTGTCGCATTCAGCCAGTTCCACGCTGGTATACATGGTGTTCTCGCTGTCTGAGGCAGTCAGGTTCAGTTGGGTGTCGTTCACGTCGAAGAGGAAGTCGCCTAGAATGGGTAGGGCGTTCTTGCTGTTGATGACTCTTGCCAGAGCCGTGAGCTTTGCGCTCAATACGGTGCTTGAAACTGTAAATCTCATTGTATCTTTCTTTTTAATTATATTCAAAACTGACTACAAAGATACGCTTATTTTGTGGAATTAAAAAAAATTATGGATAAATTTTTTTGTTTTCAAACTATTTTTAGTAATTTCGCACTCGCAAAAGCAAAAAAAACATATTTAATACATTATATTTATGGATTTAACAGGTAGAATTATTGCTGTATTGCCACCACAAAGTGGTACCTCTGCCCGTACGGGCAATCCCTGGATGTCACAGGAATATGTTATTGAGGTTCCTGGTCAGTATCCCAGGCGTTGTGTGTTCCGAGTTTTCGGCGAAGACCGCATCCGTCAGTTCAATATTCAGAATGGTGAGGACGTGACCGTTCAGTTTGATATTGATGCACATGAGTACAATGGACGTTGGTTCAACGACATTCGTGCTTATAACGTGCTTCATGGTGTCGTACCTGCTGTTGCAGGTGCACCAATGGCAGGTGCTCCTATGGCCGGTGCTCCTATGGCCGGTGCTCCTATGGCCGGTGCTCCTATGAGCGGTGCTCCTATGAGCGGTGCCGCCCCATTCCCCCCGCAGCAGCCTGCAGCTGCTCAGCCCGCAGCAGCTCCCTTCCCTCCTGCACAAGAACCTGCTGGAGAAGGAGGAAGTGCAGACGACCTGCCGTTCTAAGCCTTGAAGTAGTATTGTCCACGCTTACGCGTAATCTTACCATAGTTGATGGCGTGGACAGGACAGTGATGATAGCAGCTGAGACAACAAGTGCAGCTGCTATCATTTTTCCATTTTGGCTTCTTGTCTTTGAAGTCTATGTTCTCTGTGGGGCACACCTCTTTGCACTTGCCGCAGGACAGGCATTTTTCCTCATCTACGGTAAACTTCTTGTCTGTAATCATCTGTGAATTGAAATAGCCACCAATGACGTGTGACATCAGCCACGGCGCAGCTCCCTTGACCAGATGATGGAAAACCTGTCGTTGCGTTACAATATCGAGGAAGGCGTCTAGTTCATTTCCCGCTTTTTCAATCTTTGCCCGCTCCTTCTCGGGAGGATCGGTATACATGAAAGGTAGGCACACGTAACTCTCTGGCATGATGAGTGACAGCGTGCTGCAAATGTTGATTCCCAACGGTGACAGTTCTTTGACAAGCATGTTCATTGCCAGCCCTATGCTGTCGCCGCATGTACACACTGCATACGCATAATGGTGAGCTAACGTGGGGTTCGGGGAGGAGAGCTTCAGCCTGCTTACGAACTGCCTGACAATATGGGGAGGCTGCCATCCGTGAACAGGAAAGCAGAAACCTATACGTTCCTCCTTAGCCAGTGTGTATCTACATTCGCCTTTTAACTCGCGAGGAATGAACAGCAGCCTTTCGCCTGTGGCTTCTGCCAGTTGTTGGGCAGCCCAACGTGTGTTGCCTGTGCCTGAGAAATAGAAAATCATGGTGCAAAGTTACGAAATAATTCATAATTCTTTGTCCGTAGTTCATAATTATTTTATAATTTTGCAGCCGAAATGAGATATTTTGTGACATTTAGCTATGATGGCAGCCGTTATCATGGCTGGCAGATACAGCCCAACGGAGATTCTGTTCAGGCACAGTTGCAGCGGGGGCTTTCCTTACTGCTACGACAGGAGGTAATGGTGACAGGAGCGGGACGTACCGATGCGGGAGTCCATGCAAGGATGATGGTTGCACACTTCGATTTCCCAACATCTTTGGATGAAAAACAACTGGCTTATAAACTCAATAAACTGCTGCCTGGCGACATTGCCATTGCTGGTGTCCGGCAAGTAGAAGAGAACCTTCATGCCCGATTCTCTGCCACCAGCCGCATGTATCGATACTACGTTCATACTGCAAAGAATCCTTTTCTCAGAAATACTTCATGTGAATTGCATTACCCATTGGATTTCAATAAGATGAACGAGGCGGCAGACATGTTGAAGAGATACGATGATTTTGGCGCTTTTTGCAAAGCTCATGCCGATGTGAAGACCACACTTTGCAAGGTGACGGTTGCCCGTTGGCACCAGACAAGTCCCACCACTTGGTACTTTGAGATCCGTGCTAACCGTTTTCTCCGTAACATGGTACGTGCCGTCGTAGGCACATTGATCGACGTGGGGAGAGGAAGGCTGACAATGGAGGACTTCCAACGTGTTGTAGAAGGGAAGAAGAGAACGGAGGCAGGCGAGTCAATGCCTGCTCATGCTCTGTTTCTAGAAGATATAACTTATTAAAGATGTAGACGGGTTATGTGGCTTATTCTCGCTTTTTTGTCGGCAGCTCTCCTTGGTTGCTATGACTCGTTCAAGAAACAGGCATTAAAACAAAATGCTGTGATTCCAGTATTGACGCTTAATACTTTGTTCTCGTCTTTGTTCTTCCTGCCTTTTATCATACTTAGCGCTGCCGGTTTACTATCCGACAATCATATTCTCCATGTGGCATCAGGCGGATGGGAGGCTCACAAGTACATAGTGTTGAAGGCCGTTATCGTACTGTCTAGTTGGGTGTTAGGCTATTTCGGCATGAAACACCTGCCGCTGACTATAGTGGGACCCATCAATGCTACACGTCCGGTTATGGTTCTTGTGGGAGCCTTGCTTGTGTTTGGTGAGCGGCTGAATGGATGGCAATGGCTAGGTGTCCTGCTGGCTGTAGCCTCTTTTCTCTTGCTCAGCCGCAGTGGAAAAAAGGAGGGCATTGACTTTAAGCACGATCACTGGATCTACATGATTGTTGGGGCTGCTGCTTTGGGAGCCTTAAGCGGACTTTATGACAAGTATCTTATGGCACCCGCTGACGAGGGTGGGGTTGGGCTTGACCGTATGATGGTTCAGTCTTGGTATAACATCTACCAGTTTTTCATGATGAGCATCATGCTGTTGCTCTTATGGTGGCCCAAGCATAAAGAGACCACGCCCTTTCATTGGTCGTGGTCTATCTTGGGAGTCAGTTTGTTCCTCTCCATTGCCGACTTTATGTATTTCTATTCCTTGTCCTTACCGTCGGCCATGATCAGCATCGTATCCATGATACGTCGTGGGAGTGTTGTGGTGAGCTTCCTCTTCGGGGCTCTGTTCTTTCACGAGAAGAACCTTAAGGCGAAAGCCTTTGACCTGGCACTTGTTCTTTTAGGTATGATCTTCCTTTATATCGGCTCACGTTAATTGCTCTCTTCATCGTCGGTGTCGTATTCTCTTGCCCTGTGCTTGAACACATGGTGGTGAAGAAAGTTCATGAGTTCCAGACAGACAAGCACCATCACTGTCGAGGCGGCGGCTACTGCATACATACCTGCACCAGCTGCCATGCCAATGGCTGATGCTACCCAAAGACCTGCTGCTGTGGTGAGTCCTCGTACCACGTGTTTCTGGAAGATGATACAGCCGGCACCGATGAAACCGATGCCTGATACTACCTGTGCGGCTATGCGTGACACATCGTGACGGGTAGCCTCTGTCAGGGTGATATCATCGAATCCGTGAGCAGAGAGAATCATAAACAGAGCCGATCCCAAACCCACGAGGAAATGGGTACGGAAACCTGCCTCTTTGGCACGATATTCGCGTTCCAAACCGATTGCGCCGCCTAGCATGGCAGCGATAAAGATGCGAAGAATGTAGTCTGTTGTCATAAGTGTTAATTGTATTACTTGAGTTTCGGGAGTTCTTTGCAAGGTCACTGCGAAGAGCCTGAGTACCTACGAAGCGCCGTTCAAGGGGTGAAGTTCCGTCTCTGACAAGGCAAGGCGAATGCCGAGGTCTATAGCTAACTATTGGACCCCAGAAGTCTATACTTGCACTTCTGGGGCTCAAATTAGTTCGTCAGACCAGTCCTCGACCGTGGCAGTTCTTGAACTTCTTTCCAGATCCACAAGGACAGGGGTCGTTGCGACCAGGTAGCTTGTCCTTGATGATTGGGTTGCGGGGCTGCTGGGCGCGAGTGTCATGCTGGGCAGCGGCACGTTGGTTGGGATCGGTCAGCCGTTCTTCGTCCAGATTCTGCTTGGATTCCGTGTATTGCTGACGTTGGGTATGCTGCTCAGGGGATGCCTCTTGTACCTGCTGCTGCATTTCGGGTATTTGGGCACGGGTAAGAATGGCGCAGATACGATTGTACATCTCATTGATCATGTCATCCCACACCTTGGCACTCTCCAGTTTGAAGATGAGCAACGGGTCCTTCTGCTCGTAGCTGGCATTTTGTACTGAGTGCTTCAACTCATCAAGCTTACGAAGGTTCTCTTTCCATGAATCGTCGATGATATGGAGCAATATGGCCTTTTCAAACTCTTTAACCACCGACTTTGACTCTGTGTCGTAGGCTTCTTTAAGGTTACAGGGGATATTGAACATGCGACGCCCGTCAGTGATGGGTACCATGATGCGTTCGTACATGTGCCCTTGGTTTTCAAATACCTGTTCGATGATGGGCTTTGCCACTTCACGGATATGCTCGGTCTTGCGTGTGAAGTTGCCTATGGCAGCCTGGAAAGCATTCTCTGTGAGCACGTCCCGTTGCTGGTTGATAAACTCATCCTCGCTGAAGGGTACCTCCATGGCCAGCACGTGGAGGAATTCCTCCTTGCAGCCTTGGTAGTCGGCAGCGTTCTCAATAATGTAGACCACCCGATCCCATATGATGTTTGAGATGTCCATACCGATGCGCTCACCCATAAGGGCGTGGCGGCGTTTCTCGTAGATCACGGTACGCTGCTTGTTCATGACGTCGTCGTACTCGATGAGTCGCTTACGGATGCCGAAGTTGTTTTCCTCAACTTTCTTCTGAGCGCGTTCAATGCTCTTTGAAATCATGGAACTCTCAATCATCTCGCCTTCTTTGAAGCCCAGTCGGTCCATGACGCTGGCAATGCGCTCAGAGGCGAAGAGACGCATAAGCTTGTCTTCCAAGGAAACAAAGAATACACTGCTGCCCGGGTCGCCTTGACGTCCAGCACGACCACGCAACTGACGGTCTACGCGTCGACTTTCATGTCGTTCTGTACCGATAATGGCCAGTCCTCCTGCAGCCTTTACCTCAGGAGATAACTTGATGTCGGTACCACGGCCAGCCATATTGGTGGCAATGGTGACAGCACCCTTTCCGTTGGTCGATTGTCCGGCTAGTGCCACAATGTCTGCCTCTTTTTGGTGGAGCTTGGCATTGAGCACCTGGTGGGGTATTCCCTCGCGTTTGCCGGTTTCGGGGTTCACATACATATCGAGCATACGGCTGAGCAACTCGGATATCTCCACAGAGGTCGTACCAATCAGAGTGGGGCGTCCGGCATTGCGCATCCGTACAATTTCCTCAATGACCGCACGGTATTTTTCACGTTGGGTCTTGTAGACACGGTCATCCTGGTCATTTCGGATGACAGGGCGGTTGGTGGGAATTTCCACCACGTCAAGTTTATAGATATCCCAGAACTCACCGGCCTCAGTCGAAGCAGTACCTGTCATACCTGCCAGTTTGTGGTACATGCGGAAATAGTTCTGCAGGGTAATGGTAGCAAAAGTCTGGGTGGCTGCTTCTACCTTCACGTGCTCCTTTGCCTCAACAGCCTGATGCAGACCATCGCTCCATCGGCGACCTTCCATGATACGGCCTGTCTGTTCGTCTACTATCTTCACTTCACCATCGATAACCACATATTCATCGTCTTTATTGAACATGCAGTAGGCTTTGAGCAGCTGCTGAAGGGTGTGGACACGCTCAGACTGAACAGCATAGTGCTGCATCAACTCATCCTTCTTGTCAACACGTTCCTGGTCAGTAAGTCCTGGCTCTACTTCAAGGGCAGATAACTGGCCAGTAATGTCGGGGAGCACGAAGAGTTCGGCATCGTTCACCTGATTTGCCAGCCAGGCAGTACCTTTATCCGTAAGGTCACAGGAATTGAGCTTCTCCTCTACCACAAAGTAGAGAGGCTCAACGGCTTCTGGCATACGGCGATTGTTGTTCTCCATATAGATTTCTTCAGTCTTCAGCATGCCTGCCTTGATACCTTCCTCGGAAAGATATTTGATGAGGGGTTTGTTCTTGGGAAGTGCCTTGTGGGAGCGGTAAAGGGAGAGGAATCCGTCGTCCAGCTTCTGCTGGCCTTCTTTCTTGTTGCCAGCGCTGATAAGACGGTTACCCTCGCTGATCAGGTTCTTTGCCTCAGCCAAGTACTGGGTGGCCAGCTGACGCTGTACACCTACGAGCTTTTCTACTAGCGGCTGGTACTCCTCAAACATCTGGTCATCGCCCTTAGGAACGGGACCAGAGATGATCAGCGGCGTACGGGCATCGTCAATCAACACGGAGTCGACCTCGTCGACGATGGCGTAATTGTGGCTTCGCTGCACCAGATCGGCAGGGGATGTAGCCATGTTATCACGCAAGTAGTCAAAACCAAACTCATTGTTTGTACCAAAGGTGATGTCGGCCTGATAAGCCTTACGGCGAGCCTCGGAGTTTGGCTGGTGCTTGTCAATACAGTCTACAGAGAGGCCGTGGAACATATAGAGTGGTCCCATCCATTCTGAGTCACGTTTTGCAAGGTAATCGTTTACCGTCACAACGTGTACGCCATTGCCTGTCAAAGCATTGAGGAAGACTGGCAAAGTAGCCACAAGAGTCTTACCTTCACCAGTAGCCATCTCGGCAATCTTTCCCTGATGGAGTACAGTGCCTCCGAAAAGTTGAACGTCGTAATGAACCATCTCCCATGGCAGATCGTTTCCGCCTGCCGTCCAGTGATTATGATAGATGGCTTTGTCGCCGTCGATGGTGATGAAGTCTTTCTTCGGGTCACCAGCCAGCTCGCGGTCAAAGTCGGTGGCAGTCACCACTGTCTCTTCGTTCTGTGCAAAGCGTCGAGCGGTATCCTTTACAATGGCAAATACTTCGGCACGCACCTCGTTAAGAGCCTTTTCATAGACTTCCAGGGCTTCCTTCTCCAGTTTGTCTATCTGGTTGAAGATATCCTCACGTTCGTCAATAGGTGTATCTTCAATGGTGGATTTCAACTGGGCTATCTTCTCTTTTTGTTCGTGAGCGGCAGCCTGCACTTGTTTTTGTATTTCCTTGGAGCGAGCGCGAAGTTCGTCGTTGCTCATTTTCTCAATCTGTGGTGTGAAGGCTTTCACCTCTTCCACTAAGGGCTGTATCAGCTTCATGTCACGTGATGACTTGTCGCCAAACAGTGATTTTAAAATACTATTGAAATTCATCTTATATATTTACTATTTATTGATCATGATTATTCTAGAAAAGCGGTTCTTGAGAGCAGGCATTCGGTGCCCTGATGCGAATACTCTTGGCAATGGTGGGCGCAATGCGGTCAATGGTGACATGATCGCTAATACGTTCGGAAGGGATGCCGGCTCCGTAAATGATGATGGGGAACTGTATGAACGATGCTCTTGACAACAAGTTGTCCTGATTGTCTTCGTTGAGCAGGCGCCATCCTGGTGATACTTCTATGAGCAAGTCGCCGCAGCGTTCGGGATTGAAACCGTTACGTACCTTCATGTGCTCCTGGTTCTGTCCGGCAAAGAGCTGCAGTGAGGTATGGACATTTCTCACGCCTGACATTTGCGACATGAATTCCTGTGCGCGTTGGATGGCATCGGTCAGAGAAACACGTTTCGACTCAAGCAACTTGTGGTTCAGGTACATCTGGTTCTGGAAACACGTCTCGACCCATCGGCCTTGTCCCCATATAGCCCCATAGAACATATTAAGAAGGTTGGCCGTGCGATTAATATAGAATGTACCTGTGGGAATGCGGTATTTCTCGTAGTTGGTACTTTCCTCGTCGCTGTAACCAGTGGAGGTGATGACAAACAGCACGTGTTCCTTACCCAGTCGGCTTTCCAAGGACTGTATGAGACGCCCCAGTTCTCGGTCCAGTCTGACATAGGTGTCCTGCAGTTCCATTTGACACTCTGTCATGGTCTTGTGGTCGAAGTTGCCAGCATAATAAGTCAGGCAGAGTAGATCTGTCACGCGGTCAAAGCCCATAGTGGCTCCATTGACACACTGGATTGCCATGTCGGTAACTTGCTGGTTTACCATACCGCTTGCCTTGAACTGCTCATAGCGGCGCTGGCCGGTAAACTTGTGCTTGAAAGGCTTTTGGTTGCCTACATGATGGAAATAACTGAAAGTGCCTGACAACTCAATGACAGGTTCCCACAGAGTCTTTTGGATGCTTTTCTGTGGAGATTGTAAGTTATTGAAACTCAAAGCCCAATCTGGAAGTTGCTTCAAGTAGTACTGAGATGAAGACCACAAGCCTGTTACATCGTCTATCCAGAAAGCGCCATCTGCTGCATGGCCTGCACTAAGTATGGCAGCATCACGGAAAGGAGCTATGGCATAGACAATAGCTTTGCCATCGGTAGAGACTTTCAACTCATCTCCAATAGTAGAGGTCTGAAGATATTTGGGTGAAGATTCATGAATGTCACCAACGCAATACATGGGACGCAGGGTCTCCTTGTCGAGCCAACGCTCACTGACAATACTATGGTAGTAAGGAACAACCCCCGTTATGACTGACGAAATGGCAGAAGCCCGATCTATATTGCTAAAAGGATAAGTGGCATTGGCATAAACCATACCCTCCTTCAGCAGACGTTTAAAGCCTTCATTGGAATAGAGTGGGGCAAATGCCTCCATATAGTCTGTGCGCAATTGGTCAATACAGATGTTGACAACCAATCGCGGCGCATACTGTATTTTCTCCTTCTGTGCCAAAGCATCGGGTGTCAGACCCAGTATAGCCAATAATGTGATATAGATGTATCTGTTCCTCAATGTTCAGTTCTTATCATTTATGATGTTACTTACAAATCTTAATAGCAAACATAGTGCCAAAAAATACATGCCTTCCGCATATTGCTGAAAAAATCCACCAATCAGGAATAGGCAAGTGGTTATCATCAGGAATCTCCAGTAGCGGGTTGCTTTACTGCGACGAAGAATCGATGGCAGAAAGAACAGATGAACAGGATTGAACAGCAGCAGCTGGAGGTTAGTGCTCGTGGCGGGATGTTTAGAAAAAATCATCACAGTCAAAACGCATCCGGCCAGTCCCAATGCCAGCATGAGAAATGCGTCAAACCATGCAAAGACCTTTTTCCGCTTCCATTCATAGAGAACCAAGACTACCGTGACCATCAACAGTATAAAGCCACATTCCCGAGGTGTCAGAGGAAAGTCCTTTTCACGCATCTGTACGCCAGCCTTTACAGCAATCCGACGCTCCTTAATCAATGGTCGGATGGAACCGTCTGTTGCACGTATTTGGGCGTGGTCGAAATCGTATTGCAGGTTACCAGGCAGGAACTCCTGTTCTTCTCTGTTGGTTTTCATATCTGCTCTCACGCCAAGAAGCAGGTCGTTGCCACACGTAGCCCAGTCGTGATGTCCTGTACACTGGTGAATCATTTCCCGAAACGTCGGTTCGTAGTCAGCCCGTGGGTTATACATCACCTTCCCTTGTATATTAGCTTCTATCATGTCGCGTGGACGCGTAGCACAGTTGTCAAAGAAGAAGTTATAGCGGTATGTCCGATTTTCAGGCTGGTAGTTTACCATCATGGCAGTGATGAGACTGCGTTTCTCGTCGGCTGTCAGGTTCAGCACTTGTTCCGTGACAGAACTGCCCCATTTCTTATAGTACTCGCAGAACCTGTCAAAGGGCATAAGCCCTAACTCGTAGTCGGTCAGTCCAAATATAAAGCGAAGTACAAAGTGAGGTGCCTTGAAGTTGAAGATTCCCCAATTGAAGACCATATCCTCATCTGTACGGAGATCATGGTACCGTATGGCCGTATGTCCGTAGAGGCTGTAAATCTCTTCGTGAGGTGAGCAGGTCAACAGGCTCAATACCACAGAATCCATGGGGTTGGAGTTCTGTTGACCACGTACGTCACTGAAGAATAGGGAAAAAGACAAAAACAACAATCCTGTCAGCAGCCAGTGCCGACAGTTGTCATTTAGTCTTTTCTTCATCATCATGATACTTTGTTCTATGTGGTGTGTAGTTTGAGGAAAGCTTCGGCTCGTTCAAGATCAGCGGGTATGTCTATACCCACCGTCTCAAGTTCTGTCTCACCCACCTTGATACGATAGCCATTCTGGAGCCAACGTAGCTGTTCAAGGCTCTCTGCTATCTCAAGGGGACTTTGGGGCAGCTGGGTGATGGCTGTCAGCACGTCTCGCCGGTATGCATAAATGCCAAGATGCTTCAGAAATGGGAATTCCTGTAGCCATTTGTCGCGCTCCTTTCCCCGTATGAATGGTATGATGCTGCGTGAAAAATAAAGAGCATACCCCCGCAGGTCGGTGACAATCTTTGGAGAGTTAGGGTTCTCGGCAGCTTCAATGGTGTCGAATCGTTTGCCGAGAGTGCCTATCTCTGTATGAGGATCGTCAAAGAGCCGGCAGAGGGTTTCTATCTGTGAGGCCTGAATGAACGGTTCATCGCCCTGGATATTGATGATGACATCAGCATCGGTCTTTAACTTCTGGGCAGCCTCTGCTATTCGGTCGGTGCCACTACGATGGGCCGTGGAGGTCATGACGGCACTCCCCCCGAAGGCTTCCACAGCCTCGAGGATACGCTCGTCATCGGTAGCGACACATGCATGGCCTAACACGTTGACAGCCTGCTCATAGACACGCTGGATGACAGGCTTGCAACCTAACAACGCTAAAGGCTTGCCAGGGAACCGCGTCGATGCGTAACGGGCGGGAATGATTGCAATGAACTTCATTATCTTAATTTGATGCTTTGCATCGACTTTCCTCACACTCGGCCATTTGAGAGCGAGCTCTCATGGCTCTCGCTTAATCGGAAAGTTCTCATTTTCTCATTTTCTCAATTTCTCAATTTCAGGAGAGGAATCCCAGCAGTGCACCTGCAGCAACGGCAGAACCTATCACACCCGCTACGTTGGGACCCATGGCGTGCATGAGCAGGAAATTGTGACGGTCGTATTCCAGTCCCAGGTTATTGGAGATACGTGCTGCCATAGGTACGGCACTCACGCCAGCATTACCAATAAGCGGATTAAGCTTCTTGCCTTCAGGCAGGAACAGATTCATGATCTTGACGAAGCATACACCGGATGCTGTGGCAATCATGAAAGCCATAGCGCCAAGAGCGAAGATCTTGATGGTGTTGAACGTCAGGAACTCTGATGCCTGCGTGGAGCAGCCCACGGTGAGACCGAGCAGCATGACAACAATGTCGTTCAGAGCTGCACCGGCAGTCTTGGCAAGACGGGTGGTCTTGCCGCTCTCTTTGAGCAGATTGCCAAAAAAGAGCATACCCAGCAGGGGTAGTCCTGAAGGCACGATGAACGTGGTAAGGAGCAGTCCGATAATGGGGAATAGAATACGTTCTGTCTGGCTGACTTCACGTGCAGGCTTCATCTTGATGACACGCTCTTTTTCTGTGGTGAGCAGACGCATGATGAAAGGTTGTATGACAGGCACAAGAGCCATGTAGCTATAGGCACAGACAGCTATAGCACCCATCAGGTTGGGAGACAGTTTTGATGAAAGGAATATTGCCGTAGGGCCGTCTGCACCGCCGATGATGGCGATACCAGCAGCCTGAGAAGGCTCAAATCCCATGGCAAGAGCAACCATATAGGCTCCGAAAATGCCGAACTGTGCGGCTGCACCGATAAGCATCAGCTTGGGGTTGGCCAACAAGGCCGAGAAGTCGGTCATGGCACCGATACCCAGGAAGATGAGCGGCGGATACCATCCCTGTCTAACACCCTGATAGAAGATGTTGAGTACGGAGTTGTCCTCGTAGAGTCCTATCTCAAGTCCTGCGTCAGCACGGAAGGGTATATTGCCGAGGATGATGCCCAACCCGATGGGAACGAGGAGCAGTGGTTCGAAATCTTTCTTGATGGCAAGCCAGATGAAGAACGCCCCAACGGCAATCATGATGAGGTTTCCCACAGTAGCATTGGCAAAGGCTGTGTAAGTGAGAAACTCCTGGAAGTTCTGTAAGATAAATTGTCCTAATTCCATTTTCCAATTGATAATTGATAACTGACAATTGATAATTATCCGATGGTCATGAGGACAGCGCCTTCCATGACGGTTTCACCAGCCTTGACGGTGATGGATGTCACGGTACCGGCATATTCGGCCTCGATGTTGTTCTGCATCTTCATAGCCTCAAGCACCAATACCACATCGCCGACATTGACTTGCTGTCCCTGCTGCACCTTGATTTCCGTTATTGTGCCAGGCAGCGGAGCCTTCACAGGAGCACCTGCACCCGCAGGAGCAGCAGGCTGGGCAGCCGCAACGGGGACAGCAGCTGCAGGAGCAGTCACGATGGGCTTGGGAGCTTCCACCTTAGGCCGGGACATGCTGGGGTGCTTGGCTGCGTTGATGGGTTTCTGTAACTCTACTTCAAACGGTATACCGTTGACGTTCACTTTTGCGATGTTGCCTTCTACTTCTTCAATCTCTACTTCGTAGTCAACACCTTGGACTTTATACTGATACTTATTCATAATATGAAATTGAGAAAATGAGAAATTGAGAAAATGAGATATTATTTCTCAGCATCCATATTCTCCTTTGTTTTTGGGATTATTTTTACTAATGTTCCTATGATAATATTTAAATCATTCTGTATTGAGGTGTATTCTTTCTCGGAAATGGTCTGAGACTTGAAAAGGAGTTTGAGCCAATACTCTGTTTCACCAGCTTCTTTGAGTGCAATACTCAGTTTGTTAATGAAATCAGCCTTGCTCTGAGCATTTTTGCTTTCAGACACGTTTGCTCCAATGCTTGTGCCCGAACGATAAACCTGTAGAGACATGACATGTTCTTGCTTTTCATTTCGAATATATCGATACATATCAATAATACGAAGGGCAAAGTTCTCGGTCAGGTCAGCTATCAGATTATCGCGCAGCATAAATTTCTCATTTTCTCATTTTCTCAATTTCTCAATCTCAAGTTACTCGTGGAATTGTGTCATCTGGAGGAATTCATTGTTCCAGTCGCTGCTCTTCTGCTTAATGGTGATGATGCCAGACTCTACGTCGTGTACATCATCCTCGTATTGCTTGAGAGCCATACCAATGACTGCCATGTATACTTCTTTATCAATACCTTTTGTCTTCAGACCATTCTGTAGGATGTTGCCAGTAGCATGTGCAATGTCGTGGGTCACCTCAACAGTCTTGGTAATCGGTTTGATGGGTTGGGTATTCACCACCTTCTTGGCAGTGTCGATGTGGCGCATCACCAATCCGAAGAGCCAGAAGAAAAGGAAGAGAACGGCAAGGCAGAAGAAAACGATGCCCATGGCGAGCAATGAAATACCAAATCCGTGGGGGTCTTCCCGCTTCAGCTTGGCATCCTTGGTCTCGTCAGCCTTGATGAAATTCTCTGTGCCTGGTGTTACGTTCTCTGCCTTTTTGACTGACCATTTGTCAGAGGTCTGACGCGAGAATGACTGATCGGCTGCAAGGGCGGGAACAGAGACGGAGTCGATGAGGTCGGTTGCATTGCCATTGTAGAAACCAATCCAGAATGGTTCCGACATGGGGATATTCAATGAGAGGTGCAACTTCCCCTTTGCCGGGGCGGAGTTGCAGAAGAACACAAGGTGCTGCCTGCCACCAATCTGGGTGCGTGGCTCGCCATTGGGAATGACGCTCATGCGCTTGATTCGCTCAGGCACACTCATTTTGGGGTCGAGTACGGAACGGTCTGTAGTGAAATACATACCACGCACGTTGTAAGTGGTGAACGAAGTGTTCTCCAGCTCTATCCATGCTTCGTGTTGTCCGAACTCGTCCAGAATGCTCTGGGTGTTGTTGGTGAGAATCTCATTGATACGGATGTTCTTGGCTCCTTGAGCCATCGCAGCTGTAGCACTCATCACCAGCACTCCACTGAGCAGTAGCTTTAAGTTGTTCATTTGTTGGTGCTTATTATATAAGTTGTTTTGTTGTACTATCCGCAGAAGAACAGAACGATAATCTGTGCAGTGAAAATACGCAGGAACATGGAGAGGGGGTAGACAGTGGAGTAACCCAAAGCCGGAGCCTCTTTCGAACAAATGCTGTTGGCATAAGCCAGTGCAGGGGGGTCTGTGTAGGTACCTGCTATCATGCCTGCTATAGTGAAATAATTGAAATTGAACCTGATGCGTGCAATGGGACCGATGATCAGAATCGGGATAATGGTGATAAGAAAACCTGTGAGCACGTAAAGCAGGCCGTCGCCTTCCACCACTGTCTCAAAGAACCCTGCTCCGGCCTTAATCCCTACGGAGGCCAGGAAAAGCACAAGGCCTATCTCGCGCAGCATCATGTTGGCAGAAGTGGTGGTATAAGTCACAAGGTGTATCTTGTAGCCGTATCGGCCTATCAGAATGGCTATGATGAGGGGTCCGCCGGCAAGTCCGAGCTTCACGGGGACGGGCATTCCGGGAATAGCGAAGGGGAAGGAACCGAAGATGAGTCCCAGGAAGATGCCCACGAAAATGGTGGCTATATTGGGGGCATTCAACCTGCGTACAGAGTTACCCATCTTGTTGGCCACGCGGTCTACGGCGTCCTCTGGTCCCACCACCATGATTCTGTCGCCCACCTGCAGGGGCAATCCCGCAGAAGCGAACAAATCCATACCATGTCGGGTGACACGAGTAACGTTGACACCATGAACACTGGAGAAATGGAGCGAAGCCAGAGTCTTGCCGTTGATATTAGGATTGGTGACAAGGATGCGTTTTGATACCAATGGCTGATCCTGCTGCTCAAAGTCAATGTCAAGCACGGGACCTATAAATGCCACAATGGCTTCGTGGTCGGCTTCGGCACAGACTATCAGCATCTGGTCGCCCAGGTGGAAGATGGTGTCGCGGTTGGGGATGCTCAGCTCGCCATTGTGAACGATTCGTGAACAGACAAAGTCACGGTTCAGGAAGTCGTGAACCTGCAGCAGGGTCTTACCTTCCAGGTATTTGTTTGTTACCTCCAGATGCATCTTGTAGGGCTTCTTGTTGGTGTTCTGCTCCTCCATCGCTTTCAGGCGCTCCTCTTCCTTTTCCAACTTCACCTTGCAGAGATACCTTACCAGGATGGTGGCACCTATGATACCCAGCACACCGAGAGGATAAGCACAGGCGTAAGCAGAGGCTATCTGAGGCGCATTGCCGCCAAACACCGTCCCCAGTGCTTCGTTAGCAGCACCGAGACCGGGGGTATTGGTGACAGCACCATAGAGTGTACCCACCATCATCGGCAGGTTGGTGTTGTTACTGGTATCGAAGAAAATGTAGTAACAACCGAACATCACCAGAATGTTCAGCAGGATGGCGCTTGCTGCCAATCCGTTCAGCTTGATGCCCTGTGTGCCGAAACTCTCGAAGAAGCCTGGTCCCACCTGTAAACCGATCATGAAGACGAAGAGTATCAGTCCGAAGTCCTGCACGAAGGTCAGTATTGGGGTAGGGGCGGTGAAGCCTATGTGTCCTGCTACAATACCGGCAAAAAGCACGAAGGTCACGCCAAGCGAGATGCCGAACACCTTGATCTTGCCGAGGTATACGCCAACCGCAATGACGATGGCATAAAGCAGCGCGATATGGGCCACCGAGTCGGTAGCCGTGAACAATTCTTTTAACCAATGAAACGATTCCATAATAACTATAATCTATTCTTACGGAGAGTAAACACTTTGCCCGTAATTTGAAAATTGCTGCAAAGGTACTAAATATCCTGCACAAAGCCCTTATCTCTGTGCAAGTTTTTTTCCTGCTTTTAACTTCTTTCACATTTTAACGTATCTTTGGTATGGCCTCACAGTATTCTCAGCTTATCATCGTGTATCATAACTTTTTTTAGTGCTGACGTTTGGGTATAGGCGTTCAATCGTTTGAGTATAGGCGTTCAATCGTTTGGGCATAGGCGAACGATGTTTAGGTACGGGTAATCTCCCTTGCAGGTACCGACTTTATCCCTTGCAGGTATCGGCTTTACCTCATATAGAAAGCTGATGAGTCAGACACTGAAACTGACTCTTATGGCAAAAACAGGATTTTGACTCTGTGACGCTATGGAACTGACATTAAACAAATAAAGTTCGCAAATGAGGTCTGAAACGGATTTCCATAATTATCGTAATTCACCCGTATTGTTCGAATTATGGGCAAATTATGGTAATTACGGTAATTTGTTTCCCCACTGTGGAAGATAGTAACTCTAAGGAGTCAAGAAGACGTTCAGACTCTGCTTGCTACGGGACGCAAAAAAGGGGTATCGGCGCAAGCTTTGTTGCTCCACGCTATAGATGGAACAGGAAGCGGTGGTCGGAGAATTGGCAGGTGACAAGACCGTAGCGAATGAAATGAGCCAAGAGGCGGATGACCTTGTGGCGGGGGATACGTGACTGGCGGACTACCTGGTTGAGGGTCAGGGGATTGGGTGCAGACTTGAGTACAGACATGAGCTGTTGCTCGTCCTGACCGTACTGGAGTAGCTGCCCCTGCGGGGATGTCTCCTGCCGCCATAGCTGCAAGTGGACGGGTGATGCGAGGATGTTCTCGTCGGCAATGCGGATGTAGGCACGGCGGCGCCCCTCGTTGTCGAGTGCGAAGACGGGCTTGCGAGGGGAGGGTGGAACGGTGGCAATGACGATGGTGCGCCCCTCGACGTGATAGGTGTCGAACTTGATGCTGGACTCTGGGGCGCAGTAGCGGTAGGCAGCTTGGTGCATCATGTAGATTTCCTCTTCGCTGCGCACCCCGGAAAGATGTCCGTCGTCGCGCACACCGATGAGCAACCTGCCACCGTCGGTATTGGCAAAGGCAGAAACGGAACGTGCCAGCTTCTCGGCATCTTGGATCTTGTATTTGAAGTCCTGCTGTTGATGCTCACCCTGGCTGATTAGTCCGATAAGGTATTTTTTCTCGTCCACGGTGCAAAGGTAAGAAAAAAACGTAACTTAGACAATGTAGAAGGTGTTTTAATTTGCTAATTTGAAAGAAAAACAAATTTTTCTTTTGAGTTACGCTCACTTATTTGTACCTTTGCAGGCTGTTATGAAAAAGAGGGTACTGACACTTATTATAATATGTACGCACGCGTTGCTGCTCATGGCCCAGGAAACGCCTAATGAGCAGCAGGCAAGGCGTATATTCAATATTGCCTATAATCAGGTGTTCGGCGAACAGGGAGCTTCGCTGACGTACGATGTGAACATTATCGGCATCTACAGGACACAGGGTACGATATGGTATAAAGGAAACAAACAGAAGTTTGTGGACGAGCGCGTGAATACCTGGAACGACGGTAAGACTGCCTATATGGCTTACAGGAAAAAGAAGACGGTGGAGGTGCATGCTGCAAATTCTGACAAGAAAGATAAGTACAGCAGCAAATTCAAGTTCCAGCCCGATGACTTCACGTATCATATTAATAAAGAGAAGGACGCGCTGCTGCTGACGTTGAAGCAGAAGAAAAAGGCCAAGGGCTCTATCAAGGAAGTGAAAGCATGGGTCGACCAGAAGACTTTTGCTCCAAAACGCCTGCGCATCAAAGTGGCTTTTGTCTGGACTACGGTCAACATATCGAATTTCCGTTCTGGTGGTATCACGGACGACTTGTTCGTATTCCCACGTGAGAAGTTCAAAGGCTGGAAATTCGTAGACAAACGGTGACTATTCAATCATCTGTCTGCGTATTCTATAAATAATGTGAAATAAGGAAAAAAACTTATCTTAATCCACTTGGCTATCACTTCTTTTTCGTATCTTTGCGAAAGAATTTTTTTTATCCATTAAACAAATACTAATTATTATGAAGAAGAAGTTTATCTGTGCCGTTTGTGGATATATCTACGAAGGCGATGCAGCTCCCGAGAAGTGTCCTATCTGTAAGGCTCCTGCCTCGAAGTTCTCTGAACTGAAGGACGAGGGTGAAACGACCTACGCCACCGTTCATCGCATTGGTGACGGCAAGCCGGAAGGAGTGAGCGAGGAGATGATTCAAGACCTGCGCAACCACTTCAATGGTGAGTGCGGCGAGGTCGGTATGTATCTGGCTATGGCCCGTCAGGCTGACCGCGAGGGCTATCCCGAGATAGCAGAGGCTTTCAAGCGCTATGCTTTTGAGGAGGCTGATCACGCCAGTCGTTTTGCCGAACTGCTGGGTGAGTGTGTGTGGGATACGAAGACCAACCTCGAGAAGCGCGCTGCTGCCGAGGCAGGTGCGTGTGAGGATAAGTTCCGTATTGCCAAGAATGCCAAGGCTGCTGGTTTCGACGCCATTCACGACACCGTCCATGAGATGGCCAAGGATGAGGCTCGTCACGGTGCTGGGTTTGCCGGACTGCTGAAACGTTACTTTAAGTAATGCTCAATGCACAATAAATGTAGAAATAATCCGTTTTATCAGTAAGATGAAACGGATTTTTCTATTTCGCTTGTTCCTGCACGGTGTGCTGGGTGTGGGACTTTGGACGTTGTTATCGTGTTCTGATAACGACACCTTTTCTATGGACCAAGGTAATCGTCTTGTTTTCTCTGTCGATACTGTCAAAACCGATACGGTGTTTGCCAACGTGGGTTCCAGCACTTATTCTTTCTGGGTATATAACCAGACGGGCAGTGGTATCCGGCTCAGCAGTGTACGTCTCCGCTTGGGCAATCAGACGGGGTTCCGAGTCAATGTGGATGGCAGCTATCTAGACAATACGATAGGGTCTGTGGTGACGGATCTTGAGGTGCGCAAGGGCGACAGCATCCGAGTGTTTGTGGAAGTGACGCCCCAAGAGACACATCAGGATGAGCCCAAGTCGGTGGAAGACGACTTGGTGTTCATGCTGGAGAGTGGGGTAGAGCAGCGGGTACACCTGCTTGCGTGGGCATGGGATGCTGTGATGCTTTCGGACTTGAGAGTGAAACGTGACACAACGGTGGAATCTCCAAAACCTATCGTCGTCTATGGAGAAGGCATCCGGGTGGACAGTGGTGCTGTTCTTACCCTGCGTAATACTACTCTTTATTTTCACGACCAAGCGGGATTGAGGGTAAGCGGGTCATTGAAAGCAGAGAATGTCCTGTTACGGGGAGACAGGCTGGATGATATGTTCGACTATCTGCCCTATGACCGTGTAAGTGGCCAATGGAAAGGTATAAGCTTTACTTCATCGTCAAAAGGTAATGTGCTTTCCGATACCGAGATACGGAATGCATGCGTCGGTATATGCCTGGAAAAGCCTGCCGCCTTAGACTCTACTTGCATTCGCCTTCAGATGACTCGTTGCAAAGTACATAACTGCAAAGGACATGGAGTGGAGTCCCACCATTCTTACATCAGCCTGGACTATTGTCAGCTCACCAACACCCTTGGCGACTGCCTCTCTCTGCATGGAGGTATATGTGAGATGGATCATTGCACATTGGCACAGTTCTATCCCTTCTCGGCTGACCGTGGTGCTGCTCTTCGGTTTTCGGACCATGCCGACGAAGTGGTCTATCCGTTGATGAGGCTCACCTGTAACTATTCCATTTTGACAGGATATGAGGCTGATGTCATCATGGGCGAGCGTACGGAGAACGAGGATGGCAAGGCTCTTTTCAGCTACCTGTTTAACGATTGTCTCTTGCGAACGCCTGCAGTGGAGGATGATACCCTGAGTTTCCATCGCATTGTCTGGGAAACACCGGAAGACTCTGTACAGGGTAAGCAGCATTTCAAGCTGATTGATGAAGAGAACCTTGACTATGACTTCCACCTCGACAGCCTGTCAACGGCGCAAGGGTTGGGATGCTATGGAAGCGCCCCTGCGGGGCTAAATGATAAATGATAAATGATAAATGATAGCGGATAAAGGAGGAAAGATGAAAGATAAGGGATGAAGGAGGAAAGGTGAAGGATAAGCGCTGAAGGCTAAATGATAAATGATAAATGATAAATGATAGCGGATAAAGGAGGAAAGATGAAGGATAAGCGATAAATGATAACGGATGAAGGAGGAAAGATAACGGATAAATGATAACGGATAAAGGATGAAAGAGATATGTATTGTAGTGGGGGCAAGACCCAATTTTGTGAAGGTTGCCCCATTGATCAGGGCAATTCAGAAGACCGATGCGGCCAACTATCAGTTGGTTTATGCGGGGCGGGAAGACGATCCTACCCTGGAGGATTCGTTGTATGAAGACTTGCAGATGCCCCGTCCCGATTGTTACTTAGGTGCCGACAGTCCCCGGCTGAACGAGGTGACAGCGCAGGTGATGGGAGCTTTCGACAGTTATTTGGATGCCCATGAAGTGGACGTGGTAGTAGTGGTGGATGATCTTGCTTCTACGATGGCAGCCGCTATTACTGCAAAGAAACGCGGAAAACGACTGGCACACCTTGTAGCTGGTACGCGTTCGTTTGACATTTCCATGCCCAAGGAAATCAACCGCTTGGTCATTGACTCCTTGAGCGATTATCTCTTCACTGCAGGTGTGCGCAGTAATAGTGTGGCTACCCGGGAGCAGCAGACGGACACCACTCAGACCTTCATGGTGGGGAATATACTGATGGACTCGTTGCGTTTCTGTCGCGGCCGTCTTCGTCGTCCCTCCTATGATGTTGAGGAAGGAAACTACTTGCTGCTGACCTTAAACCGTCGTGCACTGTTGGGTGATGAGGAAAAGTTAGGAAGCCTGTTGCATGTGCTTAGTAGGGAAAACACCCATGGAATGACTGTATACGCTCCTTTGAGAGGCGAAGCACGTAGGGCTGTTGAACGGTTGTTGACCCAGTCTGGCTTTGAGTCTTCTTCCATTCAGATTGTCGATCCGTTGCCATATTTGGAGTTCGGATGGCTCTCTGCCCATGCTGCAGGTGTCATTACTGACTCTGGGAATGTGGCTGAGGAGGCAACATGGAACTTTGTGCCCTGTATCACATTGAATAGTTATACCGAACACATCGAGACGGTGAAACAGGGAACGAATGTGCTTGTTGGTGAAGACCCCGTGAAACTCCTCGAAGAATTATGCCGGATGGTTTCTCATCAGTGGAAGAAAGCTTCGTTGCCTGACTGGTGGGATGGTCGTAGCGCAGAGCGTATTGTGCAGGTGCTGATGTAAAAAAATGGCATTTCTTGCTTGATTCTCCAGTTTTTTATGTAATTTTGCAGCCGATTACGTACAAATACAGTCTTTATGGTACAAAATATCTTCAAGGGACTTGGTATTGCCTTGATAACACCTTTTAAAGAAAACGGAGCGGTCGACTATGAAGCCCTGAAGCGTCTCGTCATCTATCAGTTGGACAATGGTGCAGACTTCTTCTGCATTCTTGCCACAACTGGTGAGACACCTACGCTTACTTCAGAAGAGAAACTGACGATCAAAAACCTTGTTGTTGACCTGGTGCAGGCTCGCGTCCCCATCTTGATGGGCTGCGGCGGCAACAATACTGCAGCTGTTGTCGAGGAGCTTCGTACGGGTGATTTCAAGGGTATTGATGGTATTCTTAGTGTGTGCCCATACTACAATAAGCCGTCTCAGGAAGGTCTCTACCAGCATTTCAAGGCTATTGCCGCTGCTACAGAACTACCGGTTGTGCTTTATAATGTTCCTGGTCGTACAGGCATCAACATGAAAGCTGAGACCACTGTGCGTCTGGCACGTGATTGCCATAACATCGTGGCTATCAAGGAAGCCAGTGGCAATTTGGAGCAGGTAGACGAGATTATCAAGAATAAACCGCGTGACTTTGATGTGATATCGGGTGACGACGCGCTGACGTTCCCAATGGTATCATGCGGTGCTGTAGGTGTTATCTCGGTCATAGGCAATGCCCTTCCCAAGGAGTTCTCAAAGATGATTCGTCTGCAGATGCGTGGTGAGTACGATCCTGCCAGGAAGATTCACCACCGTTTCACCGACCTGTTCTCGCTTCTCTTTGTTGATGGCAATCCTGCTGGTGTGAAAGCTATGCTCTCTGAGATGGGATTCATTCAGAATGTTCTACGGCTTCCTCTCGTTCCAATGCGTATCAAGAACATGCAGCGGATGTCTGAAATACTGAAAGAACTGAAGATATAAGGTTGTCATCAATTTATACTCAATTGCTTTGAAGTCCCTGGAAGAATTACGTGTCATACATGAGATAACTCCTTTGATGGGCAAGGACGTTCTTTATATAGCGGACCGTCATAAGAAGGAGTTTACCTATCCCATTCATAACCATGAGGTCTATGAGTTGAATTTTGTGGAGCATGCCAAGGGCGTGCGCCGTATTGTTGGCGACTCCAATGAGGTGATCGACGAATATGACTTGGTCTTGATCACCAGTCCCGATCTGGAACATGTCTGGGAGCAGAACGACTGCCAAAGCGATGATATTCATGAGATAACCATCCAGTTCGACCTTGATTTGAGCGATAGCGGTATGTTCGGACGCAATCCGTTCAATTCCATGAAGCGTATGATGAGCGAAGCCCGCAAGGGGCTTGCCTTCCCGATGGATGCGATCATGAAGGTCTATAATATGCTGATTACCCTTAGCCAGGAGAAGGATGGCTTCTATGCTTTCCGTCAGTTCCTTACCATTCTTTATGAATTGTCTCGTTGTGACGGTGCCCGTACGCTGGCAACCAGCAGTTTTGCTAAAGTGGAAGTGGAGAGCGATTCACGGAGAGTGCTGAAGGTGAAGAACTATATCAGCAAGCATTACATGGATGAAGTGCGTCTGGGCACCCTGGCTGACATCGCAGGCATGAGTCCTTCTGCCTTCAGCCGCTTCTTCAAGCTGCATACAGGCCGTAACCTCAGCGACTATATCATAGATATGCGTCTGGGTTATGCTACCCGGAAACTTGTTGACTCTACTCACTCAATCGCCGAGATAGGGTTTTCTTGCGGATTCAATAACCTCAGTAATTTCAATCGTATTTTCAAGAAGAAGAAAGGCTGTAGTCCTTCCGAGTTCCGTGAAAACTACCATAAGACCCGTATCATTGTATAAAGGCCGGAAGGGGAAGCTAAGTGCATTTGCTTAACTAAAAAGGTCGGAAGGGGAAGCTAAGTGCATTTGCTTAACTAAAGTTTCCCACCCTTATTACTTCCCTTGGACTTCAAATGTTAAATTTGATACGAGGTGTTAATTAGTTACCCCGAACCCTTGTGAAATTGAATTTATATTTGTATATTTGCATCGTAAAACCAAAACTTAAAGTAAGATATGATGAAAGTAGGAGTCCCCAAAGAAATCAAGAACAATGAGAACCGTGTTGGTATGACGCCTTCAGGCGTTGCTGAGCTGGTGCGTCGCGGACATGAGGTGAGTGTGCAGCATACTGCTGGAGAAGGCAGCGGATTCTCAGACGATGATTATGTTGCCGCAGGTGCAAGGATCCTGCCTACGATAGAGGCAGTGTATCGTGAGTGCGACATGATTGTAAAGGTGAAAGAACCTATTGAGCCTGAGTATGAACTGGTGCGCAAGGGCCAGTTGATCTTTACCTATTTCCATTTCGCTTGCGAGAAGGAACTGACAGACGCCATGCTGAAGAGTGGGGCAGTATGTCTGGCTTACGAGACGGTGCAGCTGCCCAATGGCTCATTGCCCCTGTTGCAGCCTATGAGTGAGGTTGCTGGCCGTATGGCGACACTGAACGGAGCCTACTATTTACAGAAGACCAAAGGCGGCAAGGGTAAGCTGATCAGTGGTGTGCCCGGTGTGAGTCCTGCCAAGGTGCTGGTTCTGGGCGGTGGCGTGGTAGGTGAGGCAGCAGCACTGATGGCAGCCGGACTAGGAGCCGATGTGACTATAGCCGATATCTCGTTGCCAAGACTCCGTCAACTCGACATCGAGACACCTGCCAATGTGCATACTCTCTATTCGTCAGAGCATAACATCCGCCAGCAGTTGCCCACAGTTGACATCATAGTAGGCAGTGTGCTGGTGCCAGGTGACAAGACGCCACATCTGATTACCCGTGAGATGCTGAAGCTGATGGAGCCCGGAACGGTGCTCGTTGATGTGGCCATTGACCAGGGAGGCTGTTTCGAGACTTCCAGACCAACCACACATAGTGATCCTGTGTTTATAGAAGACGGTATTGTGCACTATTGTGTGGCCAATATTCCTGGTGCAGTACCCAATACTTCTACATTGGCGCTGACAAACGCCACTTTACGCTATGCCATTGCGTTGGCAGACAAAGGTTGGCAGCAAGCCTGTAAGGATGATGCAGCATTGGCCAAAGGACTGAATATTGTTGAGGGCAAGGTGGTGTTCAAGGCTGTTGCCGATGTTTTCAACCTGCCTTTCTGTCCGGCTTCAACATGTTTGTAGAAGGAACAGATCTGTGAACAACAAGAAAAGCAGCGTAAAGACCATCTTTACGCTGCTTTCCTAACCAATCGTGATTCCGTTGGGACTCGAACCCAAGACCCACAGCTTAGAAGGCTGTTGCTCTATCCAGCTGAGCTACGGAACCAGGCCTTGACAGGTACATATCGCTGTTTTGCGGCTGCAAAGGTAGTAAATTATTGGGAAACTACAAAATTTTCAAGCTATGAATGAGCAGAAAAGAGCACTTTTCATGCATTTTTCATACCTGGAATCTGATGTAAGTTCTGTCATCGAAGGAATTATTGCCAGTCATGAAGGCTTTTGTGGCCTTGAAGCGTCCGATGTTGAGCGGGTCTTCCTGACGCTGGCGTTCGAGAGCTGCCTCCGACTCAGCAAGCGTAGGCAGAAGGAAAGGATAGCCATCTGAAGCCAATACAATCTCAAAGGGGGCAAATGTGAGGGGAATCTGGCGTACATACTTGAAAGGGATGGGAAACCCGTCGATGACCGAGTAGGTGACGTTCTGCTGTTTCATGCATTCTTTCATGGTTGGTATGATGACAGGCCGCGCGGTGTCTTCAATCAGGAGCTGCTGGATGGTGATGCCTGTGGACAAGAGTCGTCTTACTTCTGCTGCACGCATGTCAGCAAGACGTTGTTCGTCGGGCTTGGGATTGTCGTAAAGCTCTCCGTTGATAAGGCATTGGCAGTCGCCGATGAGCCACAGCTCACGGCGCAGACGGCTGAAGATAACGGCTGAAGCGGCGAGCCGGTCCTCAGGGTGTACTGCCAAATAGGGCAGGTCACGCTGACGATATTTGCGGCGTAGGTTGCTGGTGACTTCCTTGCAGAACTGTTGGAGCGAGATGTCCTTTGACGCACGTCGTATGGTACGGGCCACACTGAGCATGGCAACTCTGCCGTTGCTGTTGAAAAGACTGTAGCGGCGGGAAGACTTGGATGTTGAACCGTCGATGACGGCTATGAAGTCAGGGGTGACGACGATTCCGTCCTCGCTTTTTCTGTTGGGGCTTTTGGGAGTCAGGCTTTGTTCTATGATTTGCATGGGCGGTAGATGGGGGATAAGTGGGTCCGCTGGTGCCCGACCAGAGTTTTCCGATCAGGTCTGGCCGACCAATACGGCGCAGGCTCTGCTCTATGCCTCGGCGCTCCTCTGGCTTGTACCAGAAGAAGTACTGGTGTTGGGCAAGTTTCTCGCGGGGGGTCTTGGCTGAGAAGACGGGCTCCAGGGTATAGGGATGGTAGCCGGTGTACCATGTCTCGGTAGAGATGGTCATCGGCGTGGGCGTGAAGTCCTGCACCTGCTCAAGATGGAAATCCAGCTGTTTGGTGATGACCGCCAACTCGGCCATGTCTTCCTCCTGGCAACCTGGGTGGCTGCTGATGAAATAAGGTATGATCTGCTGGCGGAGGTCCTCTTCACGATTGATGCGGTCGAAGATGCGCTTGAACTCATAGAACTGCTGGAACGAGGGTTTGCGCATGAGCTGAAGCACACGGTCGCTGGTATGCTCCGGAGCCACCTTCAGACGTCCGCTGACGTGGCGGCAGATCAGTTCGCGGGTGTATTGCTGTGCAGCCTGATTGGCTTCCTCGTCCTTGCTGTGGTAGAGCAACAGGTCGTAGCGAACACCACTGCCTATGAAACTCTTCTTGATGCCTGGAAGGGCATCGACAGCATGGTAGATGTCAAGCAGACGCTGATGGCTGGTGTCGAGGTTGGGACAGATCTGTGGATGGATGCAACTGGGACGGCGACACTTCTCACAGGCATTGAGGTTGCGTCCATGCATTCCGTACATATTGGCAGAAGGACCGCCAAGGTCGGAGAGATAGCCTTTGAAATCAGGCATCTGAATCACCTGCTTCACTTCTTTGATAATGCTTTCCTTGGAACGGCAGGTGATGAACTTGCCCTGATGGGCAGAGATGGTGCAGAAAGCACAACCGCCAAAACAGCCGCGATGGATGTTTACAGAGAACTTGATCATGTCGAAGGCGGGTATCCGCTTGCCCTTGTACTTAGGATGGGGCTGTCGGGTGTAGGGCAGGTCGAAGCTGGCATCGAGCTCCTTGGTCGTCATCGGAGGGTAGGGCGGATTGATAACCACATAGCGTCCGTCGACTTCCTGTAGCAGACGCTGGGCGTGCATCATGTTTGACTGTTCTTCCACATGTCGGAAGTTCTCTGCCTGGGCACGTTTGTCGCGAAGACACGTTTCGTGGCTGTGGAGTACGATGTCATGATTGGTAATGCCATCGGGAATATCGGCTTTGGATGATAGAAGGACGGTTTGGGGTATTCTTCTGAGCGATGGGTGATGTATGAAAAACGAAGAGGCCGTCTCACCACTTTGAGCAGCAAACGAGGCTAGCTGATTGGCAAGTTCGACGATAGGCTTCTCTCCCATGCCATAGACAATCATATCTGCACCTGAGTCGCAAAGAATGCATTTGCGGAGTTCGTCTTTCCAGTAGTCGTAATGGGTGACGCGACGAAGGGAGGCTTCGATGCCTCCCAGCACCACAGGTACTTCAGGGTAGAGTTGCTTGAGGATCTTTGTGTAGACTATCGTTGGATATTCCGGCCTGAGATCGTGTCGGCCGTCAGGACTATATGCATCTTCTGAGCGCAGACGCCTTGCTGCTGTATACTTGTTCACCATTGAGTCCATACAGCCAGGAGAGATGCCGAAGAAGAGACGAGGGCGCCCCAGTTTCCTGAAGTCACGATAGTCACCGTGCCAGTCGGGTTGAGGGACGATGGCTACACGGTAACCAGCTGCCTCGAGCGTACGCCCTATCACTGCTGCACCAAACGATGGATGGTCTACATAGGCATCACCCGAGAACAAGATGATGTCCACATAATCCCATCCTCGCAGCTCAAGCTCTTTCTTGGTGGTCGGCAGGAAGTCTGTCAGTCTGTAATGATCAATTGCCAATGATGAATTGTCAGTTAAATGGAGTCCCCTGAAGTGATTGGAGATCCATGCCAAGGTCATTGTTGGCACGATTCTTCCAGTTGATATAAAGCAGAACGAGCTGTTGCAAACCAAAGGCTTTCATATTGGGATGGTAGATCACATCAAGGCAGAGATCGAGCAACCGCTTGTCCTTGCCAGCATCTGACTCAAGCATGGAGCGGATGTTAAGCTTTAACTTGTTAAGAACTTCTTCGTCAACGTAGCCGTTGGAGTCGATGAGGTCACGGAACAACTGATAGTCCTCGATGGTCTGGAGGTGTTCATCACTGATATCAATGCTTCTAGTACCAGAGGAGTTGGTTTGGATTTTGGACATAGTTATATAAGATTCAGATTATTTGATTAAGAATTGAAGTATTCCTGCCATGATGGAATTGCGCACGGTTCTTTCCTTGATGCACTCGAAGGGAAATCCCATGGTAACAGCACGATAGTCACGTCCCTGATAGGCCACGGCAGCCCCGTAATTGTCGGCGTATGCCATCAGCGGGAAGGCTGTTCCTTCGGTGGGCTGCAGAATGTCGGGATGAGTGGCTGCATAGTGCTGCTCGTTCAAGTTACGATAGAAGTCGAAGCGGGTGTTCATACCATTGATGGTCTCAGATACAGCAGGGTCTTTCCCGCCATAGCTGCATTTCAGCACATCGGCAAGGAAGGCGCGTTCCCCTTCGGCCAGCATGTCACTGCCTACATAAGCACCACTGACAAACAGTGAGCCCCCTTGAAGTGTGTATCGCCTGAGCTGCTGCTGGAGTGCAGGAGAGAAGGATTTGTAAGCCACGAGACTATGACCATCGTTACGTTCCAGTCCCAGGATGAGGTCAATGGCTGAATAGGACTCCAGTTTCATGCGTCCTTGTTCCAGCACGTCAGCCGAACAGCTGACAATGCTGTAGTCCGTTGATGCGGCAATGGCTTCTGCATGTGTCTTGATATAGTTGAACTCATTACCGGCAATGAACATACCTGCGAGTTCTGTCGTTCCGTATCCCAGTCCGGTCTCGTCCTCAAGACCTATACGCGAACGGTTGAATACCAACTGGCGACCTGTAAATCCTGCAGTGCGCCCGTAGGTGACGCCAGGGTCTGCATCAAGGTCAAAGCCCTGCAAGGAGTCGTTTTTGATGATGGCCGGTGAAGAAAGGCGGTGGAAACCGTTTACTATAAGTACGGTCCCTGAAGCCTGGGGTATGTATCGGGCTGACACGACTTCTGTCGGGAAACTGCGTCCACCCTTGTTGATGGCTGCTACGCGGAACGAATAGAGCTCGCCTGGTTCTAGCTTCTTGGAGAGGGAAGTGTGGCGAACGGCGGTTCCGTTGTCAAAGTCGCCGTGTCCTGTAGCCGTATAGACAATATAGCTTGTGGCTTCTGCACTCGGTTCCTGCGGATCATCTACAGGAGTCCATGTGAGTTTTATTTCACCTTTCTTGTTAACGAATTCCACTTTCAGATTTGTGGGAGCGAGCGGGGCTACCGCGAAGTTGTCGCCATGTTGACGATTGATGTAGCGCAACAATGTCTTATAAATGGAACGTGCCAGGGTGAATCTGAAATTGGGATCTTGACCGTAGCGCATGTCTGGGAAACTCTGGTGGGAAAGGGTTTCTATGATGGCACTGGGAATCTCTGGGTTGCGAGTCTCGGAGTAGTTGCGGTCGTAGACGGTACGAGTGACCCAGCTTCCATATTTGGCGCACAGGTCCTGATAGGTGTTGCTCAGCAGGTCATCAGCCAATTGGCGTGATGCCTTTCTAGACTTACCTGTAGGAAACGCGCTTTTACCGTTGTTGTCAGTGGTGCAGATGGTAAGTGTACCAAATACTGACTCGCCGTTGGGGGCATATCCGGCGTCGCTGTGAACGGCCAACGACAGTTCCAAAGGCACACGAAGTCCCTCTTCCTCAGGCAGGTAGCAGGAGCCCCCTGCCACGTAGTTCGTTGACTTCGGACGGGTATTGATGTCGTCCTTATAGTCATCCTGACGGACATAGACATGATAGGGCATTCCCATCCATTGGGTGGAATAGCGTGCTCCTTCCAGACAGCGAGGTAAGCCGCTGACAGTGCCTCCCCGCTCAATATTACCCATGCCTCCTCCAAAACGAACAGCATCAGCAGTGACCACATGGCCTCCTCCGTGGCTGCTTTGGTTGGTCAGCGTGACACGGTTGAACTGGTTACAACCCTTATCGAAATCAAAAGTGCCAAGATAGACCCATGTGCTGCCACCCATCTGCTGATTCACATGGAATTCCGTTTTCTCACCCTTGTGCCATACGGTGTAGTGGGCATCATCAATGCTCTTGTCCATTGTCTGATAGCTGACATAGACAGCATAGCGTCCTTCTTCTGGCAGGTCAGGCTGATAGCTGATCTGACTGTATTTAGACTTGCTGCCCGTGGTCTTTGCCTGACGGGCAGTACCTGCTAGGAAAGGGTTCTCGCCATCCTGGTAGTTGCCATGGTGAAAGGCAAAGCCGGGTCTGTCTGTGGTGGTCCACGGCTGTTTGAACCCTGTCTCTATATAACTGATGAGCCGGGTGTGGTCATCATTGTCAACGATTACTTCGTGCCGTTGCCAGTCTCGTTCACGGGGAGTGAAGACATTGGCGCCAGCATTCTCTAACATGGGAATGAGGTAAGGCACGACAATCGTTTGGGTATACAAGTCCTCGTTGGTGCAGAAGAGGGTGGGGCGCTGCCATCGCCATTGGGAACGGTCTGTGTCGTAATAGCGTCCGTGGCTGGCCCATAGCGACAGGTGCCTGCCTTCAAGACCTCGTGTTACTTTGTAGGGCTGTGAGACATTCTTCACCCAAGGCTCTCCCTTGTAGTCCTGGGCGGAGGCAGGACATATTATTAATAAGGTAAGGAGAAGGCCCAGAAGGACGTTGCCAATGGTGAAGTTCTCAGGTTTCTTTCCCTTGAAATCCTTGAAGTAGAGCTTGATCTCTTTCATCTGACTTTCCAAGTCGCCATTGGGAACGATGGTTTTTGTACACTGTATAAGCCGCCGTTCATAGTCGGCACCATAGAGCAGAATAGGCATGTTGGCTTTGAGGGCAATAAAGTAAAAGCCCTTTTTCCATTCCTCTGTACGCGAACGTGTGCCTTCCGGAGTGATGCAGAGGTGGAATTGTTCTGCCTGGCGTGCTGTCTCTGCCATGGAATCCGTCATGCTTGTCTTCTTCTGACGGTAGACAGGTATACCCCCCATCTTCCTGAAGATAGGGCCTAATGGCCAGAAGAACCATTCTTTCTTCATAAGGAAATTGCTCTTCATCCCTTTGGCATGGATGTAGAGCTGCCCAAGGAGCAAATCCCAATTGCTGGTATGAGGCGCCAGGCAGATGATGTATTTGTCGGGATGCTCTTGAGTGACGACCTCCGACCATCCCAGTTTTTTGAACAAAAGCCAGCTACAAAATTTCTGCCACATTACAGATTGTTGATTTGGTTGACAATACCCTCTACCTCAGCACTGAACTTCTCGCGCAGATCCTTATAATAAAGGTTGGCTTTCATTCCTGGTTCAGGATGACCTACCCGGCAGATGTAGTTGTTTTGCATCTTGATGATGCTGAAGAGCAGTGCATCGTGATTGTCTTTGTCGTGACTTGGGCCGTAGAGTGAGACAGCCACACATTCTGCGAATAGCTCATCGCAGATGAGGTTAATACTCCTTTTCAGTGTTCTCTTGTTTGCCATAGGAAATGTCTTGTTTGCTAATTACAGATAGCAAAGTTACATAAAAAAAACGACATGTGGTTGACTTTCATCACAAAAAAATATTAAAAAGCATTATTTCTTTCCGTTTCTCGTAAAAAATAAGTATTTTTGCATTCCAAAAAATCATTTTGAACTAAAAAATAGCAAAAAGAATTATGGAAAAGAGTGCATTGCAGATTGCAAGAGCTGCCTATCAGCCCAAGTTGCCGAAGGCATTGCAGGGTGCAGTAAAAGTGAAGGAAGGTGAGCCTACTCAGAGCGTAGCCGACCAGGAAGAAATCAAGAAGTTGTTCCCCAACACTTATGGAATGCCCATCGTGGAGTTCGTACCGGCAGAAACTGCCAATACGACGAAGATGAATGTGGGTATTATCCTCTCAGGTGGTCAGGCACCTGGCGGTCACAATGTTATCACAGGTCTCTTCGACCAGATTAAGAAACTGAATCCCGAGAACCGTCTTTTTGGCTTCATCCTTGGCCCTGGCGGTCTGGTGGATCATAACTATATGGAACTGACTGAGGATATCATCAACGAATATCGCAATACCGGCGGCTTTGATATGATTGGTTCTGGCCGTACAAAGCTGGAGAAGGTGGATCAGTTTGAGAAGGGCCTGGAGATCATCCGCGAACTGGATATCAAGGCCATTGTCATCATTGGTGGCGACGATTCCAATACAAATGCCTGTGTGCTGGCTGAATACTATGCTGCCAAGAACTATGGCGTGCAGGTCATTGGCTGCCCGAAAACCATTGACGGTGATCTGAAGAACTCACAGATTGAGACCAGTTTCGGTTTTGACACTGCCTGCAAGACCTATTCTGAACTGATTGGTAACATCGAGCGCGACTGTAACTCATCGCGTAAATACTGGCACTTCATCAAGGTGATGGGCCGTTCAGCTTCTCACATTGCTCTGGAGTGTGCCCTGCAGACCCAGCCTAACATCTGTCTGGTCTCTGAGGAGATCGAGGCAAAGGCAATGAGTCTTGATGATATCGTTGACTACATTGCTAACGCTGTGTGCGTCCGCGCAGCCGATGGCAACAACTATGGTTCCGTCATTATTCCTGAGGGTGTCATTGAGTTTATCCCTGCTATCAAGAAACTCATTGCCCAGCTCAACGACGTGCTTGCAATGCCTACAGCCAAGGACCTGGCTCGTTCGGAGCAGATTGATTTCGTGAAGAGTCATCTGACAGACGAGAACCTTGCTGTGTTCAATTCTCTGCCTACTGGTGTGGCAAGACAGCTCGCTCTTGACCGCGATCCTCATGGTAACGTACAGGTGTCGCTCATCGAGACTGAGAAATTGCTGTCCACAATGGTAGCTCAGAAACTGGAGAAGATGAAGAAAGAAGGTAAGTATGTGGGCAAGTTCTCTGCCCTGCATCATTTCTTTGGATATGAAGGACGTTGTGCTGCTCCTTCAAACTTCGATGCTGACTATTGCTATGCGCTCGGCACGAGTGCCGCTCAGCTCATTGCCAATGGCAAGACGGGCTATATGGCTATTGTGAAGAATACAACAGCTCCTGCCGATCAGTGGGTTGCTGGAGGTGTGCCCATCACGATGATGATGAACATGGAACGTCGTAATGGTGAGATGAAACCTGTGATCCGCAAGGCACTCGTGGAACTCGATGGCGCTCCTTTCAAAGCCTTTGCTGCTCAGCGTGATCGTTGGGCTCGTGAGACAGCATACATCTATCCTGGTCCCATTCAGTATTGGGGACCCACGGAAGTATGTGACCTGCCAACGAAGACGCTCGCTTTGGAACAAGCAAAATAAATGTCAAAGAAGAAACGTGTAGTAAGCCGTAAAGGCATAGGCTCTACAAGAACGTATCACGGCCCTGGGCGCAAGAAGCGTCCCAGTGTTGTGATACGTTTGCTTCAGAAAGTTCCTTCCTGGGGATGGTGGATAGGTGGAGCCGCCATTGTGGCTGGATATGTCTGGTTCTTCTATTATTTCTTTGTCTCACCATTCGGATTCCGATGGCGTGCCCTTTATGGTGACATCAGCTATCCCGAAGGTTATGAGATCCATGGTATAGATGTTTCCCATCATCAGGGACGTATTGACTGGGAGGAATTGAAGGATAACGGTATGATCAACAAGTGCCCTATCCGCTTTGTCATGATCAAGGCCACAGAAGGGGCTACGCAGATTGACGAGAACTTCGAGGACAACTTTTATCAGGCAAGAGAAAATGGCTTTACCAGAGGGGCTTATCACTTCTATAGCGTACATTCTACAGCCCGTCAGCAGGCAGAGTTCTTCTTGCGTCAGGTGAAGTTGGAAAACGGTGACCTTCCTCCTGTACTCGATGTCGAGCACAAACCCAAGGAACAAACGGATGTGCAGTTCCAGAATAGCGTGAAGGAATGGCTCGACATCGTGGAAAACCATTACAAGGTGAAACCCATCATTTATACCTATTATAAATTCAAGATGAAGTACCTGAACGACTCCATCTTCGACCCGTATCCTTACTGGATTGCCCATTACTATGTGGATTCAGTAGAGTATAAAGGACGCTGGAAGTTCTGGCAGCATACGGATGTTGGTCGTCTGCCTGGCATCAAGGGCAATGTAGACTTGAACATTTACAATGGCTCTTTCTATGATTTACGTCAGATGACTATCGGAAGTCGTGAGACTATTGGCGAAAAAGCGTATAGTGATTGAGAATCAGAAAGGAATGCTTCAACGGTTGATACAATGGCGGGAAGAGCATGTCAGCGACAAGATGTTTTTGTTGCTCCTGGCTTTACTGGTAGGTTTTTTTGCTGCAGTAGCAGCGTTCTTGCTGCATAGCTTTATCAATCAGATTGTAGCTCTTCTCACTTCTTCTTTCTCTAAGACCAGGGCAAATTGGCTTTACTTGGTCTATCCTGTTGTTGGTATCTATCTTACTTCGCTTTTTGTACGCCATATTGTCCGTGACGATATCTCTCATGGCATTACCCGTATCCTTTATGCCATTTCTTCCAACAAATCAAGACTTAAAGGGCACAACTGCTGGTCTTCTGTCATTGCTTCTGCTATCACAATCGGCTTTGGCGGCTCTGTAGGCGCAGAGGCTCCCATTGTGCTCACGGGCTCGGCCATCGGCTCTAATCTCGGCCAGATGTTCCATCTTGACCGTAAGACACTTATGACGCTTGTGGGGTGTGGCGCTGCAGGAGCTATAGCAGGTATTTTCAAGGCTCCTATTGCAGGACTTGTGTTTACCTTGGAAGTGTTGCTGATAGACATGACAATGTCATCGCTGCTTCCTATCCTGGTGAGTTGTGTTACGGCTACTTGCTTCACCTATATCTTCAGTGGTGATGCAGCATTGTTCTCTTTCCATCTCGACAATGAGTGGGGAGTACAGCGTGTTCCGGCCTGTCTGCTCCTGGGCGTTTTCTGCGGAATGGTGAGCCTGTATTTCATCCGTATGATGGGCTTTTGTGAAGGCATATTCGCCCGTTTCAAGTCAAAGCCCTATGTCCGTCTTGTCATCGGTGCTGCAGCATTGAGCCTGCTCATCTTTCTGTTCCCAGCTCTTTTTGGCGAGGGATACGGCTCTATCAACCTGTTGCTCAACGGAAAGACGGAGGCCGACTGGAATCAGGTGCTCAATAATTCCCTTTTCTCAGGTCAGTCTTCCATGCTTATTCCCTATGTGGCTTTGGTCATATTGACCAAGGTCGTTGCCACCAGTGCCACTAACGGTGCTGGCGGATGTGGCGGTACCTTTGCACCGAGTCTTTTCGTGGGGTGTTTCACTGGCTTCCTTTTCTCTCGCCTGTGGAACATTGAGCAAATAGGTGTCTATGTGCCTGAGAAGAATTTCGCCCTCATGGGCATGGCAGGACTCATGTCTGGTGTCATGCATGCTCCCCTTACAGGCATCTTCCTCATTGCAGAGCTTACTGGTGGCTATAGCCTTCTGCTGCCATTGATGATTGTCAGCATAACCTCCTATCTCACCATCATTATCTTCGAGCCTCACAGCATCTATGGTGCACGCCTGGCTAAGGAAGGAAAACTGCTTACACACCATACTGATCATGCTGTGCTAACCCTGATGAATCTTGAATCCTGTCTTGATCGCGATTTCCTCGGTGTGTCTCCTGATATGGAGTTGGGCAAGATGGTCAACAAAATCAGCCGTTGTAATTCCTCTGTGCTGCCAGTACTCGATGCTGCTGGTACATTCCTGGGCGAAGTCAATATATCGAAGATCCGTAATGTGGTGTTTCGCATCGAACTTTACCATCACTTTACCGCCTCTCAGCTTATGCAGGAACCAAAGGCCATACTGAATGAAAATACTCCTATGGTAGATGTCATGAAGACGTTTGAGAAGACGCATGCTGACTGGCTTCCTGTCACCAATGAAGATAATTGTCTCCTTGGATATGTCTCCCGTCAGAAGATTTACACGATGTATCGGAAGATGGTAGCAGACATGTCCGAAGATTAAGCATAGCACGAACAGAATGAAGAAAGAAGATTTACGCATTGCATTTATGGGTACTCCTGAGTTCGCCGTTGAGACGCTGCGGGCTCTTGTCGAGAACGGTTACCATGTCGTAGCCGTGGTCACTCAGCCCGATAAGCCTGTGGGACGCCATGCCTCTGTGCTCCAACCCTCTCCTGTCAAACAATATGCCGTGGCACATGGTATTCCTGTGCTTCAGCCGGAAAAGATGAAAGACCCGCACTTTGTCGAGGCTCTTCGTGCTTTCGAAGCCAATCTGCAGGTCGTAGTTGCCTTCCGCATGTTGCCAGAAGTAGTGTGGGCCATGCCGCAGTATGGCACTTTTAATGTCCATGCTTCGTTGCTGCCTCAATATCGTGGTGCGGCACCCATCAACTGGGCTGTCATCAATGGTGAAACACGCACGGGTGTCACCACTTTCTTCCTTGACCATGAGATAGACACTGGACGCATCATCCTCCAGCAGCCCTTCGACATCCCTGACACTGCCGACGTGGAATATGTCTACGATGGTCTGATGCATCTTGGTGCCAGTCTGTGTTTGCGGACACTTGAAGTAATCATAGCTGCTGACGGTAAACCTGAAACCACTCCTCAGAGTGTTCATGCAGCCGATGCTGATTCCCTGAGGCCTGCACCCAAGATATTCAAGGAGACATGTCAGATCCAATGGCAGCTACCTGCCAAACAAGTCTATGACTTCATTCGTGGCCTTTCACCTTATCCAGGTGCATGGACCATGCTTGTTGCCCCGGATGGAAAAGAAACCGTGCTGAAAATATTCAGTACAACCAAGTGCTCTTCTCCTTCACATCATGCTCACGAAGGATCTTCCATTGTCGTTGACAGAAAACACCTTTATATAGCCTGTTCAGATGGATGGCTCCAGATCAATTCTCTCCAGCTGGCAGGGAAAAAACGTATGGATGCCCAGGCATTTATCAATGGAGTGAAGGATCTTGAAAATTATTCTGTCAAGTAGCACAATAAAATCTAATGCATGGCGTTTCATTTATAAGTAACCCCTTAAATGGTAGCCTATGCAAATGTTTACCCCCGAAGAATTGACACCAAGCGAAAGAACGCTTAAATTGATCAGGCTTTTTGCCCACACTTACCGAGTTGTTAACGGACAGGCATATTGCCTTAATTAAGAATTCAAAAGTAGTTAAAATGACACTTGTATCTCCTTCGTTGCTAGCCGCCGACTTCCTGCATCTTGATCGTGACATCAGCATGATTAACCGCAGTGAAGCCGATTGGCTGCATCTTGACGTGATGGATGGCGTTTTCGTCCCCAACATCTCTTTTGGTTTCCCTGTTCTCGAGGCTGTAGCATCTCTGTGTCAGAAACCTCTCGATGTCCACTTGATGATAGTCCATCCAGAGCATTATATTCAGCAGACGGCTCGACTGGGAGCCATGATGATGAATGTCCATCTGGAAGCTTGCACCCACCTTCATCGTACCATTCAGGAAATCCATCAGGCAGGCATGAAGGCCGGAGTCACACTCAATCCCTCAACGCCTGTCTCGTTGCTCGAGGACATCATCACGGATGTGGATATGGTGTTGCTGATGAGTGTTAACCCAGGCTTCGGAGGTCAGAAATTCATCGAGAATACAATACCCAAGGTGCAGCGCCTGCGTCGTCTCATCAGCGAGAGCGGAAGCCATGCCCTGATAGAAGTAGATGGCGGTGTCCAAGGAGAAACGGCTCCACGTCTTGTCCAGGCAGGTGTTGACGTGCTTGTCAGTGGAAGCTATGTGTTCCGTAGTCCTACACCAGAACAGACAATCCACGATTTACGGATGTTAGGGTAGTCCTTTAGCTGCTTCTCGATCCACTAATAAGGTTTCGGAATTTGGGTGCTCAATATGATGTACCCGGTTTCCGTTTACAAAACACGTAACTACTCAGTCACCTTGGGCTCCCCGTAGGGGCGTTTTGGGTCAACTGCGATATCATTGACTTTATTGATATGCACTGATCATTCGTGAAATGACTGCGAGCATTCGTGGGTCTTCGACAAATCTCGTAGTCGTAATAATAATTGTCTGTTATTCTGTCTCAAATGTTTTCGACGAGCAGTCTCTTGAGCGTCCCCAGGAAGCCGTCCTTCAGTGGAGGCGCCTCGGTGGGATAGACCTCATGAACATCCTGCTCCAGCCTGTCCAGGATCTCACAGACCCTTTCCAACTTTCGCAAGTCATTCTTCTCACTGGCCATCACTGCCCTGACGAGCATGTAGCCTTGACATAAACTGAGAGCCCTGCCATTTTAGACTCCCCGGCGGGTGTTCTCACTGACATGCATGGCCTTCAAGGCCCGCACCGTGTAGAACTGACGACGTACCTTCAGCCAACCCTCGATGAAGGCCAGCGTCCGTGGTGTCTTGAAAAACTTTGCCATAGAGCTAAAATTTTGATAGTGAAATGTTAAAGTTCATTGAATTTGTCCTAACATTGTCGGGACAGACAAGGTGCAAAAGTAGTAATAATTTCCTAACTTTGTACTGTCCGGACAAGATGTGTAGAATCATTTAACAATTTTAAAACTTTTAATACGTTATGGACCGACGATGAATCAAGACCGATATGACCTCGTGAAAGGCAGCATGGCTCGAAGGAGAAAGGCTGCCGCAACTGTGTTGGACGCTTCTGCTCCGACACAGGAGGAGATAGACAGTCTGTTGGCTGAGCGCATCACGCCAGACACAGACCTTCCTCCCATGATGCCCCTGTTCAGGATGTTCGACGTACCCTGTTTCTACCGGGGGGAGCTGGTGGCCGACTGCGGCAAGGCGAAGTCGGGAAAGACGTTCTTCCTCTCCATCCTCATGGCGGCTGCTCTTACAGGAAAGGCCCTGGCACTGGAACGGACGGAATATCCAACGGACACTGACCCGAAAAGCCCTGAAGGGATCAAGCCGCTGAAGGTGCTTTGGATTGATACGGAACAGAGCCAGCAAAGCACGCAGGAGATCCTGCGTGACCGGATTATTCCGCTCGCAGAGAAAGGACGTCCGGACGACATGGCTTCTGACGACATGAACAGCATTCCTGGTGCTTCTGGAAATGTCGCAGGACCGGGTGAGGGTGGGGAAGGCAGGGCCTCGCCGTCGGCTACAGTGAAATCGCTGTGCGATACGAGTTTCTATGCCTTCAACCTGCGCGGCCTGGGCTTTGAGAAACGAAGCCGTATGGTGGAAGTGGCCATCAGGACACTCAGTCCCGACATAGTGATTGTCGATGGTGTGAAAGACCTCATCACCGACATCAACGATGCCGTGCAGGCCACTTTCATCATGGAGAAGATGATGGCGCTGGCCAAGGAGAAGAACTGCTGTATCGTCTGTGTGCTTCACCAGAACAAGAGTGAGGCAGACCGCAACATGCGTGGCAGCATCGGCACAGAGCTGACCAACAAGGCCTTTGAGGTCTACCAGTGTGAGATGATCGAGGAGTCTGAGACATTCAAGGTCACTCATACCTACAGCCGCAAGCAGAAGATGAAACGGAAGCTCTACTACCGCATCAGCGATGACGGGCTGCCTGACGAATGTGCTGACTTCCAGGAGAGGCTACGCGACGAAAAGGGACGATTCATGAGTGCTAAGGCAAGACATACTGTCACGCCCGACGTGAAATGGGAGTCGTTCAACCAGCACTACATCGTCCATGAAGAGGGTGGCACCTACCATTGGGATCTGCGAAGCCTCTTTGAGGATGCCATGGAAGGCCGTTCCGCACGACCCTACAGGCATTTCATGGCTGCTTCGCTGAAGCTGAGCCACATTGTGGATGCCAACTACTTCTACCAGCTTGTGAAAGAGGGCGAAAACATGAAGATTATCAGCAAGATTCTGCATCCCGACACCAGCGAGACCTGGGTGGAGCTGAAAGAAAACACTTTGCCCTTTTAAATTAAATAAATTAATTAATTTGCCCTTAAAGGGCAAATATAAATATTAATTTTAAATTTTAAATTTAAATTTTAAAAGACAAATAATAACACGCGCGACCGATGACGAGACTCAATGACATACTGACCCCCTCCTTCCGCAGCTTGGGCAAGAACACCCCAGATCTTCAGCTGGTGGTCGTTGCCTACGACTCCGACTTCTGTCAGGACGTTGTTGCCAAAGGGTGGCTCACGGAGGAGCAGATGCACCATGCTGCCGACAGCTATCGCCTGGGCAAGAGCAGGAGCGGCAAGTGCATCTTCTGGATGATTGACGAACTGGGACGAATCCGTGACGGCCGTCTTGGCAACTCATGGGTGTCACAACTTCTCAAGGCCCGTGAGCCTGAAATCCTGAGGGAGTATCATGCCCGGCACTGTCTCTTCGGACTCCATCTTCTTTGTCACACAGATACCACTGATTCCACAGGTTTTAATAATGATTCGTCAGATTCGTGTCATTTGTGTTCAGAAGACAAACCCATTTGTGTCGTAGAGAGCGAGCAGTCTGCAGTTGTACTGTCCGAGATGCTCCCAGAAAGTCTTTGGATGGCCTATTCTTATGCAGCCAATATGACTCCAGACCTGTTTGAATCACTTCAAGGCCGCACTGTCACGATCTATCCGCGGACAGACCCCTCTGCGAGCACTTATCTCTCATTCCTGGAATTTGCAGAGGAAGTCCGTTGCCTCTACGACATAGACATCACGATTGATGATGTGCTTGAAGAACATGCTACCCCCGAACAGAAGGAACGTCAGATTGATCTCCTCGACTTCCTCCTTGAAGAAAATAAACAGTGATGTATGTATACTAAGAATTCTCAATTCTCCGCTAGGCTTTTCCGCTTTTACAAAGGCGTCTGCCGACTAAAAGAACTTTAAATTCTCAATTCTTTCCATGGTCAACTACTACGACAAACATCGTTTCATCAGCAAGAGTGAGTTAGCCCGCTTAGCAGGCGTATCCTACGCCACTTTCAAGCGCTACCTCCGTACCCGTCAGCACATCCTTACCCAGATGGGTGTATCGCCAAAGGCCCAGAAACTGCCTCCCCAGGCAGTGAGGTATATCTGCGAGGACTACTGCATCGATCTCCCTGAGTCACTACAGGACCAGAAAGTCCTGAGTCGCTCTCCGCTCTACCAGCAGTTCATCCGTCAACTCCAGGATGCAGAGCACTATCGAATAATGCTCAAGTGTCACACAGATCCAGCAGATCACACAGATTTATAAATTGTCAAGAACTAGGGAACTAAAGAATTATTTGATAATGATGAGTGTCATTCGTGAAATTCGTGGTTAAAAACTATCTGTGATATCTGTGGTTTTGTGTTAGTTTATAATTCGTGAAATTAGTGAAATTCGTAGTTAAAAACTATCTGTGATATCTGTGGTTTTTGTGTTAGTTTACAATTCGTGAAATTAGTGTAATTCGTGGTTAAAAACTATCTGTGATATCTGTGGTTTTTGTGTTAGTTTACAATTCGTGAAATTAGTGAAATTCGTAGTTAAAAACTATCTGTGATATCTGTGGTTTTTGTGTTAGTTTATAATTCGTGAAATTAGTGTAATTCGTAGTTCAGAAAAGAAATCTGTGTGACTGTTGGTCAAAGAGGGTCATTAGCCTTTCCCGATGTAGTACCTTTGTACTCGGTAAGCGGACCACACGGAACCATGTCACTTATGGTTCATCGAGACTATCTGAACGAGTCGTTAAGATTATCTGAACACCTCATTGAGATAATCCCTTAGGGGGTATAGAGACTATCTGAACGACGCAAAGAAACTATCCGGACAGTTCGTTAAGACGATCTCCTTGGAATGCCCTCTGTGAGTCCCATGCCGAACTAATTCTCAATTCTCAATTCACAATTATCAATTCACCAAATGGCCCAGAAATTCATCAAAGCCCAAAACAAGAACAGTCACAGTGAGGCCTATGGCAAGTACTTTGCCCAGGCCGTGTACGACAACCACTTCATCGGCACCGAGGAGCTTGCCGACTTCATTCAGCGCCAGGCCTCAGTGAAGAAGAGCGACATCAAGGCCGTGCTCCAGGAGCTGGGCGAGGCCCTCAAGCACTTCTTCGAGCTCGGTCAGAAGGTCAAGCTCGACGGCATCGGCATCCTCAAGGTAGGCTTCTCGTCCATCGGCGTCACCAAACTCGAGGACTGCGGTGCCCAGACCATCACCACCCGCCGCGTGCTCTTCCAGCCCGAGACCACCCGTGTCGTCGTTGGCCAGGAGAAGAAGGAGGACGGCTCCGTGAAGCAGAAGTACGTCAACGCCATCACCCTGCTGAAGGATGTCATCTTCGAGGAGACCCACGACAACGCCATGAACACCGGCAGCGGAACTACGAACTCCGGATCAACCGATAACGGTGGTGGCACCACGCCTCCCGACGATGGTCCTGACAACCAGCCCAGCGACGGCGACTAATCCATAGTCCCTTGCTTGCAAGCACTCTGCACTATGCACTCGACCTTGGTCGCTTGCTTTGCAAGAACTATGAATTATGAATTATGAACTATGAACTGACCTGACCTGAGTGTCCGGGAGGAACAGCGATAACGTCCAAGTGAGAACCCTGATCAATGATCACTTCTCAGTCATCCATAGTCAATCCGTTATGAACGCGCTCTGCACTCACACTTCATCCTCTCGCCTCGATCTTTGATTGATTGTCACACAGATCCCACAGATCTCACAGATTTATCCTTCTGCTCATCATCAAACCGTTTCATTTCTGTATTTTCCTTCATTTCCGCGGGACATACTAAAACTCGTGTTTGTTTAGATGGTATAGATACGTGTGAGAAAATCATTCGTGAAATTAGTGTAATTAGTGGTCAGAAAAATAATTTGTTCTGTCTGTTATTCTGTCTGTGTCATCTGTGTCATCTGTGTGACTTAGTTATTAATAATCGATAAATCAACTTTATGGATAAAATGTTAAAGCAAATTCCCTGGAAAGCTGTATTCAAGTTCCTCTCGATGCTGTTTGCCACCCTCGCCGGCTCAGCCATTGCAACCAGTTGTGTAACGTCAATTCTCTAAGCCCCATGAAAGAGATGAAACCCATGAAAGAGGTGCTCTACATCGTTGTCCACTGTTCAGCCACCCGTAAGAGCCAGAAGTGGACCGTCGCCGATATCGACCGTTGTCACCGTGCCAAGGGGTGGTCCTGCTGTGGCTATCACTGGGTGGTCCTTCAGGATGGCACCATCCAGGCAGGACGTCCTGAGAGCAAGGCCGGTGCCCATGTCAGACACTACAACGAACATGCCATCGGCGTCTGCTATATCGGTGGCTTGGATGACAAGGGACGCGATGCCGACACCCGTACTCCCGAGCAGAAGGCTTCCCTCTGGTTCCTCCTCAGAACTCTGAAGGAGAGTTACCCTCAGGCCAAGATCGTTGGCCATCGCGACTTTCCCAATGTCCACAAGTCCTGTCCGGTCTTTGACTGCCAGACGGAGTATTCACAACTAAATGGTAATCAAAAGTAATATTTGGTATGCCAATGTAAGTTTCTACAAATCAGGACTACTTGCGATAACATTCTTTTGATAATAGTATCATGAAACGGAGGTAAATCCC
>JAEEQB010000019.1 GCA_016285075.1 Prevotella sp.
GATACGCTGGAAGTGAATGAAAGCCAATACAACCAATATACCTTCTATTCTGAAGACGGTACCCTCCAGTATCAGTGGTTAGAGGGTATCGGCATGAAGACGGGTGGTATTCGTATTCCTTATGTAACAATAAAGCTTCCGTGCCTGTGTGACTATGAAGAGTTCATTGCCTGCTTCGATGCCGATGGATGCCAGCTATATCCTCAGGTAGAAGTAATTGATGATATCGCAACTACAATGGTATCCCGGGCTTCTGTTTTGTCTCCGCTCTTCGACCTCCAGGGCCGCCGCATCCAGGGCGAGCCACAACGGAAGGGCGTGTATATCCGTGGTGGCAAGAAGTATGTGAGGAAGTAGGGGCAAGACTTTTGCCGTCTTTTCAGCCCTTTTTTGCCATTTTTGGGCAAAACGTGTAAAGCCGTGTATTGCCCCAAAAGGCCGATTCCATCGACAAATTTACGCTTTAGTCAATTTTTAGTCAAATTTTTCTCTTCTTTTTCCTTGCAACTTTCACAAATTGTTTGTATATTTGCGCCCGATCAATAATTTAAAATGCTAAAGCATTGACAAAGCATTCACGAACCAAAAATAATGAGATTATGAAAACAATTAAATTACTATTTCTTTTCCTTCTCGGTGTGCTGCCCATGCAGGCACAGGATTCAGAAGAGGGCTGTTTTGAAGGAACGGTGACCAATCAGGACGGCAATCCTGTTTCTGATGCGGAAGTCTGTATATACAGGAACTTAGAAACAGGTACAGGCGTCAATGATGTTGAGTATTTTGCAACCACTGATGCTGCAGGCCACTTTAAAGTAATTATTGATAAGAGTAAGAATATTTATCCGAAAAACTATTTCTACATGACTGTAAAAGCCAAAGGTTATCCATCTTATGAATATCAAATGGGATTCTCTCTTGATGACTCTAAATTTTTTCCAAAAGAAATAACTCTTTGGAACAGGCTTGATTTCATAAAAGACCAGTTGAGTACTATCATCCTGCCTGAAACACCAGATCCGACGTTAGGACGCTACTATCGTTATGATCATTATGGTCCTGGTGGAAGCTCAAGCTCTCTCATTTTTGTTCGTGAGGAAGAACCCAAAGCTAATGTACCATACGTCATCTTCCCTAACAGCGACTTTAGCATCGACTTGACACAATACGACTTGGATAATCTTCCTGATCCAACTTTCGTACCATTGTTTCCAGATGAAACATATAAACTCCATGGCTTCTATGGCTTCTACACGAGTTATGTAGGTTGGTATTGTCATTATGTTATTGATGATACTCCAGACTGCTGTAGGGGCGGTAGAGACGATACTGGCATCTTTTATCCACGTATTGGACCTTTCCGTGTCTGTCTTTTAGCAGATTTGTGGGTAACCACTATGGTATTTGAATCAACCAGCATCCCCATCTCTAAAGAACCGACAGGTATCTCCAGCGTCAAGTTAGCGCCTGATGCCTCTGCTTTCTTCGACCTCCAGGGCCGTCGCATCCAGGGCGAGCCGCAAAAGAAGGGCGTCTATATCCGTGGCGGCAGGAAGTACGTGAAAAAGTGAAAAGGTGAAAAAGGAGATCATGGGGACAGGTTTTTGAATGAATTCACCGAATTCATTCAAAAACCTGTCCCCATGATCTCACAATATCAAGAAAGAGGCGAACCAAAAGCTCTTCAATTCGCCTGACGCATCCACTTTGGAGCGCAATCTTGCCACTTTAGAGCAAAACGTGTAAAGCCGTGTATTGGATAAATTATGTTAAAGATTTGTGTTCTTGTGCAGGTTTTTGGCATCATTGGGCGTTATATAAATAGTGAATAGAAGTATTGCGATTTAAAACGTTATATATATGAAAAAGACGTATTTCATCTTTGCCGTGTTGGCGTTCGGTATTCTCACGCAGGCCATGAAGTGCGTGGATGAAGATTATCCCGATCAAGAATTTGTCATGTCTGAGGAAAAGGTGCCACAAGATCCTTACTTTACGACAATATCTGCTGCCTATTTTTATGAAAATATAACTGGGCACGGGTGGAAATGGAATAGGTCGTTACGCATTGATGGGAATGGTAATGGCTCACTTTATTACATAACCAGTTGGTCGGACATGATACCCAATGACCTGTATTTCGGGGTAGACTCCTTGACCTTGTTCATGTATAAGCAAGACAGCAACCTCCAACGTACTGATAGTTACACCTATGATGCAACCAACAATAGGATCAAGAGCAATGCCATTACCTATATGCAGCTTATTTATGCCGACACCACTAATATCTTTTTTATTGAGCGACTGGGTGACCATTATTATAAGAACTATTACGAGCGTATGCTTCCATACGAGCTGAATGCTCGCAGGAACGGCTCAAAACCTGAGAAACAATGAAAGCTCGTCTGCTGTTTATTTGCTTGCTCAGTGCCCTCTTTACATGTCATGTGAAAGGGCAGGTGTTGAAGCCTTTTATTAGAGGTGGACTGACGAGCTCTTGGTTTGATTCTCCTGGTGCCACAGAAGAGTCTGTGTTTCAGGCAGGTCCAAATATAGGAGTAGGAATCAAGGTGCCCCTTAACAAGTGGCACAGCTTGTTCATAGAACCAACCCTGGCAGCAATCTCCAAAGGCGATGTCTACAAGGCCGACAAGGCTGGTGGGCGAGTATCGTTCAGCATTTGGTATCTTGAGACTCAGCTGGACTTTATCTATCGGATAAAGATAGGCAGGCATTGGCGCATACCTTTTGGAACAGGACTGTATGGGGCATACGGCATAGGCAGCAAGGTATCAGCGACGAATGGCATCACATGGTTCAGGGGTATTCCTGTGTCAACATCCATATCGATGTTCGATGATATCATTGGTGCAAACCGATGGGATGCTGGATGGCGAGTGTCAACAGTCGGCGTGGAATACCGTCGGTTTATGTTCCGTTGGAATTTCGAAGTTGGATTTTTTCCACAATTCAGTAGCAGGATGCCACACGGATACAATCAGGATTATTATGGTGAAAATTGTACTATGTCATGGAATATCGGCTACAGTTTCTGACTTGAGGAGGGAGATCATGGGGACAGGTTTTTGAATGATTTCACCGAATTCATTCAAAAACCTGTCCCCATGATCTCACAAGGGAGTTCTTGTAGAGAAAGGCTGGTGGCACATCACTTTCCTTGATGGCATGATACTTGGAGGTTACGGCTGTTTCGTTCCTATAGGCGATCTTGACGTCAGTCCTTCCGTCAACTTGGCTACTGCCAAGAAAATTGTGGAGAACTATATCCATGAGTCTGTCGAGGGCGAGAGCAAGAGCTTTTATCTCTCCATTATGTCATTCCCAGAAAACGGGAAACTGCTGCCCCGACTGGTTTACGTCTATAAGCGTCAGGTATGGGAGGAAGGTGAGTTCGTCTATGTCGATGCCAAGACAGGACAATTGCTCTACTGCCTCGCCTATGAAGGGGGAGCTCCTTGGTGAATTGGAAAAGCGCAGAGTCAAAGAAGTACAATGCCGATGTATCAGCACTTTCCGAACTGGGGCAGACACTAACAAACTTTAACCAACGCCAATAGAATCTTTTTTCTTAAACTATGTTAAGGCAATGCAGTATTTTGGGCTTTATTTTATCATATAGGCAGAAGCACACGATAAAAAGTGACCAAATTTGCAAGCGGATGTGCGTTATGAACGCCGTTTCCATCGTGCTGTAAGGCGATCTCTCTTTTCTGAGTGTCGACAATGAAACTGAATGTCGATGTGTCGACACTCCCATTATCAACAATAATTTATAATTTATAATCTGTTACTATTATGCGAAATATTCAATTGTTTACGTTGTTTTTCTTCTTACCGTCTTTGTCATTCGGGCAGGAGATATACAGATCTTTCTTAGAGGAGGGAAAAGTATGGACGTATCATTACTATAATGATATGACAGGAAGAGAGTTCTATAAGTCCTTGACCATAGCAGGTGACACTGTTATAGATGACAAGAGCTACAAGCGAATCGTAGATGTGGCTACAGGAAACTATGAGTATGCCATACGCGAAGAAGGAAAGAAAGTTTTTTGTGCTAATCCCAATAATGCTGAAACCCTGATTTATGATTTTGGACTCAATGTAGGCGATTCTTTCCAAAGTTCAGGAAATTCAAATTCGGACACACAGACAACGGTTATTGGAGTGGATACTGTTGTGGTTGGCAACCGTGCCTTCCGTATCTTGGACGTTCGCCTGAATAATGACTTGTGGCCCAACCTCTGGGTAGAAGGTGTTGGAGGGATGTATGATCTTTCATCGAACTTTCCAAAGGTCGGTAATTTCTATAGTTTCTCCTCCTGCCAATTAGATGGAGAGACTATATTAACCCAAAAGGATGTTTGGAAGACTGTTGGCATCCATGATCAACCCATCATCCACAAGGGTTCGTATTCTACGATTGATCCTCTGTTCGACCTCCAGGGCCGCCGCCGCCAGGGCGAGCCGCAAAGGAAGGGCGTGTATATCCATGGTGGCAGGAAGTACGTGAAAAGGTGAAAAAGTGAAAAGGTGAAAAGTAAAAAAGTAAAAAGGTGAAAAAGTGAAAAGTCAGTTCGCCTTGCCACTCCTGGTTATCAGCTTACGTTCTCTCTGCCGTTCACATCCCTTGTGAACCGAGGAGAGAACGGGTGTGAACGAGGTTCAGTGCCTGAGCGGATTCGCATAAGATCCACAGGAGAAGTAGATACGCTGATGCAAGAGCGATAACCAGAAGGAGTCGCCCTCATTGCCTTTTTTAGAATAAATAACAAATAAATATAAGTATTGCGTACGGCGTTCAACTTTTTTTTTGTACTTTTGCAGCAAAATAGCAAAATAACTATTCAGAAAATCTTAAATTTATCATGGCAACATTAACGAACGAGAAACTGACCATTGTCGGCGCAGCCGGTATGATTGGTTCAAACATGGCTCAGACTGCACTGATGATGGGTCTGACAAGTGAAATCTGTTTGTATGACGTATTCTCTCCTGAGGGCGTAGCTGAGGAGATGCGCCAGAGTGGTTTCGACGATGTGAACATCGTGGCTACCACTGATGCCGCTGAGGCTTTCAAGGGTGCAAAGTACATTATCTCGAGTGGTGGCGCTCCCCGCAAGGCTGGCATGACTCGTGAAGACCTGCTCGCTGGCAACTGTAAGATAGCCGAGGAACTGGGCCAGAACATCAAGAAGTACTGCCCCGACGTGAAGCACGTGGTGATTATCTTCAATCCCGCTGATCTGACGGGTCTGGTGACACTGCTCTACTCTGGTCTGAAACCCGGACAGGTGACCACCCTCGCCGGTCTTGACACTACCCGCCTGCAGAGCGCACTGGCCAAGAAGTTTGGTGTGATGCAGAATCAGATCACTGGTTGTGCCACTTATGGTGGACACGGTGAGCAGATGGCTGTCTTCGGTAGCCACGTAGAAGTAGCCGGACGCAAGCTTACTGACATCATTGGCACTGCCGAGTTCCCTGCTGAGGAGTGGGAGCAGATGAAGGTTGACGTCACCAAGGGTGGCGCCAAGATCATCGAGCTTCGCGGACGCAGCTCGTTCCAGAGCCCCTCTTACCTCTCTGTCGAGATGATTCGTGCTGCCATGGGCGGTGAGCCCTTCCGCTTCCCAGTAGGCACCTACGTGAAGACCGACAAGTACGACCACATCATGATGGCCATGAAGACCACCATGACTGCCGAGGGCGCCAAGTTCGAGGTGCCGCAGGGCACACCCGAGGAGAACGCCAAGCTTGACCAGAGCTACGAGCACCTCTGCAAGATGCGTGACGAGCTGGTGACGCTGAACATCGTTCCTCCCATCTCGGAGTGGAGCAAGATCAACCCGAACCTGTAAGAAACGGTTCACCCTGTTACAACAGTCATCCCCCCGCTGGATATAGCCAGACGGGGGGATGATTCTTTTTATGGTGCAAGATGCCTTAGTAACCGATGGAATCCTACTTCAGCTTGTCGAACTGGGCATTCTTCTCGATGGTCCAGTCTTTACGCTTCGACAACTCGCAGTCCTTGCCCTTGAACATCTTGGCGGCTTTCTGGTCGCCCTTCAGCTGCCACTGCAGCCAGGCCAGTGCCACTACGGAGAACTCGCCTCCGTGAGGCTGACGATAGGTGCCACCATGGCCAACAGGGAAGTTGGTGGCTACAGCTGGCACATGGTTGATGCGATGGAAGTCGTCCATACCGTTGCCGTAGGCAATGTCGGTCTCACCACCGAGGATATAGATGATGGGCGAATGGATCTCCTTCAGTTTGTCCTTCGGAGGCATGGGCATGCCACCAACAGCCTGATGTGCGTTCTGCTGGTTGAAGAGTCCGCTGTTGCAGATCATGAGTGAAGTGATACGTGGGTCGGCACAGTTGTAGAGTGTCTGCAAACCACCGCACGACATGCCAGCCACGCAGATGTGCTTGGTGTCGATCTTCTTGTAGTAGGGCGATTCGGGGTTGGCGTTCTGGGCGATAATCCAGTCGATAGACTCTATCTGTTGCTCAGTGGTGGACATCTCGCCACGATAGGGCTCTTCATCCATGGGTATGTAGCCAGTAGCCAGTACAATGAAGCCGTAGCTGGCAATCTCGTTGAGGAACTTATAGTGCTCCCATGGAGAGTTGGTGCAGGCACCGTTGCCCCAGACAAGCACGGGCAGCGTCTGTTTGCCTCCGAAGGCCGAGAGATCCTGCGGGGCAAAGACGGTGTGTGCCTTTAGCGAGCATTCCTCTTTCATGATGGCCTTGAAGGGGCCTGTACCGCCATCCTCGACGATACGCGACTTCTGTTCCTTGCAGCAGCCCTTCTCGCCGTCGCAGCAGGAGCCACCCATGGCTTCCTTGAGGAATCTGACCATCTTCTGCAGGTTCTCCTCGCTGTACATACCCATTCCGTGACCTCCCTCGGGCACAAAGGTGGCCTCGGTCTTTACGCCTGCGGCCTTCAGCAGCTCGTAGAACTTCTTACCCTGGCAGCAGGGCACGACATTGTCCTTTTCGCCATGGAAGATGATGAGTGGAGGATCGTTCTTGTCGACATAGTTCGTGGCACTGAGACTGAGGTACTTGTCGGGCTCCTTGCTGAGCTTCGAGTCGAGCAGTACGTCCTCGGGGCTGTTCTCGCCCATCTTCATGGCGTCGCCGCAGTCCATGGCAGTGAGGTCGACGGGGCCTGACCAGTCGCAGGCTGCATTGACGGTGCTGGCCTCGCTGGTATACTGTCCCAGCGAGCCTTCGAGGTCGATGGTGACAGTACCCACTGTGGCAGTCTTCGTGCCTGAAGTGGTGGCGGCGGTAGATGCCAGGTGGCCACCGGAGGAGAATCCGCTGGTAGCAATGAACGAGGTGTCGAACTTATACTTCTTGGCTTCACCACGTACGAAGCGGATAACGGCACGGATATCGTGGATCTGGGCGGGCCACTTCGCATCCATGCTGGAGCGGTGGTTGGGACATACCACGGCAAAGCCGTTGTCGAGCAGTGCCTTCACAATGGTTCCCAGGTCGGCTGCTCCCTTGCTGCTGTTGCTGAACCAGGCACTTCCGTAGATATGGATCACCACGGGATAGGAGTCCTTCACCTCCTTGGGCAGGTAGATGTCGCAGGTGTGGAACGCCTGTCCGTCACCCACATAGTTCACATCCTTCCATTCTTGTGAGGTCTCTAACTTGACTTGCGGCATCTGGAAGCCACCGAAGCCGCCTGCTGGCTGAGCTGTAGCCATGAGCGACAGGCACAGCATAGCGATTGATAACAGAGTCTTTTTCATTTCTTACTTAGTTGGATAATTATGGTTTAACAATTTTCTTTCCTTTCACAATATACAGTCCCTGAGGCAGGCTGTCCCACTGTTCCATGTAGCCCGCCTTTATGCCCTGAAGTGTGTAGACGGGAGTCCAGAGCGGAGTATGGAACGGGGCAATGGGAGTGGTGATGGCGGTAGGAGTGGCAACAGTGAGTGTCACCGTGTGTACTGTGCCAAGGAAATCGGTATAGACAGCCTCCACCGTGCCGCTGGTGCCTTCTGCACCCAGCTTCACCCGTTTGTCCTTGCCGCTGGTGGTGATGGTAAAGTCGGTGCTGCTGAAGGTGGCTTCCCGTGTGAGGTCTTCCTTATGACCGTCAAAGAAGGTGGCCATGAGCTTCAAGGTGACGGTGCTGCCAGCCTTGGCACTGAGCATGGTATCGAAGCTTTTCACCATATAGAACTTCTTCAGGTTTGTAGTCATCTGGTAGTCTGCATCCACCTTCGGCTCCATGCCCATGGCACGCAACACCTCGTAGGCATAGCGTTTACCTAAGGTGCGATAGCCTGCAGCACTGAAGTGCCAGGGATCAGTGCCATTGCCGGGCAGGCCGTAGGCACTGACCACATAGCCACAGACATTGCCATTGAACGTCAGTGTCTTGGGGATATTGGCCACCACGGTGTTGTGGGCATAACAGCTTCCGCCCATATCTGCATACTCAGTCTCACCGGCAAAGAGAGGCACGTCCTTGGCTTTGAGGCCCAGTTCCTTGAGAATGTTCAGATAGATGGTCTTCACCATGCTGGGCCAGTTGGGATCGCCATTGTTGGAACAGCCCTGATGCAGCAGGATGCCCTTGATGACACCCACTTCCTGGGCTTTCTTCGCCATGTCGATGAGCCGTTGGTATGGGTTACCGCCGTAGTGGTTGTTGGCAATGCTTGCTGACCAGTCGCCGGGTTTGTTGACTTCGCTCTTGTACAGGTCCTTGTCGAACATCTGTATTCTACAGCCTCCGATGGCTACTGGCACCACACCCACCTTGATATTGGCAGGCAGGGCAGCCACCATGGTACGTCCGAAATAGTCGGAAGGTCCCAGTCCGCCAATGGGGTTCACCAATGGCGGAATAGCATCGTACCACTCGCCCAAGGTGCGCTTAGGGTTATCGTAGTTGCATGTGGCCAGCAGCCGGAAACGCTTGTCAACGCCCGTCTTGTCGACAGACTCAGCAGCGGCATTACCTTCCATGTTCGACTGTCCGAAGCACAGGTAGATGTAGAAGTTTGGGTCGGCCTCTGCATGTACTGCAACGGCGACCATACTCATCAAGAGTAATGAGACAATTTTTTTCATTGGTTATTTAACGATAGTGTTTATTTTCTTCACGAGAGCAGAAGAGGGCTGTGCTGCAGCATCGTAGGGCAGCAGATACCATCTCACCGTCCAACTGAGCTTCTCAGCAGGAGCCAACGTGGTATAGGCACCCTGGCTCTCTAACTCGATATAGCTCTTGCCCCGGTTCACGTAGACCTGAATCTCGGCCTCGTCGGGAGCCGGCTCAGAGGGTTTCAGGTCGTTGAACTTCTTCACCAGCAGCAGTCCCTTGTTGCAGTACGCCAGCCAACCCTTGCCATCGGCATTGATCTTACGGTTTTCATTGGCTTCATCAGGCTGATACCATACAGCACCGTTCTGAGCCTTGAAGTTCATCAGTCCGGCAGGGGTGATACCGCCAAGGGGCGCATCGAAGAAGATGAGGCCACCGTCGTTCGTTACGCGGGTAATCTCCCACGGAGCCACCTTTCGGGGCTCTCTGCCTTCGTTCTTAATAGAATAGGTAATAACAAAAGCACCGTCCTTGGGGTCTACGGTAATGTCCTTGCCTATACGTAGGTTCAGCCGTTGCGATACCTCACTGGTGATGGCAATATGCTTGTCGCTCTGTTGCTCCACGGTGTAAGGCTGTTTGTCGAACTCCTGCACGGGTGGCCAGTTCCACTCTTTCTGCGGACTGGTCCAGAAAGTGCTGCCGAACGATTCGGGGAATCTGGACTGTGAGATGACCTCCTTGTCCTTGTATTTCAGCGAAAGGATCTTGCCCCCATTGTCGGCATCGATGGTCAGGGTGACGTCGCCCGACTTCATTTTGAATTTGTTTGCCGGTGGAATGACGCGGTAGTTACCACTCAGGTGCATGAAAGCGAAGAGACGCAGCAGACCATCGTAGTAAGCATCGAAATATCCATCCTCGAAAGGTTCGTGCTTCATGTTCCACAAATGGTCTACGAACTCCTTGCTCTTGTCGTGGATGCACATCACCGAGGCTGCAGCAGCAGTAGCCACAAAGCCTATGCTGTGGCGCAGTTTGCGGAATCCGCCAGCCTGCAGAATCTCGCTTTCTTCAGGAAGTGTTCCGTCAGGACGGTATTGGTCGACAAACTTATCCACACCTTGGCTGTAAAGGAAGTTCTGGATCTTTTCACCATATTGTCGCTGCCATTCACCGTCCTTGCAACTCCATTCATAGTCCAGCGCAATGTTCATGGGTACACGCCAGGAGTCGTAGCGGAAATTATTGTTGCCATTGCGGCGTGGGGCTTGGCCCTGTGGTCTTTGAGGCATTCCCGGGAATCGGGGCATCTGCATCTCTGAGCCGTCAAACTGACACTGATCGGCATTCAGGCCGGTCTGTTCATTGATACACTTGTGGAGGAACTCACGGCTCTTGGCTGCACATTCGTTCCACAGGTCGCTGCGTCCGTCGTCAGCCCACTTGGCCCATACCTCGTAGAAAGCAGGTATGTGGTAGCTGGGATCGGTGAAGCGCTGTCCGAAACCATCGGGGGTGAAGGTGATGAGCTTTGTCTCCGGGTCAATAAGGTACATCTTCTGAGGCCCCTGTTGCTGACCACCTCCGAAACCACCGAATCCACCGAATCCCTGCCTGGGCTCCGGCGTATATTCCTTGGGCTGAATGCAGTCAAGTATATGCTGTGCCTCAGCCTTGTAGTTGATGCCCGTATCATTGCCCCAGCGGTTGGAGGCAAAGATGAGTGAAGTGATGAAATACAGTTCACCATCGGAAGCTGCTCCATCGGCATTGCGTGTACCATCGGTCTTGCAGCTCCAGGCGAAATAGCCCTTGCGAGAGCCATCCTGATGCTGCATGTACTTCTTGCTCCAGCGCCACAGACGGTCGAAGATGTCCTTCTCGTCCATCTGCACGGCAATCATCATGCCGTACGACATTCCCTCCGTGCGGGCATCGTGGTTCTTGATGTCAGAGATATAGCCCAAAGAGTCGCCAACCTCGAAATAAACCTTGTTGGGACCACGGAACACATCGTTGAACACTTGCCTCAGCTTGGCATTGACCTCCATGGGGCGATAGCCCATTTCCACGAACACATTACGGTACTTGCCCGTTTCAAAACCGCCTTTCGTCCAAGGGGTATAGGCCGATATCTTTGCTGTCATTAACAGCATGAATGACAAAAACAGTATCTTTTTCATCTTCACTCTTCTTTTCTTATTACTTACACTGCCAACAGTCTAAACGTACATTGCCTTCAACGGAAGAGAAACACAGATAAAGGTCATGAACACCCTTAGCACCTTTGACTTTGCTCTTGAACTCACGGTAGTTCTCTAAAGAGCCTGTACCGGTGATCACTGCCTGAGAAACGGCAGGTCCGTTCTGACTATCCAACCGTAACGTGACGGTACAGCTGCCTATGGCAGAGGCAGTGATCAGGAAACGCTTGGCTCCCTTCTTGCCGAAGTCTACACCCCGCAACTTGATGAACTCACCATTATCGATGTCATAGATGTACATGTTGCGCTTACCGGTTGATGTTGGCATGTTTTTTACGATACCCGTGTTCTCAATACCCATCTTGGCACTCTTCAGTCCGAAGCCCCAGGCCATGGTCTCTGCCTCTACCCGCTGGTATGGATTCAGCCATTGCAGCTGCTCCAGAGGCTTCTGGTCGAGCCAGTAAGGCAGTTCTTGAATGGTGCCATCGGCATTATACTTCAGTTCTCCTGCTGACACGCTGCGTCGTTCGTGGTGTGTAAAGGTCTCCAGATGCATCAGGTCGTAGCTCTGTCCGAAGAGGTAGCTGTGTCCCTTGAAATCGCAGATGCCGGGATGGTTGCCACGGTCGCGCTCAGTGGGAGCCATGAGGTAATTCTTGAATTTCCAAGGCCCTGTGGGTGAATTGCTCATAGCATAGCCCAAACCCTCTGGGCAGCAGGTTGATGCGTAGCCCATGTAGTAGTGGCCGTTACGTTTGTAGAACCACGGACCTTCCTGATAGTTGTTCACAGCCCAGCTGGCCTTCTCATGACCTGGTACCCTGAGGTTGATCTTGGCTCCCTCAGCAGTAACAGGGCGCATGACACCGTCCTGATGATTGAGCACATAGATGTCGCCTTTGGTCGAAATCATGTCTTCATTCAATTTGACACAATAGGTGTGGGGATTACCCCAGTACATATACGCCTGCCCGTCATCGTCAACCCAGACGGAGGGGTCGATGTCATCCCAATGCTCCTTCTGCCACACCAGCGGTTTGCCTAAGGGGTCGTGGAAAGGACCGTAGGGTGAATCGGCCACCAACACGCCGATGCCATGTCCATGGAGCGGGGCGTAGAGGTAGTACTTACCATTGCGTTCCACGGTCTGTATGGCCCATCCGCCATTGTCGCGGCTTCGCCAGGAGAAGTCCTTCAATGAGGCCACGGCACCGTGTTCCGTCCAGTTCACCATGTCGGTGGTGCTCCATAGCAGCCAGTCGTACATGAAGAACCCTGCCGAACTGCGTTCGTTGGGGTCGGCAATATCCTCGGGCGAGGCATCGTGAGAGGTGTAGAGGAACAGTGTGTCGCCCACCACCAATGGCGACGGGTCTGCCGTATACTTCGTCTGGAACAGCGGCAAGTCCACCTGCATTTCTCCCTTTACAGCGGCTTGTAACCTTAATGAGTCTTTACGCAGCACTTCATTCCTGGGCTGTCCCAGAGCCATCAGGGTCAGACTAAGCACTGCCATTGTCAGAATTGTTCTTTTCATATTCAGTTTTTAGTGGTTATAATATATCGCCTGCAAAATTACGAAAAACATCACAATCCTCCTCTACCTTATGTTTCAAATATTTTTTCAAAAGTATAATCTGACAGTGAGGCAACAGGAATAGACAAATAATGCGGACACCATCTGATGTCCGCATCGTATTCTTTACAGTTCTTTCCGCAGCCTATTTGTTCCGCTGCACCAGACTCAGGAGAATGGTCTGAAGGGCCTGCTGGCGCTCTGTCCAAGTAGAGTAGTCTGAGGCGCGGAGGGTGAGTATGTCCATCTTCGGACCTTGCCCTTCCTTGTAGAATTCTAGCTTGCTGGTAGTAAGCAGGAAAGGCCTGAGCTTTTTCTGAGATACAAGACGGTCGGCCATGGCATTGGCTGCACCTATCTTGAACCAGCTTTCGTCCGTGTCACCAGGGTTGGGTACCAATCGGATGATCACCGGTCGGGTATTAAAGGAGAAACCAACGGGTGGCATGTACCACGCCTCGCCACCTGCAAAGATGTTGTAGCTGACAGTACCATGAGGGATGTCACCCATGGAGGCAAAGTTGTAGATGCTGGAGGGGTGGCTGCAGATGCTGGGTTTGAAGCCCTTTGTTGGTGCAAGATACATATTCTGTGGATCGGCCATTGCTGTACCGTCTACCAGGAAGTAATAGGTAAAGGTGCTCATGACATCGCGCTGTAGCTGCACCTGCCAAACGCCGTCGGTGTCCCGTTCCATCACCATCGGTTTGTCAAGCAGTTCGGTAGACAGCAGGACCTGCTTGGCTTCGGGTGCCTTGATGCGGAAGGTAATGGCATTGTCGGAGAATTCTGGCGAGAGGATGGGGCGGGGGAAAAGTCGCGCCATAACGGCTCCGGTGAACTGCTGCTCCTTGCCGGTGGCAGCGGGAGCAGGTTTCCCCTCCTTCATGGCAGCTTCGGCAGCATCGGGCTTGAACAGCAGCCGCAATGAACGGTCGAGGAAATACTTGGCATTCATCCAAGTGTGTCCAAACTTGTCGTTTGTGAACTCCTTGACAGAACGGATGCCCTTCTTGTCGAGGAACTCCATGTAGTCGCGGGCATTGCCATAGAGGAAATCGTCGGTTCCCACGCCGAGCCAGAAGAGGTGAATCTTGCTGTTGGTATCGGCAGCCTGGTCATACACATTGGGGATGTCTGTAGAGGTGAACGAGCTGTAGCTACAAAGATAGGAGAACTTGTCCAGATGGCTCAAACCGTTGAAGAGAGCCTGATTGCCTCCTCTGGAGAAGCCGCCAATGGCACGGTGGTCGGCATCGTTGATGGTACGGAAATGACTCTCGATGAAGGGCATGAGGTCATTGTTGAGATCCTGACTGAACACATCGCCGCCAAAACGTGTCTGAGGCATTCCTGAACCAGTGGGAGCCATCGGCTTCAGCTTCATAGGATTGCCATAGGGCAGTACGATAATCATTTCCTCGGCAGCTCCCTGTGCAAGGAGATTGTCGAGGATATAGTTGACTCGTCCTACCTTGTAATATACTTCCTCCGTATCTGTGGTTCCACTGATGAGGTAGAATACCGGATACTTCTTCTCACGCTGCATCTGATAGCTGGGTGGCAGATAGACAATGGCCTGATTGGTGGCACCCAGGCTCTTGGAATAGTAATGGATGTACTCCACTGAGCCGTGGGGTACCTTGCAGATGTCATGGGGGAGTGAACCCTCCCGAGCAGGGATGTCCAGCAGGCTGTTCTTGAAACCCTCGTTGGGGAAATACTGGTCGCACAGCGGATCCATCACACTCACACCGTCAACGATGAAGCAATATGGATACATGTCGGGGGCAGCCGGTCCGAGGGTGACTGTCCATAGGCCTGTGGAGTCACGTTTCATAGCATTGCGACCGGCAAACTGAACATCGACCATCACCTCCTTGGCATGGTCATTTCTGTACTTGAACGTTACAGTTCCATTTTCATTGAAAACGGTGGAGGCCTGACCGAAAGCCAGTGCCGTCCACCCAATGAATAGTTGTAATAAGATAGTTTTTTTCATATTTCGTTGCCTTTCATAAATACACTGTGCAAAGATATTAAAAAAAAGACTATCTTATCTATTCTGACGTTACAAAAACTTTCTTAGATGTAACATGGTGGAGCTATTGGCCGAGTTGCCTGACGTATTTTACGGGTTTTCCCTCACCTTTCAGCACATCAGCAAAGGTCTGTGGAGCGATACTTACCGGTCCTCGCATGAATTCGGGGATGTTATAGCACTTCATGAACTGTCTGTGAAAATCAGGATCGGCTTTCGGCAACTCGAAAGGTTTGTCAAATTTCCCATCAGCATTGACATGAGCAAAGAAAGGACGGGTATAGACCCCATCATCGCGACGACTGCTGAATACAAGCCATCGGGAATTGCTTGACCATGTGTGATAGCTCTCCGTGTCGGAACTGTTCAACTCCTTTAGCGGACGTACTATAGAAATATCGCTGGGAGCAGCAGGCTTGGCGTTCACTTTCAGACTGTCGAGATCCATCATCCACAGGTCAGCATCGTGGTGCCAGATGTGGAAGTAGCCATAGCTCCCCACAGTAAACACCAGATAGCGGCCATCAGGCGACACTCGTGGCAGCACGGCACTCAGACTGTCAGCAGCAAACACCAGTTCACGTTGACCAAATTGCCTAGTGTCAGGATTGAACGATTTCTTATAGATGCTGTACTTCAACTCTTGTGCCCGGCTCACCACCTCGGCACTTTGAGAGGCTGCAGAGTCCTGTCGTTCGAAATGGGCGCTGCAGTAGTAGAGAGTCTTGCCGTCGGGAGCCCATGCAGGAAACACCTCGAATTCCGCAGGATCGTTCTCGAGGTTCGTTACCTCACCACTGTCAATGTCGTAGGCTATAAGGTCGCTCTGCTCGTCGTAGACTTCCACCTTGTTGGCATCGGTGGTATGGAAACTCTGATGGGTTTTGTCAGTGGAGTAGGCGATAAGCTTCAACCAGGGATGCCAGGCAGGATAGACACCGGCAGAGAGGATGGAGTCATTTTTCATGTTGATCTTCTTGATCGTTCCATCGTAGGCAATGACAGTACCGCCATTCTTTTGGCGGGCATGGAACTGAAAGCGCTCAGGATGATAGCTCTGGTAACTGTGACAGTTGATGCATTGACCCTCCTTCTCAAAGCCGCAGAGCATATTGTTGTATATGACGCTCTCGTCATAGTTCTCCAGACAACGCTGACTGATGGTCAGTGCTTCGTAGCTGACATAGGAGGGTGGTATGAGCCGGTAGCTCAGATAAGGGTCAATGCTGTCGGGCGATACATAGATATGAAAAGGCTTGTAGTGTGTCCACTGGTCACCGTGCCGTGCATAGACATCAACCTGGATGGTTGAATGAACGAGGGTGTGCCAATCGTCAAGGTTGGGTTGCATCTTGTCTGCACAGATGATTTCCATTGCAGAACCGTCGGTTGCAGCATAGCGGGCAATCATCTCGTCTGCCTCTTCATCGAGTTCAAAGGTCAACGGTGCAATGTTCACAGGAATGGTGACATCCACATAGTCGGGATAGATGCGGGGCAATCTGTCTACCTCGGTAAATGAAACCGGTATCTGTGGACCACAGGCTGCCAATAGCATGAGTGTCAGCACTGAAAGAAAAGTATTTTTTACCATGTCATCATATTTCATTTTACCTATCCTGTTCTTGTCTCTTAATACTCTGGCAATTGGCTCATGGCATAGAAATCAAAGAAATAGGTTTGTCCGAATGCAGGTGAAAGAGCATTGCGAACAGTCTCGATGTCTGCACCATCGTATTTGGTGGCTACCTGCATGAAGCGGTCGAATCCACTTTTCACGCTTTCGTCGAATGGCATTTTGTCAAGGTTTTCCCGTTCTTCCAGTTTCCCATACAGATAGGCGGCCTCCTGATAGTAGCGGGGAATAGGAGAGTTAGGATGCAGACGGATATAGTCGTAGAAGCGCTGCCAGAACATGCCGATATCCTTGGTCCAGAGTGTAGCTAACAAGGCCTGTTCTTGGAAGATGGGGTCGTCCTTATAGTTGTTTCTTGCCAGTTGATTCATGAGGAAACGTTCCACAAAGCCCTGGTCGGAATTGAGGGTGTTGCTATAATGCATCATGTGGGTAATGGGCTCCATCTCCGGATCTTTGGCAATCAACTCCGGTTGGCTGAGTAGCGTCTCGGCCTGAACAGCCCATTGGCTGTGCCATAAGGTATGCTTCAATAGCTTGATATACTTGCGGGCAGCCTTCTCTTCGCCATTTAGGATGGCGCATTTTGCCATCAGCTTCAGGTATTCCGGACTAAAGCCAAACTCCACGCCAGTCTCCATACACAGACGATTGCAATAGTTCAGCATGCCGTACTGGTAGTAGATCATCGGACCGATGGCCAGCATCAGCCTCATGCCGAAAGGGGCATTATAGGCTTTTGCCCCATTCTTGTAGAGGTACATCTCGTTGCCTTGTCGCCCTAATCGGGCCAGTGCCAGATTCTTCATCATGACAATGGCTCTGGTTGGTTCCTCTTCCTGAAGATTGGCCTCTTTCAATACACCCTCCCAGTCGTGCTGATCTATGCGGTGCTGCATGGCCAACTCACGATGGAAGTTTTCGTCCTTATACCAGAACCAGGCCAGCCCACCCATAATGGCTAAGCCTACGCAAGCTGGCATGGCAGCCTTGAACAGAGGCTTCCAGTCTATTCTGTTTTTTTTCTTGGTGTCTTTTCTGTTTCCTTTCTTCTTGTCTTTCTTACTCATTGAAGCACTGGCTCCCCTTCTCGCCGTTTGCAGTGCCATGACTTGCTGTCTTTCCTCATTGTTCCCGCCTCTCCGTTCTGGCCACATGATAAGTGCCACGAAATAGAGTGCCAAGAGGTAAAAAGGAATATAGTAGTTATGATACTCCTCGGTGATATAGTAAAGAGGTAGCTCGGCAAAATAGATGTTTGAAAGGTTAGTCTGGTAGTAGACATATCGGTAGCAGAGCAGAGGTACGGCAATGACGCTTAACACAGCAACAATACTATTGACGATAGCTTCGCCCTGCCCTGTTCCGGTGCGCCAAGACAAGAGAGCCATCAACAATGAAGCAGCCAACCCATAGATACCCATGAGCGGATAACCGACAGCGCAGACCAGAATGATAAACATGGTGCGTTGCCAGGAACGTGACGGAAGCAGACGGAACAGCCATAGCAGGGCTACCACTGCAGTAGTGCCTATAGTGGCTATAAATATAAGTCCATGCAGTTTCAGGAAATAGATCCAGTAGCCCTTGTCAACGAGTGTCAGCAGCAATAGAGCTACAGGTATCAGCGTCAGTACTGCCCAGTGGGAACTGATGCGGAATGTACGCTTGACAAGCCACATCAGCAACAGCCACCAGCCAGAGAGTGCTATTACCCCCACAATGGGATGGTAGAAAAGCTGGGTGAAAAACAAGCCGGCCCAGGTGAGCAGTCCGCCCGGTACCACCATCTGTTCCCGGAAGAACAAAGAAGTGTGGAGGAAAAGCGATGTTTCCTGTTCTTTCCACAGCAGGTCTTCCTCGAAGATCAGCAGCGCAAGCGCAATGAGCATCAGCGCTCCTGTCCAGACGGCAGCAGTTGAGTATTTCCTCATTTCCTTTCAAACACTGGAATATAGGCCTTGGTGACGGGTGTGGTAACGGTCTGCCCGCCATCGTAATGCTTTCCTGTACGGTAATCAGTCCATCCACCAGGATTCTTGGGCAGATAGGTCTTCCACTCGGTGACGCCTGGCTGGGTGACGGGGCTGACGAGCAGCTTCGGGCCGAACATGTATTCATACTTCTGCTGAAGTGCCATTGGGTCATCGGAAAAGTCGAACACTAGCGGCCGCATCAGTGTGTAGCCTTCATTGGCAATTCGCTGGGCACACTCCTCTAAATAGGGACGCAGACGCTGACGCTCCTTCAGACAGTCGGCAATGATGGCTTGTGCCTCGGGTCCGTAGTTCCACGGCTCGGTATTGCTCATGTAGCCATGAACTCGCATCAGTGGAAGATAGACAGAGGTCTCGATCCATCGCAGCATACGTTCAATGTAATCCTGATTGGTATATTGGTCACCAGGACGGAAGAATCCACCAGCATCATAGGTCCACCAAGGCACACCTGCAGCCTGTACACCCAGTCCAGCCACAATCTGGCGGCGGAATGTTTCCCAGTCGTTTCCCACATCGCCGCTCCAAAGTGCTGAGCCGTAGCGCTGAATGCCAGGGAATCCGCAACGGGTCAGGATCAGTGGATGTGCATCTCCACCCGACAGCCCTTCATAGACAGTCTTGTTGACAAGTAGGGGATAGATGTTGCGCACTTGTTCGCCTGCCCACTTCCCGTTGTTCACACGGCGGCCAACAAGGTCATCGTTCTCAGGTTCTGTAGCATCCTGCCACCAGGCGTCGATACCTAGCGGTACAAGCCGTTGCTGGAAGTTGCGCCAGTAGGCTGCTGCAGCGTCAGTATTGAAGAAGTCAATCCAGTCGGTGCCGGGAATATAGTAGTTGTCAGCCTGCATCTGCCGGCCTACCTCTGAGTTCTTGTCAATCTTCGACCACACAGAAACCATCAGTCTGATGCCCATACGGTGCAGGCTGTCCGTCAGAGCCTTCGGATCGGGATAGTACTGCTCGTCGAACTTCATGGAGTTCCATCCGTATTTTCCCCAGTACTGCCAGTCCTGTACCAGCACATCCACTGGCAACTGCTCCTGACGGAAACGGTTTGCCGTTTCCAGGATTTCCTGTGACGAGTGGAACCGCTCACGGCAGTGGATGTAGCCCAATGCCCAACTCGGCATCAGCGGTGCCGGGCCAGTCAGTTCGCGATAGGTGGCGATGATTTCATCGGGTGTTCCGACGAATACGGTATAGTCTACCTGAGTAGAGACAGGCGAGCGGAATACGGTCTCATTCTTTACCTTATTATAATATAGGATGGGTGAATCACCTCTCGACAGTTCTGCCGATACCGTGTGACGACCTCGTTCCAGTTTGATAATGGTGGAGGTGGTGGGCGGTAACCATGTGTTCTGCATGTCGATGACAGTCTTACCATCGATGGTCAGATGATGACGCCGTGCCATTTTCTGCCCCACGTCGAGCAACAGTGCATAGTCGCCAGTCTCCTTGATGTCTAAGACAGCCTCGAAGGCATTTCTGCGGCGAACCTCCTGACGGTTACCCTCTGTAGTGGTGACGTTGACCACTTCAGAATTTTGGGATGAGGCCTGAACGGTGACAGGTGTGAGGCGCAGGCTGTCCGTAGGAGGATTGAAGTCCACCAGGCCATAGTTGTTCCACAGTAATCCATAGCCCTTGCTCGACAGGATCATGGGCAGACTGATCTGGGTGTTCACCTGAGTGAGCCGCCGTGACAGTCCGCGCACATTGCTGTATCCATCCTGGAACTGTCCCAAGCCGAAGAGATATTCATCCTGTGGTGATGCAAAAGCCATAGTGGCCACACCGTTCTCCCATTCGTGACTCATGGCGGAGAACACCGTTCGCCCCTTGCGGTCTTTCACCGTCAGCTGTCCTTGCTTGGCATCCATGCTGACAGCAATGTCTTTTGATTTCACCTCGCCGTGTTTCACATAAAGCCAGTCGGGCAGGTCGCTTTCCACGTTGCCCTTGGCATATTGTATTCGCACGGCATTGCGTGCCACTTTGGTTACTGTCAACTGTCCTTTGCCGAAAGGAATGGTTTTTGCCTGGGTGCCTAGTCCCAGTAATAAGGCTAATAGAATGGTTAAAGGTCTCATACGTTTAAAGATTTGCGCCACAAAGGTACGAATTAAGTAAGTAAAATGCAAAAGAAAACAGTCTTTTCTTTTGCATTTTCGAGAGATAGACGGGAAAAGCGGTCATCTTACGGTGAAGTCAAAGCTTCTCAAGTCCTTGGCTAGAGAAGAAGTGCCATAGAGAATCTGGTAGTCGCCAGGTTTGGCTGATAGCTCGTCAATGGCCTCATCATAGTATTCAAATGCCTCGCTGTCAAGGGCTATGTCAGCCGTCTTGGTCTCACCTGGCTTGAGGACAAGTTTCTGGAATCCCTTCAAAGCCTTGATAGGAGCTCCAGGGTCACCCAGTCGTTTCACGTAGACCTGTACTGTCTCGGTGCCTTCTCGTTTGCCGGTATTTGTGACAGGCACGGAGAGCTTCACAGCATAAGGGCTTCCTTTTTCCCGCTTCACCTGTGCCTTGCCCACGTTGAAGGTAGTGTACGACAGTCCATAGCCAAAGGCATACTGCGGCTCTCCTGTGAAGTAGCGGTAAGTACGGTTCTTCATGGAATAGTCGAGGAAATCGGGCAGGTCATTGTTTGAACGGTAGAACGTGACGGGCAGTTTGCCGCCAGGGTTATAGTCTCCAAAGAGCACGTCGGCGAGAGCCTTGGCACCACCTTGGCCAGGATACCAGGCCTGGAGCAGTGCATCGTACTGGCCTTCCACGCTTCCAAAGGCGATGGCAGAGCCGGAACAGTTGACGAAGATGACGGGACGTCCGGTCTTGTGCATGGCCTGGACCAGCAGCTGCTGAACCTTCGGCAGCTCAATGTCCTGCTTGTCTCCTCCTTCACCCTCCATACGGGCTGAAATGCCACCGATGATGATGATGGCATCGGCCTGCTTCACCTCGTTGGCCAGGTCGGTAAAGTCTACTAACTTACGTTCGCAGATGTCGCCACGCAGCATGGCGAACTGTCCGTTACCGCGACGGTATTCAATAACTACATCGTAGTCTTTTCCTTGTTCCACTGGGAATGACTTGTAGTTCACACCACGGCGTCCGAAGCCGAAGCCACGGCGGGCTCCACCCTTGGCTTCCTCAACAGTCTCGCCGTTAACTTTCAGCGTGTATCCGTTGTCGCTCATCAGCGTGTATTTCATCTCACCGGTGAAGGTGGCGGTGTACTTGCCGCTGATGCGTACACAAATATTGTCGTTGCTGACGCCCTCGGCAAATCCCCAGGCACCAAAGGTCGAGAAGTTCAACTCGTTGTAGTAGCCGCTTTTGACAGGAGCGACGGAACCGTCGAACGGAGAGGTCTCTGAATTCCAGAACTCTACAAGCACTCCCTTGCCACCGTTGAAGTCCTGCAGGTGGTGGATAGTGGTGAACTCATCGTTCAGTTCGCAGGCCTTTTGATAGATAATCTTGGTGTTGGGCAGAGCATCTTTGATGCCACTGAGTAGTGAGTGCTGGTGTTCCTTGGTCGGAGTGCCACCGTAGTTACCGTTCAACAGTTCCACATCGTCAGCATTGGGGCCGATGACTGCCAAGGTCTTGATATTCTTATCCAAGGGCAGTACACCACTGTTGTGCAGCAGAACCATCGATTCGCGGGCAGCCTGTGTGGCCAGCTGGTCATGTTTCTCGCAGCTGATGACCTCCGGGGCGAGTTTTGCCCAAGGCAGCATGTCTGCAGGGTCGAACATTCCCAGCTCGAAACGGCCCATGAGTGTCTTGCGCAAATGCTGGTCGAGGTCGCTTTCCTTGATGAGTTTTTTCTCCAGGCCTTCGGTAAGGCTCATGAACACCTTTCCGCACTCCAGGTCGGTACCATTAAGTACAGCGTCGACAGATGCTGACAGTCCGTCCTTGTGGGTTTCGTGTTGTCCACGGTTGAAGAAATTATTGATGGCATCACAGTCGGTGAGTACGATGGCATCGTAGCCCCACTTGTTGCGCAGGATATCGATGAGCAGACGGTCGCTGGCGCAGCAGGGCTTCCCTTCATAGCGCTGATAGGCACACATCACCTCGCGTACATTTCCTTTTTTTACTAATGCCTTGAAGGCGGGCAGGTAAGTCTCCCACAGGTCACGGTTCGTAGGTTCTACATTCATGGAGTGGCGCAGAGGCTCCGGACCGCTGTGTACGGCGTAGTGCTTGGCACAGGCATGGGTTTTGAAGTACTGGTCGTTCTTGCCCTGCATACCCAGCACGGTCTGTACACCCAGGACAGCATTCATGTAGGGATCCTCGCCGCAGGTCTCCTGTCCGCGTCCCCACCGGGGGTCACGGAATATGTTCACATTAGGGCACCAGAAGGTGAGTTCAGGGTTTCCGGGGTAATAGGTCTCACCCATGCCAACGTGCTTGACGCTATGGTCTGAGCGGTTCCAGTTGGCACGTGCTTCATCGCTCACCTGTGAGAATACATCGTAGACCAGCTGAGCATTGAATGCGGCAGCCATGCCGATAGGTTGCGGATAAACGGTATAGTCACCTTGACGCACACCATGACAGGCCTCGCTCCACCAGTTGTACGATGGTATTCCCAGCCGCTCTATCGAGATGCTCTTGTTCATCATCAGGCCTACCTTTTCCTCGGGTGTCAGCATGCCCAATAGGTTTTCAACACGTTCTGCTCTGGGGAGCTTCGGGTTCTGCCACGGATATTTCACTTGAGCATGAGTGCTCATTACGGTTAAGGCGACGGTCATGACCGTCAAGAATAGTTTCTTCATTGCTTCTATTGTTGTTTTAAGGTTTTTATTCCACCATGCTGCCGTTCAGCTTGCTCTGTTTGGTTTTTCGTGAAAGCCGAATAAGTGCGTTCTCACACACTTTTGTGTGCAAAGTTAGTCTATTTTCGGTAATACCGCAAATCACGTTGTAACGATTATTGTTTGAAATGTAACAAAAAATTTTGGTGATATGAAAAAATATGTTACCTTTGCGGCATAAATGCCACGAAACACCTTGCAATCGGTAAACAGGAACGGTTCTGTTGCACTTGCATTGTAGGCATATAATACCCAATAACCCGTCAATGAAGAACGTACTAACACTTATTATCTGCCTTTTATTACCTGTAGGCATACAGGCTCAAATGGGCAAGTTTTTCAATACTGACAGACAGCTGTCCAGCAGTTATGTGACACAAGTCTATATAGACCGTGATGGTTATCTGTGGGCTACTACCCGCGATGGCATCAATCGCTACGACGGCTACCAGTTCCGTGTCTTCAAACGCGAAAACGAACAGGACAATACGCTGGCCAGCAACTATGTGAACACAATTATGCAGGACCGGCGCGGGCTGTTCTATTTCGGCATGTACGGTGCCTTGCAGACATGGGATGGCAAGGTGTTCCGCAATGTCGAGATGCGTGACTTAAATGGCCAGCAGGGGCAGTGCTATGCCAATTGCTTTCTGGAACGCAAGAACGGCGATGTGTTGGCAGGAACATCGGGACTGGGTGTGATGAAGTTCACCAGTGAGCGCTCTGCCGAGCAGTTGGGAGGAGAACTGGCCGATATCCACACTGTTAACTTTATGCTTGAAGACCGCCAGCAACGTTTGTGGATCACCACCGATGGGCAAGGGCTTGTCTGCTATGATGGCAAACGTTTGCATCGCTACCTGGCCGATCATCCCGGACTCGGCATAATAGCCCTTTGCGAGGACAGCAATGGTATTATCTATGTGGGTACCACCACGGGAGGCGTTTACCGGCTGCGGGGTGAGACCTTTGTACATATAGAAAGTACAGGAACCAACGCTGTCAGTTCACTTTACTGCGACAACCGGGGTCTCATTATCATAGGATACGACGGTATGGGTATTGGCGTCTATGATCCACGTACGGGCAGTTTGACCGACAATCCTTTCTTCAGTCGCGAAGTAGACTTGGCAAAGAGCAAGGTCTATTCCATCATTGGCGATAACTATGGCAACCTGTGGTTCGGATTGCTGCAGAAGGGTATCTATAAGCAACCTATCAACTTCAAGGGCTTCCACTACATGGGGCGTGACTTGGGCAGCCGCAACGTCATTGGCGATGCCTGCGTGGTATGCACGCTGATAGACAGTCAGAACCGCAAATGGGTAGGTACTGACAAGGACGGAGCCTACTGTCTGAGTGCCAGCGGCCAGGTGGTGACTCACTTGAAGCAAAACTTTCCCTCGACGGTTATGTCGATGGCCGAGGACAGACAGGGACGTATCTGGATAGGTTCCTACATGGAAGGCTACGGATGGATAGACCCCATTACTCTGCAATACCACCCCTGTATCTATGAGGAAGATAGCCAGCTGATGGTCATGAGCATGGTGATAGACCGTGAAGGCAACCCGTGGCTGGGTACCTTGAAACACGGACTGCTGCGTGCAAACTCCTCAGGACATGTCACGGCAAAGTTTGTCTCTGCCAAAGGAGCTGAGACCAACCGCCATGTCAACAGCATTGTCAACAACTACTTGTCACAGATAAGCCTCTCGCCCGATGGCAAGCGCCTTTACGTGGCTACCTCCGTAGGCATCTGCTGCCTCGATATCGCTTCGGGCAGCTGGCTCAAGACTTTCGGGAAAAACTGTCTTAACTACGGTATGCCTGTACGGATAGCCAAGGAAATAGGCGGACATCTGTGGGTAGGTACCCGTGAAGGCCTCTATTGCTATGACTTGAAAGGTAATGAACTGAAGCACTATACCCGCGAAGACGGATTACCCGACAATGGCGTCACCTCTATAGAACAGGCCTTGGACGGAAAAATGTGGATGGGTACAAACCACGGACTGAGCTGCTTCAATCCCAAGACCAACTTGTTCCAGAACTACTTTGCCGGAGACGGACTGCAGAGCAACGAGTTCGGCGACAACGCCTCGTTCCTATCATCAGATGGCATGCTGCTCTTTGCTGGAACAGGTGGCATCAACTGGTTCTATCCTAAGGATATTGCCCATACACCGTGGAATGCCAACGTGCAGCTGACGGGATTTGCCATGGGTGGTGTGCCCATCAGCCGCAATGCCCATTCCGACAGTTACCTGGTCACCGATACTACCGTCATTGCCAGTGACCATTTTCAATTGTCCTATCAAGACAATTCATTCACCATCCAGTTTTCTACGCTTACCTATGAGAACCCAGAACACATCACCTACGCCTACAGCATTAACAAGGAACCGTACATCCGCCTGCAACCCGGAGCGAACGAGGTGACGTTCTCGCACATGCAGCCAGGTACCTATCATTTCCGAATCATTGCTGAGAGCAACAATCAGACCACTCCCGAGCGTGAGTTCACCGTGGTGGTTCACGCACCTTGGTACAAAACCATATGGGCCTACCTCTTCTACCTGGTATTGCTCATTGCTGCCATTTGGTCCTATCTGGCCTATCGTCGTCGTAAGGAGCAGGACCACCTGCGACTGCAGGAGCATATACATGCCGAGGAGCTGGCTGATGCCAAACTGCGATTCTTCATGAACATCAGCCATGAGATACGTACCCCCATGACACTGATCGTTACACCGCTGAGGTCACTCATCAAGAATGAGCAGGACACCCAGCGGCGCAGCATCTATCAGACCATCAACCGTAATGCAGAGCGCATTCTGAGCCTTATCAACCAGATGATGGACCTGCGGAAGATTGACAAAGGACAGATGCAGATGCACATGACCAAAACCGACCTCGTGGGCTTTGTGAAGGATGTACACACGCTTTTCGAGCATCAGGCTACAGCCAAGCGAATAACGCTGAGCATGGAGCACGATACAGACTCGCTGCCTGTATGGATTGACCGCAAGAACTTTGACAAGGTAATCGTCAACATCCTGTCGAATGCCTTCAAGTTTACGCCCAATGGCGGCGATATCAGTATCAAAATCACTCACGATGAGCATCAGGCACGTATCTCCATCAGCGATAACGGTGAACAGATACCGGAAGACAAGCTGGATAAGATATTCGAACGTTTCTACCAGACACATTCCACCGTCAACGACCTGAATACGGGTACTGGCATAGGTCTTGACCTTACCCGGGCACTTGTAGAGCTGCATCACGGACATATTGAAGCCAGGAATCTGGCAAAAGGCTGTGAGTTTATCGTCACCATCCCGTTAGGCAACAGCCACCTGAAGCCCGAAGAGATGGAAGTAGAGGCTGAAGAAGAGAATGCTAGTGCAGCGGAGGCAGTGGTAGAGGAACCGGCGGAAATGCCAGAGATAACCGAGGAGCAGGAAACCGTTGTCAGCAAGCCCGGAGAACGCATGACCATCGTTGTGGCTGAGGATGATGACGAGATCCGTGAGTACCTGACCACCGAGCTGAGTCAGGACTACGATGTCCACGCCACCGCCAACGGACGTGATGCGCTGGCAGAGGTCTATCGCATCAAGCCCGACATTGTGCTTTCAGACGTGATGATGCCCGAGATGGACGGCCACACCCTCTGTTCCCACCTGAAAGGTAATCCCAGTACCAACCATATTCCTGTGGTTCTGCTCACTGCCAAGAGTTCTGATGAAGACAGGCTTGAAGGTCTTGACACAGGTGCCGATGCCTATCTGGTAAAGCCCTTCAACATGGACATCCTGAGGCGCACCATCATCAACCTCATCAACAGCCACCGGTTGCTGCAGATGAAGTACGGACGTACTGACAAACTCGAGGAGAAGGTCGACACCATCACCATCAAGTCCCCTGACCAGAAACTGCTTGACAGGGTGATGACCACCATCAATGCACGCCTCAACGATTCTGACCTCAGTGTCGACATGATAGCCGAAGAGGTGGGTATCAGCCGCGTACACTTGCACCGTAAGATGAAGGAGCTGACAGGGCAGACCCCCCATGACTTCATCCGCAATATCAGGTTGAAGCGGGCTGCCACACTGCTGGCCAGCCAGGGTATGAACGTCACAGAAGTGATGTATGCCTGTGGCTTCTCCAGTTCGGCTTCTTTCTCCACCCTGTTCAAGAAGTTCTATGGTATGTCACCCCGGGACTACATGCGAGAGCATGATAAGCAATAATGCCGGGAAACATGCACTTTTTGCAGTTTTCCTTTGGGTATTTCCTTAAAAATGAATAATTTTGCAGCCGCTTAGCACCTGTTATGCAAACAGGAAGAGATTATTTGATATCAAAACTCTATAAAAGTTATGGCTGAAAAATTAGAAGTGAAGGAGCTGGACCAGGTTGTTGTCCGCTTCTCAGGTGACTCTGGCGACGGTATGCAGCTCGCCGGAAACATCTTCTCTACGGTCAGTGCCACCGTTGGTAACGGCATCTCGACATTCCCTGACTATCCCGCCGACATCCGTGCCCCGCAAGGTTCGCTCACAGGTGTGTCGGGTTTCCAGGTTCACATCGGTTCTGGCAAGGTCTATACGCCGGGTGACAAGTGCGATGTGCTTGTGGCCATGAATGCCGCAGCACTGAAGACCCAGTATCGCTATGCCAAACCGGGGGCTACTATCATCATCGACACCGACTCTTTCGGACCCAAGGACCTGGAGAAGGCACAGTTCAACAGTGAGGACTACCTTGGCGAAATGGGCATCGACCCCGACCGCGTCATCCAATGCCCTCTCACCACGATGGTGAAGGACTGCCTTGCCGATTCCGGCATGGACATGAAGGCTATGATGAAGTGCCGTAACATGTTCGCCCTCGGACTCGTCTGCTGGCTCTTCGACCGCGACTTGAACCTCGTTGCCAACTTCCTGAAGGAGAAGTTCGCCAAGAAACCCGCTATTGCCGAGGCAAACATCAAGGTTATCCAGGCCGGTTACGATTATGGACACAACACCCACTCTTCCACAATCAATGTCTATCGCGTGGAATCCAAGGAGAAAGTGCCAGGACGCTATATGGACATCACCGGCAACAAGGCCACAGCCTATGGTTTCATTGCCGCTGCCGAGAAAGCTGGCCTGAAGCTCTATCTTGGCTCCTATCCCATCACCCCCGCCACCGACGTGCTCCACGAGCTGTCGAAACACAAGTCCTGTGGCGTCATCACCGTGCAGTGTGAAGACGAGATCAGCGGCTGTGCCTCAGCCCTTGGCGCCTCGTTTGCCGGTGCACTGGGTGTCACCTCTACCTCCGGACCTGGCATCTGCCTGAAGTCTGAGGCCATGAACCTTGCAGTCATCATGGAACTGCCTCTGGTGGTGCTCGACGTGCAGCGTGGCGGTCCTGCCACGGGTCTTCCCACGAAGTCTGAGCAGACTGACCTGCTGCAGGCACTCTTCGGACGCAACGGCGAGAGCCCCATGCCAGTGATGGCTGCCACCAGTCCCACAGACTGTTTCGATGCTGCCTACCAGGCCTGCAAGATAGCCCTTGAGCACATGACACCCGTCGTGCTGCTCACCGATGCCTTCGTGGCCAACGGTTCTGGTGCCTTCAAACTGCCCGACATCACCAAGCTCGACCCCATTAATCCTCCGTATGTTCCAGAGGAACTGAAGGGTAAGTGGACACCCTATATGCGTGCTGAGAACGGTACCCGCTATTGGGCTGTTCCAGGCCGTGAGGGCTTTGCACATATCCTCGGAGGACTGGAGAAAGACTCTAACACGGGTGCTATCTCTACCAATCCTGAGAACCACGACCTGATGACACGTCTGCGTCAGCAGAAGATTGCCAACATCCAGGTGCCCGACCTCGAAGTCTGCGGTGACGTAGAGGATGCCGATCTCCTCATCGTTGGCTTCGGCTCCACATACGGCCATCTCCACTCAGCAATGGACGAACTCCGTGCCAAGGGCTACAAGGTGGCTCAGACCCACTTCAAGTACCTGAACCCGCTGCCCAAGAACACTGCCGATGTACTGAAGAAGTACAAGAAGGTCGTCGTGGCCGAACAGAACATGGGTCAGCTGGCCGCCTACCTCCGCATGAAGGTCGACAACTTCGTCCCCTTCCAGTTCAATCAGGTCAAGGGTCAACCCTTCATTGTCGAGGAACTCGTTTATTCGTTCACAGAGATAATCAATAAGTAATAATAATAACCACAGATTGCACGGATTTAACAGATTTTCTTTGGCAAGATTAATTAAGATTACACAGATTGATGGAGGACTTTATTTATAAGCAAGAAACCCACGACATTATCGGTGCTGCTATGGCAGTTCATCGCTATTTCGGCTGTGGATTTACTGAAAAAGTGTATCAAGATGCGCTTGAACAGGAATTGCTTATCTGTAAGATTCCCTATGAACGTGAAAAAGCCATCCATGCTGTATTTCATGAAGTACAGCTGAAGACACCATTCGTTCCAGACTTCATTTGTTACGATAAAATCATTGTTGAACTGAAAGCAGTTAAAGAATTGGATGACATTCACCGCTCACAAGCTATCAACTATGCAAAAGTTGCAGGTTATCAAGTTGCACTCCTCATCAATTTCGGAACTACCTCTTTAGAGTTTGAGCGCTTTGCAATATCTGCGAAATCCTAAATAATCAAAAAAGAGAAATCAGTGTAATCTGCGAAATCTGTGGTAGAAAAAAATAAGAGTTATGGAATATACAGCACAAGATTTTAAGAAAGGCCAGCCCCGTTGGTGCCCTGGTTGTGGCGACCACTTCTTCCTGGCTTCACTCCATAAGGCGATGGCCGAAATCGGCGTAGCACCAGAGAACATCGCAGTAATCAGCGGCATCGGTTGTAGTAGCCGTCTGCCACACTACATGGCCACCTACGGCATGAACACCATCCACGGTCGTGCAGCTGCCATCGCCACAGGTGCGAAAGTGGCCAACCCTGACCTCACCGTGTGGCAGGTCAGTGGCGATGGTGACGGTCTGGCCATTGGAGGCAACCATTTCATCCATGCCAACCGTCGTAACATCGACCTTAACATGATTCTGCTCAACAACCGCATCTATGGTCTCACCAAGGGGCAGTATAGTCCCACCTCTCCCCGTGGCTTTGTCTCCAAGTCGAGCCCTTACGGCACCGTCGAGGATCCCTTCCGTCCTGCCGAGCTCTGTTTCGGTGCACGCGGCCATTTCTTTGCCCGCTGTGTGGCTACCGATGCCAAGGGTACAGTGGAAGTACTGAAGGCTGCCTATGAACACAAGGGCGCCAGTGTCACCGAGGTGCTGCAGAACTGTGTCATCTTCAACGACCACTGCCACGACATCGTCTACAACAACGAGGGTCGTCGCAAGAATGCCATCTACGTACGCCATGGAGAAAAACTGGTGTTCGGTGAGAACAGTGAATACGGACTCGTTCAGCAGGGCTTCGGCTTGAAGGTCGTGGAGATTGGCAAGGACGGATACACCCTCGACGATGTACTCGTTCACGATGCCCACTGTGAGGACAACACCCTCCAGCTGAAGCTGGCCATGATGACTCCTGAGGATGGCTTCCCCATTGCCCTTGGCGTCATTCGCGACGTGGAGGCTCCCACCTACAACGATGCTGTCTACGCCCAGCTTGAGCAAGTATCTGCCCAGAAGAAATACCACAACTTCTCCGAACTTCTCGAAACCAACGACATCTGGGAAGTCAAGTAATTTGTTTGCAGCACAGACAATGTCTTAGGGGGGTGTCGGTCTGTTCCAAGCTCGTTGCATCCTGCATATTTCCACGGAAAGGTTCCACTTCCTTTCCGTGGAAATTCTATTTATCCATTTACACAGTAACGACAGAACCTTTCCTCCTACACCAGAAGGCTCAGCTACCTGAGCAAGGTGTTGCCCTTTCTATGCGTTTGTGTGCTGCAGCTGTCGGCCTTCAAGCAGCAGAAGTTCGGCGTGGATGCTGTCTACAAGCTCTTCCCGGAGTACATCATCCTGAAGGTGAACGACTTCAACCGCTGGTCGAAGGTGCCGCTGGAACAGTGGTGCTACTTCCTGGCCAACACCGAGATTCCCGAGGATGCCAATGCCCCCGGCCTTCAGGAGGCGCGGCAGAAGCTGCTCTTCGCCAAGATGAGCAGGGACGAGCAGATAGCCTATCGCCGCTATATCGACGACCGTGTCATCTTGGCAGACCAGATTGTTACGGCTCGCGGCGAGGGGAAGCTGGAGGGACGTGCAGAAGGTCGTGCAGAGGGTCGTGCGGAAGGACGTGAAGAGGGTCGTCCGGAAGAACGTTTAGCCAATGCACGGAGCCTGAAAGCCAACGGTGTTCCATTGGAGGTTATCATCAAAAGTCTGTCACTGACAGACAGTGAGATAACCCAGCTATGACGTACCAGAAGGCATGAAGAAGCTTTGACTTGGTGAAGATGGTCTTTGTTACGGCCGTGAGAGAAGAGACTATGATATGAATTTTCTTATTGATTCAAGTTGCTATGTTTGCACCGGCAAACATAGCAACTTGAATCAAGTCATGAAATGATTATTGTTCGTTAGATGTCAGGTCTTCTATCTTGTCGATAATGTCTTGATACTGCTGCTGAGTCCTGATTTGAATCTTGATACCGATGATGGCACCGAGTACAGCTCCGCAGACGACACCATAGAACATGTAATGCCCTGCATCGGCATCCTTCTGATAGAGTTCCCAGACAAGCCATGCCAGCCAGCCGATGACGGCGGGGATGCCGAAGAAAAGCCAGTTGGCATCAAACTTCTTGGCGCGGGCCATCCGTCTACCTACTTCTACCAGATTGCTGCTCATCATATTCGAGTTGCTCACATTGAGGCTATTGTAATAGGTGGCTCCACAGCAGACAAGCATCAAGATGCTGGTTCCGATCCAGAAGGCCAGCGACAGTTCTTGGTTCAAGACAAATACTATATAGGTATAGGGGATCATGAGCAGGCAGATAGCCATGATGACATAGTAACGGCGCATGATGTTACCAGCGGTTGTTTTCATTGATCGGCGGATGATATGGTCGTTTACTATTTCCTGTTGCTGGAGTTTCTTCTTAAGAGTTTCCATCTGACGGCGCATAGCCTCTAATTCCATATCGGTCTGGGTGTTCTGATAATCGTTGTTCATAATGGGTGATGTTTTTTAATCGTTAGACATTTTTTTTAATTGCTCTCTGATTCGAAACAGACGGACGCTGACGTTCTTGGCAGTGATGCCCACAATTTGCCCGATTTCATCGTATGACAGGTTCTCGAGCCAGAGCAGTACGATGGCTCTGTCAAAGGGTTGCAACTTGGAGATCCTCTTGTGGAGCATGTCCACTTGACGGGTGTCCTCGTCGCGGTCTTCAAAGAGGTTGATGTCCATGGTCAGCCTGACTTCGGATGCGTGCTTCTTCTTTTTCCTGTCCATAGAGATGCAGGTGTTGAGGGCTACGCGGTAGATCCATGTCTTAATGTCTGAGCGATGCTCGAAGTTCTCGAAACCTTTCCACAGGTTCACTAGTACTTCCTGGAAGAGGTCGTTCACCTCGTCGGCATCTTGTGAGAACATATAGCACACGGTGTAGATGGTGCTCTTATGTTCAGCAACGGTTTGTGCAAATTGTCTTTCTAATGCATTCATTGTCTTGTCTGTTTTGAACTTTTACCCATTAGACGCAACAAAGTTACGAAAAACTACACGAACTTCGAACTTTTTTCATAATTTTGTAGCCGTAACCATTAAGATATGCATTCTGCAACACAGGAATATATCCGTCAGCATGCCGATGATGACGTGCGGCAGTTGGCACTTCAGGGAACAAAGAATCCTGAGGTAGACCTGTCTTGGGCGCTCAATCAGATTGCCGGTCGCCAGCAGGCCCGCTCAAAACTACCCACGTGGGCAGCTATAGAGGGAATCGTTTATCCGCCTCACCTTTCTATGGAACAATGCAGCTCTGAGCTGACAGCCCGCTACAAGGCGAAGATTCTTGCAGCCAGCAGGAAGCAAGAAAGCCTATTGGAAGGCAGGGAAGCACTTGTAGTCGACTTGTCGGCAGGCTTTGGTGTAGATCTGGCTTATATCTCTCAGTATTATCAGCGTGCTGTTCATGTGGAGCAGCAAGAGCAACTGTGTGCCATTTCATCAGAGAACTACAGATTGTTGGGACTGAACCATATTGAGGTGGACTGTACTGATGGCATAGACTATCTGCATCGGCTGGACCATGCTGACCTGATATTCATCGACCCTGCCCGGAGAAATGAACACGGAGGGCGGACCTATGGTATAGCAGACTGTACTCCCAACGTATTGGAAATACGTGAGGAATTGCTGCAGAAGGCCTGTCGTGTGCTATTGAAACTGTCTCCTATGCTCGATTGGCGAAAGGCAGTCAATGACTTAGGTCATGATTGCGTTAGTGAGGTTCACATTGTCTCGGTGGGCAATGAGTGTAAGGAGTTGCTCATATTATTAAAAGGTAAAACAGAAGAAAAAGATGAAGGCTGGGATGATGGAGTGAAACAATCATTACGTGTGGTCTGTGTTAATCTTCTTCCAGATAATAGTGAGGAGCGTTTCGAGTTTGACGCTTTTACAACGTTACCTGTGAATACTCCCCAATTACCACTACTGGCTTCTCAATACTTGTATGAGCCTAATGCTTCCATCATGAAGGCGGGCTGTTTTGACGAGTTGGCTTTGCGATATGGTATGAGCCAGTTGTCGGTCAATAGCCATCTGTTCGTTTCTGATGAGGAGAAAGAGTATTTCCCTGGACGCCGTTTTCTCATAGAACGGGTAACATCAATGAACAAACGTGAGCTGAAGTCAGCCCTTGCAGGTATTAGCCAGGCCAATATCACTGTCAGGAACTTCCCTTTGAGTGTGGCAGAACTTAGACGGCGGCTCAAGCTCAGCGATGGTGGTACTGCCTATATCTTTGCCACTACCTTAAACGATAAAAGACATGTCTTGCTGGTTTGTCAGAGAATTTAGTCATTCTCTTTTCATCCTCAGGTTCAGCTGATAGAGGGCTGGCAGAAGGATGAGCAGAGAGAAGGCAACCGCTGCCAAGACGTGTAAGTTATCCCTGAACAGGTCAACGAGCTTAAGTGAAGGTGTAGGGTAGAGATTATACATCACGTAGGCCACGGAGTTGTTCACCCAGTGAAAAGCCACACCGGGAAGAATGCTACCTGTACGCCAGTACATCCAACCCAACATCAGTCCAACAAGAAAGGCATGAGGCATCTGTGCAGGATTGCCGTGAATAAGCGCAAAGATGGCAGCCGACAAAGCAATCATCACCCAGTGGTTTTTCCCCCAGGAGAGCAATGCTCTTAGTACAGCACCGCGAAATGCCAATTCCTCTGCTACTGGCGCTAATATACCAATGGCGAAATAGCCCCAGCGGTCTTTCATGATCATATCAAATTGCTGTTCCAGCAAGTTGGGTAGTTCGGGCATCTGCTCTTGCAGCCATACAGAGGGGATGATGGTTCCCAATGCTGCCACGCAGCACCATAGAATCACGGCCCAAGGTCGTGTCAGCATCCAGTTACGCGACACTTCTGCCCAGTGGAGAAAGAGGAATACACCAATGGTGGTCAGAGCCGACAGCACAATTGAGACAATGAACATGGATGCTGTCATCTGAACGGCTTTTCCTTCGATGAGCATCATGATACCACTAACAATGGTTGAGGCTATCAATTGGATGACTAAATAGGCTAAGGCATAGATAATAGCTTTTTTCATAAGCGACAGGTAGTGAAGGGTTATTGTTGAGTGGATAAAAGTTCTTTAGTTCTCTCAGCATCATGTTGCAACTGTGACATCAATTGCTCACGGCTGTCATAACGTTGTTCTGGACGCAGCCACTGCCGGAACCTCACGGTGAGCTGTTCACCATAGAGGTTACCTATATAATCTAATAGGTGTACTTCAAGAGTCTGGTTCTGGCCGTCAAAAGTAGGGCGCGTGCCTATATTCATCATTGCAGGGTGAAGTGTGGAAGATGTTGGGATAAGTACTTCTACAGCATAGGCACCTGCTTTGGGAATAAGCTTCAAAGGCTCTTCGGGACTTAGGTTGGCCGTAGGAAAGCCCAGTTCCGTTCCGATGTGCTGTCCGCTCACTACAGTGCCGCTAAGCTCATAGGAATGCCCAAGGCACTGGGCAGCCTTCGTAACATTGCCCTCTTGTAACAGCCGACGGACCACCGAGGAACTGATCTTGCCTCCTTCCGGCAACGTCAGCGGTGTGCCTGGCACAACATCAATGCCCATCTCTTTACCATAGGAGACATAGTCATCGAAGCCTTCAGAACGGTTGTGTCCGAAACGGTTGTCATAACCAGTGAGAAGCACCTGTACGCCTAATTGTCGCAGCAGCACTTGTTCCATGAAATTGTGTGCGGACAGGGCTGCCATCTCACGGTTGAAACGCAGTATAATCAACTTGTCTACACCTGCAGCTTCTATCAGGGATTTCTTCTCTTCAAGGGTGGTCAGCAACTGAGGTTGCCAATCGGAACCGAGTACCTGGCGCGGATGGCATTCGAAAGTGACAACGGCTGAAGCCATTTGCCGTTCTTCTGCAATCTTCCTGAGCATGCTGATAAGATGACGGTGACCTAAGTGCAGCCCATCGAAAAAACCAATGGTGGCGGCCACGGCCTGATGCGGCTTTATGCTGTTCTCTGTGCATGGGAAATAGATTGTCTCCATCTTTCTTCTCTTTTTACCGTATCACCCCGTATCCTGAACAGCGTCTCAAGAAGCGGTAGAGTTCTCCAATGATCATCACTGGTGACGTTGCCGCGAATAATGTAAGCCACGATTGCCAGGGTAGTGGTTCCGTACGGAACATCTCTCCGCCGAAGGTGACGATAAGCCACTGGCCACCAAGTATCATCACCAGCACCAGGAGGAATCCACGGCAGCGGTACAGATAGCGGAAGGCGGAGTGGGCAGAGCCAAGCATCTTGGCATTGAACAGGTTCCACCATTGCAACATGACGAACACGGTGAAAAACTCCGTCAGTTCATGAGTATTGATGCCTCCGTGCTCAATCTTCCACAGATAGCCCAACATTCCCAGGGAGAATAATGTTCCGATGATAGCTATACCCCAGCCCATAGTAGGTGTGATGATGAAGTCTGTAGCCTTTCGTGGCTGCTCGTTCATTACTTCCCGCGACGGAGGCAACGAGGCCAGTGCCATTGCGGCAAACGTATCCATAATCAGGTTCACCCAAAGTATCTGTGTGACAGTCAGAGGCATCTCCGTGCCAATAATACTACCGCCAATAACCAGCAGCAAGGCAGTGACATTTACTACCAACTGGAAGAATAGGAAACGCTGGATATTCTTGTAAAGCGATCGGCCCCACATCACAGCTTTCACAATGGAACGGAAAGAATCGTCTATCAGTGTGATATCACTTGCATGCTTAGCCACACTTGTGCCTGAGCCTAAGGACAATCCCACATGGGCATGGTTCAGGGCTGGTGCATCGTTCGTACCATCGCCTGTCACTGCCACCACCTCGCCTTGCTGCTGCAGCAGCTCTACCAGCCGCTGCTTGTCACCTGGACGTGCCCGGCTCATTACATGAAGTGAACGTACAGCTTCTTTTGCCTTCTCGGTAGACAGCTCTGAGAAATGTGTACCCGTCAGGTGACCAACTCCGTCAAATGACACCGTATCGCTGCTGGGTAGAATACCTGCCTGCCTGCCTATCTCTACGGCGGTGACACCTGTGTCACCTGTCACCATCTTTACCTCTATTCCTGCCCGCTGACAGTCGGCTACAGCCTGTGCCACATCCTGACGCAATGGGTCGTTGATGGCGCAGATACCCTGAAAGTCCAGTCCTTCAAAACTTTGGTTGTCAATATCTTCAGAGACAGGTTTCATGGCAAAGGCCAAGGTACGCATGGCACGATGCTGATAATCACTAAGTGTGCGCCCAATCTCTGACCGTTGATCCTCTGTGAGCCTGCACATTGAAAGAACGATTTCTGGTGCTCCCTTCACGTAGAGTGTATGATCGGCTATGGTAGCCATGTATTTCCGTTCTGTTGAGAAAGGCCATCGTTTTGTGATGGTGGTCCGCTGGCGTAGATCAGCATAATCCGCGCCACGCTCCTTTGTCCATCGCAGCAGGGCCGTCTCCGTTGGATTGCCGATGCCTTTGCCATCGCCGTCAAGTTCTGCTGTAGTATTTAAGGCAATAGCCTTATAGAGCTGTTGGAAGCAGGCTTCTGATGCCTCACCATTACCCTCTTCCTTTGCACATTTCACATCACTTACTGTCATGCGGTTCTCTGTAAGTGTGCCTGTCTTATCTGTGCAGATGACGGTCACAGCACCCATCGTCTCCGAGGCCGACAGTTTTCTTACCAGGTTGTTAGACTGTAGCATACGTCGCATGTTCAATGCCAAGGCCAAAGTGACAGCCATAGGCAGACCCTCAGGAACTGCCATTACAATCAGTGTTACTGCCATCATGAAATAGCGCATCACCACCATAGCCATCTCAATATAGTTGGACGTGTGCCACAAGGGTTGTGTCAAAATGTCGTGAGCCAAGAACAATACAAACGCCAATACCGATACTGCTGTTCCAACTTTGCTGATGAGTTTTGCCAATTGGTTCAGCTGAAGGTTTAGTGGGGTCTTTACACCAGTCTGCTCAGTAGCCTGCCGGGCCACGTGACCTATCTCTGTATCGTCGCCCACAGCAGTAATGATTATACGTCCTGTACCGTTCATCACCATTGATGAGCGGAGTAACAGGTCTTCTGGGTAAGCACTTCCTTGGCTTCCTCCCGAATGGGAATTGGTCAAAGTCCCCATTTGGTGATGAGCTTGGGAGGTGGCAATTCTCTTTGTGGTTAGTTGCTCACCAGTCAGGCTTGACTCGTCTACTTGGAGGTCGGTAGCTTCGAAGAGCCTCCCATCTGCAGGGATTTCGTCGCCTGTCTCTACCACCACGACGTCGCCTACCACGACATCGCGGCGGGCTATCTGCTGAGGCTTTCCGTCACGTATCACCTTCACGGGCTGCTCTTCGCCGAGGGCTGTCAGCACATCAAATTTTTTTGCTGCATCACGCTCAAAGTAGAAACCTACAGTCGTGGCGAACAATACTGCCAGAATTATGCCAATGGTCTCGACATACTCACCGCTGAACACTGCCAATCCTAGGGAAATGACTGCTGCTACTAAGAGTATGCGGATAATAGGGTCTTCGTATTTTTCCAGATAGAGGCGCCAGAACGATGTACGTTTTGGCGGAGTCAGCACGTTCTCACCGTGTTCGGCCCTGCTACGTTCCACCTCAGTGGAAGTCAGACCCTCCTTTACTTTATTATTATATATTGCTTCCTGTTCCATTTTGCGGGCAAAGGTACGAATAAGTGAGCAAAAAGCCAAACATTTTTTTCTTTTTCGAGCAGGAGAACCTTCGAGCGGAGCTCAGAGGTGCTGATTTGTGAGCAAAAAAGCCAAACATTTTTGTCTTTTTCGAGCAGGAGAACCTTCGAACGGAGCTCAGAGGTGCTGATTTGTGAGCAAAAAAGCCAAACATTTTTGTCTTTTTCGAACGGAAGAACCTTCGAGTGAAGCCCAGAAATACATCTTTTTTCGCTAATTCCATAAAAAAATTTGGATATTTCATTTATTTGATGTAACTTTGCACCCGCAAATACGGACTTGTAGCTCAGTTGGTTAGAGCAACAGACTCATAATCTGGAGGTCCCAGGTTCAAGCCCTGGCTGGTCCACATTGAAAATCAAGCACTTACGAGTTTCTCGCAAGTGCTTTTTCTTTTTAGGTGACCTTCAGGTGACCTTTTAGCCCCAAAAGTGAGACATAGATACATTCTGAAATCAACAGTTATCTCAAGAGTATTCTTGAAAAGGAAAAGGTTACCAAAAAATGCATATAAATATAGTCGTTTACATCTTTTCAATATTAAATAATGTGTAAAATGCGCCCTATAAACCCTATTTTTCAGAAAAACTTCGTATATTTGTCCCATTATTAAGAATAAATGAAATCCTCAATATGTGTTATGCTTATTAGCTTACGAAAGAAAAAGGATGAGATAGAAGTAATTCTTGATGATTTTGCCAAAAAACAATGGCAAAAGACGAGGGCATATCTGATTAGTCGATATTCTTTGTCAGAGGATGAATGTGCTGACGTATTCCAAGATTCTTTAGTCATTTTGTGGAAAAATTATAAAGAAAACAAAGTGAACCTCGACAGTACAGGCATGTCAAGTTCAACTTACTTCATGACAATCTGTCGTAATAAGACCATGGAGCTATTAAGATCCAAGAGTAGATATGTGACGACTCCATATGAGATAAATCCAAATAGGGATCACCATGATTACCAAGAAGATCAGGTTGAAAGGATTCTTTCTTTGGAAGATGCCCATGAGAATATTCAAAAGGAGAAAGAAGCTCTAGTAAGGGATATTGTTAAAAACTTACCTTCACCTTGTAACGAACTTTTATGGGGCTACTATGGCGATGGTCACTCAATGAAGATGCTTGCAGAAATGTTTAACTATGCGAGCGAGAATGCTGTTAAGGTTACGAAACACCGCTGCTGTGAGAAATTCCGTATAAGGTATAGCGAAATGAGCAAATCATTATTCTAAAACAGAGTCGTTATGAATGGAAAAGAGAATATAATCCAAGAAAAAGATTTGGTAAATGACGAGCGAATAAGTCGTTTTATGCAAGGGCTTATGGAGGCTGATGAAGAAGATGCTTTCCAGATAGAACTGAAGAATAATGAGGAACTGCGTAATCAGGCCATAGCCCAAGCAAGACTTGTAAAGGGGATGAAGCAAGTTGACGAAGAACTGAAAGAAATGTTCCAACGAACTGATGAGCAAACGATACGAAATATAGCCAACCGGGTAACTGCCAGAAAGAATCGCTCAACTAGATGGCTTGCTATTGCTGCATCAGTGGTGTTTATTGTATTTGTCGGTTTCAAATCCTACGACTATTACGATACAACAAACTTGGGAAAAGAATATGCTAATGCATTTCCAACTTCATCTATTGTAAGAGGAGAATTAAACACCGATGTAGAATCAGAGCTGAAGGCTCTCTTCGATAATGTAGCACAAAACAGAGATTTGGATAATACCACTTCTCGGCTCAAAACGTTATGGGAGCTGTCAAAACAGGAGTCCTACAATGATTATACAGATTATTCTCCGTATATTGGGTGGAATCTTGCTATAGGCTATTTGGAGAACTATGAGAAAGCCAAGGCCAAAGAAATCCTGAAGGAAATGAAACAAGTATATCCTGAAGGAACGGCTCTTGGTGATAAGATAAGAGAGGTCTTAAATAGATAATGAGAGGCAATAATGGCTCATAATTAACATTTTCTATGATATACAAGAACCTATACATAATTGGTAATGGTTTTGACCTGCATCATGACATTCGGTGTGGTTTTGAGGATTTCATGAAATGGGTGAAGAAAAACGATGCAGGTCTTTTCTTTAAATTAACTCAGGTTTATAATAGTGCCTGGGAATATAATTGGTGGAGAGATTTTGAGAATAGCCTAGCCCAATTAAACATTAGCTATTATGCCAACAAAAAAGGGAACTTATATGACCCTGAATATATTAAAGAAGGTTCGATAGAAGAAAAAACAGAGTTTACCTCTCGGAAAGTTATGGAAGAATTTGACAGTATTAAAGATTCTTTGAGACATGACTTTCAGAAATGGTTGTCAGAGGCGTATGAGAAGAGACCCCAAGAAAAAAAGATACTATTTCCAAGCGAAGGTAGCATATTCCTCACTTTTAACTATACCAAGACTCTTGAGGACATCTACGAGATAGATGCCAAGCGTGTTTATCATATCCATGGCGTAATTGATGACAAGGATTCAATGGTAGTTGGTCACGGATTAGGAGAAGAAGAGTTGAATGATATGCTTAAATGTCACGAACCACGAATAGGTGAAGTCTGGAATAAGAAGCTAAATATGCTGACTAGGATTCAGTTAGTTACACCAAAACATAAAGATCTGGCAACTTTGAGCTCGTTAGAATCTATAGTGTCTTTGAAGAAAGATGTAGAGGGGTGTATAGAAAAGAATCAACAATTCTTTAATGATATCCTTGATGTCGAAAGGATATATGTGTATGGATTCTCGTTTTCATCCATAGATATGCCTTATTTAGAGAAAATTATTAGGCGAACAAAGCCAGAAACACATTGGGTGATTTCATGGTATTCGCAAGATGATAGAAGGCGATTAATGGATTTCGTCATAAGATATGATATACAAAACATTACAATGATTAATGGGATTAAATATCTTGATATACACGTATGAAAATAAACAAGATACTCATATTGGTCATTATTCTTCTGAATAATTGTTGTATTGTTCGGGCTCAGTCTTTTGAAAAAGATTGGCAGTGGTTAAAATTTACAGAAGCGTCTGTTGGCATTGCTAGTACTGTATATGAAAACGCTTTGCTCAATCTTGTTGCTAATAACCTGAAAGATTCTTTAATGGTTTCATATTATGACAGTATCGCTACTCGGCTAAACACAATCATTCCACAAATAGAAAACAAATATGGAGTAACATCTATGCAATACAGGAACCTAATTGATGCTTGCAGTGTCGTTTTAACTGAAAGTGCACATAATCATGTTAGAATAAAGAAACGTAAGCATCTCATTAGTTTCCTTATATCTCTGGAAATGCACTATCATCAAGCTGAAACAAACGAATATATATTTACTGTTGGACTTTCTGATGTATACAGTTATTTAGGCGATTTTAATAAAGCAATATATTGGGGACAAAAGCGTTTTGATTTTGCCAAGAAATCAAATAACTCAAATGAATTAGCCGGAGCATATTGTGTCCTGGCAGAATTGTATATAACGCATCATAAAAACAATGACTTTTTAGCTTTTTTTGACAAACTAATTAGTGATACAGAAATTTCACATCAAGACAAGAGGACTATAATTAACTATTTCTTAAATACCAATTACGAGATTCTTTCCGATAGGAACAAGTCTGATATCGCAAAATGTATAATAGAATTTGAGGATAATAGATTCTTGGACATACAGACACTATGTCATGAAGCGTCAAAACATCAAGACTACTTTATTTTTGACATCATTGAAAACTCTAAAAGATTTTCCAACTTCAGCATTGAGGATATATTTGATTATTACAAATGGAATTCCACAGGTTTCTCCATCTATAATAATCCTCAACGTTGTGTTGATTACTTGATTAAAGCAATATCCTTTGCCCAAAGCAATAATCGAGATGACTTGAATTGGCATTTTCATGGAAGTAAATCGACCCTCAAAACCCATAATTGGTTGTGGGTTGCCTACTACTATGAACACGAATTATTTGATAAAACAAACGCTTTGTTATTCTATGATAAAAACATTGAAGCAACAAAAAATTATTATGGAGAGAAATCTGCTGTCTATTACAAAGAATTGATAGAGCAAGCTAATCGCTATGATTTATGGCGTAATGACATAGAAAGAGTCGCATATTATGATAGTCTTGCTGTACAGGTTTCTCAAAATGCATTCGGAATAGACTCTGAGGAATATGTTAATTCATTATCGGGATATTTATTTAGCTTGCGTAGGCAAAATAAATATCACAAGGCACTTTCTTTATGTAATGACTATTTCTCGGCTACAGATTCTACAAATGTTTTTTCACACAAGATATACAATCAAGCAGCAATGTGTTATAAATCGTTGGGCATGAATGAACCTGCAGTAATTTCCTTTATAAAGGCTATTGATAAGGCAGATGATAGGAATACGAAATCATTATATGCCGTTAATTTATCATCTCTTTTGGTTGATGAAAATAATGAAAAAGTCGCATTGGATTTTCTTGATAAATATGAACCAAAAACAGATAACCCAATCGATCATTATACGTTTTTAAACACAAAAGCTAATATTCTTGCTAATATAGACCGTAATAAAGCATATAAGACTTTCTGCGAGGCTGAACAATATGAGACTTCAAAAAATGTTCAACTTTTGGTTAATCGACAAATAACCCATTATATGAATAAGGCAAAAGTCGCTCCAGATTTACATCTTAGGTTTTCCGCACTTCAACAAGCCTTAAAAATATTTGATAATAATAACACTTCAGACAGCATAATGTATGCTCACATTATAGCGGATATAGCCGATTACTATAATTCGGTGATGGATGTTGAACAGGCAGCTCTATTATATAAACATGCTTCTGATGTATATATTCGAAATAGCAAAGACATTAGTATAGATTTTCTAGATTTCTGCGATAGAACTGTAATGTTTGGGTTATCTCATGGATATGACTCTCAATTAGTTTATGCTGCCGAGCAATCCTTGGCTATGAGAAAACAAATGCAGGGAGAAATGAATAACACATATATTTATCGAAGATTTCAATTATTAGATACATATAGCAGATTTGGATATGATGTCAAGGCAGATAGTTTAGCAGAAGTAATAAAATCAACAAAATTGCCCCAAGAGTGCGAACATGAAAGAGATTATTATCTGGGACTGTACGAGCAGTATTCTAGAAAAGATTTAAAGAAAGCTGCTGCTTATTATGAAAGTTATTTGTCTTCCTCAGATTTTTCTATTGCAGGGACACGCATATATGGAGACCTTATGGATATATATAAGGAATTAGGTGAATATGACAAATTTGATATTACGGAAGATAAATATATATCTATATGGTACCAAGATGTTGAATCAAAATGGTATCATATAACAGACCAGGAAAGGGTGAATTTTTTGCAACTTCTCAAAGGTTGGCAGATAAGTTTGGCCCAATATGCCTGTACACCAAAATCTATAGAGAATGCAGTGAATGCTTCTCTTTTCTGCAAAGGTCGCTTAACACAAACAACAAAAGCAATTAATGACGAACTATCGCGTTTAGGGAAAAACATTCTTGTTTCAGAGACATCTCAGTCTCATGGAATAAACACCGAAGAAGGAAGTGAACCTGCAATTAGTGTCTCTGATCATATTATAAGTAGCCCGGATTCTATTAGCCGTAGTATCGTATATAATGATTTATCAACAAAAAGATTAAAAAATATTGTCAATAGTAACATAACATACGTAAAGAAGAAACTTTTAAAAGGTGATGTCGCTATAGACTTTATCAATGTTGACACTACAACTATTTACGCTTATATTATCAAAAAGGATAAACCTATAGAACTCAAACGAATTACTTTTGCAGATGGGGTTAAAACATTATCTCATGAATCTTTAGAAAAAGTTTCGTCAAATATTAAGGGGGCAAAAAGAGTTTTCTTTTCTCCTTCTGAAACGATGTCTATTACTCCAATAGAGTCTTTTTTTAGAAGTAGTTTTCCAAATATAGAGGTTCATCGCGTTCTAAACTTAAGCAACATTCGCAAAGAAAATAGAATTAACATTAAGAATGTCGTAGCAATAGGAAATCCACGATTCAATGATAAATCAACAACAGAAACTTCACAAAGCAGAGGTACTGTCTGGCAACCTTTACCAGGAACAAAGATTGAAATAGACTCTATTTCTGATATGTTCAAACGAAACAATATTAAAATACAAGCATATACGGAAAACAATGCCACTGAGTCTGTAATCAAGGATTTCAGTAGGAAAAATATTGATATTATACACATTGCAACACACGGATTCTTTAATTCTGATAACTATGAATCAGGTCTTTTGTTTACTGGTGCAAACAGAGGACTTAATGGTGACACATTGGACAATATGGATGATGGAATCCTGACATGTGATGAAATAGAGAACCTACATTTCCCAAATCTAAAACTCGTTGTGTTATCGGCTTGCGATACAGGTTTAGGTAAAACCAATATAGATGGCGTTTGGGGGCTTCAACGAGCATTTCGGATTGCAGGTGCAAAAAATATGATTGTAAGTCTAAAGAAAGTGGACGATGAGCTAACGCAATCATTCATGATTAATTTCTACAAGAATCTTACAATCGGAAAGTCCATCTATGACTCGTTTGGGGAAGCTATGGATAATGCTGATGAAGATACTCGTAATTCATTTATCTTAATAGAATGAAACAGTTATGAAGAGAATACTATTTATCGTGACAATATCAATCTTTACACAACTGGTTATGGCTCAAAACAAACGAGCCTTACTAGTTGGTATTTCCGACTATCAATGTGTCAATAAATATGGCGGATGGAATAATATTCATGGCAAAAACGACATTGACATGTTGTGTCCTACCCTTAAAAAATGGGGTGCATCTGTATCATGCTTGTATGACAAAGGAGCTACTAAGACAGGGATTGATAAAGCCTTGAAAGTGTTGATATCTCAATGTAAAACTGGCGACATTGTTTATCTACACTTTTCCACTCATGGACAACCATTCGAGGACGAAAGTGGTGATGAGGATGACGGTTGGGACGAATCTATTGTGCCTGTGGACGCACCGATTGAATATACCAAGGGAAAATACGAGGGAGAGAACCACTTGATAGACGACGAGCTGCATGAGTACTGCACAAGAATTAGAAAGGTAATCGGTACAAAAGGAATGCTATATGTCGTAATAGATGCATGCCATGCAGGAAAGGCTTCCATGGGAATTGAAGATGATGTAATTCGAGGCACGAAAGCTGGTTTTACACGTAGTGGCAAATATTATCGTCCTCAAAAGTTAGAGAAAGGCAATTACTATAACATACCTTCCTCACCATCACTTGGAAAAGTAGTTTTTATAGAGGCTTGTAGATCTCATCAGGTCAACAAAGAAATAGTAGAAGGTGGTAAGCACTTTGGTGCTTTATCCTATTATATAAACCGAGTTCTATCTAATCATGAGCTGTCTAAAGACAGCAAATGGATAGGGACGGTGAAAGAAATGATGGAAAAAGATCCTCGATTAATAAATCAAAACTTGGTTATGGAATATAGCAAATAAAAAAAGAGAAAAAGTTTAATTTGATGCTCTTTTTTCTATCGTTTGTTAACCTTTTACTGCTATTTGTCATAGAGATATAGAAACAAATAGCAATTATCGTAAAAAACAATAGAAGTTATGAAGAGTATTTATCTTACCCCATTTGTGTTCAGAGCAACACGTTATGAAGAGTACAAAGATGGTATTTGTATTGGCCATCAGAATGTAGACATTCAAATCATCTCTAAAGTGATTAATAATTGTGCCATGTTCCACTTGGAAGGGAATATGCCCATGAATATGAAACGGAATTTTGGGCTACCAGTGTTTGGTGTTGAGCGTGGTGACATTCTTGAAGATCGTATTATGTATGGTCGCCTTCCTGATAACTTTAGTTGGCAAGACCCTACAGATCCGCTTGTCTGTGAAATCTTTGCTAACAAAACATGTATTCGATTTGCCATGCTCAGTCCATTGAGGATTATTGAGCTTACTGGCTATTTCGAGTTGATAGGTGAATAACTCACTCTCAATTACAATAACTTTCCATAAGTATGTAAATCATACGGCGCTAGAAAGATGGTCTGTTGAGAAACACGCCATCTTTTTTTTCGAAAATGAATACGATGAGTTGTTAACCTTTCCATTATTTCTGTCATAAAGGGTAGAAACAAGCATTAATAACAATTTAAATATTCATAGTTATGGAAACAAAGACTCGTTACACAATGGTAAACAAGAGAGGTGAGGAAATCTATCATTCTAACAGCTTCTTAGGTTTTATTGGATCAACAATCTTGGCACAAGTATTAGGAGTGATTATGTTCCTTCTTTTTGTAGCCATCATCAGTGGCATTGCTTCAATATTTAATTAGCGAAAATGGATAATTCTATAGTATCATTCACTGATAATTCACCTAGGAAATGCGAAAATCGTGCATACTAGCATTAGTTCATCTTGGACTTCTTGGAATTCTCATATATTACGAGATGTGGACATGGTTGATAATAGTAATACTTATTGGAGGTGTTATTTACTTCCTATTGCTTTTTGCCATCCTCTTAGAATTAGGATTCCGTTCGAAATACCCGTTTGATTTTCTCGTACATACCAGGTGGATTAACCGATATTTTGAGAATAAAGGATTTGAATTGGTTAAACATAACACTTACAATACGGATTTCCCTGAATCAACATACAGAAGAAATGAAGTCAATGTAATAGTAAGACTAAACGCCCCAATCACGGAGCACAAACCACTAACGATTACAGTGATAGCATCTGGCAAACAGAAGAAAGTATGGACTTTCCCTGCCAATAAGGATGAAAAGGTGTTTGAGAGTTTTGAGTTGTTTTTACAATCAAATTAAAAAATTCATCTATACTGTTAACCTTTTGCTTTTATATGTCATTAAGGGTAGAAACAAACATTAATAACAATTTAAATTTTGATTTATGGAGACTATATTTTTCTTAGTTATTGCAGTATCATTAGCATACGCAGTTGGTTGCTGGGGTAGAACTCGCAAAATTGGTTTTGGACTGGCTTTTGTCCTTTCACTGGTTAATTTGCTTGTAGGCATTATAGCCGTAGCATGTTCAAAGAAGCTAGAAGATAACAAATAAATAGAAGAAAAGAATTATGAGAACAGCAGGTTGGGTATTTATCGTAATTGGCGCACTGGCTTTCTTAGGTGCTGCATCAAAAGGTAATAGCGTATTTGGTCCACTTTTTTGGATAGGAATCGGTGGAGTATTACTTTATTTAAAGAGAGAACGTGAAGAAAACAAAGAAAATAGTTCCGGTTCAGTTCCTTCGGTAAAGAAGGAATCTATAAAACCAATAGAAAAAGAAATGAGCATGGTTACAGAACCATTAGAGAAAACAACATCCGTTACTTTTGAGCAAAAAGAAGCGGCTCTCTGTTTAATAGCATTCTTCGCTGGTTATAATGACGACCTGACAACTGATGGAGCAGCTTACATGGTTTCATATCAATCAGCCATCTGGTTCGGAATTGGCAATTATAAAGAAACTCTTACAGCTGCCTTACCTAAATATCAAGACGCAGACAAGCTAATAGACACCGTTTTGACCATCAAAGATACAAAATCAAGAGAGTTCATCCTCCTCACTTGCTATGATCTCACCAAGATGTCTGGCAAAGCGGAAGCTTATGAATTCTTATATAACATTGCAAATGATATGGGTTATAATAAGGAAAAGTTTCAAAAATTGATTGACCAATACTCGGATAGGCCATCAATAAACTAACAATTACAATAGAACACTTGTAGCCATAATATAAAGGTAATATTCATAGTTGTAAGATGGGATGGACTGTTGTGAAACACTCCATCCGCTTTTTTGTTAAATTTTGCAAACATCGAACGACATACTGTAACTTTTGGACTTGTTCTGTCATAAAGGGTAGAAACAAAAAAAAATAATATGGAAAGTTTAAACATTCAAATCGACAAGAACAACGTTGAACAGCAGAAGGCGTTCGACTTGGTAGCAAATACTAACACTTGCCTTTTTATCACAGGTAAGGCCGGTACTGGTAAGACAACGTTCATCAAGCGCATACAGGCTGAGATCAGCAAGAATTTTTTAGTTCTTGCCCCCACTGGGATAGCTGCTATAGCTGTTGGTGGCCAGACGATGCACTCATTCTTTGGATTTCCTTTCCAGACGATGGGACCACATACAAAATTAGAAGTTCTTCCTGAGAAAAAGATGCTTCTAAGGGAAGTAGACACAATCATTGTAGACGAAGCATCTATGGTCAGAAGCGATATGGTTGACGGCATGGACAGATACCTCAGAATGGCATTTGAAACCAATATGGCTTTTGGTGGAAAGCAGGTAGTGTTTGTAGGCGATCTGTTCCAACTTCCTCCAGTAGTGAAGCAGGGATCAGCGGATGCAGAAATGCTTCGCGACCTGTATGGGCCAGGACTCCCTTTTTTCTACAAGGCTTTCGTTCTGAAGAGAATGAACTTGCCAAAGATCGAGTTCCAAAAGGTTTATCGCCAAAGCGATGAGGATTTTCTAACGATTCTCAACAAAATGCGGAATGGTGAGGTAAAATCAGAAGATCTCGCTTTGCTTAATAAGCACGTAGGAACAGAGGAGAATAATGAAGATTTCTCTGTAACCCTTACCTCATTTAACTATATGGCAGAGAAGATAAATGAGCAGAAACTTAATGAGATTGAGGAAGAAGAGTTCCTGTATCGAGCAGAAATAAAGGATGAATTCAAGAATAATGATGCTCCTGTTCCAGAAATACTCAGATTAAAGGTTGGTGCACAAGTCATTTTCTGTCGTAACAATCCAAATTCTGGTTACATGAATGGAACGATTGCAAAGGTCTCAGCCTTGGAAGAGAATAAGATTCTTGTCAGACTTGAAAACGGTGGTGAGATTGAGGTGCATAAGGTAAGTTGGGAGAATGTCGAGAGCCAGTACAATCGCGACACTCGCAAGATGGAATCTACCATTATAGGCTCTTTCACTCAATATCCTATCAAGTTGGCTTGGGCTATCACTATTCACAAGTCACAGGGTATGACGTTCGACCGCATGCATTTTGATCTGTCAAGAGGTACATTCCAAGCAGGACAGGCTTATGTGGCCATCAGCCGTATGCGCTCATTAGAGGGTTTAACATTGAGTCATCCAATCATGCCACATCATATCATGCAGAATCCTGAAGTTCGTGCATTTGCCAATTCCTTCAATGATGCAGTCATGATTGACGATGAAATAGAGATCGGCAAAATGGTATATAAACATCTGGCCAAGAAAGAATATGATTTGGCTGCAAAGGTTTGTTTAGACTTGGTTGTTGCAAAATCAAAACGAAATGACCTGAGAAATGCAGCATTAATTGCCAAGAAAATGTTCGACATAATGCTTGATGACAAGAATTTGATGGGACGTACAAAGAAGGTGAAACTCCTTAAAGATTGCAGTATGACATGTAATTTTCTTAATGCAGTTTTCTGTCTGTATGGTAATCGTTATGAAGAGGCTATAGGTTATGCAGATATGGTACTGAGTAGAAAAAATTGTTTGGAGGCGATGTTTGTCAAGGAACGTGCATTGTATGAATTATGTAGATACGACGAGGCTTTTGATATGAACTATCAGATTATCAACACCTCTAAGGAGGCTGAGGAGAAGAAAGCCATTGATAAGAAATTGCTCCTTTTTGAGGCAAGGGTTAATGCTCAGATAGGAAATCCCAATATTTCAATTTGCAAACAACTGATTAATATCTGTCCAGAGTGTATTGATGCTTATTGTCTTCTGAGAAAGGATGCAATAAGGAATAGAAAATCCATCGAAGTGTCTGAGGATGAAGAAAATGCAAGCCTCATGCTATCATTCAATGACTCTAATGTTTCTGACGATGATTTCAGAAAGACACTTATGAAGGCAGATCTTTCTGGCAAGGAATGCTTAAAACTTAGGAGAAGGATTAATAAAATTACTATTTAAATTGTTTGGATCATGAGAAAAAAGATTTTTGTTGTTCTGTTGTTAGTAGTGGTTTTGATCACTAGTGTTGGATGTAATCATGAATCTAATCCAAAAGCTTATCAATTGGATTATTACATGGATACAATTCAAGGTCATGTAATTATTTCTGCAGTCTGTGTGAAAAGTGATGGGAATGGAATAAGCGTAAGTTCTGTCAACGTTGGTACTACGAGGCAATCTAAAGAAAAGGGATATTATGGAGAAGAAACAGAGTTTTAAAATATTCGTAGTAATTGTAATCTTTGCAACAGTGATAGTATCATTATACAATGTTCAAGGGGGGCCTAGTCATAGTAAAACTCGAGCAGAACTATCAGAAAAGGAAAACATTCCATCTTTATTTGGAATATCTATGCAAGGAGTAGATCAAGATGAGATTATTAAGAATATGGTAGAAAAAACTGAAGAATTTGATTATTTCGGCAATGAAAGAGAAGGGATAAAGCGAGTGTTGTTTTGTGGTGTTCCTTGTGGTCTAAATATTCAATTTGAGCAGAAAAATGGGACAACTGTTATTACACACGTTGTGCTTTTTACTTCGCTTCAGGACAAAGCAACTTTTGACAATCTCAAAAGCTCTATTTCTAAGAAATACGGTAATCCTGATTTAGAAGAATATGAGGAAGGAACTGAGGTAATCGACGGTAGATATTACGGAAAGTGCAGATGGAATAATGGAGAAATAATGCTACGTAATACACATCGTGATGAAGGTGGGTTTCTCGTTTTTTTATATCCAGTCACCAATATGGGACATTCGTCCCGAAAAACTGTAACCACTAAATCTGACAGCTGTATCAAGACTAAATTTACATGGGAAGATAGCCATGGTAATCTATTTCCTGTCTATATGACTAGCAAAGGCTCATGCTTTGTTATAAGAACTTCAAAAAACGGTGAGAACTATAGAGCTTATCTTGGGAAAGAAGTGTCTGAGCAAATTTGTAGGGAATTGGAACAAAAAATGACTCAAGCTAATGACAGCTTCTTATTTAATGAAGTAACGTTAGATGATAATCGCACATATTACAATGATGTGGATTTTGACAACAATGTAGAAAAGATTGAGAGAAAAGATAATGGTGAGATCTTGGTATATAAAGCAGACAACAAAGGGAAGTGTGTTATAGACGTGTCATCCGATATACCTTATTGTTGGATAAGAATTAATCTTTGTTGTCCAGTTCATAAAGCATATACGACCATCAATTACAAGATGCAGACTATTTATGTAGAAGCTCATTATGGTTGTAATGATTGCCAGATTAATCAATACAAAAAAATAGGAGATACTTGGAGAGAGGTTTTGCCAGTAAAACCTCTCTCATTAATAAATCAAGATCTATTTCCAAAGGAACCCTTTTACTGGGATGAATATAAATGGTGCTGGCGGATACGATAAATTATTAGGGATATTATTATTTGTGGAGAACACATTTCGTTCATAACCTAATGTGTTATTAATAACAACAGATCCACTCACGTTTTTCCTATACCCCCAAAACATGACTTTATTAATAATCAGAGCCCGACCTGCAGATGCAAGCCGGGACTTCTTTGGGATTGTATGTAGAATGGCTATGCCATGAAGTGCTTGATATGACGAGCTGATGTAACCTTGGCATCATAGATGATAGTTACTTCGCGAGTACGAGGATTCCACTTGGTGTCCATAACGCCCTTCATGTGCTCAACCTTAGCAACTACTTTCCTGTGTGAATCGTGACGGCTCACCATAAAGGTACAGGTCTTCACGTCAGGACGATAGGCATGCTTCTTATAAGCATCGAAGTGAGAGGTTCTATTATTCATCTTGTCAAAGTGCGAAACCTTCTTGTCGTTAGTAACTACCACAACGGTTGTATTCTTGCCGTGATTTGTATGTTTCTTATTACCGGCCATTGCTGGCATTGCGGTTGTGATAGCCATCATCATGGCTGCGATCACCTTATTCATTGTCTTCATAATCTTGTCTCCTATTCTTTAAATGGTTCGACATTTGTTTCTTGTTTACGGTGCAAAGTTAGTGTAATTTGGTGAGGTTTGAAAGAGAAATATCCTATTCAGCAAAGACGGATTCCCTAAAATGTTGTGGGGATTTTCCCTATGAAACCCATATCACTTGTTGATTAGTACCTTACCACTTTTGCCATCAGTAGCCTCGGTATTCAGTACGGATTCCGTGAAATCTTCCTTTCCGACTCAACTTTAATATACCACTATTTACAGGAAGATTACTAATCTGGCTATCTATGATAGCCTCGTTTGTGACTGCCAAGAACCATTGTCTTTGCTGCCTGATGGCATCTGCGGGCAAAGGCCAAATCGTCCTCATCATCCTTCTTCCTTGGCAATTCATTGCCACATCCTCCTCCACCGCAGGATTGAGAGATAGTTGTAGCAGCATCAACACAGCCAAAGAATAGACAGGCTGTAGTAGCAGCAACCTCTGCGGCTCTCTCCGCCACCCCTTCAGCCAGATTCAAGCCCATCTTCACCAGATAGTTTATGGCAGACTCGGCTCCTATCTGATAGACTTCGGCCTTGGTTCCAACAGCAATGTCGTGTATCGCATCAACAGCTTTCAACATCCATCCTGCATTGGTCAGCCGCTCCTTGGGCTTGTCGCCGAGTGCCTTCCTCACTATTTCTTTCTCCCTATCATTCATGACGTATTTGTCGAGTCGGGGATTGATGATGACTTGAACAGCATTCCAGAGCCCTGGCCAGATAGTTTCCTGTACGTTGGATATGTTGTCGTAGTTGGCGGCTTTCTCTTTAGCTTTCTCGTAGGAATCTATGGTAATGCCCCGTTTGGCCATCTCATCGTATTGGTGTATCTTCTTGATGGCTATGGCATTCTGGCGCATTTCCTGCTTGACGATAGCGCGACTTCTGCGTGTCAACTCGTCTTTGTGAACGGAAGCAAAACAGCGGAGGATAGTCTGCATGTCGGTCATCACGGACTTGATGTCTGCGTCACGCTTCTTTTTGACTTCTTTAGGATCATCGAAGAAACCTATCTTCCGGGCTTTGATTTTGTCTATCTCCTCAAAAGCAGCGGTGATGACATCCATGATGGTGACATTAAGTTTGCCATTAGCTTTCAAGTTATCGATAATGGCTCCTTTGGTCTCTGGGTTATAAGCGAACACCATTTTGTCGAAACTCACCATGTCGGCCACTTCCTTGGGGTCGCCGACAGCATTAACCAGCTCTTCGACTCTTTGTTCCAAAACAGTTTTCTCCTTTTGAACCTTGTCCTTCTCTGCTCTGGCATCACTCAGATCTATGCGGGCAGTTTCCACCTGTGTGACTATCTTGGCCACCTGCTTACGTCCTTCTCGAATGTCGTCTTCGACCAGGGATTGTATACGTCCAGCCTGCTGGAGCTTATCTTGAATTATGGCATACTCCTTAGTGGCAGATTCTGCTTTTTGTTCTGCTTCGTCAGCCTTTCTTAATGCCTCCAACCTCTCCTGCTCCAGCTTTCTCTTACTCTTCTTGCGATGTTCTTTGCGCTCTTCTGGTGTCATCAGCGATGTATCTTCACCTCGTGCCAATCCCCATTTACTGTTGACTTCCTCGTAGAGCATGGTATGCCAATGTTTATATGATGTATACGCCTGATACTTGGTCTTGCCAAAATAATGGGCATAGCTGACCATAGGAACCTTCTTCTTCACAGCAGGCTTATAAAAGCGTTTCTCTTCCTCGGTCAAACGCTCGTACTGACGGGTTATGATATGCTTGGGGCGCTCCTTGCCGTCTGGCTCAATATCAGGATCGAGGTCATAGCCACCAGTCCTGCCTTGAGGCTTCCGCTCAGCTACAGGAACCACCAAGGCATGGAAATGTGGGGTAGTCTCGTCCAAATGACATTCAAGTCCGAGTACGTTCTCTTCACCAAATTTACGACAGAGGAACTTATAATACTCCAGTGCCAAGGTTTCGATTTGCTTGTAACCCGGATGATTTGGATCGTCTGCCAACGTGACGGAACTATTGTCCTCGCGCCAGTCAAAATCCATCGGTTTGCCGAAAGCAATCTCCGTCATGCGGTCATGGTCACCGTTGAGCACAAAATCAACACAAGTGTTTGGCTGGTTAGGTGCATCGGGCGACCACGGCTTGAACTTTAATTCTTTCAGCCGTTCGTCGTATCTCTCTTTCAATGACTTTTTCTGCGTACCGAGAGGGATGATAGTGGGACGGGCATAGATAGGCTTACCTTTTTTCTTGCCAATCTTCTTTCCTCTTTTAACCTCAAAATTGAGATGACTTCTTGACCAGTCATACCGATTTCCCGGTTCTCTGTTCTTGGCATCGTATGTCTCCTTAGTCCATCCACGTCGCTCATTTTCCCGGCCTTGCGCTGTGACAAAGGACGGAGAAGCGGAGATATTGAGCGACTGGTATTGTTTCTCACATATTTGCATTGCCTTATTCTTTTCGTTAATTATATGGGGGTCTTGGGGGCGCAGTCCCTGAGCGGTGGTCCAGGAGAGGGTCACTCCTGGTCGGGTTCCAAGGGCAGACAGCCTTTGGCATATTGGGGTAAAATGGCAGAATTGTCATTATTACCCCTAATATGTTGTGGACTATTATTGTAGTCCACCCTGCGGCACGCCCGTCTTGTTCCATTCCTTGTCGCGCAGATAGATGAACAGGTAAGAGCGAGATGCGAGGTCACCTTGCAATCGCTGTGCATGAGCGAATGCAGCAGTTCGTTCGTCTGCCGTCAATTGCTTCCAAGAATCGAATGCCTGCGCCTCGTTGTTACCCGTCTTGGCATAAACTTGCTTCAGGCGTTCAAAAGACGAGGTGGGGTCATTGGCGTTGAAATCGCTATCACTCCTGTCCTTCCTTTCGTTCGCTGATGAAGGAGATGGGTCGTCGATTGTCTTCTTTGAGACATTGGCAGGCCGAGCGGTTGACTTGGCTGTCCTGCACTTTGCACTCTCGCTGCACTTACGGCTCTTCACCTCAGCTGCCATTCGCAGGGAATCAAGATCCTGAGCAATCAAATCGAAGTATGTCTCCAGACGGAGGTCATCCATCGCTGGGCGTGTGCCATCGGTAGCGTATGCTACGACAGCCTTTACCAACTTACCTACTTCACTGTTGTTCATTCGTGAACATGCCACAATGAGCACGTTCGATAAAAACGGAATACGTTCAGTTGTCTTCATAACTTTAATAAATTAAGGGTTACACATATTTTTCATCACACATTATATTTCATCTTCTCGTTGTCAGAACACACCCAATACAATTTCTTTCTCTACCTCAGCAATCATCTCATCGGTAACGCCATGAGATAACTTATAGAGATTATTCTGTCGTGGATCTTCACCTTTCTCTATCCATCCTCGAACAGTTAGTTTGAGAGCATCAAGACCGCAGGGCTGTTTGTCATCAGTCTGAGGTTTCTGCATGGTGTAGCCATACTTAGCCACTTGACTTCCCCACCATTCTTTGAACTTCTTGCTGTACTGTATGATGATGTCCTCTGGATCGAACTCTCGGAACGTGTCCTTGAATTCAGGATAGTTTGCGAAGTAACAGAGCAGTTTGACAGGCGTACATTCAGCACCATTGCGACCGAGGAATATTGCAGCAACATTCGTACAGACATCCTTCCCGAGTTCTTTGCCACTCCTTTCCACCATCAAGTAATATCCCAAGAAATGCTTCAAGAAAAGAGCCATATCTGCATCCTTGGTATTATAGATCAGATTAAGACGGTTTAATGTTGGAACGGCAGTATTCACAGCCTTATCAACATGCTCCAGTGCATATCTCCAAGAATCTGGACCGAAGGCCTTATAGACCTTATCCAGACTCGGAAACCTCTGCAAGAACAACTGCTCATTCGCCGTTAGCAGAGCTAAGGGTACGCTGTTCGAGCTCTTCGACGAAGTTTCTTGCTTCGGCCCGGTTATCAGTGCTTCCACATTCCTTGTTACGTTTATCTGTTCCATTGTCCTTCTTAATTAAATTCTGAGTATCTTGTGTCCATTTACGAGCTGTAGCCTGCCAATCAGTCATAGGACTATTACCTACCATCCAATTCTTGGATTCATAATAGTCAAGGAAACGCTGAGGGAGTCCTATCTTCAATTCGTATCCTTCGGGTATCACGCATGTAGCCATATAAGACTCGACATCAGCAACCGTCGGGACGACCTTCTCTCTCTCGGTTTGTATGTCGTCTTTATCTTTAGTATTATATAGCGTCTGGCCATCCGTCCGCTTTACCGTCAAGTTATCCGTCCATTCCAAAAGGGTATATTTGGGCGGCATATGGCGTGAGCGACCATCAGTGAACTTGATGAGACCAGCATCAGCTAACTGCTTCCTGGCTGTAGTCAATGCCGTTTTGCACACATGCAACTTGTCGCAGATTACAACCGTAGAACAAGGGAACGGCATCTTCCAATTCCGCCTGTTACACTCGTTGAGGAGGTAAGCATAGAGTGCTATTGCTGTTGAGGAGAACATGTATTCCTCGTGAACACTCCAAAACCGATTTAGATAACCTATATATGTCATTTCTTACTCGGTTTATATTCTGCCAGCTTACCAGACTTTATCAGGTCATTGACCTCCTGTTTAGAGTAGAGATTCTTCCGTCCCACCTTTTGGCTGCGAAGAAGCCCAGACTTCTCTATTCGCCATAGGGTAGGATAAGAGATGTGTAACTCACCGCAGACTTCGCTGCGATCATAGTAGCCCTCTTCAACAGGGCTATCCTCAAAGTTGCCGATGTTCTTCTCTGCGAGGCACCGGCTGACAGTCCGATAGATGATGTCTTCGAACTGCTGTTCATTAAGTACAACGATGTTCTCCATAATCCTAATATTTTTATTTATTTCTTGAAATTTTTTGCAAATTTCGGTGTTTTTTTTGATATTGATACGATGGAATATGTGGATTCGGATATTTGTGTAAACGGACTGAATATCAATATAATACAAAAAATCCACACCCTTTTGAGGTGTGGAAAAAGTGTGGTGTGGAGTGTGGATTTTTACTTTTTGAAGGTTAGGGACGGGAATGCTTTCCTGAAATTATCACTTGGTGGTCGTTGTGTTATATATTTCTCTGTAACATTGATGTTCTCACAGACTGCTTTTAGCCATCCCTCATCATAATAAGCTTTTAGTTGAGCAATGGTATATCGGATATTAACTTTCTTACCGTTTAGATAAAGAGGAGAGAAATATGCGTGAGTGACATATTGGATAAATAGATTCTCATCGGCATTGGTAACGACTTTGCTTTCTCGAAGGAAACTATATAAACACTGTAAATCTGGGCCATCATCCCTTATCGATTGATAGCTGGGCATTGTCGAGAAATCAATTTTTGGTGCTGGATTTGGAGCTGCTTTTTCTTCTGGAGTGTTGTTCTCAACGTCTATTGGAGCCTTAGCCTTGTCTTTCGGGCTGTCTTTCGTAGAAAGGGTTGTTTCTCTTTCAGCAATATAGAACAGAATTCCCTCATACCGACCGAGGCTTATAGTGTATTTACGGAATTTATCCTTATTCCAATTACCACTATCCAAATCCTCTACTGGCTTAAACTTTTTTGCCAGGGTCAAGTAATCGTGATGTTCAAGAGGATGTTTCAAGTCATTTCTTCGGCAGCCATTGTAAGTATCAGTAAAACCGTTGACATACCAACGGCTTATTTGTGACTTGAACAGATTGGCTTCATCTTTTGTCACCTCCCTGATTTTGAGCTCTGCGTTTTGCAGTAGTTCCAGTATATCTGCCCTGACCATAGCTTGTACATGCGGCTTCTTATACTCAGAGACAAAGAGAGAATAACCCTCTACTTTCTTTGAGCTGAAATCCTGATAGTCGCCCTTGATAATAGGTTTCACCCACTCATGGAGAAAATCATATGCTTCCATATCACTTACATCCTCTTCTGTTAAATGGTTACATACCCCTGCTTACTTACTGCCTTTTCGCTATTACTTACTGCCAAATCTGTGTTACTCCCTGCTTCCGAGGCAGTAAGTGGACGGCTTATACGTACTGTAAACTGGCGTCCTTCCTTGCTATGATTACGGGCGCCCACTTTTACCTCTATAAAACCCATCATAACTACTTCTCTTTCAATTCGTTTTCAATATCCTCGATAGAGGGGAGAGAACTCTTGAAATTCTCTGGGAATACCTTAGACAGTTCATATTCTGATATACCCAAAGGCTGGTTATAACCTTCAAGGGCATAACGTGCCATCACTTCATTCTTACTCTTGCAAATAAGCAACCCAATGGTATCATTGTCGCCTTCGCGTTTTAGAATGTGGTTAGCAAAGGAAACATATCCACTAAGTTGTCCGAGGAAAGATGGTTCAAATTTTTGGGTCTTGATCTCCGCAATGACGTAACTATGGATATGAGTGTTATAAAACAGCATATCGCAGAAGAACTCTTCGCCACCCACAACCATTCGATATTCTCTTCCCATAAAGGCAAAGCCGTTTCCCAATTCGAGCAATAGCTTTTGTACATTGGTCATCAACGCATCTTTCAACTCTGTCTCATCGTATTTCCCACGAATCTGAGTATAATCGAATAAATACGGGTCACGTGTGAGTTCTTGAGCAAGGTCACTTAATGGGGCAGGCAGTGCCGACTGAAAATTGGTAACAGCTTTTCCTTCACGTTCATACAGCATTGTATCGATGACATTGTCAAGAACTGCACGGCTCCATCCATTTTCAACGGTCTTATGTACATAGAATATAGCTTTTTCTGGAGCTTTCAGGAATTTATCTATAAGCAACTTATGATGCCCCCATGGGGTAGAGAAAATATCGTGACACGCTTTTGCCATGATACCATCTTCAACATTCTGAACAATAGCATGTTTAGAATTACCCTCAACTTGGGGGTAATTTTCAGAATCAACCGTTTGAGCGAATTTGCCCCCAAGTTGGGGGTGAAAGTCAAAAGCATTGGAATACAGCAAATAGAATCTTTTGATATAGCCAAGATTGGTAGGCGAGAATCCTTTCACATCAGGGAACTCATCCTTCAGATCGAGACTTAGGTTCTTGAAGAATCCTGACCCATATTTGTTCTCCATGTCACGCTCCACTATATCCTTGCCCAATGACCAGTAAAACTTCAACATTTCACTGTTCACCTTCACTGCCGCCTTAACCTGACTTTGACGGAAACGCAGGCTGAGAGACTTTACCCACTCAGCATACTCATTGTTTATATGTATCAACTTACTCATGTCTATACTAATTTACTGCAAAATTACTGTTTTTTTGTTAAAACGGGTCAACAGGCCCGACATTTTTAGTTGGCGTTGTCACTTAATTGACTTGGATAAGGCATCCAAAATCTTTCTCCGCTCTGTCTCGCTTAGGCCTTGAAGCTGTTCCAATAGCATTGCACTACTGCTCTTTCCTCCGTTTTCATTGAGAAGGTAGGCATTGTATTCCAGCATCTTCTCCAATGGGTATGTTCCTATATAGTTTGAGGTGATGTCCCCACTACTGCTGTGTCCCATACTGTCACTTATATATTTATAAGGTACGCGACCAGAGTTATTCAGGTTCGTGGCAAAGCTGTGTCGCGCCCATGTAGGTGTAGGCAGTTGTTCCAGACCAAGAAGTTTGGCAACAATCTCCATATGCTTGCGGATGTATTTGTTGTAACGCTGGATGACCCATATTTCTTTATCAGGAGTAATGCCTTGGCTCATAATGGGGAATACACGGCTTCCCTGTTTAGGCTCGTTAGCATACTTGTCGAGTATCTTCTTGATTTCGGGTGTAACAGGGAAAATAACCTCGCTGGCATCTTCATTGCGATCCCTTGTCTTATGCCGGAGAAATCGCAATTGCTTTCCATGAGTAGCAAAATACCATCCGTCATATTCCAAGCGTAGCGTGTCAGCCAGGTTCTGCCCGTCACCAAGATACATAAAGAGGAATAGGCCAAGGTCGCGAAACAGAGCATACTTCGCCTTTGGAGGATAGAGTTCTCTACCTTTGTCATCCTTCGCCTCATTCTTCTCCCAGAAGTCATAAAGTTGACTCATCGTTGTCACATCGAGGAATTCGTGTTTGCGACTCGTCTTCTTGTTATAGCCAGAATCCTTAAACATCTCCTTAGTGCTGCCATTTATCAGATTTCGATTGATGGCTATGTTAACGATGGTACGGAACGTGCGCAGTACGATACCAATATAGGTGACGCTCAGTTCGTCTTTCTTCATCGTTTCTGTCCATTTCTGTATGAACGAACTGTCAATGTCGCTAAATTCAACGTGCTCACCATTGTCTTTGACAAACCTGTTTCTTACATCCTTGCCTACTCTTGCGGTACCAGCCTTGCCACTGTCAATTTTCTCTTGAAGATATTCGTCCCAAATCCGGTAAATACTCGTCGTGTCATCTTTCTTCCCTTGATAACGGTCCTGAAGCCGCTTGATAGAGAAAGTACCTTCGCTGATAAGTTGGTTTGTCAGTTCTTTGACTTTATCCATCAATGCTTTCAGTTCATTCCGTTCTGCCAGCTGAATCCTTCTTCCAGCTTTCTCATAATCGCAGAGTTGAATCCACTCTTCCATCGTATATTTCTCGCCAACTCTGAGAAAAGCCTTCTTGCCCTCATAGGCAATCCTAACTGCAACAGGTAAGGGCTGACTATAATCGCCAGCCTTGCGTATATCAAGAATCAATGAACCAAAAACACTTCCGTTGGAGGATGTGAATTTTGCCAAGCATTTCTCGCCTCGGCTACCTTTAGACGTGGTGTTAGAAGCCAAATTTTGGTCTTTTATTGCCTTATTTTTCTCTAATTTCATGACGTTGCTCTTTAAAAAGTCCTTATTTTATCGGGCTTACAGACTATAGTCAGTTGTCATTTGGGGTGACCTTCAGGTGACCTTTACGCCCGAAAACTGCTGCAAATTTACGAAATTCTTGGAAATAGTCAAACATGTTAAAGCGTTTATTTTCAGTGCTTTAACATTATTTGTAATTTCATGAAATATGTGCAAAACCGACTCATAATCTGGAGGTCCCAGGTTCAAGCCCTGGCTGGTCCACACTGAAAATCAGCAACTTACGAAGTTTTTGAGTTGCTGATTTTTCGTTTTGCGAAAACAATGCGAAAACAATCGGTTTGAGTTCGCCCCCATTTTAAGCAAGTTTTCGCAATCTTATGAGACTGCGAAAACAAGTTGAAGTTCATATGAACGGATAAAGGCCGAGGTGTTGCCAAAATGGAAACACCTTCAAAACCTCCTTGGCGATTCACCAATGAGGTAGTCTTTTTCTTTAGATGGTATGATGCATCTGTCTTACGTCCTGTTCCACTTGTCTGCATCCTTGGCTTAACCATGATTACATTCCTTCGTTCGCCAGAAAATACTCTTTTGCCAAGTCAATGGCATTTAAGCGGAGTGTTTCGTCCTCTTCCTTTAAGATGGCATACACTCCATCAGCCAGCCAGAGTTTCATCAGTTCCCTCTCGTCAACCTTATACAGCTCTGCCAACTTGGGAACTTGGTCACGCCTTACACGCCGTGCTCCCAACTCCATCTTGCTATACATAGGCATGTCCGTCTCAAGCAACTCTGCCAACTGTCGTTGCTTCAATCCATGCTCCAGTCTCATGGCCTTTATCTTCGGACCAAACATGCCATAAATTCTTTTATCCTTCATATTCTTTGTATCGTTGTTTGTCAGATATTGGCTTTTTCCTTCTTATCCGGTTCTCCCTGACGGATATACTCGTCAAATTCTTCTATGTTAAACTCACGTTCATTGCACATATTAACGTTTTTTATATTGAGAAAACTTCTATTCCAATTGCTTTCTATACACCGAATCTAAAGTTTGTCCATCCTTATCTTTCCATACAAGCCAACCGTTATTGCTACTGCCAATACAGAAGTCGGCAGCTGTACTTGGACTGGAGAATGTTTTGTCGGATTCCAATAATAATTTGTCTCCATTTGCAGATGTATATTCCGAAAGTAGTTTCTCACGTTTCTCTTTCCATGTAAACGATGGAACAGACGATTTGGCGACAATGCTACCCTTTAAAACAGTGAATCCGTTGGCATCATAGAAACCTCTGGCATCACAACCACGCCCCTTTGTATAAAACAGATGTTCCTCCTTTGGCTTTGCTACATCAAAGATATTGCAACCAATAAAGGACGTAAGGAACTTTACATCTTCAAAGAATCCTTCCATGTCATCCTTTCTGTACTCGGGTAGATTGGGAGCTTTTGGTGTTTGCTTATTCTCATTCAGGACAAAAGTGTTTGATACCTTTGCCTCTGCGATGGCTCGATGCTCCAAGTATTGCACATCTGCCTTTGTCATAGCAGCGTCTTTAGAAATAAAAAGCAATGCCTTTTGCCAGAACGCTTTCTTGCTATCGTGGTCTTTCACACGTTCACGGAAATTCTCCGTCTCACCAATGTAAGCCTTTGGTTTTGTTGCCTCATCCTCACCCAATAAGATATAAAATGCCGGTGTCTGCAATTCCTGTCGCTCATTCAGAATAGAGAGATTAGAACGAGGAATCACATACATCTGGCAAATTTTATTACTGATGAACACATACTGGGTCCCTTTGGGGTCTCCGTCTATTAAATATGTTGTTACTGTTTTGCCCATATTATTATATATTATCCAAGACCTTATTAATATTTTCTCGTCCTTCAATAAACTCTTTTGTGGAAGGAATATAAGCTAAGTCATAATTACCACCGGGATAAAAGAGTATCATATCTATAATAAGTCCATTTAAAAAAAGGGCGTTGTTCTCTTTCTTTACTGTTATTTCAAAATGCCCCATATCCAATTGCTCATTTGGATAAATAGGCTCTTGTGAAGGAGAACTTAGTTTCAATCTATTTTTTCCTATGATAGTAAATGAATTTTTAACTTCTAATGGCTTATATGATATCTTATTACAATATGTTGCCGTATTAATATAGAAATTTAATTTGTATGATTCACATACGTGATTACCATTATTAGCAATTCCTGCAACTAATTCGTATTCAATTTCAGTATCAGTTTCCCTATGGCTAAAAAGGCAGCCAGTTATTTCTAATTTCGGAATTGAGGTTCTATTATACAAATCTTTAACTTCATAATCTTCCATTGGCTCAGACTTGAAGTTAAATCGCTTATAATAACGTTTATCCCTTGCCATATGTGGAGCATTTCCACTTCTTGGTATTTTCACTACATATATAGATTGTTCCAAATCATTTATTCTGACTGGATATATTTTCAGGTTATCTATTCTTGGTTGAATCAGTTGTATTACATTCTCCAACCATTCTTTCGTGTATATTCTACCGTCAATAGGACTAAATCCTTTGGGTCTATGATCTTCTTCAGAAACTCCATAAACAATAATTCCACCATCGGAATTAGCAAATGCAGAAACATCCTTTGTTATCTCTGTACGCTTTTTATCCTCTTTGTCCAAAGCACCAGATGCTTTGTAATCAAGGTGTACATTCTCTTCAACCTCATTATTTATGAGGTTTTCTATATCATCTATAATATAATTATCTTTCTGGTATAAGTCCATATAATTACCCCCTAAGTTGTCTTATTTTATCTAGCAACTCAAAAATATGCCTAAACTCTTTGAAATCACTTGCTGCAAAAGACTTTGCATTATTTGCTAAAATAGTTTTTGACTTATTCTTAAGATCATCCGCTATAGTATCAATGGATAATCCCACAAAATAGCCCTTTTTATCTTCTAATGCCGCACTAAATGCTTCTTCATATTTTGAAGCATCATAGCAATTTTCAATAGTAAAATCCTTGTCAGTATAACCACTCGGCTTTGGTAACAAAAAAGCATAAAAGGATGTTGATGGCATTCCATCCTTGTACTTTACATGTTTTATCCTTTCTTCACTTTTTTCTTTTTCGAAACCGCTACCAATATCTTTTTGCCCTGCTTGGTCATTATCAAAGATACCAACAAATTGCTTATCCCATTTGATTTCTGAACAAGACAATCCTATTAATACTTCCCTTATATGTTCAGAACTATTCATAGAAAATATATCAAAGTCCAATAAAGGGAAATCTCCACTTAAATGTTTATATGCTTCTTCTATATGAATCTTATCTGTCTTTCCTTCCACAAGCAATGTCATAGGCTTGTTAGATGACAAAAAGGCATTTTGCTCATGGACGTTCCACATCTTTTCTGTTATACGAGAAACTATTTTTTCTTTATCGTGGTCTATTTTAACGACCTGCCCTTTATCTGTTCCAAGTCCGATTAGGTGTGATGAGAAACTCACTGCCATAGTTGGAGAATGTGTAGTAATGACATTCTCGCGATTTTTGTATTTTTCGAATATATCTCCAAGTTCTGCTTTTCTGCTTATATGAATATGAGCATCAGGCTCATCAAAAAGTAGTAAGGAATTTTCATCAGCAAGAGTTTCAAGAATTACCTTCATTAGGATATATTTTTTTTCTCCCTCACTCAAGTCATTAATATTGATAACTGAACCTGTATTTAGCTCAACTTCAATACTAATATCTGTTATTATCTTATCCTTTTTTGACATTGTTGCACCATACAGATGCTGAAACAACTCTCGTTCATTTCCTTCATAAGAAGATAATCTTCTTTTGAATACATCATAACTTAAAGTTTCCTTATCCCCGACTTTTATAGAATCAGAATTGCATAATAGTTTAACCATTCGTATGACTTCATTCTCTTTCCATGAAAGAACCTTTTTGTCTTTATTGAACGAAAAAGTTATGTTCTTAATATTTTTTATATTCAATGTGTCATGGCAAAAAGACGAGATATCTGAAAAAACAGAGAAGTCGTAAAAAAACAATGTCAAAACTGCTATTTCTAAATTGTATTTATTAATATACAACAAAGGCAAGGACGGTAATTTCTCTTCTTTTTTGACAATAGTAATATAATTATCATAATATGGTTTGAAAAAAAGATCAAAGAGACGTAAATATTCACCGCTATAACATGCAATAATATTTTTAGGCAAATAAATATCCTTATCTTTTTCAAGACTTGCTTTTGATATTTGATAATCATCGACTGTTATCACATATTCTTGTTTGTCATATACGATATCAATTGTGTGATACAATAATTCATATTGGATACGGAAACTAAATTGCGGTGTATGAAGTTTCTCATTATAAAGTCCAGCAAAAATTGAAGATAAAGCTTCGATAATATTACTTTTTCCACAGCCATTATTGCCTATGAGAACCGTAATACCATCTTGGTCTTTAAAACTGACATCTAGATTATTTATGTTTTTATAACCAGATATCGTCAATTCTCTTAATCTAAAATATTGTGATTTCTCGTTTGTTGTCATACTCAAACATCAGTATTATATATTTCTTTTTCAAATTCTTTTAAAGCTCTTTCTCTTATATCTTGAGCTTTCTTCTTTAGCTGTTTTAACAAGGCCTTTTGTTTCTTGATGTGAGCCACCATTTCATTTTGAACATCCATGGGCGGAACAACTACATCATAATTGTTGATTTTACCAGCATTGAGATTTGGCTGGTTGTTACCACTGGCCAGAGAACGTAAATCGTCATAGCGTCCCTGGAGGTAATACCATAGATAATCTGTAGAAACGATACTATTGTCAATATCATGTAAAACAGCACATGCTTGATTGGTAGTTGCATCTATACCCAATTTAGCAGTTCTTCCTCTTGTATCTCCTTGCCCATACATGGCAATAATAAGAGAACCCTTTGGGTACAGTCTTGCAGAACTATTTGCAATAGCATCTTCTGTAATATGCTCTTCTGTTTCAAAAATCTCTTCGTTAAGAACCTCACCAGTCTTTATCCATGGTATACTTCCTTTGTAATACTGCGGACACGATCGAGATGGTGTTCCACCACTTCCCAATAGACATATATCTTTAATCTTAACTATTGGATATTTGAAAATATCCTTTTTTTGCTTCTTCTTGATGATGTCAACACCCCACTCAGCAACGTCTATAAAGTTAATAAACTTTAAGTGTTGGTATTTGCTATTTCGATTTACTTTACCCTGTTTTTTTGTAGCCCCTAATGTCTTCATTAGATAATCACCAATACCGTCCTCTATTTGAGAAACTTTATGTTCTAAATCATTGGCATTCTTTATCTTATCATTATAATTAGTAACCAGTCTTTCTTGTTCTTCTAATTGGGGTAACGGCAACGAAAAAGAACCAATAAAGCCGTATCCAGACTCGTTCTTTATTCCTTGTGATTTCTTGCCAGAAACAACACCTAAGAAAAAGGGCGTACGCAAAACCATAGTTAAATAGTCTGGCCTAACAAGTTCCAAATTGATAATATATGGCTGGTAATGGGTTGAAGCGACAATGTTTCCAAATGTATTTAAGGCTGTGGCTCCTTGATGAAAGTTGATATTTGATATTAGCAAATCATTTTGTTGTAGGGCATATAGGTTCATACCAGTTGTTTTGGTTTCTCTAAAAACAACTTTTCCTGTCTTGAATGTTATTTTTTCAACAATAGGAAGAATACCATCATAGTCGTCTTTTTTTATAATTTCTTTTTTAGGTGCTATTAAATCTCTTAATGATACAAGGGAATACTTTGAATGAATTTTATTATCATTCAAATAATACTCTACATACCATTGGGAGAGTTTCTTGAAGCTGAGAAATCTCAGATATTTATACTGCTCAGAATGCATAATCATTACTTCTTAACATTATAAAAAAACCTCTGGCTCTGATAGAATGTTGTCCGTCATTCTGTAGCGGAATGTATTACCATCATCATCAGTTCTATATTTAACAGATTTGATAGGTACACCCCATAGTTTGTTTTCAATACGATAGGGAGCAAACTCCTTAGCTAATGGTATAAGTTCATTTTCTATCTCAGCACCAGTTGAGCTAATTCCAGCCTTTTGAACTTCAGCAATTGGAATTTCATAGTCAAATTGTTCTTTGACTATTGACTTAATTTCTGTCTCCATTCTTTCTTGTAAGGCTTTCAATTTAGCTCGAAAAGTCTTTTTCTCTTCCTTTGAAAGGGCTTCTTTACCTCTCAATTTCAACTTTCCTTCAAGTTCATTAACTTCATTCTCATATTTAGACGAGACATTCATTTGGGCTTGATGTAAAATTTGTGAATACTCAAATGCTTCTTCTTCGGTAAACTTCTTGAAGAAAAGGAGACTTGGCTTTACTGTTGCTCCAGATGCGATAAAAACATCCTGAGGAATAGACACAATCAGGAGAATCTTGGCCTTTCCTTCCACGAAATCGCGTGCCTTTTGTAGATTTGTATTATTCAATACGCCTTCAGGAAGAACAATACCCATTCTTCCGCCTGGTTTTAATAGATTTAGGCAACGCTCAATAAAAAGAACTTCCGTCAAACTACTGTCAATCTTATATAAACTCAATAAGGATTTGCCTACATTATCATTAACCTGACTTAATGCTCTTTCATATTCCTCTTTGCCATACCGCTTTTTATAATCTTCTATTTTGGCTTCATCTGTAAATCTGTCTGCCTCTGATATTTTCAAGTCCTTTTCAACTCTTGCGCCAAAAGGTGGATTAGTTAAAATAACATCGAAACGATTCTCAAAGATACCATTCACGTTGAGCAAGCCATCATGATGATGTACACCACCATGACCGTCACCATGCATAATCATATTCATCTTGGCCGTTCGCGCCATGCGTGGATTTGCATCTGTGCCATATATGCAGTCAAAGGAAAGAGAACGTAACCGCCCCTTTTCATTGTTGATATTTAGCTCCTCGTTCAGATATGAGAAAGTCTGGGCGACTTCGGATTCAACCTCTTGTTTCTGTTTGTCTGACATCTTATCGTAGTCATCACCATAGAACTGCGCTTTGATATCTTCTTTCTGTTGCTCTATATCTTTTTCTATTTTTTCACGAACATATTCAAAAGCCTTGATCAAGAATCCCCCGCTTCCACAACATGGGTCACATACTAATTCTCCTTCTTGTGGATCCAGCACCGAAACCATGAAGTCCACAATGGTACGAGGCGTAAAGAACTGCCCCAATTCTCCCCTAAATGTTTTACCCAAGAATTTTTCAAAAGCAATACCTTTCACATCGTCTGAAGTCGTAGAGAGATTATAAATTTCCAGTTCTTTTACAATTTGCTCAAAGCTGTTTTCTCGGATTTCTATTTTAGCATTATCATCAAAAAGATGATCATGCACAAACTCTTGTTTCGTTAAATCAAAGAGATGTTGATAAAATGGTTTTTCGTCTTTTATGTTCATCTCCTTGTTGTATTCCTCACGACTTTTCTTTAAGGCTGTAAAGCGTTCAGCAGAGAAAATTTGGGAATCGGAATTGCTTCGTTCGTAACGTATCTTTATAAAAAGAATCTTGCTTATTTCATCAAAAGCTGCTTCAGGAGATAACTTGTCGTTATTACGAATGATATTGTGACATTTGAACAGAAGCTTTGAAAACTCATCGCGCGTGAATGCCTTTGTCTGCTTCAACAACTTATCGATTTCTTTTTGGTTGTTGGCTTTTGAAGCATTGGGTATATCCACAATTTCATCGAGTTTGTCTGGTATTTGTCCTTTGACAATCCTAAAGATGCGAGTTTCTTTCAAATTGGTGGTAACGAAGAAGTCTGCATGAGCCCATGATGCATAATTCATACCTTGGTAATAGTCCTCTTTACGGATGGTGACAGATTCGGCTTTACACTCTACAACTATCAAAGGATACTTCTTTGATTCTTTATCCTCTTTACTGCGCCAAACAACAATATCTGCTCGTGCCGCACCCTGCCCACGTTGTGAATTAGAAACTTGTATTTCTTGATCCATCTGGTCAAGGGAGTAACCATAGCTATCAACTAAGCGGCAAATGTATTTTTGTCGGACTTCCTCTTCGGGCTTCATAACAAGCCATTTTGACTTTAGAGGAGCGTAAATCTCTTTATCGTTGTTTCTTTTTTGAATATCCATGGCTGAATCTTATAAATGAATGTTTAACTCTAGAAAACGACCAAATCTTCGTTCATATAATCTGCTAACGTTTTGGTCTCAAAATTATCTTGATATGTATTTAGGGTCTTTCTCAAATTATGCCAGTTATACCTATTATCAAGTCCATCATCCATCTGTGATATAATCTGGTCGAGATAAGTTAAAATTGTTGATGTTTGACCGATTACTTTATTCAAAGCATCCTTGACATGTGGACAATCAGAAGTTACAATATCACGTTTTCCTTGTTGTAGCAACATCATAGAATCCTCACGAATAGCGATTCTTAGATAGATGAAGCTACTTATAACATTTTTTAGGAGCAAATACTTCTCTGTCTTGAATTTTAATAAAACGCTACTCACATTATTTTTCCCACAAAATGTAGTATAGTCTATCCCATTAATGTGGTCTGCCAACATCATCGAGTTATCGCAGGAGGGTTGTATCAAATTGTCCGGTACAAGGTCATGCCCGTTTAAGGTTCGCTTGCAATTTCCCCTAATAATAAGAAATTGTCCATAAAGATTTCCAAAATAAGAGAACATGGCTCCTTCTGTTGCGAATTTTAACTGTCGATATTTTATAACTTCACATACGAGTACAATGGCGAGGCTTGCAAAAGCCCCACCAGCGATTGCAAATAGAAAATCGTTAGACAGCCATTTTAAATTGGCGACTACAAAGTGGTTCTCAATATTTAAAGAGATAAGATAAGTTAAGGCAAACACTCCTAACAATATCCACAATAACAATTTGATTGTTTTTACACTTATACTCATAGTTTCTTATGTTTTTATACAAGACTTTCTCTATTATATACGGGGGAAACACGTCCCATATTGTGTTAGTTCCGTAGAGACAGTGCTTACCCACCTTTTGCTGTACTATTTCAACATCTCTAAGATAATCTCTGGCGATGCTGTCAGTTCAGTGACAGCACATAATCCGGCGCCAATATCTTTTACGCTGGCACCAAGGAGATACACCTTATTGTCGATAATCAAGAAGCGGTCATGATTTCTGTGGGGCAGTTGTACAAACGTAATCTCAGGATATTGTTCGTTGTGTTTCTTTAGGTCTGTCAGGAATTGCTCGCTGTAGCGCGTATGGATGATGGCTATTACACCATCTGCACGCTTTGTTAGCAATGACAAAACACGATCGTCCACAAAATTGTCAATTAGCACTATCCTTTGTTGGGCTGTTCGTACTAAGTCTGAAATATACGACCAGGCATCCCACACACATCCAGTCTGGAATATCTGCTCCGGCAAGAGCTTCGGAGAGAAATTTTCTATTTTCTCAATAATGACATCGATTTTCTCGTCCGTCTCCTGTTGGTGCTGCTCAATGTTGAAAATACGCTGAATCATCTGAGCATTATTATTCACTAACTGTGGGATAGCCGCGAAAGCACGCATAATCTTGATATTGACACCAACAGCAGTCTGTGATCTCAGCACGCTACTAAGCATGGCAACTCCATTGCGAGTGAAAGCATAAGGAAGTTTTCTTGTTCCACCCCATCTTGATATCGCAATTTGCGACTTCAAGTTCTTGATGTCCTGACTATCGGTAATATTTGACATCGCAAATTGCGATTTCAAAAAAGCAAATTCCTCTTTGGTCAACTGAAACATGAAGTCGTCAGGGAATCGTTCTATGTTACGTTTTACCTGCTCATTCAGACGACGTGTTTCTACCCCATATAGAAAAGCCAAATCTGAGTCAAGCATCACTTGCTGTCCTCTGATAAGTCGAATCATTGACTTGATGCTAATGCTTTCAGGACTGCTTTGTGCAACCGACGTTATCACCTCGTCATGGTTTGGGGTTACTTCATTAAGGTTATCACATTTTGCGATAACCTCAGGTTCAACTTTTTCAGCAGCTATCTTTTTTGCCATATTGCTCTTAACAAATAATGTCTTTTGTTGGCTACAAAATTACAAAAAATATCTTGTATAACCTTTGGTTATATCGAAAAATTGCCTTTCGATGGCTTACTTTTATGATTTTTTGTGCAAATGACGTGTTTGTAAGCCTGCTTTTGTGTTCAAAATGGGATGTTAATACAATTCTCATTAGAGCTTTGAGTAGAACACCATTGTTGCATCTTTCGAGAGAAAGAACGAAAACACTACCTTACACACTTTTCGAGTATGATAACTTCTGCAATTTCATACTCAAATTTAAACTCTAGTTAAAAAGAGCCACTTACATATTTATTTCTTCGTTCAATCTTGTAACAGCGCATAACTTTGCAGTGAATATCGGGGTAGCATCTTCCACTATCTCTAGCAATAAACGGATAATGGCATTCATGGAAGAGAGTGCTAAAAAGAGGATATTAACAACTAAATAAAGATACATTTATGAATTCTGAAAATTCCATCTTAGGCAACCAACTGGTTGTGATGAGCAGAGCAGACTTGGATGCTCTGGTAGAGAAAATGGCAAGCAACTTGATTGCCATGAGAGTTGAAGCAGAAGACAAGACCTCTCGCGGGAATGATGTCTGTCCTGTAGTGTATGACGATGAGCGTTTCATCACTCGTGAAGAAACAGCAAAACTGCTCCATGTGGATTTCTCTACACTGTGGCGATGGAACAAGTTGGACATTCTTCGCCCCAACAAGGTTGGACCGCGTCGTGTCATGTACAAGTACAGCGATGTATTGAGGAAACTTAATGGTGAAGGACAAAAGAAAGAAGAAAAGAAAGAGGAAGAGGAAGAGGAACAGAAACAGAAACAGAAAGGAGAAGGCAATGAAGAAAGATGCTAACACCATTTTGCTTTTCACCGAGCATCGAGCAGCTATCGATTTTTTGTCGGATGAAGATGCCGGAAAACTCATCAAGGCACTCTTTGCATACGTGGATGAAGGCCAGTTGCCCGATTTCAATGGGCCAATGATGTCTCTCTTCATGGTAATCCGAACCCAGATAGACCGTAGCCACGAAGCATACAAGGCAAAATGCGAGAGAAACAGTGCTAATGCCAAGAAACGCTTCGCCATTCATTCTACGTCAGCGACCGCAAGTCCTGGCAACCCATCGCAAGCGAACGTAAGCGAACGCATGCCACCGCATACGGACGCATCCCTTCCTAATCCCACTCCTAATCCTATTCCGAATCCAGGCATTGATGATGGTGCAGATACACACATCATCAATGATGCGGAGGTGGCAGAGAATGAAGAAGACTCATTTAATAAGATTTGGGATTTGTACGATAAGCATGTTGGGAATGTCGAGTCTCTACGCAACACATGGGCAACATTGTCTGCCGACGAAAAGAGAAAGATCTTCGACTACGTAACAATCTATGTACGTGTGCGACCAGACAGGAAATACAGGAAGAACTTTGAAAACTTTTTGGCGTGTCGTACATGGGAAACAGAACCGATTAATCAAACAGACAGAAATGGAAGTAACAATCAGTACGGAAATCAATCAAATGAGAGCAGAAGGGAAACAGTCTGCCGAAACGCAACAAGGCTCATCACAAAACTCATTGGCGAAAGCAATGCCACCAGCGTTGGCGAGACTACGGAAGAAACACCCAACAATTAGCGAATTCCTTGTAGCTTATAGCCCTAATAGGCAGACTGAGATATGTCACACTCCAGAGGCTTGTTATTTCGGTGATTCTCCTACATTAGCCATGCTAAACACATGTTACGGAAGGAGGGCTGCTGAAGCTTGGTTGGTTCCTGAGATAATTGACGCTTGCCTATTCTGTGGACTTAAAGAACAGCCTGAAACCTATCAGTTGGAAAAGCTGGCGCAGATTATTGTGGTAAACTTTGGTTACCTAAGCGTAGATGAATTGCTGTTGTTCTTCTTCTACTTCTGCTCTGCCCGTTATCGTCACTTTTACAACACCTTTGACCCTTCCATCATTATTCTCAGCCTACGGGATTTCTTGTGTGACAGGAATCGGGCCTTCGAGGAAAGGGCCAGTATGGGAGCAGTATTGGTTCCTCTACTACTCGTTCCAACTATGGTGGTGGAACGACGACGAACTACTATGATCAATATGGTGGAAGTATCGGTTCGTCAACTACGCGCTCCAATTACGGTGGTGGAACTATCACAACCTATTACGATGCTTATGGAAATAACATCGGGTCAAGTTACAGTTCTGGTGACGATTGGTAATAGAGAAGGAACATCAAAGAATAATTCTTATGCCATCTACCAGTAATACTATTGCCTCACCCCACTCTCGCTCTGGCCATACTACAGGCATACTCATGAGTAAGCCTAGAAGCAGCATAGAGTATGGTTTCATTGTTCTTCTGAAGTGGTGCTACGCCTTGGTGTGAATCAGATTTCACTGATGTTGAGCTATTTTGTTTACAACATCATCAAACCTTTCACTGACTTCAGCCATCCAATCAGGAAGCATCTTCAAAGCTTGATAAACAAGAGCATCAGGCATTCTTAGGACGCAATTGATCCCAATACGGCTGTAAATGAGTTCGGATAAGAGCACCAACATCTGTAAAGGACAATTGCTTGCTGTACTTGATTCGCTTAATGAACCCTTTCCAATATAGTGAGCGATTACTATCAGTGAAGAAGTCCTCACTGAATAGTGGGTGATTCGCTTTATAATCAGTACCACGATTGGCAAATGTAGCTTTGATAGCTTCTGAAAGAGTTGCAGAATCTAATGTCTGCTTTGACAGGATCTGGTACACGTCGAAGAAGTCCTTCATACGACTGTTTCCAAGCGATAGTGAAATCATGGCCTGAAACTTCTCTGCAACAACAGTCTCCAATGAATAGGCCAAAATATTTGCACCTGGAGCGGTGGCAATCAAAGCAGGGAATGCCAAATGTTGGGGAGATGGGGTGATAACATCACCAAAGCCTATATCCATGGAGATATTCTGCTGGGCAGTGTCAAGATGCGCCAAAAGAGAAAGACGCACTCCATGATAATCCTTAGTAACGGCTATCTCACTGGTTTCTATCGTATCAACGTCAAACACTACACCATCTTCTTTACATTCAATTTGGCAGATCTCTTGGAATATCTTCTTGATGTTTGCCATGTCGTTACTGACATTCTTCGCCATGAAATCGATATCCAATGTAGGACGTGCCTGAAAGCCATCATGAGCATATAGCAAGGCACCTCCCTTCAAAATAAACTTGTCCTTATAGTCGCTGACAGAAAGTCTGTACAATAGTCGCTCTTGAAAATAGCGTGAGATAAGCAACTGCGAACTGTATTTCTCTGCCCGAGAGATATTAAGCAGACGCTCCTTTACTGACCTTCCGTAGTTTTTGATTGATTTTGCCATACTGCTATATCATATATTTTACGAGTTCGTCCATACGCTTGCCCAACCGCATGGCATTGGCGTAGGCATAAAGACGTGTAATGTCACTATCTTTTCGTGAAAGATAGTTGCGCAGAATCTCTGAACTGACATCTA
>JAEEQB010000094.1 GCA_016285075.1 Prevotella sp.
AACGTGGCATCCGAAAGTCCAAGAAGTCGTGCATCGTCATCGTCTCCGAGAGTCCCAAGTGCGGTGCCCTTTATTATGCCGACCGTGTGAAGCACGAGTTTCCCGAGTTCGACGTGCGTGTGTCCATTCTCGGCCACCTGCAGCGTGGAGGCTCTCCCTCCGCCCGTGACCGCATTCTTGCCAGCAGCACTGGTGTCGGCGCTATACGGGCACTTCTTCAGGGGCAGCGTAATGTCATGGTGGGCTATCGTAACAATGAAATCGTCTACGTGCCTTTCTCTGAGTGCATCCGCACCGACAAACGCTTCGACAAGCGCCTTATCACCGTGCTCAACGAACTGAGTATTTAACATAATCATTCACCTGCAAGAGAAATGCAAGCTAAAAAATGGCTCATGGCAGCCACACTGATAGCTGCTCAGATAACGATGAAGGCCCAGACGGACTTTATCCGTGTCACGGCCAACGATGCAGAGAGCCTGCTCAGTGCCATCAAACAGGCCAACGAACAGAACCGCGAGGCTACAGCCAACCGTCTTTACATCATGATTCCAAATGGCATCTACCACTTGAAAGACCGTACGCTAACGGCCATCACTGGCCACAACATAGCGCTGGTGGGCGAGAGCATGCGAGGCACTGTAATCATCAACAAGCCTGCTGTAAAGAACGAAGGCATCAGTAAGACTGCCACGCTTCTGAATCGCGGTACAAACCTCTACCTTCAAGACTTGACGCTGAAGAACGACCTCGATTATTACAATAGCGGTGCCGCTGGACGTGCCGTCTGCCTGCAGGACAAGGGCACACGTACTATCTGCAAGAACGTGTGCATGTTGTCATATCAGGACACTTATTACACTGATAACGAGAAAGGTCAGACATATTTGGAAAACGCTGAAATACATGGCACAGTAGACTTTATCTGCGGTGCCGGTGACACCTATTTCAACCGTTGCACCATCGTGACGGAACGACGTAATCGCGATGGTAGCGGCCGCAATGTGATAGCTGCGCCGCGTACAGACGATACGCCATGGGGATATGTATTTGAAAGCTGTGCCATCTACAACCGCATATCGGATTTCGTCTATGCCCGTGGCTGGCACACCAAGCCTCACTGCACTTGGCTGAACACGGTACTCATGTCGCCAGAGAAGTTGCAGACCACGAGGTTTGACCCAAAAGGCATGAGGACGGTTGACAGTAGGTTTTATGAATATCACACCGTTGATGGCCAGAGACGTGACATCACACCAAAGACAAATGTCGTGACATTTACCTTGAACGATGATGAGAAGAATACCGTCGAGACCATCCTCACATCCGAAGAGGCCAGCCAGTATAAGTTAGAAAAAATCTTCCCCGATTGGAGACCGGAGAAGAATGTAAGGAAACTTATGAAACATACAGCTTGGCTGCAGCAGCTACTGTTCTAAAGTCATTACTTGTACTGCTTCCGGAACTGGATAAACTCATCGCAACGCGATACGTACCCACTGGTGCGTGTCGCGTTTTGGCTTTCAAAATCAGCCAATGCTGCAAAGGCCTTATACTGGCTGGCCTTGGTATTGACTCGATGGTCGTACTCAACGGTTTTTTCGTTCCAGATCTCGTCATACCACTTCTGAGTATTCAGATACCCATAGGACAGGGCAAACAGGGCTTTCTCTTTCAGTTGGAAGTCAGTTGTCAGGCTGGCCTTACGCAACAGGTACAATGCTTTGGCAGCCAGGTCAGTCTCGTTGACGCGTAACGTATCGCTGACGCTTTTTCCATCACGCATCAAATACCAGCAGTCACCAGTGAAATGGGCTTGTGAATAGCGAACAGCAAGATCGTAGTAACATTGCTCCAAATCCTTGCCTTTGAGCACATTGAGGGCCGCCTCCATCCTCTGTATCTCTTTCACGAACTCTATCTTTGGATGTATGTCGAAATGCTGCTTTTCATCACTATATTCCATACCTTCCTTCAACCACTGACGCTTGATCCAAGGCTCCACGCGGAAATTGCGATGAGCAGCATAGACAGCGTAGCCACGATCTGCCACAAAGCTCGGCGGCACTTGTTCCAGCCATTGGAGGGCTTCTTTCCATTTGCAGAGACGCATGAATTTTGTTCCAATCAGGTCCTGAAGCGCGTGCTTGTCTACTTCCTTCAGATGGGGCTTCAGCCATTTGTCAAGAGCCGTCGTGGCTGGGGTTCCTATATACTGGTAAAAACGTATTAGCTGGCTCACACGCAGGGTGTCTTGGTAGTCATAGCCTTGGGAGGCCACTTTCAGCATCCCCAACGCCAATTCAGGATGGCCGCTATCCGTATATTTCCTGACCAGCACCTGGTTCAACAGCCGGTCGTATACGTTGGCAAAATGGTAGTCCTTATCGGTTTTCCTGCTGTCGACCCATTTCAGTTCTCCTGCCAGATAGTCATCGAGATCCTTGCCGACAGGCGCTTGGGCAGCAGTGATATAAAGCATCAGCAGCCGGGCATTATCCTTCTGGGTCTCATTTCCGTCAAGACTTGAAGCAGCGATAATGTCGGTGCCTGCCTGACGAGTATTTCCCAGAAGGTACTCCAGCCAGGCCTTGGCGCTCTGCCAGAGCACAGGCTGACGGGTTTTACCTTCCTTCACCACCTGGCTACAGAGCTGTATCATCTGCTGAGCCTCCTGTCTGGATATATTGCGCACAAAAAGCTTGCCAGGCATGGCGTATTCATCATTCTCCAGGTCTACGGCCTCCTGAGTGTTGTTCACGAAATCCTGCAACAGGAAAGGCAGCACGGCTGCATTTGCATCCTTCTGATACTCCTGACGAATGGCTGCACAGGAACGTTTCTTATAATACTGAGTCATGAGGCTTGACCAGTCACCTTGATTCGCAAACAACTCACTGGCTTCAGTCTCATGTCCCGTCTTCAGGAGAGCACCTGCATAGATGTTCTGCATCATCTCTTTATAGACGGTTTCTATGAATTGGCTAGCTGTACCCTCCCAGAACCTGATGTTCTCTTGATGGCGGTTGAGCATCATGTTGCAGCGCATATAGAGCAGCGCATGTTGTGAACGCAGTTTTGTTTTCACCTTGCCCAAAGCATAGGTGCGCACTGACTCGAGCGTCAGTTTCTGCTTGGCCAATTCCGCCTTTGTGGGATAATCCCACGTACTTTGGACAGCACGAGCACATGCAAGATACTTCTCCAGATTCTTCACATAGCTCACCATCAGCGGGTCGTTCTTCCGTTGGGCTACCTTGATGATTTCATCAGGGTCGTAGTACGACCAACGGTCTTCGGTGATGCCGAGGTAAGCCTTCCAGTTGGCTTCGCTGACATCGTGGACACGATCACTGAACTCCTGGCTTTCGCAAGCACGGAACAGGTACCAGTTGTGACCGTCAGGCCAGTAGCAGGCCAACATCGGCACAACCAACGCCGATAGCAAGGACATCATGATAATACGTTTCATAGGTGATGGGTGTTAATTGATAACTATTAGTGTTTATAGATCTTTTCGTAGACATCGGGGGGATATCGGTGGATATTCTCCTCGTCCAGATGATAAGTGATGATGGCACGGCGCAAATCCTGACACTGGTGTTCCACCATCTGTTTCACGTTCAATATCTCACTGGCCTCGACTGTATGTTCCACACGTACGTTGTGGATATTACGCTGCCAACGGTAGACGGGATAAGCCACAGCCAGAGGCAGACCATAGCCGCTGAGGTATTTCACATATGGCTGAACGTCACGAATGTCAAGCACAGGGTTACGCTCTGCAAACTTCCTGGGGTCGCCGGTATTATAGAGCATCAGTACGCCATAGTCTACAGGAGGAACAGCCATCTGAAGCTGATGCAGACGAATCGTCGTTGAGAGAGGAATGGTAAGAGTGGATAGAGAAGAACTTTGATTGTTTTTTATCCACTGCCTGCCGATCTCTTCCAGAAAGCGGTAGTATGTCTGGCGACTGCGGGCTGTATAGTCGCAGTCCATCTGTATCTCTCGCACCCCTGTTATGTCGTTCGTCTCGTTCATCTGGAGAATGCGCTTCACTATCTTTTCCGCCAGCCCTTCATGCCACTCATGCATACAGTCCTCGGTGATGTAAATAGTAGGCACCAACTCAATGCTGTCGGGCAGTGTGTCGGCAAAGGTGATGGTGGCATTGGGCATCGGCACTAAGCTGTCACCGTCACCTGCCGCGAGCATAACCACATCAAAGTAGCGGCAGTACACCTTGTTGATATGATATTGGCCGAGGAAAGCGCGTTCCGTGGAGTCAAGTCGCAGGTCCGTACGCCAATAGTACACGGCATTTCCCTCACGGAGTTCATAACCATTCCGTGAGCCCCGACTTCCGTAGTCCGCACAACCTGCTGCCATCAGCAGGACTGCAACCACAGCCATCATCCATCCCATATTCCGTTTCATCTTGGGTGCAAAGGTACGAATAAGTGAGCGAAAAGCCAAATTTATTTGAGCTTTTCCGAACGGAAGTACTTTCGGCCATAGGCCAAAGGTACGAATAAGTGAGCGAAAAGCCAAATTTATTCGACCTGTACGGTTGAAAAGTTCCTATCAACTTGCCATCCGATAGCTAATTCTATGCTTTGTTATCCATCCGTCCAATTCTCCGTTGATCATAGTAGCGGTAATAACAGCAAGCGCCCCACTCC
>JAEEQB010000095.1 GCA_016285075.1 Prevotella sp.
TCACACACAATCCACACGTCGCCCATCCTGATGGTGTCCTTCACCAGCCTGGGATTATCCCCCTTCAGCCAGGCTGCACCAATGCGGTTTTCTGCCTGTGCAGCCAGTATCATCGGGGCTATCCTGCCTGCCTTCTGATAGAAACTGCGGAAGGTGGCATTCACCTCGTCGTCGCAGTTACGCTCAAAACCGAACGGTGAATAGCCGATGGCGCCCTTGGCCCCGATGGCGTAAGCCGCATTGGCGGCGCCGTTCTGTCCGGAGCGCGACTCAGGAATGAACACAGGATTGCCACTACGGGCATAGAGCGAGAGCTGCTGCGGGAAGTCGTTCAGGTAGATGTCGGGCGAAAGGATATCGATGTGGGGCGCTGCAGCCCGCCAGATATCGTGGTTCTGGGCCTGCGGACCGCCTGAGGGATAGTTGCCGGGACGTGTGTCCTCGGGCTGCACAATCCAGGCATTCACAAACACCGGCAGCGCATATTCCTTCTTACCGGCCTCGGTGATGCGGTCCATGTATGCGGCGTAGTGCCAGGCCATGAAGATTTCTGCTGCACGGTCGGCAGGACCGAACACCTCTTCCCATGTGCCTGCTGTCTTGCATCCGCCGGCCATCCAAGCCTGTCGTGTCTCGGGCAGCAGACTGTCCTGATGGGCTGAGAGCCAGTCGGTCAGGGTTTTAGGCACTTGTCCTTTGTAGGCAGCCTCAGCCAGAGCACAGTAGTCGCGGGGATGACCGTGCAGACCCACTTCGTTCTCCATCTGTATCATCACCACGGTCTGCTGTCGGGCATCCACCTCCTTCAGGTGTCGCATCATGGCGGCAAATGCCTTCGCATCTGCCTGACAGGTCTCATCGCCCAAGGTGGTCAGTATAGGCAGCGACTTGCCCTCTGGTGTCTGAGCCAGGGGGAAACGCTTGGTGTCGCGCTTCACCCATGTCGGTGTGTAGCTGGTGATGCCGTTCTTCCACGAACCGAACCAGAGCAGAGCCAGTTTCATATCGTTGCTGCGTGCATCCTCTAACAGATGGTCGACCATGGTGAAATCGAATTGTCCTTCCACAGGTTCCGTCTGTTCCCATGATACCACCGCCAGCACCGTATTCACACCCGCATCTTTCAGTTTCTGCCAGTAGGGAGCCAGATAGCTGCGGCTCGATGACGTGGAGTTGCCTAATTCACAACCCAACACCAGCCAAGGCTGTCCCTCGACCATCAGTTGTGTCACACCACCACGTTTCTCCAGATGCGGCGGTTCCTGCACAGCGGCGGTTTGTTTTCTTTCCTGCGAGCAGCTACCAGCCATGAGTGCCGCAGTGAGTAGAATTGCTATGACTTTATTCATGTTACAGTCAACGATTTTACTTTTTTACTTGTTCTTATATCTGTCAATCAGTTTCTGAGGCAGGCGTACGATGCAGATGTTCATCGAACGACCGTCGTCGGAGAGCATGGCCGATTGGATTTCGATCTCTGTGCCGTCGGGTTTGAAGGTGGGGTGCACATGGTCGCGAGCCGTAGTCTTATGACCAGCCGTGAGGAGGATGCGCTCGCCTGTATGGCGGTCGATGAGCCACAGTTCGCGGGCAAAGTCGTCACCAGCCACCCAGTGGCCGTCCTGAGAACCTGCCACATGCCAGAAATTGTCGCCGGGCACTTGTCCTTCAAGTGTCAACTCGCGGGTGCGCATGTTCACCACGGCAATGCCCGTAGCGTATTCTTTTGTTCCCGATGGCCCCCAGCCGTCGGACGTAGCAAACGACTCCAGTCCAGCAATCGCCTTCTGTTCTCCCTTGTTGATGGGACGGTGGCCTATAATGGCTATTACCAGCTCGTCTGCGCTGATTACAGCCTCATGGGTCACCCAGTCGTGTTCCGTCTCACGGTAAATGGGGCGCAGGCCGGTGCCGTCGGCATTGCAAATCCAAGTGCGCTGCGGCGCCTTGCCGCCTGTCTCCCAGCAGAAGATGACCTCGCCTGGATGCCAGGGGTTGCCTTGAATATGACCCACTTTGAAGTGTACAGCGCATACCATCTCCGACTTTCCCGTCGTCAAATCCATCTTGCCGATACCGCCTGGACCAGCCCCCATCTTGCGCGGGCCGAAGTTGGGGGCTATCTGCTCAGCAATCGGATATTTGCGGGCATATTCCTTGTCCAATCGAAAATACACCATCGTCTCACCGCCATCCAGTGCCATGTCGCCCTCGCTGCACATGTCGGCAGGAATTACACCGCAGAGTCGCTCGTAAGCCTGCTTCTTCTTCAGCTGACCAGCCTCACTGTCGGCAAAGAGCTTTCCGAGGTTGATTTCCACCACCTCCATGCCCGTGCGTATGTCATTCTTGTCTCTCCTAACACGCATGATATAGAGGTTCATCGACTTACGGGCTACGCAGAGCATGCCAGTGAATCCGCCTTCGGTCACCTGCACCATGTCGCCCGTCTCTTCATTCACCGCCATGGCCTCGCCCTTCACGCGGTCGCTGCGGAAGATGACCCAACGACCGTCTGAAGTCCACTGATTGTGAGTCTGGTAAATCTTCGAGTCGCCCGTGCCGCTTTTCGAGGTCAGAAACACCAGTTCCACACCCGTCTTGGGGTCGTTGATTACCTTACGCTCCGAGGGGAATCGTCGCCCTATTTGGGCCAGCAGTGGCAGAGCGCAAATCATCGCGATACTTGTAGCAATTATTCTTTTCATATCAGTGTTAGTCTTTAGAATCTTATTTTTCCGTCGTAATTAAAAATGGGTTGATTAGTAGGCACCTCTTCGTCGTAGAACTGTACGGCCGAGTCGTTCAGCTTCGGGTGCTGCTGCCTCAGCAGTCGGATGATTTCTGCCCCTGCCCAGATGACCGGACCGTAGCCATGGGCGGCCATCACATGTACGGGGCGGTAGGCGTAGAAGGCTGCATCGAATCCCATGCCCGTGCCCACGCAGACATTCTCTACCTGACCTTTGTCGTTCACTTGCGATTCTACGGCATGCCATCCCATCAGAGCCACAGGACCGAACGCCTTGGCATCTATCCAACCTTGGTTCACGGCATGAGCCAGACAGTAGGTATAGATAGCCGTGGCCGATGCCTCAAGATAGGTATCGTTGCGGTCAAGCAATTGGTGCCAGAATCCGTTGTGGTGCTGCAGACGAGCCAGTCCCTCGGCATGCTTGCGCAGCAGGTCGGTGATGGCCTGTCGCTGGGGATGGTCGGAGGGCAGCACGTCGAGTACCTCACACATCGTCAGGATAGCCCACCCGTTGGCGCGTCCCCAGAAGAAAGCTGGATGGGGCGTCATGGCTTCTACCCAACCGTGGCGGAACAACCCTCGCGCCTCAACCCACATGCGACTGGCAAACTGCATGACCTGACGTGTGGCCTCGTCATAGTAGCGCTGTTCACCCGTCAGCCGCCCCATGTAGGCCACGGTAGGTATACCCATAAACATATCGTCGAGCCACACCGTATTCTTCTGGGGGCGCAGACGGGCAAAGATACCATCGCTGAGACGGTATTCCTTATTCATAATATAGTCGGCATAGTTGTCTATCATCGGTCTCAGGGCGGTAGCAAATTCTTCGCTCTTCCCCCTTTCCTTTTCCCTTAGCACCGCTTTTATCATCGAGCAGCACACTGCCCCGGCATCATCGAGCGCATGGGGGTCTACTACGCGGCGGATGTTGCCGTCAAACTGTTGGCCTTTCTGGTGCAACTTCTGGAAATAGGGGAAGATGTCGGCCAACAGTTGGTGGCGCTTCCTGACGTAGTCGCGGTACGTCTCGTCGCCCGTGACCTCATAAGCCGCCAGCACACCTGAGTAGGTCACGCCCCACTCATAGCTCGTCAGTCGGAAGCCGCCCTGCTTCAGCTGCGTGTCGGCGTTGATATCCTTGAGGCGGGTCACTTCCCGTCCTGTTCGTTTGTCGACGAGCACGGCAGGGGTCTCTGCGTCGATATAGTGCAATACGCGGTCAATGGTCTGTTTCACACGCTCCACCGACGGCACTCCATAGCCCACCTGGTATTGCGGACGCATCAGGTGCAGCGGTGTGTTGTTGTCGTTCACCTGCTGGGCACTGGTCGTCATGGTGCAGCCGAGTCCACCCAACAGCAATGATAGGATTAGTTTTTGTTTCATGATGTTCGTATCTTTTGTTGTTTTAGCGTGACAAAGATACAAATTATTATTCAATCTTGGTGTCTCTCCCTGTGTTTTTTTTCTCATTGACGGAAATCTGTATGCAGATTGACGGATTTCCATTCCCCACCTATCAAATAATAGCATTACTTTTGCAGCGACGAATTTAAAACTGTAAGTGATATGAAGAAACTTTTTACCTTGACAATGTTAGCACTGCTGACCCTTGCAGAGGGCGCTAGTGCTCAGAGTTATCGCCGCTGGGACTTCACTAACTGGAGCCAGCAGACTGTAGACAATCTGAAGGCCGATGCTGCTCAAACGAGACCTGCAAAGGGATGGAGCGACATTGAGAAGAACGCTGATGACAAAGAGGGCGCTGTGGCGCCCGATGCCACCAAAGACAATTGTTTCTGGTTAGCCGATGATGGCGG
>JAEEQB010000002.1 GCA_016285075.1 Prevotella sp.
ATTTCATGTGTTTTGGGGCACATAATTGGCTCGCGTTTCTCTAATCCTTGCATATATGTCATCCTAATCCACTTTCAGTTTCTCCTTTCCTTTGTACTTCGTCATGTCGCTGACGACGACCTGTTCGCCGGGGTCGAGGCCGCTGATGACCTCGATGTAGTCGTAGTTGCACTCGCCGAGGCGGACTTGGCGGGGATGGAGCATGTTGCCGTCGAGGACGAAGAGGGTGTAGTCGCCAGGACCGCTGTAGAAAGATCCGTTGCGGATGCGGAGGACGTCGTCCTTGATGCTGGTGATGACGAAGACTTCCGTTCTGAGGCCAGAGCGGAGGCGCGGGTGCGACATGTTGTCGGGCACGACGGTAAAGGTAATGGCACCGCTCTGACTCAGGGGCGTGACGGTGTTGATGATGCCCGTGAGGCGCTCCTTGCCGATGCGCAGGATGACCTGACCGCCCACACGGACGCGCTCGCTGTGGCTGTCGGAGATTTCGCACTCGGCCTTGAAGTGCGAGAGGTCGCTCACGACGGCAATCTTCTGGCCTGCGCCGATGGTGCTGCCCACCTCGCTGTTGATGTAGGTAAGCGTGGCGCGGCGCGGCGAACGGATCTTGGCATCGTCGAGGGTGCGGCGCTTCTCATCGAGTCCCTTCTCGAAGATGCCGTTCTGGAGTTGCTGCATACGGAGGTCGGCCTGGCGCACGCGCTGCTCGTTCTGGTACTGCTGGCGCAGCCCAGAGAGTTGCATCTGGGCGGTTCTTAATGTTGTCTCGGCCTGGCGCACACGGTCGCGGGTGCCGCTACCGAGGCTGTCAAGGTAGAGTTCGTTGCGCAGTTGGGCTTCGAGTTGCGAGAGTTCCATCTCCTTCACCTCAATCTGCATCCGGCGGTCGGAGAGCTGGGTTTCGACGTTCGCCTTCAGCTGGGCGGTCTGCTGGCGGCGTATCTCGCGCTCGTCGAGGGCTTTGGAGTAGTCGGTCTCAGCGGATTGCAAGTCGAGGCGCAGCAGGGGCGTGCCGACGTCCACACTGTCGCCGCTGTGGGCATAGACCTCGAGAATCTGTGAGCTGATGGGCGACACGATGATTTCCTCGAAGGCGGGCACGATGCGCCCCGTGGCCGAGACGCTGACGTCGATGGTGCCGCGGTCCACCTCGGAGATGATGAGTGCCTTGCGGTCAAGGGTCGGCATCATCTGTGTGCCGAGCCAGGCACCGATACCCAAAACGACCACTGCGACGGCTACTCCAATAGCAGCCTTTCGTATTTTTCGCTTTCGTTGTTCGCTGACAGGTATCTGCCTGTCCATGGTCTGATTGTCTGCTTTCATACTCTTTTTTCTTTTTGCATCGGACTTTACGGACTTTCTCGGACTCTTTCTTTTTTCCGTGTCAGTCCGAGTTTGTCCGATGCTTTAATTCTTAATCAGTTTCTCAATGTCCGTGCTCAGTTCGCAGTTGCGCTCGAAGTCCCAGAGGGCGATGCTGCGGAGCTGATAGTAATAGTACCAGTAGTTGAAGAGCTGCTGGATGCGGCCGATGCGGGCCTGGTCCTTGGCCTTCTGCGCATCAGAGAGTTCGAGGGTCGAGATGCTGCCTATTTTGAATGTCTCGACGTTGGTGTGGTAGCGGCGGCGGGCAATGGTGTCGGCCTCGCAGGCGATGCGTAGTTGCTCGGCCTGGTTGTTGAACTGCTCCGTCAGTATAAAAATGTTCTGGCGGAAGTCCTGCGACTGCTGGCGCAATTGGCCCTGGATGATGTCGCGGTTCGACTCGGCCATCTTTCTCTGCCCCTTGCGCTTGCCCCAGTCGAGCAGCGGCACGGTGATGCCCACCTGAACGACCTCGTTGCTCAGCAGGTTGCGGTAGGCGGCATTCATGTTGTCGCCCGTGCCAGTGTAGCCGAGCTGGGCGTAGAGGTTGATGCTCTGGCGGTTGGCACGGGCCGAGGCGACGGCGTAGTCGGCCTCCATCTGGCGGCGGCGCATGGTGGTGGCGTGGGCGTTGTTCTGGAGGGCGTGGGCAAGGACGTCGGAATAGAGCAGACCCACCCCCTGCCCCTCCCTGTGAGGGAGGGGAGTAGATAGACTATCCGCTGAATTCTCCCCCTGAGAGTAACTACTCCCCTCCCTCACAGGGAGGGGCTGGGGGTGGGTCTGCTGGGTCTGCAGGGGGTGGGTCTTTGGCTCCATGACTACGATGGGTACATCTATATCAAGGAACGAGCGGAGGGCGAACTGGCGGGCCTGGCGGGTGCTCTCGCTGTTGGTCAGGGCACTGCGGGCGGTGAGCACGTCGAGTCGCAGTTGCAGCACGTCGTTCTCGCTGATGGTGCCCATGCGGCGCTTGGCCTGTGCTACCTCGTAGAGCTTTTCGGCAGTCTGCAGGTTCTGGCGGGCGATGTTCACCTGTTCGCCGGCCAGCAGCAACGAGAAGTAGAGGCTAATGGCCTGCATGGCCACCTGCTCCGTCTCGGTGAGGAATCGCGCCTGCGCCTCGCGGTAGCGCAGCGGCTCGATGCGACGGTTCCACTTCAGGTGGTTCACGCCGAAGAGCGGCTGCGAGAGCGTGACGGCGACGGGCAGCGACATGAACAGGTTAGCCCCCTCCCGACCTCCCCCCAAGGAAGCCCCCTCCCGACCTTCCCCCGAAGGGGAGGCGTTGGCGCTCTGGTGCAGGTAGTCGAGGGATGATTTTATAGACAAGGTGCCGCCCGTTGGCCATAGCTTCTGCGTAATGTTCACTGCACCGTCGAGTCCGAGGTAGTCGTTGCGCACGAACGACAACGAGCCGTCGGCCTGTTGGTAGGAACTGTAGCGCTTGTTCCACGACGGGGCCGTACCCTGCAGCGACACCTCCGGCAGCAGGTCGGCCTTGTAGCTGCGCCACTGCCAGTAGGCCGAGCGCAGTTCGCCGAGGGCCACGGCGGCGTCGATGCTCTGGCGGCGCGCCATCGTGATACATTCGTCGAGGGTCAGCCGGAGCGTATCCGTCTGTGCGGCCATTGGAAGATGGCCAAATGTGGCGAGAAGTATAAGTATTGCTTTCATAACACCCTATATGATACAAAAAGGATGCCAAAACGCTAAATGCCTGATAATCAGCAGTGGATCAGAAAACAGGTGTCCATAATTGGACAGTCGGGTGTCCGGAAATGGACAGTTTGAAGCAAAAGGCAATCAGGGAAACGATTCCCATGATTCAGTTTTTTCATTTGAACAGTTCTTCTGCCGTTACTACAGACTTAACTATATCAGAATGGATGTTTCGCTCAATCGGATTGAGGGTTACAAAATTCTCAAAAAAGGGTGACACGCTGACACAACCCCGATGTACAAAGGCTGTGCAGCGTTTTAAAGGGTGACACAGGGTGACACAACGGTGACACACTTCTTGTCGGAAGTAAGAGTAGGGTAAACCCAAGTGAAGCATACGCCACGGCTATACTCAGCTTAGGACTGACTGCTAAATTCTCTCGAGAATTTGAGGGTTTGCTTACGCTAAACGTCTGCTTACCCTACGGCTAACGCCCAAATTCTCGAGAGAATTCATCTCTGACTCGCCCCATGCCTCATGCACACCCCCATGCATCAGGTGACTTTAAGTAGGGTAAAAGCCCTTTCTGCCCCTCTGTGTCCGCAAACATGTGTCACCCCTGTGTCAGCCTGTGTCACCCTCTAAAACGTTGCACGCCCTTTATATATCGGCATTGTGTCAGCGTGTCACCCTTTTTCAAGAAAAACACTTGTTACTCATGATGCAACGCTTCTACGGGACGTTTATACATGGCTACCAGCGTGGGGACGACCATGCCGAGCGTGACGATGGCGAGCAGGAGCAGGCACTGCACGGTGCTGACGATGAGGAAGTGGGGCCAGAACCGCACCACCCAGTCTTGCTCGAGGCCGGAGTTGCCGTAGGCGTTGCCGTTGGAGAGCAGGTCCCAGTGGATGGCGAACTGGAACCAGACGAGACAGCCCACCAGGCAGGCCAGGACGGTGAGGATGGCCGCCTCGCCCCAAATCATCCAGAAGATGTCGCGGCGCTTGGCGCCGAAGCTGCGCATGATGCCGATGTCCTCGGTGCGCTTGCGTATCTGCAGCCAGAAGGTGCCGAGCGTGCCGAGCACGACGATGACGGCGAAGAGCGCCAGGGGGACGGTGGCCAGCGTGGTGTACATCGAGTAGTCGTGGGCCACCTGACTGTCGTAGTGCTGCCGGTAGGTCTCCAGGTTGTTCAGCACGCAGACGCCTGCGCGGTAGTCGCTGGTCAGCGTCGGCGTGAGGCGCCTCACGAAGGCTTCGGCGTCGGCATCGGACTTCAGCCGCACCAGCAGTTTGCTGTAAGGGTTGGCACTGTTGTCGGGGCGGGGAAAGAAGACGACGTAGGGGTAGCGCTCGTTGGGGGCACCCTTCACGTCCTCCACCACGCCGGCTATAATATGGTAGCCCGCCACCTCATGGACAATCTTGCCGTCGGCATAGCGGGTGTCCACCATGGCCACGCGCTTGCCCACCACCTGGTCGTGGTCGAAGAGTATCCGCGCCACGCTGCGGGTGACGACGATGCCGTCGGGGGCTATCTGCCGTGACAGCGTCTCAGCGTCGGGACTGCCCTCGATGGCGCGGAGACCCTGCGTCTCGAAGAACCGTTCGTTCTGGTAGTAGAAAAGCTGCGAGAAGCCGATGGTGCGCGTGGTGTCGTCGGCCAGGGCCAGCGTGCGCCAGTTGTAGCGCTTGAGGTCGGCCCCAAGGTAGTCGGGCGTAAGGCAGACCGACGCCACCTCGGGCAGGCTGGCCAGTTTTTCGCGTATGACGTAGACACTCTGGGCTTCCTCGTCGGTGACAATCTGCTCCGAGGCACTCTCGCTACGGATGACACCCATCTGGCCCACGCACAGATGGTCTTTCTCGAACTCGCCGGCCGGTGTGCAGAGGTGGGTGGCGTAGAACGTGACGACGAGGTAGTCGACGATGAACCAGCCCAGGCAGGCGATGATGGCTATCTCGACGAATATCCAGCCGTTCTGCTTCTTGTGAGTCCACAGACTCTTCAGTATCATGCTCATCTTTTCTGATTTAGTGATTCAACAATAGGCTTGCGCAGCGACGACCAGGCAGGAATGAGGGCGGCCATGAGGTTGAGCACGGCGCAGCAGGCGAAGGCAATGAGGAAGAGCGTCGGCGTAAAGAACATGTCAAGCTGCAGCGTGACGCTATTCACCGGGTCGTAATCGCGCCCGAACATAGTGAGGAACATTGGGTTGCCCCGCATGGCACTGATGAACAGCCACGACAGCAGATAACCCACGACACCACCAAGGAGTGTCAGCACCAGGTTCTCGCGGATGACCTCGCGGAGCAGCCACCGCCGCTTTGCTCCGAAAGCCTTTCGGATGCCCATCTCGGCTATGCGCGACTCCATCCTGTTCGACACCAGGCCGCTCAGGTTGATGGCGGGCAGCAGTAGGAGCAGCAACATGAGCAGGGCGGGGTATTGCAGATTGCGCAGCATGTCGGCCGTCGTGTTGTCGTAGGAGGGGTCGAAGTTGAGCGTCTTAGCCCAGTGCGGCCCGGCATCAATCAGGAATTCATATTCCTTGCCCGTCGCTTGTTTCAGCATCGAGAGATATTTCAAGCGGTAGGGTTCCAGCTCGTCCTTGAGCATCTGGAAGGTGCAGCCCTTCTTAAGCACGATAGTTACCTCTAAGCCGCCCGCATAGCTCACCTCCTCACTCTGCCAATGAGCGCGTGAATCCCCTACGGTGTAGGGCAGATAGACGTCGGCAGAGGAGTTGCGCATCAGCGGGCTTACCTCCCGGACGATGCCGACGATGCGATAGGGCAGATAGTTCAGCAGCAACTGCCGGCCCACCACTTGTTCCGTCGAACCGAAGACCTTGCGGGCCAGCGCGTCGGTGATGACAATGCACTTGTCGGCGTGCTGCACGTTGTCGTCGGTGTAGGGCCGGCCGTCAACGAAGCGGAAATCATAGAGACGGTAGAAGTTGGTGTCAGTAAACTTGATGGTGACGGGCACCTCCTGCCTACCCATCTCGGCGCAGGCCATGAAGTTATAGACGTATTCATCGGCCATGTTGGCGCTGACCACCTCGGCACATTGCAGGCGGCTGAACATCTCCTCCACGGCGAGAGGCGAATAGCCGGGGTAGCCGACGAACTTCCCCTCGTCGTCCTTGAAGTAGCTCCTCACATAGACGGTTCGGTCGCGGTTCTCCTCCGGGTAGATGTTGCCGATGCGGATGTGCAGGACAAGCGCCACCACCATCGCCGATGCAATGGCTACCGCCGTGCCGGCGATATAGATGGCGGAGAAGAGCTTGTCCTCGCGGATGAGGGCGAAGGCGTGACGTATAAAGAGAATTAATTTACTCAGCATATCAATCGTAAATAGTCAAATAGTAAAATTGTCAAATCACATGATCTGTCGTCCGTCCAGGAACTTGATGATGCGGTCGGTCTGCTGTGCCTGCTGCTCGTTGTGCGTCACCATGACGATGGTGCGCCCGTCCTCCTTGTTCAGTTTGTGCAGCAGTTCCATAATCTCAGCACCCATCTTCGAGTCGAGGTTACCCGTCGGCTCGTCGGCCAGAAGAATCTCAGGGTTGCCGATGATGGCACGGGCGATGGCCACGCGCTGGCACTGTCCGCCGGAGAGCTGCGTGGGGCGGTGCTTCATGCGGTGACTCAGACCGACGCGGGCGATGACCTCCTTGGCCAGGCGGATGCGCTCGCTGCTGCGCACGCCTCGGTAGATGAGCGGCAGCTGCACGTTGTCGATGACGTTGAGCGTGGGGATGAGGTGGAACGACTGGAACACGAAGCCTAACGTCTTGTTGCGCAGTTCGGCCAAGCGGTTGTCGGAAAGCTTCGGGTCTATCTTCGTGCCGCAGAGTTCAATCTCGCCACTCGTCGGCTCGTCAAGCAGTCCCATGATGTTCAGTAGCGTCGACTTGCCGCAGCCGCTCGGCCCCATGATGCTCAGGAACTCGCCCTTGCGCACTTCGATGTTCACATTCTCCAACGCCTGGGTTTCTACTTCTTCTGTTCGGTAGATCTTGTTGATGCCGGTGAGGCGAATGACAGCCCCACCCCCGACCCCTCCCGCGGGGGGGAGGGGAGTAGATAGCTCTTGACCGTCAACATTCGTTGTGTAGTGTTCGTTTACTTTCTTTTCCATTTCTTTTCTTGTTTTTATTGTTTATACTCTTTTGTTTATTCTCGCAAAACTATTCACTCCCCTCCCCCCCGCGGGAGGGGTTGGGGGTGGGGCTTTATTCCTCTTTGATTGCTTCTGTGATGGTGCTTCGGCATATCCTCCACGCGGGGATGGCGGTGGCGATGAGCACGGCGCATAATATAATAAGGTACACGATGATGGACACCACAAGGAAGTGGGTGCCGAAGTCGTCGAACCAGTAGCGGACGGCGGGGTTGTGGCTCTCAAAACCTTTAAAGAGTCCACGAGCGGCGGCAAACTGGAAATAGATGATGCAGCCAAGGATGACGCTAATCGTAGTCAACAGCCACGCCTCGCGGATGAATCCTAAGAAGACGCTCCACTTCGTTGCGCCGAAAGCACGTCTTACACCGGCCTCCTCGCGGCGCTGGCGAGTGTACATCAGCAGCGTGCCGAATACACCGAAGGCGAGGTTGATGGCGAAGAAGGCGGCGATAAGCAGGTTGCGGCGCGTCTGCCGGCTGACGGGGTAACGTCCTGTTTCCTTTTCCTCAATCTGGCGGGCCGTCTGCATCTGGCGGACGTAGCAATGCGCCGTCACGAGGTCGTGCTGCATCTCCTGCTGGTGTTCCTCGATGAACCGCTCGGCGTTGACGCCCTCACGCAATCGGGCAATGATGGGCACGCTGGTGCTCGGGCCGTTCGTGAACAGAAAGAGGTTGGCGTAGTCGCGGTCGTAGATGTCGTAGCGCACGTCCTCGACCACGGCGCGGATGGGCAGGTCCTTGGTCAGCCAGGCGTAGTCCTCCTTGTCGTCGTCCCAACCGTAGAAGTTGGCCTTGACGGTGCGCCCTGCCACGTCGATGGTGCCGAAGAGGCCCATAGCCAAGGAGCGGGTGAGGATGATGGTGCGCTCCCACTCGCAGTCGTGGGTCAGCTCGGCGGTGGGCACCTCGGGCGTCAGCGACTCGATGCCGAGCACCTCGAACATCTTGTCGTCATTCATGAAATAGAAACTATGAGTCAGGATGGAGTCGCCGTTGTGGATGAGACCGTGGAACGAGCCGACATTGCCGAAGCCGATGGGGATGCTATGGGCACGGTAGGCCATCTCCACGCCGTCCATCTCCTGCACCTTCTTCAGCAGGCTCTCCTCCTCGCTTTGGGTGTCGCCGAAATTGTTATACAACTCCTCCTTGGAGAGGTTGCTGACCACTTGGAATTGCACCAGCCGGTCGGGGTCGTAGCCTAACGGCAGGTGGGTGATGTAGCCGGTGACGAGCACGGGGTCGAAGGCCCACCAGCAGGCGAAAGTGACGAGCACGAGTTCGAGCGTGAGCCAGATGGACGTCTTGCGTCCGAATATGTCTTTCAGCTGTTTCATTTCTTAATCATCATGGATTCCACAATAGGTTTACGGAGGCTGAGCCACGCGGGCAGCGTTGCCGCTAAGACGTTGAGCACGCAGCAGACGAGGAGGGCGATGGCGAAGACGGCGGGGCCGAAGAACATCTCGCCCTTCAGCAGCGGCACCGTGCCGTAGAGCTTGTAACTGTCGGAGAAGACGTTGAACACCCAGTCGCGCCATCCGTAGAGGGCCGCCCACGCAAGGCACAAGCCGACGATGCCGCCGATAAGCGTCAGCACCAGATTCTCCATGACGACCTCGCCGAGCAGCGTGCGCCGCTTTGCACCGAAAGCCTTGCGCACGGCCATCTCCGGCAGTCGGCGCTCCATGCGGCTGGCCACCATGCCGCTGAGGTTCAGCGCGGGCACTAAGAGGAGCAGCAGGATGGCGGGCGTGACGTACCAAAGGAGGTTCCCGCCCCAGGCATTGAACACGGAGCCAATGCCCGTCCACACTTCCTCGTAGTGCGACTGTAGGCGGGCGGTCATATCAACCGGCTCGTCTTTGTGCATGGCGTTGTAGCGGGCCTCCACGGCTTTCATCTCCTGCAGGAAGGCGAGGCGCTTGGCGGCGGGCACGCTGAAGGTGAGACTCAGGGGCATTTCCAGATAAGAGGCGCCAGCGCTTTTCAGGAAATCCTCGTTGGTGTAGGGAATCCAGATGTCGGCGGCGCACTTCTCCGTCAGGGCGCTGGGCGTCTCGACAACGCCGCAGATGCGGAAGGCGAGGCGGTTGAGGGTGAGGGTCTGGCTCACGCCTTTCTGCCCGTGGCCGAAGAGCTGGTCGCGCAGTTCCTCCGTGATGACCACCACGTTTCGTCCATTGTCGAAGTCGTCCTGTGTGAAGGGCGCACCTTCGATGAAGTGGAACTGGTAGAGACGGAAGAACCCCGCGTCCGTCAGTTTGCCTTTCACGGAATACTCGTGCACGCTGTCGGCCTGCGTGATGTAGTACGGGGTGTTTGTCCACATATCCATATCGCCCGTTATGCACTCCGGCGTCTGCATCTTCTGGAACAGGTCGCGGTACGTCTCATGGCGGACGGCTTCCAATTCGCTTTTCTCGTTCAGCATCCTCATGGCGTCCAAGTAGTACGTCGTGCTGCGTCGCACCTCCGGCGCAATGTCGGCAACCTTCACGTAATACACTTCGGCTATGAGCATCACGAAGGCCACGGCTAATGCCGTGCCCGCGATGTACATCGCTGAGTAGAGTTTCTCCTCGCGTATCAGGGCGAGGGCCTGTCTGAAATATCTCATATCATTTACGATTATTTTCCTGCCAATCTACAATACAATATCCGTGCCAAACTCGTAACTCGCTGATAATCAATAACGGCATAAAACAAAGTGTCCATTTCCGGACACTCTGCTGTTCGGAAATGGACAGTTGGACACTCGCAGTCCTTAGTGAGAGAATCGAGGGGAGAGGCTTTGATAGGTTTCGTAGCCGCCAGTGTCGGAGGGGTAAATGATGGTGTCGATGAAATAGAGATTGCCGTCACTGCCTACCAGCACATTACCATCAACGGCATCGAAAATGTCGTGCTGACCATTTGTGAAATATTCGCCATTGTCCTCCGGGTGGAAGCCGAGACGAATGAACTCGTCGTGAATCTCCTGCTTGGTGGCGAGGCGGGCATCACGTACAAACTGCTGGACTAATACACCACAGACCTTACCGTCTCTGTTTTCGGCAAAGCCTATCATGCGGTATAGACAATCTGGGAAATACCTGTTGTGTGCCTTGATGCGCTCGAAGAAAGAAGTAAGGTTGTCATCGGAATATCGGAAATCGTTGAGTTTGATGATATTCTTACCATCGGGCGAGAGATAAGTTTCGTTTTCAGAGCCTCGGTCGAAGAAATCGCCAAACTGGCTGAGGTCGCTGAACCAGCAGCCTTTTTCTTCAGCCCACTTGCGGAGTCTTACCAGTTGGACTGTCTTGCAAGCCGTTGTTCCCGCAAGAGCCTCAATCTCCTCAAGGACTCTTCGCGCGAAAGCGGATGCGCTTTCCAGTATGCCATCTGAGCCATTTTCTGGGCATTCACTTTCTTGTGATAATCGTTCAGAATAATCTCCATTCATGCAGTCGTTTTGGTTTGACGGTGCAAAGATAATGATTTCCGCTGAATTATGCAAGATTTCATAGCAACTTTTCATTCATCCCTCAGCGCATGGGTGATTCTCGCCCCGACAATCTTCACGGCGGGGATGGCGGTGCCGATGAGGACGGCGCACAATATAATAAGGTACACGATGACGGAGACCACGAATAAATGGATGCCGAAATCATCGAACCAGAGGTGTATGGCGGAGATTGATAAGTTTTGTACCACATTTCTAATTTGAGTGACACACTTTGACGGAGGAAAGATATTGATTTCCGCTGAATTATGCTCATTTTCTCCAAAGATTATTTGGCGGTCTCATGGAAAATAGTTAATTTTGCTCCCGAAAGTTGGGAAAAGTGTATTTGGAATACATTAAATCGAACTTTCTGGCGTTTTATATGAGAATAGAAAGAGAAATCATAGGCAGGTTAAAGGTCTGGAAGGATGCTCCAAGCAGGAAACCCCTTTTGCTGCGCGGTGCCCGACAGATTGGCAAGACGTGGGTCATGGAAACATTTGGCAGGGAGTGTTTCAAGTATTGTGTGAAGTTCGACTTTGATCGCCAACAAGAGCTGAAATCTGTATTTCTGGCTACCAAGGACCCTCAACGGCTCATCAAGGAGCTATCGCTATACTGTGAACAGCCTGTCGTGGCTGGCGAGACACTGATAATCTTCGACGAGATTCAAGAGTGTGAGGAGGCGCTGAACAGCCTGAAGTATTTCTGCGACGAAGCCCCGGAATATCACATCATTGCCGCCGGTTCGCTGTTAGGTGTGGCCGTCAAGAAGCGCAGGATGACCGTACCTGTAGGAAAGGTCAGAATCATCGATATGTTTCCCGTCACCTTCAAGGAGTTTCTGCTTGCCAGCGATGTGCGGACATACGAATACATTGAGTCGCTCCACGAAATCCGCCATCTGCCGGAAATCATCATGAGCAAGCTGCGCACGGAGTATCGGCGCTATCAGGTTTCTGGGGGTATGCCCGAAGCAGTGGTAGCTCTGCTTGACAACCAAGGTATAGGCGCTGTGGAGTCGGCTTTGCAAGATATTCTTGACCTCTATGAACTTGACTTCGCCAAATATGCTGAGCCACGCGAGATTCCTCGCATCCATGCCATTTGGCACTCGTTGCCAGCGCAGTTGTCGAAGGAGAACCGTAAGTTTGTTTATAAGGTCATCAAGAGCGGTGCCCGTTCCAAGGACTACGAAGACGCGCTGATGTGGCTGGAAGATGCTGGCATGATCTACCGGGTGTTCAGTCTCAGCAAACCGGGTATGCCTCTGTCGGCCTACGAAGAGACCGATGCCTTTAAGGTATATGCCTGTGACTGCGGGTTGCTCCGCCGTCTGGCTCATCTGCCTGCCACAGTGGTCACCGACCCTATCGCCAACTACACTGAATTCAAAGGGGCACTGGCCGAGAATGCTGTCCTGCAATCCATAAAGCCTTTGATGGACGGCCAGACTCCCTATTACTGGACATCGCCAGGAACGGCAGAGGTGGAGTTCGTCATTCAGTGGGGCGACGAGATTATCCCCATTGAGGTGAAGGCCGAAGAGAATATTAGTGGCAGCAGCCTGTCTGTCTATTTCAAGAAGTACGCCCCTCGTCATCGTATGCGTTTCTCTATGTTGAACCTTCAATACAATGAGGGCCTGCTCAGTAGCCCGGCTCCGTTGGCGGGATGGCTCGACAAATGGATGTTCTTGATTCGATAGACAGTCTGCCCCCATACGGATTCACTCGTCTCTTATCGCATGGGTGATTCTATTTATCAAGAATTTGAGAGATTTGTCGAAGACCCACTGACCGTAAGGGAGGTAATTTGAGAATTATTATTGTAAAAAAAGAATTGTTTGGAATTCCCCGTCGCAAGCGACTGGAACTCTGCGGACTGAAACGGAAATGGCTTGCCATTTCTTCTCAAATTCCCTATAATTCTACTAAACTGCCAAAGGAGAAATTCTCTAATTCTCAAATTCTTGATTATTCTAAAGGTGGGAAACTTAAGTTCCTTATTATATGCCAAAACCATGCCAAACCCGAAACTCATTGATAATCAGTATGGGAAAAGAATGAAGTGCCCATTTCCGGACACTTACGGCGTCTATTTTCGGACACTTGCGCATCCGCCAAAAACGTAATTTCTCGAAGACACAAAAGAAAAACCCGCTTTTCTTTTGCGATTTAATTACTTATTTGTACCTTTGCACCTACGAATCACTATAACATAGAAGAACATGGAAGCTAAAGACGCAAGACCCTATCTGGTGGAACAACTCAAGCAGCAACACTGCTTGTGGAGCTACGACCACGATGCCATTGACGACTTGCCAGACGATATGCTGATAGAATTCGTGATGCTCTATCTCGACATTGATGAAATCAACATGCTCTTCCAGCTCTTCCCTTACAAAAAGGTCAAGCGTTCGTGGATAGAGAACGTCGTGACGCAGGGCGAGCGCTACTACACACTGAATTACTTCTTTGCCTGGTACTACTTCCACGTCAAGCGTCCCCGTGCTTACGTCAAAGCCATGGCAACGCGCCAATTAAACCGACGACTCTTAGCATGAATACACTCTCGCTTGCCCCACAGACCGGCCGAATCATCGAAGCCCTCTCTCTCCTGGAATGTATCAAGCCTTTCGTCTTGGTGGGCGGCACGGCACTGTCCATACAAATCAGCACTCGCCAAAGCGAGGATCTCGATTTTATGCGATGGAGGGAAGGAAAGGCAGATACACTTGACATCGGCTGGCCAAACCTGCAGCGGCAACTTGCTACCGTTGGCAAGGTACAGGATGTGCAGGTGGCCGGCTTCGACCAGGCCCTCTTCGTAGTCGATGGTGTGAAAGTGTCATTCTACGCCGCCCCGCGCAAGCGGATTCCCACGATGCGGGAAATCCCCTATCTGAACAACATCCGCCTGGCCGATATTGAGAGCATCGGTGTGATGAAGATGGAGGCCATGATGCGGCGCAGCAAGTTCCGCGACTACTATGACATTTACTCCATCCTTAAGCATGGCACCGACATCCACAAACTAATTCCCATGGCATTGGAGCACTCCGGCTACAAACTGAAGACGAAAGGTCTGATGGCCATACTTACCAACGGCGACCTCTTCCGTAAGGACAACCAGTTCCAGCTGTTGCATCCCGTTTATGATGTAACTCCTACCGACATTGAAACCTACATCAAGACTCTTTTGGCCTTCACTCCTCCCTTAACGCCACGGTAATGCTATGACTACTGACATCACTGAGATCATGAAAAAGGAAGGATCATTTATAATATGAAGAAACTACTGTTAATCATCATGCTATGGGGCGTTGGCGTTGTTTCCGTCATGGCCCAAGAGAAGGAGATCTCCCATATTGAGACCACGAAGAACTGGTATTACATCTTTGATGGGGATGGTAAAAAGATAAAGACACTATATCGTAGCGGATATGGCGACATCAAAGGATGGGGAAAGGACTTCTTCGTCACCAAGCGCGGCGCATATTATCTGATATGTGATGCTCAAGGTAAGACGCTGAAGACTCTTGGCGCACAGTCTGTAGGCGAGGTCATCTCTGTTTCAAGTACCACATTCACCAGTCGACTTGGCGTATGGATTTATACTTGGGATAAGGCAGGAAAGCGAATCAGGACAAGAGGAGCACAAAAGTGATCGTATATAACCTCTTTAAACGATGGTCCAGAAGATGAAAAGATATACAGACCTGTTTGTTGATTTCGATGATACATTGTACGATACACACGGCAATGCCGTGATAGCATTGCATGAGCTGTTTGATGCATTGCGTTTAGACCGGTACTTTGCCAATCCTGAGACATTCTATGATGAGTACTGGCGTACAAACATCGACCTGTGGACGCGTTACTCTCGGGGCGAGATAACACGTGATTACCTCATTGTGGAACGCTTCCGTCGACCGCTGAGCGTAGGTGAGGGACTGAACCCCACGGAGGCGTTCTGCTTGGAAGCCAGCGACAAGTTCCTGGACTTCTGTTCTTCGAAGCCCGGACTGGTGGACGGTGCCTGTGAACTGGTGGATGACCTCATGCGGAAAGGCTATCGGATGCACATCTGCAGCAACGGCTTCCATGAAGTACAATACAAGAAACTGCGGGCTTGTGGTCTGTACGGCTGTTTCGATACCATTATCCTCAGTGAGGATGCGGGTGCCAACAAACCTTCGCCCTTGTTCTTCGACTACGCTCTCAGACAGTCAGAGGCCAAAAAGGACACAACGCTGATGATAGGCGACAACTTCCAAACAGATATCCTCGGCGCCAAGCGGGTAGGAATCGACACTGCCTACTTCAACCGCTTCCCTGATTATCCAGCCCCGGAGCCTGTCACCTTCGAAGTGACAAAGCTTCTGGAACTGACGGAAATACTGTAGAATCAGAAATCAGGGGGGAATCAGGGGGACAGGTTTTTGGATGATTCAGGGGGACAGGTTTTTGGATGAATTCGGCTGAATTCATCCAAAAACCTGTCCCCCTGATTCCCCAACGAAATAAAAGTGCAGGAATATTTGTAGATTCATGGGATTATTTGTAACTTTGCCGCCGTTTTTGTCAGATTAGCATAGAGGTTTGTTAATCACTCTGCTTACTTGACACGAACAGAATGGAAGAAAAAAAGGACATGAAACAGAAACGTACTACATCGGAGTTCGTCGTGGAACTCCAGCCGAACGGAATCTTCGTTTTCGGCAGCATCCGGAAAGGAATCCATGGCGATGGCGCGGCCACCATCGTCTATCGCAAGTCTGGGACCGTTATCGAGAATATCATAAAACCTTCGTGATGGAATTGTTCGCTTTTGCTGCAGCCTTGCTGCCCGCTGTTCTGCTTTGGTTGTATATCTACAGGCAGGATACTCGTCCGGAACCCATGAACAGGCTGGTGAAAGCTGTCTTCTGGGGTGTGGCGATATGCATCCCGGTGTCCTTTGTGGAACAAGCCATCTCAAGCGTGCTGTTTGGAGACGGGGGACAACCCGTCGACCTCATCGATACCACAATCGATGCTTTCTTCGTGGCAGCTCTGCCCGAAGAATCCTTCAAACTGCTGGCCCTATGGCTGGTTTTGCGAAAGAACCCCTATTTCGACGAGCATTTCGATGGTATTGTCTACGCTGTCTCTGTGGGCCTTGGCTTTGCTGCCATAGAGAATATATTCTATGTACTCGACGAGGAAGGTGACTGGATGGGCGTCGCCATAGCCCGTGCATTGTTGGCTGTCCCAGGCCATTATGCTTTTGCCGTGCTGATGGGTTATTACTATTCCGTCTATTATTTCGTACACCGTTCACCCAAGACAGCTGCCTGCATCCTGTTTGTTCCTGTTCTTGCCCATGGCATTTACGATGCTTTCGCCCTCAGCAGTTCTGTCAATCCTTATATAGGCGGCCTCGGCTTCTTTGCCCTCATCTATTTCTGTGTCAAGATGCATAAATATACCAGGAACAAGATGCTGGCTCAGATAGAACGGGATAAGCGGCGTACAGCAAGTGATTGGGAACTGAGGATATAGTCTCGCCAAAAAGAATCAGGGGGTCAGAATCAGGGGGACAGGTTTTTGGATGATTCAGGGGGACAGGTTTTTGGATGAATTCAGCCGAATTCATCCAAAAACCTGTCCCCCTGATTCTATAAAATCGGTGTTAACTTCTCCAGCACGACCCGCAGGATGGAGGAGTGGAAGATTGCTCAAGGCCGTGATTGATAGGCGTACAATATGCAAAAAAACAGTTTTTTTTCGTTCAAATTGGCATTTTTCTGTTTTTTTCTTCACTATTTCAGATAATATTTGTATTTTTGCAGCAAACTATTCGGCCGACCGGAAGCAGAGGCGGTTTCTGACACCTTGCAGAGGCCGGTCCTGTAAGTAGCATGACAAAGCCTGTTCATGGAAAGTGGTGGGCTTGCAAAACCTAAAACCATGTGGGGAAAAGTTCCCTCGATTGGTAAAAGAAAGAGAATCTATGGAGATAATCATTGGAAGAAAACCCGAAACAAACCAACTGAAGATTGTGATTGGCAAGCAGGCCAAAGTCTGTGGCACAGAGAACAGTGTTCCTAATTCCGTGAGCCGCACTCACTTCTGCCTCACTTCTCAGGAGGGTGGGGGCTTTATGCTGACAAACCTGAACCCTGCCAATGAGACCTTTGTCAACGGTGTGAGCGTTGAGTCGAAGATAGTGACCCAGCAGGACAAGATAGAGCTGGGCGCATCGCGTTACGTCTTCGACTGGGGCTACATTGCCGAGGTGTCGCCCGTTCTGGTCGATATCCGTCCGCTGCGGAAGGTCTGGGAGAATTATAACAGTGAAAGGAGGAAGATCCAGGTGCAGCAGGGACGTTTCAATGCCATTAAGAGCCTGACGGGTGTCTTGACAATGGGAGCCATGGTGGCTATGTTCTTCGAGAACAACAAGGAAGGCAATAGCGGAGGCTTCAACATTCGCATGGTGCTTTATGTAGCAGCCATCGTCTTCAATATTGTTGCTTTCGTCATCACCTATATCAATGCATCGAAGATCCCGGAAAAGACAGAAGCCCTTGACCGTAAGTTCCGGCAACGCTATGTCTGTCCCAATCCTAAGTGCAGACACTTCCTGGGAACACAGCCCTACGATGTGCTGGCACAGGGTAAGGGCTGTCCTTACTGCCGGGCACAATACAAAGCTAAATAGAGACAGATAACTATATTTGTGACCAATACTTATTTTTTTATTAACTAAAATCTTTGAAATTATGAATGAAGAAGAGAAGACCATCGTTTCCTACGATGCAAGTGAGGCCGCTGAAGAGAACAAGAATTCATCCGACACCTTCCGCAAGGTAGCCATTGGTGGCGGTATCGGAATCCTGCTGGGTGCCAGCGCAGCTGCTGTTGCCCAGACACTGAGTAACTCGTCCGACACCCCCGATGAGAACGCCGAAGTAGAACCCGTCGACACCGTGAATGTGGCAAGTGGCGTGAGCGATGGCATGTCGTTTGGCGAAGCCTTTGCTGCAGCCCGTTCCGAGTTGGGCCCAGGCGGAATGTTTACCTGGCATGGCAATTCCTATAGTACTTATACCGCTGACGAGTGGGACGGAATGTCGGCTGCTGAGCGTGCTGAGTATGGCCGTCTGGTGGCTCCCCACGTACAGTTCGACCATCCGCAGCACGTTGTCCACCACACCACTGTCCACCATGTGCAGGATGTGGTTGACCATCCCGCTGGAGACGTGAATGTCATTGTCGAACCCGCACAGGCCGAAGTACCTGCAAAGCCCGCTGAGCCCGAACAGGCCGAGGAGGCCATCACCGGCAAGGCCGATGACCTGAGGCTTGACCTGGCTCACGTACGTGTGACAGAGGCAGAAGAGGTCGAGACCTTCAACGATGTAGACACCGTCGTAGGTAAGGGCTTCGTCGATGGCCACGATGCCATGTTCCATGACCTGGACAGCAATGGCGTATTCGATGCTGCCACCGTTGATGCCAATGACAACCACACGTTCATCGACGACCAGAAATACGACATCTCCGACCTCCATCTCAGCACCCAGAATGTCGAGGCTGAGATCTAACAGTAAGGAACCAGATGCAAGAAGTAAAAATCAAGTGTCCTACTTGCGGCGCACTGCTCAGCGTGAAGAGCGTCGGTGACGAGCCGGAGGTTACTGTCACCTGTCCCAAGTGCAAGGCTGCCCTCCGCGTGAAGTTCAATCGCCAGCAACAGGACGCTGCACCCGCTCCCCCTCGTCGTCAGCCCGGCGACGAGGGAGAGACTGTCATCGGCAACAGCATGGCTCCCAAGGCCACCTTCTTCCTGAAAGTGGCAGGACAGTCCTATCAGCTCTCCGATGGCTTGAACACCATCGGCCGGCAGGCCAGCTCGTCGGATGCTACCATCCAGATAGCGACGGTTGACCACAAGATGAGCCGCCACCACGCCAAGATAGAGGTGCTGCGCTATCCCACAGGCATAGTACGTGTGAAAATCAGCAACTGGCAGAACCGCAATCCTACCTGGGTCAATGGTGTGGAGCTGCGCAATGAAGAGACGCTGGTCTTGAACAATGGCAGTCGGCTGAAGATGGGCAACACCAATATGACTTTCGTTGCCGAGAGCAACACCTAATAACACAAACCGACAACTTATGAAGTTCAGACTCTATCAACCTCAGGCCATTCATGAAGTCGGCAAGCGCCAGAACCAGGAAGACAGTATCTATCCCTTCCTGGGCACGGCAACCCCAGACAGCCGCCTGTTCTTGGTGTGCGATGGCGTGGGAGGCTACGAGAAGGGCGAGGTGGCCAGCAACACCGTAGTGAATGCCTTCAGCGGCTATGTGAAGAGCCATTGCGATCTTGACTCCGTCTTCCCTGATGGCATGTTCTCAGCAGCGTTGAGCGCAGCCTACGATGCACTCGACGCCGCTGGAGGCGAGTCGGAGACACGGATGGGCACCACCTTCACCATGCTCTGCTTCCACCGAGGCGGCTGCCTGGCTGCCCATATCGGCGACAGCCGTATCTATCACCTGCGTCCTTCCACAGGCCAGATACTCTACCGCTCGCGCGATCATTCGCTGGTACAGCATTTGTTCGAGATGGGTGAGATCACCTACGAGGAGATGAAGACCTCGCCCAAGCGCAATGTGGTGATCCGCGCCATGAGTCCTCATCAGGAGTCACGGTCGAAGGCCGACCTGGTCCATATCACCGATATCCGCCCCGGAGACTATTTCTATGTGTGCACCGACGGGATGCTGGAACGGATGGAGGACGATACCTTGCTGGGGATTCTTGCCGACAAGCAGACGGACGACAGTCAGAAATGCCGGCAACTGCAGGAAATGACCAGCTCCAATGGCGACAACCATTCCGCGTACCTTATACATGTAGAGAGCGTGGAGCACGAGGAGAGCGACGGCCTCCTGCCCAGTGACGAAGCCCAGGCACGGGCTGCCAACAAAGCGCTGAACCAAGCCGAGGTCACGGTGGACGTCCCGAAAGAGCCTGCAGTCGAAAAGACCGGTCCCGCTATCACCCCCAAGCCCCCTCGTCCCCGTACCCCCAAGAAGTCGGGCAAGGGCAGGCTGCTGATCGTGCTGCTGGTCATCCTGCTGGTGGCCATCCTGACAGGCTTCACCCTCTTCAACATGTTGGGGCGCAAGAAAGAAGCGGCCGTGAAACCCAAGACTCCTGTCATCGACGACCCCAACCGCATAGAGTACAAGAAGGAAGCCCCCTCCCCGTCCGAGGGAACGGCAGAAGGCTACTTTCCTGCCGCTCCCGACAAGCAGCAGCCCGTCAACGTCCGCGACAAGCAGACAGAGGACGTCGACAACATCCTCGAGGACGCAAACCGCCGCGAGCAGGAAAAGTACCGCTCCGAGCAGGAAAAGGCGGAAAAGACCAAGAACGAGAAAGTGGAGGAGGCACTACCGCCATCGTCGGCAAAACAAGCAGCGCCAGAGGCGGCGGGTAAGATACGTGTCTCGGAAAAAGGCGTCAGACTCCACTCAGGCCAATAGCCGACAGAGGCAACAACAAATAACAAATACTACTATCAGATAAGAATATGCAAGAACTCAAGCCAGGAAACACCCTGCGCAATGGCCGTTACCGTATTGACAAAGTGTTGGGACGGGGCGGATTCGGTATCACCTATCAAGGCGAGACGGTGACCACCATCTCGGGCGAGCTGGGTAACATGGACGTCAAAGTGAAGATTGCCATCAAGGAATTCTTCATGCGCGACCGCTGTATCCGTGGTACCGACGGAATGGATGTCACCGTGCCTTCCGAGGGAAGCCATCTGCAGGTTGACAAATATAAGAACAAGTTCATCAGCGAGGCCAGGAAACTGTCTGAAATCCAGCATCCCAACATCATCAATGTCAGCGATGTGTTCGAGGAGAACAGCACTGTCTACTACGTCATGCAGTATCTGGCAGGCGGCTCCATGTCCGACTTCGTGAAAAAGACCGATGTCGGACGTCTGTCCGAGGACGTGGCGCTGAAGTATATCCATCAGATTGCCGATGCACTGGACTATCTGCACAGCGAGAAACACATGTGCCATCTCGACGTGAAGCCAGCCAACATCCTGCTCTCAGAGGAAGGCAAGGCCATTCTCATAGACTTCGGCATCTCCAAGACCTTCGACGACACGGGAAGCTCCGAGAGCACCACCTCCTCAGTCAGCTACAGCAACAACTATGCCCCCCTTGAGCAGTATCAGTCGCTGAAGCAGTTCTCGCCGCAGACCGACCTTTACAGCCTCGGTGCCACGTTCTATTACATGCTGACGGGCAGCACCCCCCCAGAGGCAAGTGAACTGATGGAAGAGGGCTTCCCCAAGTGTCCCTATTACATCACCAACCCGCGCATCTGGAAAGCATTGGAACTGGCCATGCAACCCCGTAAGAAGGATCGTCCCGAGAGCGTTGCGCTGTGGGTCCGTATTCTTGATGGCAAGGCTCCGTTCCCCGCTGCAGCAGTACCTCCAAGCCCACCTGTTCCGCAAGTGGCGGTGGCAGGAGATGAAACGGTGATTGGCGACTCCGAGGGCGACGAGACCGTGGTCGCCACCGTGGTGGATGTATCCAGACAGCCCGATACCGCCAGACGTCCCAAAGCCCCGAAGACCAAGACCTCTTCATCTTATGCCAACAGGCCGTCCGGTGGCCAGAAGAAGAACCTTATGCAGTGGTTGATCATAGCAGTGGTTATGGTGCTATGCTGTGTGATAGGAGCCATCGTCTATCAAGCCCTGGTCAAGACCGCCGAAGACGTGATGGTGGCAAAGGACCCTCAGACGTCCACGGCCCAGGCTTTGGAGCTCCTGTCTTCGACCGACCTGACGCTGGCCCGTATCCAGGAAGTAGAGAGAGACCTCAAGCACGACGGCAATGCTGACGACGAGAAGAAACTCAAGGAGCGCATCAACGCCCTGCGGCATCTCTATCTCGAGGGGCTTCACAGTTCCCAGCATACGGTGAAAGGACTCATGAGCATCTACGTCATCCATTCAGGAGAGTTCTCCGAGCAGCAGCGTAAGCTCATGATCTGGTTCTTTGACCAGCCTTCTGACGTACAGGCACGCTGGGAACGCGTCACCGTCAATCCCCGTTCCCTCGATGAGTTCAGACAGATGATCGAGCAGTGAGGCAAATCATGACAAAGGAAGTAAAAAACAGAAAACAAAATAGGAAGTTAAAACAATTGGAACAATGAAAAAGATTTTGATTTTCATGAGCTGTGTGGCCATGGTTGCTATGATGTCATGCGGCAACGAGACAGAGAAACTGAAAAACGCCAACGATTCCATAGAGAATGTCAATGCACAGCAGAAGGAAATACTCTATGACCTGACCGAGACCCTTGTTGAAGTGTCCACCAGCCTCGACTCCATAGCGGTGGGAGAAGGACTGCTGAAAAAGACCGGTGAAGGCAAGACCCTTACCCGTCAGCAGGTTATTGCCAACCTGAACTCCTTCAAGCAGATGCTCGCCGACAATCGTGCCAAACTGGCTGAGATGGAGAAAAAACTGTCCACCCGCAACGATCAGATAGGAAAGCTGAGTGCACTCATCAAGCACCTGAACAACGAGCTCGACGAACGTGAGGCCACCATAGCCAAACTGGAGGAAGTCATCCAGGACCAGAAAACCACCATCCGTGACCTGACAGAGGTCGTAGAGTCCAGCAAGTTGACCATCAGCGAGATGGAGGAGGAGAATGTGCGCCAGCGAGAGCTCATCTCGCAGCAGGAGAATTCCAACAATGCCGTTTACTTCACCATTGGATCCTCTAAGCAGCTGAAGGACCGTGGACTGCTGAAGGGAGGCTTCATGAAGAAAAAGAAGGTGGATTTCTCTGCTGTCGACAAGTCGAACTTTACTCAGGCAGACAAACGCCAGCTTTCGGAGATAGCTATTCCCAGCGGTGATGCACGCGTGTTAAGCGGTCAGCCGCAGGACTCCTACAAGATTGAGGAGATCGACCGTAATAAGTGTCGTATTGTCATCACCAACAAAGACCGCTTCTGGAATGTCAGCAATGTGCTGATCATCCAGACGAAATAGAAGAATCAAGGGGAGGTTTTTGAAGAATCTCGGGGACAGGTTTTTGAAGTGAATTCACCGAATTCACTTCAAAAACCTGTCCCCGAGATTCTAGTTCCCGTTCGGGGATTGGCTACTGGAACCATAGGACTCATGCCGATTTGACCAAGTTTTCCGCTTTTTTTTGTTCAAATCGGCTTTTTTTTTGTTTTTTCTTTCTTGTTTCCAAAAAATTGTGTAATTTTGCAGCATCGCTTAGTTAGTCCATGAAAGTGGGCGGCGGGCGGTCTTATATATGAGAAGGACGTTTTCGAACGTCTGTCGTTGTGGGCTACGAACTTCGCAACTTCCAAACCAACAGCAGGCAGATGACAACCGAATCGTCACGTGGTACGTTTCTATATACCATTTTATATTATAGTACGTGCTGGCGTGGGCTAACTGCGTTGTCTATCCTGTGTTGGTTGGGCAATGCGAAGGCCTGTAGCTCCAGGATGGGCAAAAGAACAGCACCTACGCCTTTTTGTATAGTAAGGTTGAAACTATAAATATAGCGAAGAAAAAGACATTTTCGGGTGTTGCGATGTCTATAGGTTATTACTATGAGATGTAACAAATGCGGATTAATCAATAGTGATGGTGCAACTACATGCTCTAATTGTGGAAGTCCATTGGTTAATGTAGGTGGATTCGGGGGCGGATATCCTTCATCCAACAATAATTATTCAGGCTATGGTGCACCAGCGCATCAGGTTCATCCCACTGTGCTTGATATGCCTCAGTCTCATCAGCATGAGGTGCGTGCCACAGTAATGGATGCCGTGGCTAATGCGTCATTCACTCCTGCTAAAACTGTGGTGGGATATGGTGGAGTCGTGCAGAATGGAAATAGCGAACAATCATCATTTGCGGGTGAGGGTTCGAAGAAATGTCCGCACTGTGGCTATAATGCCTTGCCTGGTTTCGACGATTGCCCCAATTGTGGTAAACCGCTGGATGGAAGTATCCCTCCCGAGGAGAAATCGTTGAAGGAGTCAACTCCAGCATCCAGGCCAGAGATTCCAATGATGTCGTGTACAAAATGTAATGCGGAAATACCAGCTACAAGCAAATTTTGCCCAGAATGTGGTGAGAAGATGGCTGGAACAATTATTATTGGAAGAAACCGTAGGGAGGAACTGATAAAAGAGGAGCCAGAACCTGTTGTTCAGCCTCCTACACCCAAATGCAGTCTTACTGTTGTTCCTGAGGATGAGGGTGAGAAAGAGCAAGAACCCAGGCATTATGAAGGAACGGAAATCATGCTGAACCGTAAGAATACCGAACCCGCAAACCGTACGATTACTCAGAAGGAACAGGCCGTTTTGACGTATAACGACGGGAAATGGTATATTGAGAACAGAAGCAGCTCCAATCCGACTTTTATTGTTGCCTCTCGTCCCATTGAGTTACAGCAGGGTGACGTTATCGTTATGGGAGACCGTAATTTTGTTTTCTCTAATGAAACGGAGATCGAGCAGACTGACGTTCAATAGAAAAAAAATGTAGATAATGAGTGCAAACCTGGTAGTTGACAGGTGCGATTACAAACCGGGACAATATGTGAACGGTAAGTATGTTGTTCGGAAAACTCTTGGCGAGGGTTCCTTTGGCGTTGTGTACTTAGTGGAGGACTTTAGGCGGCAGCCATACGCATTGAAACTTCTGCGTCTATGGGAAGTGCCACAAGAGATCCGGCAGCCACTTCAGGAACGCTTTGAACGTGAGTTCCGCACAGGTCAGATCAACTGCCAAAACTTAGTGCAGTCAGTTGACTATGGAAAGGTAGGAGGTAATCCTTATATCGTCATGGAATTTTGTCCTGGTGGTGACTTGGAACCGCTTTTAGGACATCCTGATGGTCAGACAGCTCGCATCTGCCAAGAAATCCTTGTTGGTCTAAATGCACTGCACAGCCATGGTAAGGTGCATCGTGACCTCAAGCCTGAGAACGTGCTGTTCAAAGAGGATGGTACTGCTGCATTGACTGATTTCGGTATAGCAGGAGACCGTAATCACCGTATGACCCAGTTGGGATTGTTAGGTAGGCCAAACCAGATGTTTGGCACCTATGCCTATATGCCCCCTGAACAGGTGAACAGGGCTCGTGGCGGTGCCACGGTCAAGCCCACGACAGACATTTTCTCATTCGGCGTGCTTGTCTACCAGATGTTAACGGGTCTGCTGCCTTTTGGCTCCTTGGAGAACCATAATGAATTGGCAGAATACCAAATACGCGGAAAGAACGGCAATTGGAACCATGACCCTTTGCGTTTGGTAGCAGACAGCCAGAAATGGATGCGGCTGATTGAGGGCTGCTTAGTGCCAGATTACGAGAGGCGTCTTCAGACCGTGAACGATGTGATGAGACTAGTTCCACAGAGTCGTTATGCTCCCAAGCAGGTACAGTTTGTAAACAGTTACAGACCCGTACCCGTAGAGCGGACAAAGGGCTATCTGCTAAGGGTTATGCAGGGAGAAGAACATGGTCGCACGTACGACTTGAGCACTCTCTTTACCCAGAACCATCGTATTATAACTGTTGGTAGGTCGTTAGACAATAATATCATCGTGAAGGCCGAATTGAACGACTTCATCTCACGGCGTCATTGTTCTATAGAAGTGTCACGGCAAGGCCAGTGGGTTGTCAGGGACGGGCAATGGGATCCTAAAACCAGGCAGTGGCTACTTTCCCGGAACGGCACTTTCGTGAACTCACGTCCGGTTACTCCCAATGGCTATTATCTATGTCCTGGCGATATATTGGCCATGGGAGGCATTACCATGAGATTTGAGAACTATTAACCCAATTATTATAACTAAAACATTTGATTTATGGAAACTCAAAATGGTTACAAACGCACGCTGGCCGGCTCTGTGGGAGCAGGTATGGGTGCAATCTTCAATGCTTCGGGACGTACCTATTATATCTTGGAGCACAAGACAAGTTCAAAGTACCATAGTGCTGGTGAACAGCAGAAAATCATTATTGATCAGGTAGAGCTGGGACGTGACCCGTCCTGTCAGGTCCGCTTTGATGATGATAGCTGCCCCACTGTGAGTCGTAAACATGCAGCTATCGTGCGCGATGGCCAGAACTGGCAACTTGTACATCTTTCTGGTAGCAATCCTACATTGGTGAATGGTCGTGCTGTACAGGGAAGTTATTTCCTGCAGTCGGGTGATGAAATCCAGCTTTCTACCAATGGCCCTCGTATGGGATTCATCGTTCCTCAGGGCAAGCAGGCTCTCACTTCCAGCATCAAGCTCACTGAGCGTATGAACCTCTTCCGTCAGCAGGCATTGGCTCCCTATCGTCGCGCTATTTGGACACTGGCAACATTGTTGCTGCTCACTATTGTTGGATTTGGAATATGGACGTATATGCTGAGTAATGATCTGAAGGAACAGAAGCAGATTGCAGAGGAACTTCAGATGGAGCAATTTATGCTCACAGAGCAGATAGACTCTTTGGAGGCTATGGCCAATAAGACTCCTGAAATGCAAAAGCAGATAGCTCAGCTTAAGCAGCAGCGTGCAAAAGTTGTCTATAACACACGCACTATAGTTCAGAGAATCAAAGAAAAGGAACCTGACTATATAGTGCCTATTATAAATCCGACACCAGCACCAGTTGACCCCACTCCAACTCCAATCCCCCCAGCACCAGGACCAAAACCTGATGCTCGAGATTATTATGGTAGCATCTATCGCATCATTGTTGAGAACATAACGATTGAAGACCGAGACGGAATATCTCACCCGTCTAATATCAGCACCAGCAAAGTAGACTGTGGCTCTGGCTTCATCCTCCCCAATGGAGGTTTTGTCACTGCCCGTCAGAACATCCAGCCTTGGATCTATGTAGATGGTAATACACCTGCTAACAACTGGCGTCGCCGCTTAGCAGCCCTCTTCGCATTAGGTAATGACATTATCATCAGCTACTCAGCTTACAGCACCGATGGCCCTGCACAGCGCCTGCAGTTCAGCAGTCGTGACTTCTCCATGCCAACAGGTGGTGACATCGTGACAGCGCATATCACCATCACCGAGGAGGATGTAGTTTACTTCGAAAGTTTGGGCCTGACTGTCAACCGCAAGCAACTCCTGAAAGAAGGTCTTGATATTCAGCACGCAACGGCTTCAGCACGTGCCTTTGCAGTTCTGCCTGGCACGGGACGCGTAGGTGTACCTACGGATGCAGGTTCATCTAACAGCATTGCTGGTGGTACCCCCCTTGATATCGTATATTATGAGACGAGCAATGTGCAGAATTTGGCTGGCGCAGCTAATTATTATACAGCTAATACACAGAAGACCGACAATCGTGGTGGCACTATCCGTTTACAGTCTGGTCCTGGCTCAACTGCATTTGGCGCTCCTGTCTTTATGCGTGAACCTGATGGCTCGCTGATGGTTGTTGGTGTCTATGTCGGTAATGCACGTGTAGTACCAGTACATCGTCTTCAGTAAATTTATCAGAAGGTGATGCTTTTTAGCGGCTTGGCCTAAAAAGCGTTATGAGACGCTATGGAGCATCACCTCTTCATCATTATATAAAAGTAATAAACAGGCTATGAAATATAACATTTTTTTTAGGAACCTGGCAGTTGTTGCCATTATGAGTATGTGCATGATAGCGTTGAGTAGCTGCCGTTCACACCGTACTATTGAGAAGAAGGATGTGGTTATCCTTGATGATCAAGAAACCCCGTTGAAGCCCTGGGTTAATTGTCGCACGTGCGATGGAAAGGGAACGTGCACTCGTTGCAAGGGAACAGGAAAGGTCCAAGGGCAGAGATGTGTTACTTGTTCTGGCACGGGCAAATGTAGTGTCTGTGCTGGCGAAGGCGGATATCGTGCTGATTAAATAGATGGCTTTTAGTCTTTAAAACAATCATTCTGTATGTCTGAAGTGAAATTCAAGATGGCAGCGGGCACCAATGTTGGCCTCGTTCGCACAAACAATGAGGATAACTTCGTGGTGTGCCCTGATCTCGGCACTTCAACATGGCTTATCCCCCAGGATGGCAATTATGCCGACCTGGGGGACTTGGGTGCCTTGCTCGTAGTGGCCGATGGTATGGGAGGTGCCAATGCGGGAGAGGTGGCCTCTGCCATCTGTGTGGACACTATTCAGCGTATGTTCACCCCCGATAGGCTGGTGTCTATTGTGACCGATGAAAAGGCGGTGCAGCAGTTCATGTCTGACGTGGTGAAGACTGCCGACTTGAATATCAAGAAGCAGGGACGCAAGAGCAAGTCTACCAAGGGCATGGGCACAACCGTGGTCATGGCTTGGATTTTAGGACGTAGGGCTTACATCTGTTGGTGTGGCGACAGTCGTTGTTATGTGTACAACCGCAAGCGAGGACTGAAGCAGATTTCAAAGGATCATTCTTTCGTCCAGGAACTTGTTGACGGCGGTGTCCTGAGGCCTGAGCTGGCCAGCGAGCATCCACTGTCAAACGTCATCACTCGCTGCTTGGGCGATGTAGAGAAACGGGCTAATCCCGATACCCGCGTCTATGAGTTGTACAGTGGCGACACCATCATGCTGTGTAGCGATGGCTTGTCGGGCTTTTGTCCTGACGAGTTCATCGCACAGATTGTTGCTGCTCTTGGTCAGAATCCTTTGGAGTGCCGGAATGCATTGATTGATGCGGCTCTTCATGGGGGTGGGGCAGATAACGTCACAGTTGCACTTTGTACTGTAAATTTAGATAGTGAAGAGGTGGAAGCATCTGGTGAAGTGGAAATACCTGTAATACAAAGTCGTGACGGTATTAACGCAACACTTAAACCATACGAGCTAATAACAGATGGCAATGGCAACAAAAATATTAATGAGATAGTTGATGAACAAAAACAATCCAACTCTTCGGATAGCCAGGACATTGTTCCAAACGCAGTGAATAATGAGAATGAAATTGGGAAGGAGGAAATGTCTGGTTCTCAAGAAGAACCGTCAGAAAAAGAAATGCCACCAGCAGAAGAGGTGCCATTTGCTGAGGATACAGAAGATGCTGTGGTAAAAGAAACTTTAGCCGATCCAACTTCTAAAGTTGAAGAAACAACCACAGAAAATGATGTCTTACCTGAAATACCTGCACAGGAAGCGAAAGACGATAAGGATAAGACAGAAGATATGACTGAAGGGAAGACCTCAGACGAAGAATCTGTCGATAATAAGAAAGAAGAAAAAGATCAGGCAGGTGCAAAAGTGGAGAAGCAGACACCTGCTCGTAAATCATATTGGTTGAGATATATACTTTGGTTTCTACTGTTTGTAGCCATTATGGCTGTTATTTACATCTGGCTTGGTCAGGATCAAGAGAGTAAGTCAATTCGGGATTTTATTATAAAAGAGTGTCACAATATTTTTAATCATTTAAAAAGACCTGAGGTATGAATGATGTAATCAACGGTAAATACGCTCTGGAAACATGGCTTGGTGGAGGCTCATTCTCTGATGTCTGGAAAGCCAGGGACATACAAGTACCAGGAGTGGTGAAAGCCATAAAGATATATAAGCCCACAGAGCAAACGGAAAGCATGGGCAGGGAGATCATGATGGGCGAGTATGGCATCATGGCCAATACGAACCATCCTAATCTGCTGCGTCCCGACTATTTTGACTATTCGCATGGTGGAAAATATGACGGCAGGCCCTACCTTGTACTGTCGTATTGCGAACGTGGAAACATCAAGCAGCTGATGGGCAAGTTCACGGAGACTGATGCTTGGCACCTGTTACACGACATGTCCAGTGCTTTAGCCTACCTCCACAGACAGAAACCGCCCATCCTGCATCAGGACATCAAGCCGGAAAACATACTTCTAGGCGACAATGGTGAGTACCTGCTCACCGACTTTGGTGTAAGTGTCAAGGTGAAGCCACATCAGGACTTTAGTGACAGCTCCGTGGTAGAAAGAGCAAAACTTTCTGCGGGAACATTGACATATATGGCACCAGAAAGGTTTCAGAAGAATCAGAAGCCCATCCTTGCAAACGATGTGTGGGCCCTCGGTGCCACCATCTATGAGATGCTGACAGGATATCCTCCTTTTGAACTCGGAGGTTCTAACCAGCAGCGTGGCGATGAGATAGAACCCATTGGCGGCAAATTCTCTAAGACCCTGAGTTCGGTTATTTATGATATGTTATGTCAGGATACAGCCAAGCGTCCACGTGCCGAGATGTTGGAGATCATCGCTAGCGATGCGCTTCGCCGCATTGGAAATGGCCTCCCTTTGGATGAAGTGGAGGAACTGCCAGAGGCTGAAAACGAACAGGCATCCAAGGAAGAAGAAAAGGAAACTGATGAGGAACCCTCTCAGCAGATTCCTGTGGAGGAAGAGGATAATAAATCGCTAGGCACTCCAGAAAGAGATGATACGGTGATGTTAGAGGAGGACACCTCGGAAAAAAACACCTCGGAAAAAACGCCAGAACAGCCTGCATTCAAAGAGGCAGATGTAACTTCGTCAACAACAACTGAGGAAGAACAGCAGCCTGAACTTAATGAGGTTAAGGAACCACAGACGGAGGATAAACCAGAGGTAAACAATGAGCTTACTGCTACGGTCTTTGATCCCGGTGGGAATGCTAATCCTGATAATCATGAAACGCAGATGGAGCCTGACCTCGATGATCCGTATCCTACTTTCAATCCCTACCCACCGACTCCAGCAGTAAAGGGGATGCCCGTATGGGTATACTTTGCCGCCAGTTTTGCGGGTTTGGCCGTAGGCATATTGGCAGCATTCTTTGCGTAATCGCAGCATTTAATTATTAATCAATATTAAGGAATAAGCAAAAAAAGACTAAGATATGAAACAATTCTTATTACTGACGTTCGCCCTTCTCGCCATCTGCTCTGGCTTGAGGGCACAAGCCGATGGTGGAAATGGACAAGATGATCAGAATGCCGATAATCTTGTACTGATTGCCAATGTAGTCGATCATGAAGATTATGGTCCTGTTACTAACGTCTTAGAAAGTTCCAAAGTGAAGGTGACACTGAAAAAGAAAGACAAAGATGGGAATTTAGAGGACGTGACAGAGTATAACGTCCCAGAAAAATATACATTGGCATGGATTGTTAAAAAAGAGACAGATGTCGAAAATGCCAGTGAAGCCGGAGATACCGGAAATAACGATAGTGCCAATAATACAAGTAATGATACAACTATAACGATTCCTAAGTATAATGCCGATAATCCCGATAATCCCGACCAGAACCAAATAAGGATATCGTTGACGATAAAAATAAAAGAGGATGGCAGTGAGGTGTTATCAAAAGAAATAACGTTGACCATTTGGCGAAAAATAGAACCTGATGAGAGCCCATTACCTCAAAATCCGTATATTGTGCCGTATAATGACAGCTGGACTCCTACCTCTGTCTCGTTTGAAGGTGGCAATAGCGCAGAAGGAGCATGGACTTACGAATGGAAATGGAGCATTGATAATTCAGAACAGACATCCACAGTGGCTCCCACGATTAAATATTCTGATATCAAAGATGACAACGAGCATACAATCACGCTCACTGTAACAAATCGAGCTGGAGAAGACGGTAAAGGCGACATTCTGTCTGAAAAAACTTATACGTACAATTACAAGCGTGCAGAAGCTATAAAATTCCCGGAAAAAGAAAAATTGGGGTTGGCCTATAAAGAAAATGTAATGGATGGTTCTGAAGTCACCATTACTATGGATAATGCCCAAGCCCTCACGACTGATGGATTTACATGGACATGGGATGGAAATGCTGATCAGACAGGAGATTCTTACAAAGCCAAAATAACTTCAGAAAATAATAAAGTAAAACTAACACTTGAAAAAGATGGACAGACCCAAGATTATGAAATTGAATTTACTGTATGGAAAACAGATTCGATTAATCTTGAGCTTGGAAATAGTTTAAAAGAAATCGCTTTCCTTTTTAATAAGGAAGAAAAGGTAGAAATTAAGATTAAAAAAGAATATGAAAAATTGGGCTTTAAAGTCGTAGATGCGAATAATGAAGAAAAAGAAATCACTGAAATTCTTTACGATGAAGGCCAAATGGACCAGATGCGTGTGGACATAGTAACAGTGAAAAGTGACAACTTGGAAGGATGGAAAGACCAGGTTTTTACCTATTATGTGTTCCAGCCCAGTCCGTTCCCCCAAATCGAGATTAATGCTAATGGAATTGAGCATGTGCTGAAGGGGCAATCGGTGGCGGTTAATCCTATATTGAAAGATGAAAATGGAAATGAAATATCCTACAAAAGCGGATATAAATGGAAATATATATGGAATGGCAATACTGAGGGTAATAGTTATTCATTTGACTCGTCCAACAGTGACGACAACAAGGTGACACTGAAAGTAGAAAGATTGTATGAATATAATAATTCGTCAATCACGATTCCTGCAAATAATGATGAAAAAACCTCAGAGGAATATACCTTTAATGTGTATGATACGCCAAAGGTAAACCAACATGATACGAAATTTACCCCCAAATATAGTGACGGAAACCCAACGTTAAGCGTTGAGGTGAATGGTGGCTACCAAATTGGCTGGACCTATAAATGGGTGAAAGTTGAAGTTGAAGGTGAAGAAACTAAAGAGACTGAACTTGTAGGAACGAACGCTTCATACGAAGCAAAAGAAGATGGAAAATACCGTGTTTATGTAACCAATACGCCTCCAAAAGATTCTTCTCTACCTAAAGGGAATTGGTATCCACAAAATGATGATAACAAATGCTTTGACTTCACAGTGGAATTTCAGCAGGGTGATGTTCAGGTAGAACTTGCTGATGTACCCCAAAATGTTCTTTCTGGCAAAGAGGTTACTGTTAGCATCAAAAGCATAACAGGCAATGATATGAAAGAAATAAAAAGTCTTAAAGTATCACTAGATTGGGAAAAAAACGACAGTTTAATAAATAAGACTGGAATAGATGAGAATTTGAATCCTGGTAAAATGGAAGTATATGTGGACGATAACGAGGAAAAGGCTGAATGGACTGTCATTGCCCATGTAACAGGTACAATAAAAGGTAAAAGTGTAGACTTTCATTCGGAGAAAAAGTTTACTGTGTGGGCTACACCAGATGTGAAGCAACAGTATTGGAGCAATGATGATAAACCATTAGAATATGCCCCCAATAAATATAAAGATGCTATCTTGGTCGACTTTGATAAGCCAGTGACGCTCTATATAAATGCCTCGGGTGGCTACCAAAAACAAAACAACGATGACTCTCTTGGCTGGACCTATAAGTGGAAAAAAGTTGAAAAGGAAAAAGAAGTTGAAAAGGAAAAAGAAATAGATTTGTCTGATGAAGAAAAGAAGGGACTCTCTGAAGATAAAGATAAACTTACTCTTAAAAATGATTATACCGAAGGAGCAGAAATTCATTACGTAGTTTATGTAAGTAACACTGCCCCAGAAGGTTCGCAGCCAGAAGGTTTGTGGTATCCTGATAGCCAAGATGATAGTAAACCTCAAAAGTTTGACTTCTATGTGAAGTTTAAGCGCGAGCAGATAATGCCAGTTATACAGATTGAAGGCATTAATACTGAAAGCATTAATAATAATGTAGATAAAAATGTCTATGTGTTGGATAAGGCGAAGTTCAATATGTCTTGCATAGAACTCAACGAAAGGGAAAATGATGAGTATTATGAGTACTGTTGGTATGTGGATGAAGATCCTAACGGCCCAAATGCTGTGCCTAAGGAAAACAATGACAATGATCGTGTATACTTGAAAGGGGCTGATAGAGGCTTTGATTATATAAAAGATGAATCTAACACGCATACAGTATATCTTGTGGTGAATATCAAAGACAAAGACGGTAAAACTTTAGAACCGTTGTATGCTAATAATCCTGTGACGTTTGTTGTATGTCCGCCGATTACTGTCACGCCTGAGGACGATAATCCCACCTTCACATATAGTAAGACCGATGGAAAACTGTCTGTGACAGCGACTGGTGGATACAGTGGTAACAATGCAGACTGGACATACAATTGGTATGTAGTGAATAGTAATGATGGAAACCCCACCAATCTTAATAAAGCCGAAGGAACATTGCCAGTGAGCTTCAGCCTTGAAACGCTGGATAAAACAGAGATATATCGTGTGGTGGTTACCAATAACGGCGTACCTGAAGGTCAGTGCATACCTGCTGCCGAAGAGTGGAAAGGCTCTTGTGACTACACTGTTACCTATGGACCCGATCAGTTCCCAAAGGTGAAACTCGTGGCCAAAGTAAAGGAAGATGGAAAAGATGTCGAAATGCAGACTTACGAAGAAACTGGTAAGATTTATATCCTTGATGGAACTCAAGTGAAGTATGAGTGTCAGATGCCAGGAATATCCGATAGTATAAAGGAGTTCTATGATTGGAGATACCAGTGGGAAGAGCAAGAATCGATAAACAGTATAGCAGAGAGTATAGCTGTGGAGTCTAAAGATGTCATTTTGAAGCGCTATTTGAGAGTCTACAATTCAGATGGCACTTTCAAAAAATATGAATTAGTTGATAGCGTAAAGAACTCCTTGTCGTTTTACATCGTCAGTGTGCCCGGACTAACTCCAAGCAAGAAATCTGATGACGTAAGCCGAGATTCAATTATCCACCGCAAGGCATTTGAGTTAACTCTACAGCCGGAAACTCTGGTACAAGGCGATGATGTTGAGGCTTGGGAAATCACCCCAACAGTAGAGGCTGAAGGAAAAGAAGTTCAACAAGCTGGGGAAAACAAACAGGGCTATACATGGGGCAATAATAAATTTACACTGCCTTATCTCGGTGCAGAGAGCTATAATGTTATATTTAAGTATCGCTACACTGCTCCAACGGGTTATTACCCCACTGGAGAATGGATAAACGAATCGCTGAAGTACACTGTTAATTTCAAACCAGAAGAGATGCCTACTATTAGCATTGAATGTGACTCTGTTTGGCTCTCTGAAAGAAAGGAAAAAGTCAAAGTGATACGAATACAAAAGACAGAGGATCCTTCCGAGTTGAATGCTTACACTTGGGAATTTAACAGTCAAGAGGAAGCAGTGTGGGAAGATGTGAAGAGTACAGGAAATCCCGATGGTGAAGACCAAGAGGTTACAGTTGCTGTGAAGCGTTTCTATAATGGCGTAAAAGATGGTGAAACCACTGTAACAAAGATTGTTAAGGTATGGCCCGCTCCTAAATATGATGGCATCGCCATTAAGGCTAAAGACACTTCGAAAGACGAATACGTAGACAAAGGCGTGCGAGAAGGTGATAAAGTGAAGTTGGAACTGAGCAATGAAGTCACAGGAAGTAAAGGCAAGTGGACATACCAGTGGTATTGCGATGGCGAAAAAATATCGTCTGATGAGTGGATACCGCAAGAGAATACAGGAAAATTCACAGACTATAAGATTTCTTGCAAGGCCAACAACGATTTAGCAGGTGAAATAACGTTTGATAATGTAAAGGAAATCCGTGTCTACAAAAAACCCGTGAAGCCAAGCAGCTTGAAACAGAAAGGTAACGGTACGTCTGGTACACTTATTGCCACCTATCCCAGTGGCCTGAACAATGATGGATCAAAGAATGAATATGAGTTGGTATTTAAAAATGGCTCTAAAGAAGACGTCAAGTTTATAAGCCCTGATGGTGGTACTGAATGGACTCGCGAGTTTGGACTCCATGCCGATGTGTTCATTTGGCGACACTTTGATGACGGTGCAAAGATTGCCAGTGACCCGCTCTCCCTTTCTATGACTACAAAGGGTATTGAGGAATATGTCTCGACCAAGAACTACTCTGTCTTCCCAGATACAACGCTCACAGGTAGTACCACAGAAGTCAATGCTGTAAAAGCATATAATGAGGTGAAGGACGATGAAACCAGTATCGAGGCTGTCTATGGCATGAACGGTCAGCGCCAGAACAGTATGAAGCGCGGTCTGAATGTTGTGAGGATGAAGGACGGTACTGTAAGAAAAGTAGTCAAAAAGTAAAAGGAAGGAGGAGCAAAGACTATGAATATCAAGAAGATTATCTGTAAGATAACACTCACGGCCTGTCTCTGTTCGGCAGCTACAGTGACTACACACGCGCAGCAACGAATCAGCACTGCTGAGCAGCGCAAGATTATTGATGCGGCCCTGAGTACGGTGGAGAGCTACGAAGCCTTCGCCACAGTAAGAGATGAAGCGATAAAACATAACTTCCTGGAGCTTTTCAAGAATGAGGAAGTGCAGGTGTACAACGACCTGCTCGGTGTTTCGGATGCTGGGTCTATGAGCGTTGCACGCTATGTGGAACGTATGGCCACGCTGAAGAACAAACGAGTCAGTATAAAGAATGTAAATAAGGAGAGTGACCCGCAACTTGGCGATGACCAAGAGTGGCACATCAGTTACTCCTTAGATAAGTCGTTGAACTATGTCAATGCCTGCGGTATCTATTTTAATAGCAACACTTTCTATGGCCATGACTACCACCTCACCTTGCAGATGGTATACGACAGTCAGAAAAACCGTTGCCTCATAGAGAGTATCAAGGGTACACAGGAAAACCGTAGTTACTTCGTGATCACCAAGGACGATGCCCGCAATGAACGACTTACATACGGTGACCAGTCCATAACGTTCAACAGTTATGATCAGGCAGTGATGAAAGGTGTCATGCGTCCTGCACTCTTCGGCTATCAGGGCAACCTGAAGCCAATGGCTTCCCTCATTGGCGACTGTAATATTGCACAGATATCATATAAAGCAGGAGGCGGTCATGGCAGAAATACTTCCGATAACCGTTTCCTGGCAAAGGCACATGTGGACTTTGGTGGTGGCATCAGCGTAGATACCGAGAGCGGTAAGGGCGTGAGCGATGACGGCAGTTCGGGCGGCTTGTCGTTTGGTGCTGATGTGGGGTATACGCTCTACAACTCTGATAAATTCCGTGCCAGCATTTTGGCAGGTGTAGGCATGAGCAGTTCCACGGTGAAACTTGCCTATGGCTCCAATAACAGCGATGCTTCATTTAACAGTACGGCTGATGTAGACGGTGACTCATACACCCGAATCTACAGAGGCCTGCAGCTCTCCCAGGAGGTTAGCCTCAGTGAGTTGAACATACCCATATACTTCGATGCCGAAATGGTGCTTACCGATATGTTTTCTATCTACGCCAACCTCGGTATCCGCATGAGCATGCTCAGTGTGGGCAGTGCCAAGGCTAGTGGTACTTGTTCTGAAATCTATGGTAATTACAATAGTAACTACACTGGTTTGGAATTGCATAATGGTAACACAGACTTTCCTAACTGGCCATTTAATGGTTTTGCCACAGGCAGCATACAGTTTGCGGACAACGATACAAAGCCTGAACTGAAGAGCTCGTCAGCCTTTGACATCCTGGCAGGAGCTGGCCTGCGCCTAAACATTCCAAACAGCCCGGTGGCTGTGGACTTAGGCGTGAACTACGTGATGGGAGGCAAGGCTGAATTCAAGAGTGAGGAAGGTGGCAGCAAAGGCGTTGTCACTGCTACACTCGATGAAAGTGGCAAAAGAAGTACTGAGCATATCAACCTGTTTGATGGCGTGACGGGTGTGAAGCGCGGTGGCTTGCAGGTGAAAGTTGGCCTGGTGTTGAAGTTCTGATAACAAGAAGGCAACATGACAAGAAAGTTTGAATGCTGGAATTGTCAGCACCGCTTTGAAGCCGATGACTCCCAGTGGGTGGAGTGTCCCCAGTGCGGCAGTGACAATGTGGAATATGCGCGTAGCCACATTCCCTCAATAGTGGCTAAGTGTGTATGTGGTGTTGCCATTGCACTGGCTTTGGCTGGCTTTGGCTGGTGGATTGTCCAAAACTACAACGGTGGTGGCCATGTTTCGATGCCAGAGGAAAGGCCGCAGGATATCATCATTGTGGAAGATGACACGCTGACTCATGATACGTTGATAAACGAAACAGGCATGAAGATTCCTCCCAAGCTGATACCTGGCAAGCCAGTGTTTGAGAACGACTCTTACAGTTTCTCTGCCCGGGCAGAGGGCGTTGAAGAAGGAACAGCGTTTATATGGGCGCTTCTCGATCTCAAAGATAACAAGAAGGTAGTGAGCCGCAGTAATGATGGGCAATTCCGCGAAGTCCCCCCCAGTGATGCTGAGGGTGGAAAGTACCGTTTGGTGCTATTAAACGTCAAGGGTGACTCTATGCTCTGTGAGCCAGTACCCGTCATAGGGTTTATACCGCAAAAACGGGTGTCGACGCGCATGAGTGCCGAATGGCTACAGCAGCAAATTGAAAGTGGCTCCGAGGTGATTATGGGAGTTGGAGAAAGTGACTATCTGGCTCCTGATGTTAAAATTTCCTATAGCGGACTCTTGACCAGTGATGATCATCCATCCACGCTCTATGGCGTCTACGAGAAGATAGTCGTGGGTGAGTGGCAGGCAGTAAAGGTAACTTCTGTAGGCTATGACGAAATGAACCGCATAGCCACCGTAAAATTTGAAATAATTCAATAGATAATAATGATATGAACTACAAACAATATGTTATAGTAGCAGCTTTGTTCCTTGTATGTGGCGGAGCAGGTTTTTTCGTGACTAATATGTTGAAAAACAATAAACAGGTCGCAAAAATTGACCCGACCCCTCCTGTACCTGTTAAGCCGGAACCTACACCGGTGCCTCAGCCCATTGACCCTACGCCGGCACCACAGCCTGTTAACCCTACACCAGTGCCTCAGCCTGTAGACCCCAAGCCGACGCCTAAACCCGTAGACCCCAAGCCGGCGCCTAAGCCAGTTGACCCAACACCGGCACCTAAACCCGTTGACCCTACGCCGGCACCAAAGCCCGTTGACCCTACGCCGGCACCAAAGCCTGTTGACCCTACGCCGGCACCAAATCCTGTAGTGGACAAAATAACGAAGTCTTCGTTCGAATCATTGCTGAATAACACAAATGACCTGACCCTTGACAGTAAGGTGTCAAGTAACCTGAAGATCAGTGTAACAAAAATGCGTGGTGACGAGTCTAAGCCTGTTACCATTACTGATGTCAGAGAGAAAATTAATTTCACATGGAAACGAGTACGGGTGAACAGCCTGTCTTATGATGCTGAAGGGCGTGTCACAGCAGTCAGCATCAGCCCTGTTTATTGAGCGGTATTCAATATGAGTAGATACTTATATTATTTCATAGGTGTAGGATGTTGCCTGCTGGCCCTTCTCTTCCCTGCGACTGTTGGCGCCCAAGAAAGTCAACAGCAGACTACGCTGCTGTTTGAGTATGTGGATCATGAACCATCTACGAGTGGTGTGCAGTTGGGCGAAATCTTTTCCCAAGAGCGTTATAATGCCTTGCAATTTGAAACATCTATGATAGTCTATCTGGCCAATGGCCAGAATTCCTTGGTTTCACTCACTGGCATAAAAGACAAAACAGGAAAGAATGTCGATGACAAAGACGCCTTTGACAATATCATCTACGAACTGGAGAGTTTTAGTTGGCACAGGGTGGATGCCGAGTTCGACAGAGATAAGATTATTAAACTGTTTGATGAATATGTGTTCGGGCCGAACTTTCAGTCGCGCTACAGCAAAGTGACGCTACGCTTCTATGTGGGCGCCCAATTTTGGAGGTTGCGCAACAAACGTATCATTGAGAACCTATTGGACTACCCGGAGATCAGGCGACTTGCCGAGCAGGGTGTGCTCCAGATTCAAGTATTCATGCCTGTTGGCGAGAATCTGCCATCCTCAATTCCCTTCAGTACAGAGGTTGCCAACCGTTTTATACCGAGGGTTATGGAGTATTAATGAAATGATGATTAAATAGAAATTATTAATAAAGGTTATAAAAAACAATGGATAATAATATGAGAAGAAACAACAAATTGTATAATAGTATAAATCGTGGTTGGATAGTGAAAGTGGCTGCATTGTTAATCACTTCTTACTTCTCACCTCTCATCTCTCTTGCACAGCCCAAATTGCCAGGCACATGTGAGGCGAGTAGGCCTAAGTTTAATAATCTCACAGTGAAAGAGTCTGAAGTCAATGCATTCATGAGTAAAGGCTTGAATAGCGGTAATTGGGGAGCTTTTAATAAATATGGTGGTTATTGGGTGGTATGGAGCGATCGTAGCCATAATACCACCTACTCATCGCCCTCTGCAACCAGTGCCAAGTGTGGAGAATTGAAGTTTAATGAGGAAGTACGAATAGCTAAGATCCAGAACGGATTTGCATTGGTCTATCAGGAAAATCAGAAAGGTTCCAGGTTTCCGATTATCTCAAACAGTGCCATAAGCCGAGGTTGGGTGAGCATGAAGAACTTGTTGTTGTGGGAGTCTTGTCCTACCAATGATGCTGGCATTTACCAAAAGGCGCTTCTTGTTAATAATATCGACAAGACAAAAGATAAAGCTGACATTGGTAAATGCTATACAAACCCTGCCACGCGTGATGGGGCGAGTCCACTGCGTTATGACATGCGTTTCTATTTTATCATGAAGAAAGCTGACAATGGATTAGTTCTTTTAGCTAAAGAGGCTCAACTCAGTGGTAAAAGTTCTGCCTTCCTTTATGGTTGGGTCAATCCCAGCCAGTTCTCTCCATGGAGCCAGCGTACTTGCTTGGAACCTAACTGGAAACCCGATGTCATGGATAATCTTAAGGGAAAGAAGGTTAGCGTGATGAAGAATGATGGCGTGCTGGCAACCTCTATTGAGTTGGGACGGACCAACGAGAAGGTGAGCAATCCCATGCAGAAATACCGCTTTGACCCCGATGTACTACGCTATCCGCTCTTAGGTAATGAGGCTAACCGCTATTTGGTCACAGCCTTTGCAGGAAAAGGCAAGATGCCCTCAGGCAATACTTCGGATTTGGTTAAGTCGGTCGAAGACTTGTCAAACATCAACCTTATCCTTGTCATCGATGGTACAGAGTCTATGGGTAAGTTCTATGAACCTGCCAAGCAAATTATCAAGCGTGCTTACGATTATTTTGGACGCGATAACCGTACGGTGAAGGCAGGTGTGGTGATTTACCGCGACTATCAAGATGGACAATATGTAACAGAACATCTTTCTTTGCGCAGTGCCACTGATCCTGCTATCAACCAGTTTCTCACCACAGGTGGTAACTATGGTGTCAAAAATTCTCCTAACGACCATACCTCAACGGAAGCTTTATATAAGGGCTTAGAGGTGGCGCTTGACACTAAGACCATGGGATACAGCAGAGATAACAGTAATTTGATATTTGTTATTGGTGACTGTGGTAATGCTCCTGATGATAAAAGTGGGCCTACGCAGGAGTCTATTATTGAGAAATGTGTAAAAAACCGTATACAACTGTCTGCCTTCCAAGTAAGAAACCTCAACGAGCAGTCCTACAACCTGTTCCGTTTACAGATGGCCACCATCATTCGTAAGAATATGGACCAACAATATGCTCAGATTAACGATGGTTCTTTCACGGCCAGATTCAAGGAAACAAGTGATGGACGCATACGCGGCTATGATTTTGTGGTGGAGCCGAAAAGCAAAGAAAAACCTGTTGATACCTATTTCCTGGGATGTTCTCGCAATGCCCCCAACGGAGAGGAGATTGACATTACACGGCTATATGACTTGGTAAAGAATGCTTCGGTGAGTTTCAATGCTGCTTTGCAATTGCAAATAGACAATATGGTCAATGCAGCGGATATTCTCTCTACATCTTACTCTACCGTAGAAGCGAATTTCCTAAAAAGCCGTCTCAAGCCCGAAGTCATTCAGGCCATCCTCTCTAATGCTGGCATGACTGCCTTTGAAGGCTATGTGAATAAGCAGGACCCGAGCAACGGTTTGGACTATTGGCAGCCGGTAATCTATATCTCTTCTGACGAGTTTAAGGAGCTTATGGGTAAGTTTGCCCTGGTAAATAGTGGTGTCAAGGCGTCGGGTACTGACAATCGTAAGCCATATGTAGACGCCATGATGGAACTCACGCGATCTATGATTCCTGACATTACGCCCGAAGAGATGGGTAAAAAGGATATAGGTGAGATTATGGCTTTGGTCAATGGCCTTAACGTGAAAACTAGTTCACTGAGTAAATACACTCTGCTTGACATTCAGAACGAGAAGAAGGTGAAACCAGAAGAGTTTGATGGTATTCTGGCCTATTTTGAGGATAAATATGCTATTTTGAATAACATCTTGTCAAAGGAATACCCATTCTCAATAGAACGCTTTGATGGGCAACGCTGGTATTGGATTCCTGTGGAGGATCTGCCATAAAAACGAGAAATGATTCAGTGATATGAGCGAAAAGCTGTTTGAGATAGAAAACCTGCGGTGCTCTTACGACAAGAAGTACCGCGAAAACGAGTCACGTGTGGTGCTTGAGGTGCGACATTTGGTCATTCCCCGTGGGCACAAGGTATTCATAGTGGGTGAGTCTGGCATAGGCAAGAGCACCATCTTGGAGACATTAGGTATGATGAACAACACCATCGTGCCCGATGAAGACGTGCGATTCAGTTTCTACGATGCCGAAGACCCTGCTTGGGACTTGAAGGAGCTATGGCATCAGGGAGACTGCCGCCTGTCTGCCTTCCGTCTGAAACATTACAGCTTCATATTCCAGAGCACCAATCTGATGAAGAACTTTACAGCTTATGAAAATGTGGCCTACACACGTATGCTGCAGGGCTACTCTCGCTTTTCCTGCCGACAGCGCACGCGACAACTATTGGCAGACTTGGGACTGGAACATGTGGACGAGAAACGCATGGCTCATGAATTGAGTGGTGGCCAGCAGCAACGATTGGCTTTCGCTCGTGCCATATTGCCGGACTTTACCGTGCTATTTGGAGATGAGCCTACGGGTAACCTCGATGCTGAGAATGCTGTGCGCGCTATGCAGATACTGCACGACAAGCTGAACGACCACCAAGGAGCTACTGCCATCATAGTGAGCCATGACATGCACTTGGCAGTGACCTTTGCCGATACGATTATCAAAATACGCCGTTGTCTGCGTCCACGTCAGGACGAGACACAGGAAGAGGTGGCCTATGGTCTCATCGATGATAGCTGTGTATTCACCCGTCGGGACGATCGCCTGTGGACTAATGGCTCAGAAAGTTTTATTGACTCTGATTTTGAAACCTTCCTCCGTCAAAAATAGCTACTATGAAACAAAATATGAAACTGCTCATGGCTCGCGAGTCGAAAGAGGTGGTGGGCCGCCGTGGACAGAACTTGTGGCTGCTCACACTGGTGCTCATAGCGACTTTCGCAAGTATAGCATTTAGCGAAGGTAGTATGATCTATCTGAAGGAAAAAATGGAGGATCCATTTACCAACTGGGTGAACATTGTCTCCAACCAAGAGAATGCTGCCATGGTAGACAAGTTCCGTGATAGCCTTCTGTTGCCTGAGAACCAGCAGCGATATGACTATAGTCAGGTGCTCATGGATCAGTTCACCTATCGTACCATGATGGGCAGTGGTGGGCGAATGCAGTACCTCTCCATCCGTTTCTTCGAGCGTATGAAAACCTCACTCATGGATGCCATACTGAGCGAAGAAAACCTGATGGCAAACTGTCACATAGACACAACACTCATCGTCGACCAGACGATGGGACTCATACTTTCCATGGAGGCCGCCAGACGTTTAGGCTACGATGAAAACCACCTTCCATCCTACATCAGCTACCTCAGTTATAACGAAGGCGCTGATTCCTTGGGGCTTAAACTTGTTCAGGGTGACCTGTTACCGGTATCGTTACCAGTGTTGGCAGTGGTGCGCCGTCTGCCCGGTAATGTAGACATTATAGGTTCTAACTTCCTTTTTGAACAGTTCTACAATGACGCTACTCATCCCTTTGATTTTTGCACTAACGAGGCCGACTACTTGCATAGCCTTTTATTCTTTGTAGTCGATGGACAGCGCGAGGCTTTTGAACAGGCAGTTAAAAAGAATGTGGCAGACTCTTTGCGGGCTAACACTCAGTTTTTCATACTTGACGACCTTTCAGCTATGCAGCCATGGAAGATTGGCAGCATGGTGCAAGTGGACTTGGGTGGACAGTTGCTGCCACGCGAGTCTTACCAGCAAGTGGCTGACGCTGTGACCCAAACCTTCAGTCCAGATGATGTGCAACGTGTGTTCCGCTTGGCAGTAAAGGAACGCTCATCACGACGGGGCTCTTATCTCTCTGTGGCTTTCCGCTCGTTGCGTCATATCTCAGAATTTGAGGACTTTGCCAAACGTGACAGTGTGCAACTCGAGATGGAGCAGGTACACTCCAAACAGAATTTCGATGCAGTGACTCGCATTGCCGCCGTACTTTCGGCAGCTATGGTGGTGTTCGCTATTGTGTGTATTATTATGTTTATGGTGAATATGCTACAGGCTTACTTCCAGAAAGTGAAACGCAACATAGGTACTTTTAAAGCTTTTGGTATGAATGCAAAAGGGCTCATAGAGGTCTATATCATCATCCTTGTGGCTATTGTGTGTGCTGCTGTCATATTGGCATTGCTCATTACCTGGGCTATACAGCTAATGCTGCCTCTGGTGGGCGTGGAGAAAGATGGGTTCAACTATCTCTCATTGTGGTGTCCAACTACCTATGTGGCTGCTGGCATCATTCTTGCGTCTACTGTTGTGACTGTTGTCGTCGTTATGACTCGTCTTCTCAGTCAGACTCCAGGTGATCTCATTTATGACAGGAATTAAAAGCCAAGCCAAGCGAACAAGTTCGAATCCTGAACGTTGACCGCGCAGCGGTCATGCTACCGTTCAACCTCACAGTACGGAAAAAGTTGGAAAATGTGCATTACCATCACTTTCTTTGCAAACAGCTGGTTACAAATGTTTTATGGGAGTGATGGTAATTCTTTCAACATCACTTTTACGCACATTTGCCCTCGCCGAAACAGCAAATCCTTGCGTAGACGAGTCGGTTCTTACAGTAAAACAAGTTGTTTTACCTTGGTAGCCATCGGGTTAACGATGTAAAAGTATAGGGTTTACAGAAGTAAAACAACTTGTTTTACTTTTAGAGTAATATTTTGTAAACATTCTTTCAAACGTATTCTACCAATAAAAGCACCCTCAGTAACACCATAATTGGCAGTACTTTTGCATGGAAACCATTAATAACATCACAAATAGTGAATATAAGTATTTTGTATACACCGATAATAACATCCTATATAACAAGCTGTTATATAGGAAGTGATGTTAATATATAACAAACAAAAATGATTGTTAGAGTATGTTCATTCCCATATCATTCATTTTCATAAGTAAAGTCTCGACCTGTGAGGTTGAAATGACGCTGAAAGCGTCTCCTCTCAGGACTCGAACTTGTTCGCTTGGCTTGTCAAGAACCGCAGTGTCCGAAAGACCTGCGGAAGCAAGAACAATGCGGAACGCACTCTGAACCCAAAATCCCGAAATATAACCATAAATAGGTTTCAAGTTGCAGGCACCTCGTCTGAAGAATCAGGGGGACAGGTTTTTGAATGAAACCATGAATGGATTTCACCTGACTTCGTCGATTTTTGTCGATTTAAATTTTGGTATCTGATTATCAGTAGGTTAGAAAATAACTTTTGGGTGATTTGGGTGACGCACGGATTTTTTGTACCTTTGCAACATGTTCGTGCGAAAGAAGAAAAACCGTTCTGGGTCCGTCAGCGTAGTGGTGGTTGACAAGAGCCATGGCCGTTTCAGGGAGATTCGCCAGTTTGGTGTTGCCCATACTGAGGCGGAGGCCGATGCTCTCGTCAGCCATGCTCGGCGGTGGATACGGCACTATGGCGGTCAGCAGCAGATAGATTTTGAGGGCGAATCTGTCGGTACGGCCTCTGATGTGGACAATTTTGTTGGACGGATAGGCGGATTGTCAATAAACGGCACTTATCTGCTGCTCTCCCAGGTCTATGACCGCATTGGCTTTGGTCGTATCAAGGATGAGGTGCTCCGACACCTGGTTATTGCCCGTATTAGCCAGCCTTCGAGCAAACTGGCAACTGTGGCCTACTTGCGCTCTTATTATAAGGAAGATGTTGGGCTAAGCCGCATCTACCGTTACATGGACAAGCTCTATAACTGCCAGATGGAACTGGTGCAGGAGATTAGCATCGCCCATACACGCAGGATACTCGGTGGCAATATCGGGCTGCTGTTCTATGATGTCACCACACTTTATTTTGAGACGGCTCCCAAGGATGACATGCGTCAGGCAGGATTCTCCAAGGACGGAAAGACAAGTGAGGCTCAGATAGTACTGGGGCTTTTGGCCAGTCAGGACGGCTATCCGTTGTCCTATTCCATCTTCAACGGGAGCCAGTACGAGGGTTACACGATGATACCGATAGTGGATGACTTCGTGCAACGTTTCTCGCTGAAGGACTTTGTCATCGTGGCTGACTCTGGGCTGATGAGTGCTAAGAACATGAAGCTGCTGCGCTCTGCCGGATACAAGTACATCGTAGGGGCAAGAATAAAGACGGGAAGGACGGAGGTAAGGGACTGGATACTGTCTCTGGAGAAGAAGAATGGTGCTGTCTATGAACATCAGAAAGACGATGGTGACAGGCTTGTGGTAAGCTACTCTGCGGCAAGGGCCGCCAATGATGCCAAGAACAGGGACAAGGGAGTGGCAAGACTGGAGAAGGCATACTGTTCTGGTAGGCTTACTAAGGACAAAATTAACAAACGTGGTTACAACAAGTTCCTTGAAATCAGCAAGGACGTGCTGGTCACTATCAGTCAAGAGAAGATCGCGGAAGACGTGAGATGGGATGGGCTGAAGGGCTACATCACTAACACCAGTCTTGATGCAGAAGAGGTCATAAGCCAATATCACGGGCTTTGGGTGGTGGAAAAGGCATTCAGAGTCAGCAAGGGAAACCTTGAGATGTGGCCTGTGTTCCACTTTACGGAACGAAGGATTGAGGCACATGTCTGTATCTGCTTCATAGCCTATAAAGTCTATAAGGAACTGGAACGTATCATCAGGATTTCGAAGATCGACCTCAGTGTAGACAAGGTCTTGGACATTGCAAAAACAATAGCCACCATCGACATCAAGACAGATGGAGTCGAAGGTGTCTCTAAGAGGACTCTGTTCCTCACCGAGGAGCAGATGGCAATCAAGCCACTCTTCGACTTAAGAAGCCTGTTGGACGATTAGGGTGACGCATCGACGAAGTCAGGAAAAAGAGCTTTATTTTGTTTGTCATTATGCTAATCCTTGCCAGTTGTACGGATCAGCTGGATCAGCCCGACATGGGCGAAGTAATGGAAGGATATGCCATACAGGCTCCTGCAAACGAGTCGGATAGCCAGAATGAACCGTTAAGGCACAATGACACAAGGTTAGAGGCAGGCATCACCCATCTGCTTGGTGAGGTGTTGTACGACTTTATGGACTGGTCAAAAGCTATCGTCTACGTCGTAGAGACCAAGACAGGGTAGCTGAAGGCGGACGTCTCTTTAAAATGGAGGGGAGGGAAGTGGGTACCGTTCACGGACACCTACGACCTGGAGCAGAGTACGATGATGTGCGGCCCCACCTATCTTGCCCTTTTGTCAAGTGGTAAGGTGACACCAAGATCCATGTTTGACACCAAGGGTGGTGTCTATGGCGATGTCAGGGATCACAACTGGCGACGTGGCGGATTCGGAGAGATCAGTCTTGAACGCGCCTTGTGCGTCTGGTCGCAAGTGACATTCGCCATGGGGAAAGACTATGTATACAGAGGAAATGAGACCGCCTACGAGGCTCAGGTCAGAGCTTACCTTGCGGACAATCCTAACAAGGCGATGGGTATCCTGACCTTTTACAATGCCATAGCCAACAACGGGTGTATGGTAAAGATCGTCTCGGAGGGAGAGGACGGCATCGTCCTTCAGGAGCAGATAGCGGAGTCGGAGCATATCAAGGCACTCCAGGTCGGGCTGGAGCATGCCGTCTCAGAGGGTTTGTACCGTAAGGCGAGCAATGACAAGGTAAATGTTTCGGCCTGTGGTCGCATCTTTATTACCAAGGGGAACCATAGGAGGATGGAACTCTGTGGCTATTTCCCCTCAGAGGCTCCTCAGTACACTATCATGGTGGTTCTGGAGAAAGAAGGGCTGCCGGCCAGTGCCGGAAGTATGTGTGGCCCCATCCTCTCAAGCACCATTGACCTATTGGTCAATCTGTATGGGGTGCAAAAAAGTGCTGAGGATTAATAATGGCAATGAAAATTGGTTATCTTGCGCAAAAAACTTTGATGTATCATGGATTTTTTTACCTCGATAGGTATGTTATTCAAAAAAAATGTCTAAATTTGCAAACGAATTATGTGTGAAGAGTGTTTATAATGCTATTTTTGCCTCGGTAATAAAATGATTTGCAATAAATTCCTGATTTCAGACAGTATTACGAAACAGATATTGGGGGCTCTTTTAAAGCAATGGCCCCTAATCGTAGTACTTATACTATTATTATTGGTTCCCGTATTATCAGCCATGATAGCTCCTCACCTGTCAAGTGCTATCGTTGGAAACTATTGGTATCAATTAGTCCTGTTGACTTTACTCGTGATTATTTTGATTACAGCGTGCCATACATTGACAACCATCTTCAGTTTACTCAAGAGGGAAACGGCCATTACTTGGTGCCAAATATCAATCTTGATAATAATTGGTATGTGGATTATTTGTTTCTTGGTTATTTCCGACGTGAAAAGTCATCCACGTTTTGCCACAGCCTTGGGAGTTTTAGGAACAGTAGTTGTCTGGATTTTTCAGGATACCATAAAAGGTGTTATGGCTTTTATACACCTACGGTTGAACCGTTTGCTATGTATTGATGATTGGATTCAAGTACCCAAGTATAATGTGGATGGGATAGTGACTCGTGTGTCCCTTACCACTGTAACCTTATATAATTGGGATACCACGACATCCTCAATTCCAACTAGTGCGCTTCACTCAGACAGCTTCATCAACCTCCAGAAAATGAGGGAGGGAAAGACATACGGGCGACGAATGTACAAAACCTTCATTCTTGATACAGGATGGTTTCACAAATTATCTGCTGAAGAGGCAAACAAGTTAAAACAGTTAGACGAAGTAATACGTTATTTACCCAAAGAGGAGATTCATGAGGGGATGACAAATGCCCAATTATATAGGCTGTATCTCTTCCATTGGTTAATGAACCATCCGCATATCTCACAAATGCCACGCCTTGTAGTGCGTTGGAATGAACAGAAGGAATGTGGAATGCCATTACAGGTATATGCGTTTATAACAGACACGGTATTGCCCTCGTTTGAATGGCAGCAATCCCAAATTATCGAGCATATCATTGAATCTCTTGGTTGGTTTGGTCTTCGCTTATACCAGAGTCCGTCCAGCTATGATGTTAGTAATGCCAATATCTTCTTAACAAAGAAAGCAGCAACCTATAGGAATGAGTAAAAAAATGAGTAAACAACAAGAGAAGGTCTTCGAGTTTCTAAGAAGGAAGGAAAATGGGGAAAAATATGATAGTGTCACAGTAAAGAACTGGTACATCGCCCGTTCGTATGTATTGGACAGATTAAAGGACGTCAGCTACGATCCTGACTCGAACGACCATTTACATGTCGTATTATTAGGTGATACACCTTTGATGTTGTGCATTGCTAGGCAGGTTGCTTTATCCGCTCATTATTTTAATTTCAAAGAGGATAATGAAGATGAATCCCAACGCAATCGAACAGTAATTACCCTAATCAGCAAAAAGAATGATATTAGAAATGAACTTGAAAAAGAAGAGTTCTTGTGCAATTTGCCAAAATTTTGCAAGTTCGTAGACAGAAATTCAGAACCAGAGAATAAAGACTCCTTTATTGACATTGAAATCCACATCGTTGATGATTATTTGGTTGAGAAAAAAGGAAATAACGAGCTTGTATTTACAAAAGAGGATGTTGAAGCCTTTTACAAATCCAAGATGGAGGCAGGAATTGATATCTTTAGCATTGATACACGTAAGGCTATTTTCGCGAAAAGGATATATGGCATTGGGTCTATGATAGACAATTTGCCGGCAGAAGACATCTATAATTCCAATCGATATGCCTTAGCATTGGATGTCTTCCAGTATGAAACTCTAAAAGCACCTCTTAAGCCCTTGATGAGCGAAGGAGATATGGGGAACTTGAACAGAGTTAGAGAAAACCTTTCCAACATTTTCTGTTCTGACTGCTTTGAGACAAGGCTGTTAGGAATCCAGAGGTGCTGCAATGGCAATGTGAATAAGCAGAATTGGAGAGAATTTAACAAAACAATGTCAAAAAGTGAACATGCTCGATGGGTTGTAGAAAGACTTATCATGGGATATAGTCCACTTGACAGCCAGCAGCGTTTCAAGGATGAAAGTTTATCTTGTTACAAAAAGAAAAGGGAACAGTATCGCAAGCAATTAAAATACAATTCTCTCAATCCCGTTCACATAGACATCTGCTCTTATGCAGATTTACGATGCATCAATCCTGAAGACTTGAAGTATGATAGTTTTTTAATGCTTGCGATACCCATAATACTTGAAAAGGTTAGAGATAATGAATAAGGAAAAGTATATCCCACAGCCCATTGACACTTCTGATATAGATTTGTCTGATGAGTTATTAGAACTTGCTGATAAGATTGCAAAGAATGTTCATGAAGTGTGGTCGTACGGACGCCTGAAGGAAGGTTGGTCTTATGGGGCGGAGCGCAATGATGCGGAAAAAACGCATCCATGCCTTATAGCCTATGAAGACTTGTCTGAAGAGGAAAAGGAATATGATCTGAATACGGCTTTGGGGACTCTCAGGCTTATTGTGAAATTGGGATTTAAGATATCATTAAAATCATAAAGGAATATGGGATTTAAACCAAATGACGGAGTTCGGTTATATGACATTTCTCAGATGCCAGATCCGACTTTTAATAAAGAGCAATTCGTTGAGTCTGTGTTCAATGAAGAATATATCCTGGTGGTTGGTAATGAAGTCGTGATGAATAAAGATGAAGAACCAACAGGAGATGTGAATAAATACATCCTTAGAGTTATTAATGATAGTATGGGGCAACATTACAAGGACTTTAATGAATTGGCCCTCCATTCTGGACAGGGATTTGATCCCATACGAAATTTGCTTAATAACAAAGCTTTTTCGTTTGACATAAAGGATATGTCACCAGAACTTACTGCCTTACTCTCGACAAGACTCTTCCCAATAGTTCTTACTACGACATTTGATAGCTATATAGAAACCCTTATGCGCCATATCTGGGGTAATCATCTTAGAGTGGTTAATATTGATGATATGAATAGTCTGAGAGACTTCCGAAATGCTATTTCTGGTTATCGTAGTGGTAGATCTTATAATGAACCCACATTATTTTATATTTTCGGTAAAGCCGTTAGAGAGGAATACAAAAAATATGTCCATACGGATGATGATGCCATACAGATTATCGAAAAGTGGATGCAGTTGCCAAAGGAGGATCCAACTTTGAGTTTAGTCAGGAGCAAGAAAATATTGGCTTTGGGTTGTAAATTCGACAATTGGTATTTCCGTTTTTTTTGGTATATTCTAAAGAGAGAGATAAGTAGGTTCGGAGAAGGTCAGGTGGCTTTTATGCTTGATGTCAACAATCAAATAGATAATCAACTGAATAAGTTCTTGAAACACTCAAGGATATACCGGCATAATGACGCACGCTCATTTATGTCCGACATTACCAAATTGTTTAATTCTGTTGGTGAGGATAACCCTGTAAATGATATTATTATCAAGAAAAGAAGGTTAGGGGGTGTGTTTCTGTCATATTGCAGTAAAGATGTTATGCTGGCCAGTCAACTCTTTTTTATGCTTCGAAAACAGGGATATAATGTTTGGTTTGATAATAGTAACCTAAGTGGTGGCGATAATTATAATATTGAGATAGAAAAAGCCATTAGAGAATCGAAGGTTGTTGTTTCCTTGTTGACACCGAATGTAGCTCATGACATGGAGAATGGTAATATCGAAGACAAGTATTATATAAGAGAGTGGAGAAAGGCTTCCCAGATAGGAGACAAGAGAATTATTCCTCTTGCTATTGATGGTTATGATCTTCGCGCCCATTACCATGTTTCTGTATATGAAAGCATTGTTAGTGATGCGTTGTCAGGCATAGACTTGATGCAGAAAGACGGCATGGCCAGACTGCTGTTATCATTGGATAAAGAATTGTCAAATGGAGAAGGCTACTATGAATGATCAGTTGAATATAATTACGAATAATCCTTGGGCAGGCACTTCTTCTTATCAAGACCCAGAAACGAGTGATGTCCAATTGAAGTTTTGTGGACGCGATAATGAGAGTTATGATGTCGCCAACCTGATAGATAACAATATCTTTGTGACATTATATGGAAAAAGTGGGACGGGAAAGACCTCCTTGCTAAATGCTGGCGTATTCCCTCGTTTACGTAGGTCGGCCTATTTCCCCATTAGTATCCGACTTGGGATGGAGGCTATTGATATAAGCTTTCAGCAATGTATTATCACAAAGATAGAAAGTGCCATAAGTAAAAAAGGTAAATGGCAAACTGTTGAGGCTGTGCCAATGCCTGATAATGAGGATGCTACGGACTATCTGTGGTCATATTTTGCTTGTCGCCGTTTTGTCGATAATGAGGGAAATGTACTTTTTCCAGTAATCGTACTTGATCAGTTTGAGGAGGTCTTGCGCAGCAAACGGAAAGAGGTCGGTATCTTGTTGCGTCAGATTTATTTTATGATGGATGAGACCCATGCACTAAGTGACAGGATAGTTGACGGGATCCCCTATAGTTATGATTTCAATTTCCGTTTTGTCGTATCTATTCGTGAGGATGACTTATATCGTTTGGAAGACTGTATTGATAATAATTATCTGCTGAACATGAAACGATGCCGGTTCCGTCTTCGTAATATGTCAAAAGATGGAGCGAGAGAAGTCATACTCGAACCTGGAGGTAGTTTGTTTCTGGAAGATGAACGGGAGCTGATAGCTGAAACTATAATTCATCAGATAGCTCCTAATCAGGAAGATGATGGAGTTAGCACAAATATCTTATCATTAGTCTGCTGTCGCCTTTTCATAGAATACCAGCATTTGGGGAAACCGAACATTACGATGTCTCTGGTTGAGAAGTTTGTAAAAGGTAATCCATTTGAGAAGTTCTATCGTGAAGCAACAGCAGGCCTCTCCCGTCGCGAGAAATCGTATATTGAAGACAACCTTGTTGATAGTGAAGGAAGACGTAACTCTATTCCTGAAAGTGATTTTTCCCTGCATGTCAAAAATGGGTCTGTTTTGTTTGAGGGAGATAAACGAATCCTTCAACGTACTTCTACTTCATCAAGTGATGGCAACTGTCGTATAGAATTGATCCATGACTCTTTTTGCGCCCATCTGGCTATGTTGAAAAAAAAGAGGGAAAAGGTGAAGAAGTTAAAGTTTTGGTCAACAGTAATTGCCATCGCATTCGTGTATGTTATTGCTGGAGTTTACTTGATGAGACAGGATAATAGAATTAGTGAGCAGGACAAACAATTAAATGTCCAAAAAGCCCAGCTCGCAAGTCACAAATTGCAAATCGAAAAGAAGGACAAAGACCTTCTGAATTATTCTGATAAATTAAATAAGGAAGAAGAATCACTTTCTTTACTTAAAGACTCTCTAAGTGTTCTAGATGGTTCTTTACAAAAGAAAGAGTATAATCTTATATTGCTAAAAAACTCTTTGTTTAAAAAAGAGAATGAACTTCAGTCACAAGTGATGAGGAATAATAGGTTAGTAAAAGATTCGATTAAGCAACAAAAACGATTCAACGAAATGTTGTCGAGAATAGAAAATGGTACAGGTTCTGTCGCTTCTTCTGACGATAAAGACGATTTCTTATTTGAAGATTATGATAGTGATGGACTCACGGAATCTCAGATTGAAGAATGGAAAGGCAAGTATCACGATCTATGTAAGGAGAAAATCAGTAATAATATGACTGGTTATTTTGTTCCTGATGATATGATAAACAATCATCCTTGTTTAATTTACCTTATTTTAAACTCCAAATCCATAGCCGACCATAAGGAAAAACAGAGCTGGTTCGATTTGTATTCATTAATGAATGATGAGCAGATATATAAGTTATATGATATTATATATAGAGAGAAGCGCAAGCGCCTTCAAAATGATAAAAAATATCAAAAGAAGCAGGCAGAAATCGAGCGTAAATACAATGGCGCTTATCACCTAAATGGCAAAAAAAGTGCTTTCGAATTGAACAATTACGCCTATGAGCAGGCTGAAATTGAAAATTGGGGAACGGCATTCGCAGCCATTAATACTGCTATAGATTTAGAGCCACAGGAAGCCAATTATTACGATTCAAAGGGAGAACTTCTCTTGATGAGAGACAAACCTGGTGATGAACAGGAAGCCGTAAAGATGTGGAAAAAAGTAATGGAACTTGACCCAAGCTTCTTAGACAAGCACAAGGGCAGCACCCCTTTATATGAAAAATTGAAGAAATTGGGACTGATTGGACTAAGTCGATGACTGACACGATATAAACGATTGCTCATCCAGAAAATGGCAGCTTGGACCATAGGCACCGTTAGGTTATTATAAAAAAGAAGAATATGATGAAACAGAAGTTCGAAAGAATGCTTTCTGAAGGACGTGGAAAGCAGTTGTTGTGGCTTATTTTACTGATTATTGTAGTCCTACTTATCCTGCTTATAGTCAACTGGCTATTTGTTGGAATGAGATGGCAGGACATTATACCTGGTTTTTTGGGGGTTGGTGGATATGGTAATCATCAACTATTTAAGTTAATAACGGGATTGTTGGGTCGTTTTCTGTTTTCTGCTTTGCTGATTTCAATCTTCGTTAAAATTTTCGATAACGTTTCCAACTCCTATAGGAACGGCGAAAATAGTTACCCATTTTCTGATCATGTTTTGGTTATAGGTGCAGGAAAACATTTGAAAGATATGCTCTCTGCTATCCGTAATCATGAAGGGTATGAGGGAAAAGACATTCTTGTGATGACAGCTGTTGACGTGGAACAGCTTCGTAAACAGATGGAGATACAGTTGGCTGATGCAGCCTTTTGCAAGAAGGTAAACTATTTCCATAGAGAGCGTCATATGCTAAAATATCTCAAAGATGCCTATGCTGATAAGGCTTGTGCTATTTATATATTAGGAGAGGATGACGAGATCGGGCATGACTCTCTCAACATTCGATGTCTGAATCTTCTGAAGGAATTGTGTGTTGGTGATTGCTCTGTTATACCTTGTTATATGGTGATGGAGATGCATACAACGCTAAATGTGTTCAACCATATGAAAGACACTAACTCTTCCAGATTGGATGTTGAAGTAGTAAATGAGTCTGATTATGCGGTTGAACGTTTATTGACTAGGACAGATTATTTGCCTGCTTTTTCGACGAATGAAACGAGTAAAAGGTTACATCTTGTTATTGCAGGTAATTCAGAAATCTCTCGTTCATTTGCAATAGTTTCAGCACAATTATGTCACTTTCCCAATTTTACCGGAAGGGGCAATAGAACAAAGATATCATTAATTGGATATGGAAAAGAAGAAAGAGATGGCTTTATTGCCAATCAATGTGGCTTATTTGACTTATGTCATTATCGATATGTGTCTTCTGAGAAAGTAGAAGAATTCACTCCAAAAGAAGACTATGGCGATTTTCTGGATATTGAATGGGAATTTGTTGATGGCGATCTTTTGTCGCCTTTTGTAAGGAACCTGATGGAATCCTGGACAAAAGACCTGTCTGAGACAATGGAGATTGCTGTGTGTTTCAGTGATGATGAGACAAATGCATATATGGCGTTGCATCTTCCTCGCCAGGTATATGATAGCCGTGTGAACATCGCTGTATGCCATAATGGTTACACAGAATTGATGGATGAAGCAATCTCAACAGGCATGTATGGGAATATCTATATGTTTGGTAATTCTGATGCAGGAGACGATCCGTTGTTCTTACAGCGTACTGCTATGGGTAAGAGGGTGAATCGAGTTTATGATATGAAATATGGGAATCCTTCTGCCAAGGATGCTGAAGAAGCATGGAAACGGTTACCTTATGCTCACAAACAATCCAGTATCGCCAGTGCAAATTCTATAACTATGAAGATGCGTTGTTTCAAGATAGAACCAACTATAGAATATATTCGTAGCCTTTCTGACGAAGAAAAGAATTGTCTTTCCGAGGTTGAACATCGCCGTTGGATGATGACGCAGCTTCTTATGGGATACTATGCTGCTACTTATGAAGAACGGAAAGACAGATCTCATTTCATGGAATTGAAGAATGAGAAATTCGTTCATTTGGATATTGCTCCTTACGATGAGTTGCCTGGTGAGGAAGAAAAAGATCTTTTGATTATTAATAATATCCCGTATATCGTCACAGGAAATCAGAACTTAATCTAGAATAAACCGATTTGAGCCGAAGAACAGACAAGTTTTTTCGCTCAAATCGGTATTTTTTTATTTATTCTTTTTGCTATTTCTTTTTTTATTTGTATTTTTGCAGCATCTCTACGTTTGCTTGACGATGAGCAACGTTAAGATGTGTGCCGTTGTCGTGACACTGATGGAGACTAAAACAGTATTTACTAACCCAAAATAGGCGTACGCCTTTCTACAAACAAGTATATTCATGGGCTATATTCAGAAGAATTTGATGGCTGGTGAAAAGGTCGTTTACGAAGCAAAACAGCATGGCATAGTATATGTTGGTCCATTTTTTGTGGCGTTACTTGCCTTTTTCGTTGTGTTTATACCAATGGATCCTCTGGCTATTCTGTGTATTTGTATGTTATTTTTTACAATTGCATTTGGATGGGCAATGTCTATTTATGGAGGTCGTCAGTATGTTGTTACGACTCACCGACTGATATTCAAACGAGGCATCATCAATCGTAATTCGTTTGAGCTCCTACTTCGTAAGTGCGAGGGCATCCAGGTAGATCAGTCCATACTTGGTCGTCTGCTTGACTATGGTACGGTCAATGTCACCACAGGTGAGGCAACCAATAGCTACATGTATATCAGCCACCCGCTGGCTTTCACTACGAAAATTCACGAACAAATCAATAACTTAAAAGATATTTAAAATAGATAAATACATTAAGAGATTTGATAATTATAGTACGATTAAACAACAAATAAGATGAAAAAGACAAAAATACTCACGCTGGCAGCGATGCTGTTATATGCAGGGATTATGATGACCATCCCTGCCAAAGCTCAGAACACAAACGGAATGTGGAGAAAGACTATTATCATTTCCACCATTGATGGAACGACGATGGAGTATCTAATTAACACCGACACAAAGGTGAAGATCATGAAGCCAGATTTGATCATTGAGACTGAGGGCGTAGTGTTGAACTATGAACTGGAGAAGATGGCCCAGGTCCGCTATGGCAAGAAGCTCGTGCCGTCGGGCATCGATGGCATGACGGTTGACAATCAGCCATTCAAATGGGAAGACGAAACCATCTATTTCGACCACTTGTCGGACAACACGCTTATCCAGGTGTTCACCGCCGATGGTAAGCAGGTGCTGAGTCGCCGTTGCAGTGGTAACGCCCAGCTCCCCCTCAATTCACTCATCGACGGAGTATATCTTGTGAAAGTCAATGATTCAACCTATAAAATCCTGAAACGATGAAACGTCATACCCTATTTATATATAGCCTGTTGCTCATCACTTTGTCAGCAATAGACATTCTACCTGTCCAAGCACAGCAGCAACAGCAGAGCCACCAGTATGCCCTCTACAACTACCGTAACGACGGCGATTTCAATGCGTGGCTCAACATTGACATTGACAGTATTACCTACAGCTGCATCGACACCCTCGGTATAGAGCACGATGACGTGGTAGTACAGGAAGTATGGACACCCGACAGCCTCTACCGCATCCCGATAGAGGCCATCGACAGTATCGGGTTCTGGGCACCAGCACCGGTGATGCGTGAAGGTTTGTTTTATTTGCGTGATTATCACGCTGTTCACACTTTAGCCATTGATAGCCTAACACTTTATTTTGATATTTCTATACGAAACGATAGTCTGCCTGCTATAGGACAGACAATTGTAAGCGAAACACGTGTTTCTCCTTATGAGGATGGTTTTGCCGGAAAGGTCTTATCGGTAAAAACGGAACAAGGAAAGATAATTGTGGTTTGCGAAAGAGCAGAGATCTGCGACATATTCAAAAAGCTTGTTGTTGTAGGAAAAACGAGCAACAATGTGGATAGTAGTGCAAATGCGCGAAGAAAAGCAACAATTGAGGAAACTAATATTATTGAGGATATTAAAGTCCCCGATCTTGAAATGAGTGTTCTAGATGGAATATTCACGATCAAATCCAAAGCTCCTAAAATGACGTGTGGTTATTATATCTATGTTGATGAGTTGATTTATTCTATTTCTGCAGATGTTTATATCCGCCATGAGGATTTATCTTTTGAGGTGGATTTTAAATATAGCCAAATGGCAGAAGCTGTGTCTGGTATTTCTTCGCAACTCAAGGAACATCTTTTGGGTGAGATAAAAAGAGAATATAGTAAGTCTACTCTTGAAGAATACCTCAAGAAAGGTGTAAAGATACCATTAAAGAAAGGACTAATCAATATTTCATTGAAATTGGCTCCTCAAATTAGAATAGATGGTGATGTGGAACTTAACATTGTCACGAAGACATCAGCTAGGCAGCATCTTGGCTTCAAAGCAAAGGGATATACTGCAGCAGCGATTGCAAAAATGTATAGTCCATTCCCGTCTTTAATACCTTTTAACCCGTTAGGTTCTATTACACATTGGGATTACAACTATGTACAAGATCCTGTCAAATCAACCTCGTTATCGGCGAAGGCAACATGCAGCGCCAAATTTGGATTTCTTATACAATTGGAAGCTAACTTGGTTTGTGAAGAAGTAATTCATGCCTCAGTTGGTGTTGAGTCGGGAAGAAAGCTATCTGGAACGTTACAATTCAATATTCTTGATTCTGATAATCCAGATATGAATTTCTATGACAGAATAAAAGATACCAAGATTGAATTGAAGAATTATGCGAAATTGAAAGGTGAGATAGGGGCTTCCCCTCTTGATTTTTGGGCATTAAAGGGAGAAGTTGATTATTTTGATGAAGTACTTGGGAAATACTATATAGTTCCTCACTTTACAAAACCTGAATTACCAGTCTTTCAAAACGGTTCGTGGAATAATTATCATCCTTTGAGCCTCTATTCTACAATATCAAAAGATATTCTTTTTACGTGCAAAAACGGACTGCGTATTTTTGATTCTGCTGGAACAGTCGTGAAAGAGTTGCTAATACCTGAAGAATATCAATATGAAGTCATATGGAGATATCTCCCGATGGAAATAGACATCTCCGATTTGGAACCAGATAAAACATACAGATGCTATCCAGTCTTTGCTTTTTGGGGATCTCACTATTTCAAAGGAGGACCGTATAAAGAGTTTTCTGTTCCGCAGCCTATGTCATTGGCTAACAACATTGTCACATTGCAGAAAAACAAGGCACAATGGGTAGGCATTGATGGCGGCTGGGGCGATTATTCTGCTTTTGTTCTCGATAAGTCTGTTTGTGGTGCAGAAATCAAGCAAAGCGGAAATAACAGCTTTGTTCAAGTCGTTGGACTCTCTAACGGGTCAACCACAATTACTGTAAGAGACTTGCGTTCTAACGTAACTAAGATGATAATTGTTAAAGTCACTGACGAAGCAGTCCCTCAAAGCACCATTGCTGTCAACACCAAGACTCTTAACTTTGGAGATATGGAGGAAGGAGAGGTCAGTTCGAAGCGCTTCACCGTATCCAATACCGGCAACTATGAATTGAAGTTCACGGTGGGTCGAGCTACCGCACCTTTCAGCATCCCAGAGGCTGGTAAGGAGTTCGCACTTACTGCCGGTGGCTCAAAAGAGTTCTCCGTTACCTGCTCTGGTCTCAAGTCTGGCGACGGCACGAAGACACAGTTCATACCCATCAGCTCCGATGCCAGCAACGCCAGTGCTGACTTCGGCATCACACTGACGGCAAAATGCGGCGTAGCAACAACCAGCGCTATCAAGGTGGAACCGACGGAGATAGACTTCGGCGGTGTGGAATACCTGTCTGCTAAGACGAGAGAGCTGAAAGTTTCCAACACTGGCAACAAGAGCCTGACGTTCCATGTGAGCTATCAGGGCAGTGAAGCTTTCTCTATTAGTGACAGCGGGAAAGAGTACACCCTCAATCCTGGTGATTTCAAGCTGTTTACCATTACCTGCCAGGGCATGATGCAGGGCAGCGACGCCACAGGTGAGATCAAGGTCGTTACCACTGCCGATAACGGCAACCAAAGTGTGAGACTGACGGCAAAGGGAGCTGCACCGACTACCTTTACGCTGGAAAAGAATGCCATAGATGTCAAGGTGGGAAGCATAGCCCATGTCAACATATTATATGGAAGCGAAAGCTATGGTATTTCCAATGGCAATACTGATGTGGTCAGTGTCGTTATCGACACGGACGGTAGCGATAACACCTATGGGCGTGTGAAACTAATAGCCATGGAGGTAGGACAGTCTGTGGTGAAACTGACTGACAAGAAGACTAACAAGACCGTCAACCTGACGGTGACTGTAAAGGACGATGACTCACCCTATATCACCTTCGCCGATGCTGAGGTGGAGCGGATATGCCTTTCCCACTGGGATACCAATCACGACGGCAGGCTCAGCAAGACAGAAGCAGCCGCAGTGTCAAACCTGAATGGCACATTTATGTATAATGACGACATCAAAAGCTTTACAGAGTTCCGCTATTTCACAGGAGTAACTGCACTTGATTTTGATTTCTACGGATGCAATCAATTACGTGACATCATTCTTCCGCGAAACCTAAAAGAAATAGGATGGAACACATTCTATGATTGTGGAGAACTGAAAAGCATTCATATACCTCATAGTGCTTCATTGATAGATCCCCTCGCATTCCAATGGTGTAATAACCTTGGAAGCGTCACGGTATCAACTGCCAACGCAACCTATGACTCACGAGGGAATTGTAATGCCATTATTGAAAGTGAAACAAACAAAGTGAACAATGGTTTCTACACAACCGTCATTCCATCAACGGTTTCCGCTATCGGGATTGATGCCTTCTGGGGACAAGACAGATTAGTTGAGTTGTCAATTCCATCAAGTGTTGTGGAAATTGGATCTGGTGCTTTTGGTTTCTGCGATTTGAAAGAAGTGACAATTCCTGCAAGTGTAGTAAATATTGGGGGAGGCGCATTTGGAGGCTGTTACAAACTGAAGAGCATCACGGTAGCATCGGGAAATAGTGTGTATGATTCCCGGGAAGGATGTAATGCCATCATCAATAGCCATACAAACGAGTTGATGCAGGGATGTCAGAATACAACTATTCCCACCAGCGTAACCTCTATTGCAGAGGGTGCGTTCAAATGGCAGTATTATTTGAAGAATATTACTATTCCTGATAATGTTAAGTCTATCGGACATTATGCTTTCTTTTACTGTTCTGATTTGGAGCAAGTCTATATTCCGTCAAGCGTGTCACACATCGGTTCTGGAGCATTTGGCAGTTGTACGGATTTGTCAGAGGTTATCGTGTCTCCGCAGAATCCCAAATATGACTCTCGAAACAACAGTAATGCCATTGTTGAGACGGCAACGAACACCCTCGTTCACGCCAATAAGTATTCGCAAATTCCTGATGACATCACGTCGATAGGTGACAATGCGCTTGCAGGATATAATGCATCTTCCCTTATTCTACCCGAAGGCGTGACAACCATAAGTACCGAGGCATTTAGAGGAAGCACGTTAGAGAGTCTCACGCTTCCATCTACTCTGAAGGAGTTGAGCTCTGGCGTATTCTGGGAATGTGAAGATTTGAGTGATGTCACATGCTATGCAAAGGATGTGCCTTACGCAGGCGGCTTTGATTGGGGCGACATGACGTTCCATGTCTATGATGCCACGCTGCACGTTCCCGCCAAGTCTGTTGACAACTATCGCAATGCACAATATTGGCAGGACTTCGGCAACATAGTTGCATTGCCAGAAAGCACGATCAAAGTGGAACCAACAAAGATAGACTTTGGTACCCTTGATAGAGGTGTGTCAAAGACAGAGCACTTCACTATCACCAACACAGGTGAAGGCATTCTTTCTTTCCATTTGGATCTCAGTGATAACGATGTGTTTGAGGTATCAGATGCGGGCAAAGAATTCAGGCTTTCGAGTGGTGAGTTAAAAGAGTTTACAGTGACTTGTCATCTTCCAAAGGATGCAGAGTACTCTTTTTCGTCTGCATATTTATGGATTAGATCGGACGCCTCCAATGCAGATGAATATCCTTTTGTCAGTTTGGACGTGAGTCGTTTGCAGAATTCAACCTCTATCTCAGTCACTCCTGCCGAGATTGATTTCGGTGTGGTGGGATTGGGTACTAACGAAAACAAGACCATTACTGTTACAAACACTGGTAGTGGTACTTTAACGTTTACTGCTTACTGTGACCCGAGTTTTTCAAAGTATTTCGAAATGTCTGACAGCGGTGTGGAGTTCACCCTTGCACCTGGAGCAACCAAGAACTTAACTTTAACGTGCCATGGTATAGAGACAGGATGCCGCGCAAGATCGAATATCGTTATCATTTCCAATGCGGAAGATAACACAAAGTATGTAAGGCTATCTGTCGTAGGTACGGATTCAGAACCTCTTGTTGAAACTGGTTCATTGAACTTGTCTGTTGGAGAGGGAAAGACACTCGCAGTAAGGACAGAAGACTTCGATTTTGTTAATTGTAATCCGGAAATCGTGAAAGCCACACGTGGTGGAAGCACATCTGGTGGTGGTGGCGGAGAACTCGGTGATTATGATTTTAATAGTTCATACTTCTTCGGTACTGGACATCTTGTGGTTGAAGCCTTAGCCGCAGGTGTTGCAACAGTTAAAATAACTGATAAGGCCACGGGAAAAGAAGACATCTTGACTGTTACCGTAAGCAGTAGCTCTACCAATGTTACCGCTGAAGCCATCGACCTTGGTCTGCCCAGCGGTACAAAGTGGGCTTCATTTAATGTGGGAGCTAACAAAGCAGAAGAAGCTGGTGGTTACTATGCATGGGGTGAAACAGAAGAGAAAACAGTGTATAATAGTGGCTCTTATCAGTATTCAAAAGATAAAGTCATTGATATAGGCAGAAATATCAGCGGAACGAACTATGATGTGGCTCATGTAAAGTGGGGAGATGACTGGTGTATGCCTACAAAAGAAGAATTTAGTGAACTGTGGAATAATTGTACGCATTCCTGGAGTACTGTGAATGGAGTGAAAGGCATGAAGTTCACTGCATCGAATGGGAATAGCATCTTTTTACCGGCATCAGGCAGGAAATTAGATTCTGAAGTTTATGATAATCAAGAAAATGGTTTCTACCGTACGGCAACGTCCAGTGCCTCTATATATAGTAGTGGCGGGTTGAGTATTCCAGAGTATTTCGCCCTTGAAGAACCTGAGTTTATAGACATCTTTAGCGTTGATGGTGTTTCAGTGCGACCTGTGATGCACCCGATTTCCGTTCCTACTGGTTCCTTCGTTGCATCTACTTCTGAAATAGATTTTGACTTGGTGGAATTAGGTACTGATAAGACAAAGACCTTCAAGGTGTTTAACACGACGAATGAAAACATAACTTTCAAGGTGTCATGTGATGGAACGATGTCGCGTTATTTTGAAATATCGGATAATGAAAAAGAATTTACACTTGCTCCCAATACTACAAAGGAATATGTTGTCATTTCTCATGGTATGCCTACTGGTTATGAAGCAAGCACAACTCTAATTATTAACTCGAATGAGAATAGCCAAAAGCAGAAAGTCATATTAAAAGCTTATGGATGGGATCGATTGATCGATAAAACTGAGGTTGTCATGAATGTTGGTGACAAGATTACCCTTCCAATCATGACTGATAATTATTCTATGCCGACAAATGAGTATTGGAACATAGTCAGTGTGAGTAAGGGAGGAGGTACAAATACTACAAAGGGAGGCCGTCCAGGATATGGTGGTCATGTCTATTCAAGTACAGGTAATCTCCAACTTGAAGCAGTTGGGGAGGGAAAAGCATCACTTCGGATAAAAGATGAAACAAGTGGAAGATATGTTTATATCACTGTTACGGTAAAACCCGGCTTAAATACCTCGGCAAAAGCAGTTGACCTTGGTCTGCCCAGCGGTACAAAGTGGGCTTCATGTAATGTGGGGGCTACGAAACCAGAAGAACTTGGTGCTTACTATGCTTGGGGCGAAACAGAAACGAAATCCTCATTCAATTGGAATAACTATGTCCATAGTGATGGCTCAAAGAATACAAGCCACGACATTGGCTCTGACATTAGCGGAACAGAATATGACGTAGCCCATGTGAAATGGGGCAAAGAGTGGCGAATGCCTACAAGAGACCAATGTAAAGAACTAATAGACAACTGCACCATGGAACAAACAACCATCAATGGTAAAGATGGCTATAGGTTTACAGGTCCAAACGGGAATAGCGTTTTCCTCCCGATAGCGGACAATCTACCCAATGGAATGGGTCATGCCTATTGGTCAAGTACTGCTTATGCCGATGACCATGCAAGAACGCTTCGACTCACAGAATCTGAAGCCACAATCACTGGCTGGCCACGTTATGATGGATTCTCTGTCCGTCCCGTCATTAAAGGTACTCCTCCTGCGTTGACCCCATCAAGGTAGAGCTATTAAATATAGATTTTGGAATCATGACGAATGGAGACAAAAACAACTAAATTGATATGAAGTAATCATGAAAACAAACAAATTCAAATTCTATTTGACATGGCTATTGGTAGCAATCGTGCTTATGCCTCTCGTCAGTTGTGGTGGCGATGAAGACAAAGACGAACCAGAGCCTACTCCTATTGACAATGGCAAGCCAGAAAGGGAGAAGCTTTTTAAGACCTACACTTTCAACCATTTCAAACTATACGGTAGCTATTTGGTTGGTTATCCTGATGGGGCTCCGTCTTGTTGGCAAATTTGGGGCGAGAAAGGTTCCTCTTTCATGGCATATCTGGTGCAAAATGGGAAAATATACTACGTAGGATGGGTGGATTCCAATGAGAAATCTCTTACAGCGGAGGAACGCGAATCAAAAGCCCTCACTTTCGATGTTGAGATTCCTACAAACATTAACAAGGATGCTTCTTACGAAATGATAGCCTTGACGTATGGCGTTGATGCCACATTGTCTGATGGGAAAATTGTGTGCAATGCCGACTTGAATAGAGGTGGCAATCTTAAGATATGGGATCATAGCGGTGTTCAAGTTGGTGATGAAATTGGCAAAAGTTATTCATTGACAACTATTGAAATATTGCATGTATATAATTATACTGATGAGACCATTACGGTTAGACACAAGGGTTTTGAAGTCAAGGATAAATGGTATTACTCCAAAGCAACAGTGAGTCTGACTCCTGATATGAAGGCTTCTATACAAGGAACTTCTGTTGGCGAAGAAGCCATATCTGATGCTTATCAGGTGGCGTCAGGAGAACGTATTTCTGTATGGAGTTATTATATACCTACTGGTAAAAAAATGATAGATGCAAGTCTCATACTGGAAATAGATGGAAAAGAAGTAAAGACACCTCCCACATCTTCACAACTTGACATTGAATATAGTAAATACTATGTAATGGATGTATCATGGAATGGAAAAGACTTGAAATGGAGGGGAATCACTACAGAGAATAAGCCAGAGGACAAAGATGTTCCTGCGGAGGCCATTGACCTTGGTCTACCCTCTGGAACAAAGTGGGCTTCTTATAATGTGGGAGCTTCTAAACCAGAAGAGATTGGAGGATACTATGCATGGGGCGAGACGAAGGCAAAAGATTCATATTCATGGAGTAACTATACCCATTGTGATGGTAGTGAAGGAAATTGTCATAACATTGGTAATGATATTGGTGGTTCTGATAATGATGTGGCTCATGTGAAGTGGGGAGGAAACTGGCGTATGCCTTCGTTAGTGCAGTGGCAAGAGGTGATATCTGCTTGTACTCGAGAAACAGTAGCAATGAATGGTGTCAATGGTGTCAAACTGACAAGTAAGACAAATGGTAACAGCATCTTTCTCCCTTCTACAGGTGTTAAATGCGATTCTGAGATAACATATGCAGATAACGTTTATTGTTGGCTGTCCACACAGAGTAATAAAGGAATGGCTTTCGCCAATTATCTAACATATCAGGGTATGGGGCTTGGGTATGGAAATAACATTGAACGTTTCACGGGTATTCCTGTACGTCCAGTCATGATAGAAGATAAAAACTAAATAGTTAATTGAATAAAAGAGAATTATGTATTATTTTGAGAAGAACAATTCTTTTTGGTGTTTGTTGTTTATTGCAACGATGGGTCTCATATGGGTTGGCTGTAGTAAAGATGACGAAAAAGACGACTCCAATAAAAATGTAGTAAGAGTAGATACTTATGCTATCTCTCCTACTTTTGTTTATGGATTGTATCTTGTTAATAATCCTCAAAGTCGTCCCAGTGTAGAAAACAGTTGGAGTAGTAATGGGGCAAGTTTCCATGTTTATGTGTTACAGGGGAATGTTTTCACAGACATTGGTGAATTGGAGTCTAAAGAAACTTATATAGCCAGTGCTAGTCAGCAAAAACCCGTTCATGTGGAGGTGCCTATTCCTACCAACATAGATATAAGTAAGCCCTATCAGGTTATTACGACAGACACAAGAACGGCTTTGGCTAATAATAAAATCGTATTTGAGGAAGAATTGAAAAGAGACACAAATACATATTGCCCTAGTTGGCAAATTGCCAAAGGGGGTAGTTCTACCACCTCGCAATCGACATTTTTAGCCGTGTATGAGTTGCTATATGTTGTAAACAATACAAATAAGCCTATCAAGGTAAAGCATAAAGGATTTGACGCATCGGAAAAATGGTATTCCACAAAAGGAAGGGTGAGTATTAATCCATCATTGGATTTAGAGGTGAGCGTCTTATCCACTATTGGTGATGTGATTTCACAAGAAAAGTCCATTAATGCAAATGAAAAGAATTATTTTGAATGTCGCTATGTACCGACAGGAAAGAAGATGAAAAATGCTTGTCTGGTTTTAGAAATAGACGGAAAGGAGGTCAGAACTCCGGCAGTCTCATCTGACATTAGTATTGAGTGTGGAACTCCTTATTTTATGAGAGTGAAATGGGACGGTCAAAAGTTAGAATGGGATTAATAAAGTGGATGGAAAAAAGAGATTAAATCAGTATAACCAATGATATAAATGTATCTTTTTACCGACTGCCGCACCAAAAGTCATATAAAACAAGAAATACGTGCCGTAAAATGCCACACATCGTTACATATACAGAAGAGATAGAAGAGCATGGATGTTGCCAGCAGCGTCCTGAGTTGAGGACAGGAGACAAGTATCAGCATGAGGTAGAGGGGAATAAACGATTGCACATTGTCCTGTCCGTTCACCTCGACAAGTACGTCTGGGAGAATGTCGCCCAATGGACGACTACCATTATGGAGTTCTTCGAGGATGAATATAAACTAAAAGAGCTCCCTATAAATATTGGAACACCCGATTGTGTCGATGTCCCCGTCTTCATAGCCAACAGCTTGATGGGCGTACTAACATGTGACAAGGATAAGATACGAGGGGAACTCTTCATTCCAGGAAATTATGGGATTTGGGCGATAAGGGGTGTCGCTCCATTTGGCTTCTATGGTTGTCGGCAACTGGAAACGGTTAATCTTTCCCCCGATGTACTTGTTGCGTATGAATATGCCTTTGCCAAGACCGGCATTACGAAGATTATCTTCCATGAGGAACAGCAAAGTTTGCCAACATTGTTTCATATTACTGCCGTTGATGATTGCCAGAATCTGCCGAAGTTTGACAAGTTGTTAGATAGACCTTTCTCAGGCAGGTATTTGTTTCGTGGTGGAGAGGCTTTCCGTGAGTGGGAGGAAGAATTAAATAGACTGCATTATTTGTAAATAAAGAAGACATGAGCGTTAATAGAATTAATAGGTTTGAAAATCTACTAGATATTCAGATTAATGGGAGTCATAACGGCAATACGAATGTAGCCCCGAAAGAACTACCCAAATTAGAAGGCTTTAGGGGCTTCGTTGAAGCGATGGTTGAGGACGTCATTATTGAAGACAAACCCTTTGACTCGTATAAGGACGAGCTAAAAAAGCAATGTGAGATAGAAGGCGTGGAATACAATGATCTGGAATGTGACCTTGAAGATTTTCTTGAAAATCTGAATATGGGGATAAAATCGCCAGACGGATTGGCTATAGCTATGGCTATGGCGTTTGCATTGGAAGATGCGAAGAAGTGTTACGTCAGGGAAGAGAAGATCGAAGAGATTGTGGGCATTTGGAATAAGCGTTACCCAAATCAAGAATATCATCCGCATAATCCTATCCCCTAAATTGAAAATAATACAATGGACAATAATAAGCAAAAGATTATAGATTTGCTACGTTCTACAGGACGCGATGGTATTGAGCGCGTGCTGAAAGAATTTGATAATATCGGATTCTTTGAAGCTCCAGCCGCTGCAAAGAAACATTTGGCCCATAAAGGTGGATTAGTAGAACATTCGCTGACTGTGTATCATGTGGCATTACGATTAGCAGAGGATATGCGTACTCTACGGCCAGATGTGGCGATTAATGAAGACAGTCTGAAGATTGTTGCATTACTTCATGATGTCTGTAAAGCTACTCGCTATCGTTGGAATGCAGAGAAGAAAGAGTATGAATCAGATTATTCGGTTATGCCTGTGGGGCACGGTGAGAAATCTGTTATCATGTTACTTCGCATGGGGCTGGAACTGCATGATGATGAGATAATGGCCATCCGCTGGCATATGGGAGCATGGGACTTGTCACTCCACAGCTACGAGGCTCAAAAGAATTTCGTAGAGGCAGGTAGCCAGTCACCACTTGTTCCATTGTTGCAGACGGCTGACACGTTGGCAGCAATGATAGTTGAGAAAGGTAAGTAGAAAAACAAACAAAAAGTTGCGCCCGACACGGGTTTGGGAAATATATGAAACTGACATTACACATATTGGGAAAAGACAAAGACTGGAATAAGACAGTCGCGGAGTGTAACTGCGATATGGAAGTGAGTGCTGATGAGTACGATTTTGTCTTGCGAATGCTAAGAAAGAGCAAAGAGCTGCATGCGAATCCAGTGAGGGGCTATTCTACTCTAATGGAACATCATGCTCCGCAAATGGTGAGAAAAGTGGTTAATCGATGTAGAGAGGCGTTGGATGCCATTGGATATTATGAACATCTCCTGTGGCAGTGGGGAGAGCAAACTATAAGAGACTCGCAGTACCGTGAAGAGGATTTGATGAATGACGAAGAATGTGAAGTATTGTTGGCCACATTTTGCGGGGGTGTTATCACAGAGAAAAAAATCATAGGCTGTCACTTCCGTAACGATTTCATCTATGAGACATGGCCAGGTGATGCAGGTGGTATCACAGATCGTAAGGGTTTTGATGTTATTGATTGCGACATCTTTGGATGTGACCTTGATTACTGGAATCATGAAGCCAAGATTGCCAGAAGCAAGCCTGCTTATTATGAGTTTCTGAAGACGACATTGTCTGTGGAATGTTTGGATGGACACGGTTGTTATCAAATATTATCTAAAGAATATAAAGGGCCGTATAGTGTGTGGGAACCAGAAGCATTGGCAAAAGCCATGCAACGTTCACTGCGCATCAAACGCAAAAAGATATTGAGGCATGAATTGGAACGAATTGTATGATAGGGCACTGCGAATAGCCGGCGGCAACAAAAAATGTTTACTTAATATGATTGAATCATGAAGAAACGACTGTTTTTTGACATGGACAATGTGCTGGTTGATTTCCAATCAGGACTTGACAAGATTGATGAAGAAACCAAGAGCCAGTACAGGGCTAAGAAACCTGGTGATAAAGACCGACTAGATGAGATTCCTGGATTGTTCGGACTGATGGAACCGATGCCTGGAGCTATTGAGGCTGTTCACAAACTGGCAGAGGTGTATGATGTGTTTATTCTCTCTACAGCTCCTTGGAAGAATCCCTCAGCGTGGTCTGATAAAGTGACCTGGGTAACCAAGTATCTTGATGACGTATTCCATAAGCGAATGATCATCACCCATCGAAAAGACCTTGTTGAAGGCGATTATTTGATTGACGACCGTGGCAAGAACGGCACCAGCGAGTTCAAAGGAGAGTGGATCCAGTTTGGCTCAGAGATTTTTCCGAATTGGCAGAGCGTGGTGCGCTACCTATTGCATGAATAAAGATTATCTCGTATTTGCATGATTAGTTAGTTAAAGAATCACAAATTAGTCATTTTTATTGCAATTTACAATGAATGTCAAAGAATTTCTTTTAATTGGAGGACAATATGGATATTCGACGATTGAAAGGAATAAAAGATGAAGACGTGGCGCGGTTACGGAAATATCTTTGTGCTTGGCAATATCTGATTACACATGGATAATTAAATGATGAATGCTTTTTTGTTACTGATAGTCCTGCTGGCTTGCCACTATTTGGCGGATTTCTGTTTTACGTCACCTTCGATGATAAGAGCGAAGGCTGATGGGCGTAACCCGTGGCCGATTCTGCTTCATGCAGGTATTCATTCAGGGTTGATGGGATTCTGTTTATTGGTTTGGGGTGTTTCTTGGAAGTTACTTTTGATACTTGCACTTGTGGAATTTGTATCTCATTTCCTTATTGATACGACAAAAGGACACCTTACTGCACATTACTGCATTCTTGGTGATATGCAGAAGAAACCTTATTGGATGCTCTATGGTTTTGACCAATTGCTGCATTTGTTAGTGATTATGATGATATGGTATTATAGCATTGTAGATTAGAAGTTGCGCCCGACACGTATATGGGTATATAAAGATGATGACAATCAGAAAGGATGGAACGATTGATACTATAACGAATGATATGACATGCACTGCGGATAGTCATTAAGGCGCATGAGAAAAGGAATAAAGATAAAGGATATGAAAAGAATTTGGATATTATTAGCGGTTGTAAGCATGGTTGCGGCATGGGGTGGCTGCCAAAGTGGTAATCAGGTAAGCTCCAAGGATCTGGTGGTCGTTGAGTATACCGATACTGTGCGTGGGAACAATGAGAACAATCAAAACGATTGGGCTGAATTCACTGTCGATGTGCCGGTGAACGGGCCTAAGGCATTAGTTGATTCTATTATGGCGTTCATTAACGATCATCTTTACGAGGCCTGCGAGAGCAATGCCCATTTCGATGAGAAGAATGTGACGTTCAGCAAGGAAGAGATGTTTACTGATGACGGCAAACGTCTGTTTGGGCATTACATGGAGAAATATAAGCCACTGATCCAGGATAGCTTGTGGAGATCTTTCGGACAGACGATGAAAATGGAAGCTCAGACGGACAAATACGTCACCTATGGCTTGGAACTCTTTTTCTGCGGACTTGGTTGCAGCTCGCAGAAATACTACTATACGTTTGATAAGAGCGATGGCCATCAGATTAAGGAAATCCTCAGCCACGACAACCTCGTGCGCTTTTTTGAGGACTATCCAGAATACAATACTGTTGGGGCTGATCCCTGGGCGGGCGCATCAGGATGGAAATTCTCTCCTGAGTACGAATTTCCCACGTCGAACTGTGCGTTGTTAGACGATCATTTCTCGCTTGTCATTCATGGTTATGACAATCACTACCTAATCTTTGACTTCCCCTATGGCCAGATTTTCTCCTATCTCTCTCCAGAAACCCAGTCCTTAGTGGAGCAGATTGGCGAGGGGGAGCCAATGCTCCCGACCTATATCCCTAAGCCTACAGATTATAGCGAGGTATGGATGGAGGTGGATACGGTAAATCATGCACTGCTCGGATATTTAGCTGCTGCCGGTGGCCCGCATGTGTCTACGCTGACGCATTATGAGCCAGAACAGAAACTCTATCCCAAGTGGGTATATACTATTAGCGGATCTGAAGCCTCTACAGTATTCTTGTTTATCTATTCGCGTGGGCCTCTCCTTTATTCCAATGAGGCATTGGTGTGTACCTATGACGAAGATTATTATCTACAGCCTGCCAAACTCTTTGTTCAGGAGGGGAAGAGTGATAGTCTCTTAAGCTGTAAGTGGTATGACTATGTGACGAAATCTAAGGACGAGTTCCCGTTTGAGGAAGTCGATGAGAACCGCTTCGGCATCCATTACGACCAATTCACGAGACGTCTATATGTTCCTGTCATGGAAGGGCAGGAGAGTGTGACTGAGAAACAGAACGAGAATTGTTACACAGGCCGATATAAAGTGCTCCAGTTTAATGGTAAGGAGTTTGTGCCTGCTGGGACAGATGGCGCATGGTGGCTGAATACTGATTTACGAAACTACAAGCGTACTATTATCAACCGACGAACCTCAGACGGCATTGAGCAAATTGACTTGATGTCCGACAGCACTTATCGCCGTACTGCATGGAAAGGTGCCAAGACTCTCGATGACCTTCGCAAGAAGCCTGATGAAGTGAAGGTGAGTAAGGAAATGTTCAGATAATACCCAGCCCAACATACTAATAGCTTATTACAGTATGATGAAAAGGATATGGATAGTATATGCAGTTGTGAGCATGTTTTTGACTTCCTATAGTTGCCAGAGCGCTAAAAGGATGCACTCTCAGGAAGGTATGCCTCTCGTTACAGAAAGACAAGAGCGCATATTGAAACACTTCACACACATGACGGGTGAAGTCTATCCGCAGACTGTTGCAATTGACATCCCCACAGAAGGCTCACCATCACTGATGGACAGTATTGCTGTTTTCCTAAATGGAAAACTGTATGCGTTCTTTGACAACGAAGAGGAACGCCACCTCACTTACGAGAGTGTATATTCAATGGATGTTAGACATCTGGTTGAGCATTATTGTGATGCCTATGCGCCTTTCCTCCTTGCTGACAGTACTGGTGAACATGTGTTTGCCACAGACTGCTTGGAGATGAACTTGGTGGCTCAGACAGAAGCATACGTGACTTATGAAATTGTCGAGACTTTTATAGGAGAAGGTGTTGAAACTGCGAAAGAATGGGTTACTTTCGTGAAAAGCGACGGTCATCGCTTGACCGAAGTCATCAGTAATCCTGAGATGCTGCGTTTTTACCGCGAACATCCTGACCTTAGGAGCGAAGATGTTTGGGAGGATGTTCTTCATCATGGCTCTGAGGCCGACAGTTTGGTTGATATAGTATGTTCAGTAGGACTCTTGAACTACTCTATCACCCACCAATATGTTTATGCGCCAGGCATTTTCGAGGATGTGACATACCCCCTCAATGAAATAGCTCCATACCTTTCCAAAGAAGCTCAGAAATTGATAGATAATAACCAATAGATTTTGTCCTTTGTTGGGCAAAGCGGCATAGCCGAGCGATGCCTGGCACGCTCTTGTTATTGGCAATATGCAGATAAAATTATGCTAAAAGAATAATTTTGTTTGCATAATTCAATTAAAGAATCAGGGGGACAGGTTTTTGAATGAATTCGGTGAATTCACTTCAAAAACCTGTCCCCCTGATTCTTTTACCGTTTCTGCTTGAAGAAGTCCTGCATGAGTTGGCGGCATTCGGATTCCAGGATGCCGCCAATGCATTGGGCTTTGGGATGGAGGGCGTGGGGGGCAAAACGGGTGTAGCCGCGTTTCTCGTCGGCACAGCCGTAGACGATGCGGGGCAGCTGTGCCCAGCCGATGGCCCCGGCACACATGGTGCAGGGTTCAACGGTGACGTAAAGGGTGCAGGTGGTGAGGTACTTGCCTCCCAGTGTGTTGGCTGCTGCTGTGATGGCCTGCATCTCGGCATGGGCGGTGACATCGCAAAGGGTCTCTGTCAGGTTGTGGGCTCGTGCAATGACCCGGTTCTGACATACCACCACGGCGCCAATGGGTATCTCGCCCGCCTTGAAGGCCTGCATGGCTTCGTCAAGCGCCATGCGCATGTATCTCTCGTCCTCACTCATTCTCTCAATTTCTCATTTTCTCATTCTCTCAATTTCTCAATTTCTCAAAAGTTCCACTTCACGCCGAGGGTGGGGTTGACGAAGAACGACTTGTCGTTATAGGTGTTGTAGATGAAGTTGTTGCTGACTTCCACCTCGGTGCCTATGGAGAGATGGTCGGTGGCATTGTACCAGAACTGCGGCTCGGAGAGGATGACCAGCTGTCCGTGGCCGTTGGCCTGTTCTCCGCGCCAGAAATCAATGAACCCCGAGAACGTGCACTTCTTCCCGGCAAACGTGGTGCTCCAGACGCCTGTCAGCTGGGCGCTGTGATAGGCTGAGGTGTAGTCGTAGCTCTTGAAGAAGCGCTTGTACATCAGCTGTAGGCTGTAGGTGGTGGAGAAATCGACGTTGTGGCCGTTGTAGGCTGCTCCAAGGAGCGCTGCCTGCTGGAAACTGCCGAAGCGGTTCAGACCTCCGTCGTATTCTACGTGGGCAGCAAAGGGCGACTGCTTGCCGAGTTTGAACTCGCGTGAGATCTCTGTGTAGGCTCCCTCTGTGAATTTGCGGCTGAAATCAATGTCGACGAAGTAGTACCAGGAGCCCCACTGGTCGGCCTTGAACTGCTCGAGGGTCATGGTGACTTTCTGTCGGCCTGCCTCTTCATCGGGATAGAGGTTGCGTCCGAAATCATAGTGTAGCTGCACATCCTGTGCTGTGGCAGTGAGAGCGGCTATCGCCATCAGTGCAATGGATAGAATCTTTTTCATTATTATTTTTTATTTAATTTTCGTAAGCTCTGCTTGCTAAAGAGTTTAGAAGTATAGGAGTGTAGACAATTAGTGGCGGATAAACTTCTTGCCGTCAGGGGCGATGTAGATTCCTTTCTGAGTGGGAACGGTGTTAAGGGTACGTCCGTCGAGGGTATGATAGACGGGTGCAGAGTCGTGGACAGTGGCTGTCGGCGCAATGCTGGTGGGATCGACTATGGCGAGGTAGTAGACGCCCTGATAGTACAGCCCGTTGTCGTAGGCAGTGATACCAGGGATGCCGGCAGCACCGTACTCTGTAGTCACGTTGCCGATGGTGGCAGGTTTATCTGTGGCGACAGTAGCTCGGACGGCACCATTGCCAAAGGCCATGTCTTCACCGTCGACACCCTTGAGGACTGTGGTGGTGTAGAGGTTGTTGTGAAGCGTACCCGCTTCGTTGTTGTAGCCTACGATGGCACCGCGGCTACCGTCGCCCTCAACGGTATTGCCAAGGTAGAGGCAGTCGGTGACGATGCCATAGTTTCCGCCAACCACACCGCCGTTGGCTTCGGCGTATATACGGTCGCTAGCCTTGATGGAAGCTGCGCTGCTGCATCCCCTAACGATGCCTCCCTCCTGATTGAGTCCCACCACGCCACCGCGCATGCTGGTGAAGTTATGCAGCACGTTGATAGTGACGCTACTGGTGACGCGGCAGTTCTCGACAAGTCCGTAGTTGCTGCCGACAATGCCACTGCAGCTGGTTGCGCCGCTGATGCTGGCATTGTCGAGGGTGAGGTTTCTGACGGAGCCCTTGGGTCCAATGGCGCAGAAAAGGGATTGCCCGTAACTGGTGATGTTGATGGCTTCGCTAATTGCATTGATGCCGCTTATGGTGTGGCCTCCACCATCGAAGTGGCCGTTGAAGTTTTTGCTCGTTGAACTGTAGTTCTCGTCCCAGTAGTAATAACCTATGGGGGTGTAGTTGTTTGGGTTGACATCATCGTAGCTGATGTCGGTAGTGAGCAGGAAGTACTTGCCCTCCAAGTCGGTCTCGTTGTTGTTGACAATATCTGCAATCTGATTCAAGTTGTCGGCAGAGCTGATGAGGAATGGATCGTCGGCAGTGCCCTGGCCGTTCCAGATGGCGGTGAAATTGGGATTGGCCCTGAAGAACTTTTCGCTCACGGCACTACTATATCCGTTGACCACGACAATGGCTTTGACCGTGGTGGTCTTTGTCAGTATGAAAGGCTCGGTGTAGAGGGTACTCTGCTGACTGGGCTTGCTGCCGTCGAGGGTGTAGTAGACTGCGGCGTTGTCACCAGCCGTCTGGGTGATGGTGACGGTAACCTGGCCATCGAAGGGCGTGACGCCGTTGATGACAGGGGCGGCTATATTGATAAAGTCAAACGAGAGGGTCCTGTCTGCATTGTTGCTCTGACGGATGTTCTGCAAACTACAGGCGAGGAAGCTGGCGCGTCCAAGGGGTAGCGAGCAGGACATACGCTGGTGGTTGGGGTCTACGTTGACGCGGTTGTCCTTCCAGGACTCCTTATCGTAATCCACATGGACGATGACCATGCCTACAGAGGGAATCCTTTCATCCCACTTCACGCGCTGGCGGTTGTCCAACATGTAGTATTCATTACGGTTGCTCTCGTTGTAGACGATGTAGCTCTCGCCACCGCCCTCCAACGACTTCATGGCGTCGATGTGCTGAGTGCCGTAGATCTCCACGGGCGTGCGCCAACCAGCCATCCAACGCTCATAGCCAGTGTAGCCGCACGGGCAGTAGCCATCGCCGTTATAGCAGCCTGTAGCCAGGACGTCGTAATCGCCCATGCCTTTGCCTTCACCTTGAGTGTCGTAGAAGTCGGGGAAACCGAGACAGTGGCTGAACTCATGGCAGAAGATGCCTATGCCCACCAACTCGCTATGGTAGTTCAGCTCATGGCCGCAGGCATAGGTGTCGATGGTTACCCCGTCTAAGGTCTGCGGGCCGTTGCCGTCGTAAGCCATCTTCTGAACAGAGAGCTTGTTCTCGTGCGGCCATACGGTGTCTTTGTTAGTGCCTTCCGACTCCCCGTAACCAGCGTAGAGTATGAACACCTGGTCCACGGCACCGTCGCCGTCCCAGTCGTAATCTGTGTAGTTGACGTGCTCGTCAGCCATCTTGACTGCCTCAATAACCATCTCGCCAGGGTGCAAGTCGTGACCGGCATCGTTGTTGTGGCCATAGTAGGCGTATGGCTGTGACAGCGTGTAGGGACCTACAACGTCGAAGGTAAGGTCGAACTGACCGTCGCTCTGGTCGAAGAAGTAGTCGTGGACAGAGCCCTTGTACTTTCCTTCGGCGAAGTTGGGCTCGTTGACGATGCGCTGCAACATAGGCAGGTCATTGCTCGGCTGGAAGGCCAAGTCGCTGAAGTTGACGAGAATGACCAGCCCTCGCTTCGTGCCAGTGTAGGCTACGCGTTGCTGACTGTAGCGTGGCAGGCGGTTGGCGCGTTTTTTATTGGCTGCGTCCATCAGTTGTTGCTTTTGGTTGTCTGCGTCAGCCAAGTCAATGGGGGTATAGACGTTGTCACGTGTACTGCGGTAGGCCAGCCCATCGCTGCCCTGCCAGTAGTGGCAATACTCGTCGCCACACAGCTGTGCGCTCACGGTGGTGCCGTCGGCCAGTCTGAGGGTCTTTGTCACTCCCCGTCGGGCGGGAACAGCCATTACAACGGCAGTCATCGCTGCCATCAGTGCAATGGAAAGAATCTTTTTCATTGTTGTTGTTGTTGTTTTGTTTCTGTTCTTATTCTTTTCCTTCTCTTGAATGGCAGTTGATCTTCCTGCCATCGGGTGCGATGTGAATTCCTTTCCGGGTGGGTACGGTGTGAAGGACACGTCCGTCGAGGACATGGCCTCAGGATTTGGGATTGCAAATTTACGCTTTTTATTGATAAATATAGGATATATTCCCACTCTTTAATCTATTTTAACGCAGGGAAGAATCACGGGGACAGGTTTTTGGATGATTCAGGGGGACAGGGAATCATGGGGACAGGTTTTTGGATGATTCAGGGGGACAGGTTCTTGAATGAATTCCGTGAATTCACTTCAAAAACCTGTCCCCCTGAATCATCCAAAAACCTGTCCCCATGATTCTTCTCTGCGCAAAAAGAAAGCCGTCCGACGAAAATCGGACGGCTATTATTGATGTCTTACATCGGAGTTTCACGGGCTTATTCAAGTAATCCGTGTGGTTCCGTGTTCATTCGCAGCTATTATTTTAACTCAGCAAGATATTTGATGGTGCGAACCATCTGAGAGGTGTAAGAGTTCTCATTGTCGTACCAAGCAACCACCTGTACGAGGGAGTTGCCGTCGCCGATCTTGCTGACCATGGTCTGGTTAGCATCGAACAGAGAACCGAACTTCATGCCGATGATGTCGCTGGAGACGAGCTTCTCCTCGGTGTAACCGAAGCTCTCGTTGGCAGCAGCCTTCATGGCAGCATTGATATCCTCAACAGTCACCTCACCCTTCACAACAGCGTGCAGGATAGTGGTAGAACCAGTGGGAGTGGGAACGCGCTGGGCAGCACCGATCAGCTTACCGTTCAGCTCGGGGATAACCAGACCGATGGCCTTGGCAGCACCTGTAGAGTTAGGAACGATGTTCTGGGCACCGGCACGTGCACGCTGAACATCACCCTTGCGCTGAGGACCGTCGAGAATCATCTGGTCGCCAGTGTAAGCGTGTACAGTGGTCATGATACCGCTCTGGATGGCAGCGAAATCGTTGAGGGCCTTCGTCATGGGAGCGAGGCAGTTGGTGGTGCAAGAAGCAGCGCTGATAACGGTGTCAGCAGGAGTCAGAGTCTTGTGGTTCACGTTGTAAACGATGGTGGGCAGGTCGTTACCGGCAGGAGCAGAGATGACAACCTTCTTGGCACCAGCCTTGATGTGGGCAGAAGCCTTCTCCTTAGAAGTATAGAAACCTGTGCACTCCAGAACAACGTCTACGTTCAGCTCACCCCAAGGCAGCTCAGCAGCGTTGGGAACAGCATAGATGGTGATCTCCTTACCGTCGACGATGATAGAGTTGTCGGTGCAGTCTACAGTGTGCTTGTTCTCACCGAACTTGCCAGCGAAACCACCCTGAGCGGTATCGTACTTCAGCAGGTGAGCCAGCATCTTCGGGCTGGTCAAGTCGTTGATTGCTACTACTTCATAACCTTCAGCCTCGAACATCTGACGGAAAGCGAGGCGACCGATACGGCCGAAACCGTTAATTGCTACTTTAGTCATTTCTTTTTTTTGTTATTTAAAAGGGTTAATATATTACGTAATTTGACAATTATCTGCTTAAAATCTTTCTTCGAAAGCAAGAAAATCCATGTAAAAATGCATTTTTTTCTGTTTTCGGGCACAAAGTTACAAAAAAATTCCTAAATTTGCACGTGATTTCTGTCTTAATTGTGGTTAAAGACGAAATATAAATTATTAAAAAATGAGATAAATCAAGGCGAGGCGCTAAGATTGTAAGATACAGATTACAAATATAACGTTTATCATTAATCATTAAACTTTAAAGTACTATGGGATTTGTAAAAGAATTTAAGGAGTTTGCCATGAAGGGCAACGTAATGGACATGGCAGTCGGTGTGATCATCGGCGGTGCTTTTGGTAAGATTGTCAGCTCACTGGTTGACGATGTGCTGATGCCAATCATCGGCAAGCTGACGGGTGGTGTGGATTTCACCAACCTGTTTGTGAACATGGGCGACGGTGAGTATGCTACCCTGGCCGCTGCCAAGGAGGCTGGCGCTGCTGTGATTGCCTACGGACAGTTTATCCAGAATATTATCGATTTCCTGATTGTTGCCTTCTGTATCTTCTTGATGATCAAGGGTATGAATCAGCTGAATCGCAAGAAGGAAGAACCCGAACAGCCTGCTGCACCCGCCGGTCCTACCACCGAGGAGCTGCTGGCCGATATCCGTGACATCCTGAAGAAAAAGTAAAGGACGGTGATCTGCAGAAGCAGTATCAGTAAAACAAAAGAGCCTCCGACCGGAGGCTCTTTTGTTTTTACTCTTCTATCGTGATATTCACGTTCTCTTTCTTGATGTTCTTGCAGTTGTCGAACGTCGCATCTTTCCGGGCACGTATGCTGATGTTTTTCAGATTGATGCGGTCGATGGGCATTTCGGGCAACCCGTTGAACTCCATTGCCTTGCCAGCACCGTTGCAGGCAACGTTCTGAATGTTGATGTTGCGGAAGACAGGTGTACCTTCATTGACAGGCTGCTTGTCTAAATTGTTGGGCGTCTCGCCTGCCTCTAAGAGTTCGGCTACGGACTTGCCTCCATAGTACATGTTGAAGATGATGGCAACGGTGCTGATTTCCATCATGGATATACCGTCAATGTAGATGTTTTCGACAATGCCACCGCGTCCGCGTGTAGACTTGAAGCGAAGTCCCACTTCGGTACCGAGGAACTGGCAATTCTGCACCTTGAAGTTGCGCACGCCACCGCTCATCTCCGATCCCACGACAAAACCGCCGTGTCCGGCAAAGACGGTACAGCCGTCGACGACTACGTTCTGGCAAGGCATGCCGCGTTTGCGTCCGTCGGCATCTTTGCCGCTTTTGATGCAGATACCGTCATCGCCTGCATCGAACTTCGAGTTGACAATGAGACAGTTGCTGCACGATTCCAGATCCAGTGCATCACCGTTCTGCGCATAGGACGGATTGCGGGCCAGGATGTTATCGATAATGACGTTCTGACACATCAGCGGGTGAATGTTCCAGGCAGGAGAGTTCTGGAAGATGACCCCCTGTAGCAGCACATTCTTACAGTTGACAATGCTCACCATGACGGGGCGCAGGAATCGCTTGATCTCCTCCCATTCCTCATCAGTGGTGGCCTTGGGCACGTTCATGCTGGCATTTTTCTCAGCCTTGGCGTAACCTTCGGAGGGTACCCAGTAGCCTTTCTTGGTCTCTACGCCTCCCTTCTGCGCGGTGATGGTGTTCCACTGGCTGTCGGTCACCTTCGGACGCTTCAACGGTCTCCAGTACTGGCCGTTGCCATCGATGGCTCCATAGCCTGTGATGGCCACGTTTGTTGCGTTATTGGCACTCAAGGGTGACTGGCAACGCCGTGTGTCGAGTCCCTCGAACGATGTGCTGATGATGGGGTAGAGACGCTCGTCGGCTGCAAATCGGATGATGGCACCGTGCTCCAGGTGCAGGTCAATATTTGACTTCAGCTGGATGGGGCCGGTATACCATACGCCGCGAGGCACGATGAGGTGTCCGCCGCCCATTCCATAGAGGGTCTCAATGGCTTTGGCAAAGGCTTCGGTACACAACCGGGTGCCGGTGGGGTCGGCTCCGAAATCCTGGACGTTGAGTTTGGTCTCAGGAAAAACGGGTGCCTTCACCTCTGGCATTGGGAAAGGCAGGTTCTCGGTATACTTCTTGTAAGGGTTCTGGGCGTTGGTGCCCAGTAGGGCCATGGTGGCCACAAGGGTCAGGATGATTTTCTTCATTTGTTCAGTAGTTTTGATTCGTAGTTGTTTTTGCTATTTCTTAACTCAAGTTTCCCACCTTTAGAATAATCAAGAATTAGAGAATTAGAGAATTTCTCCTTTAGCAGTTTAGTAGAATTATAGGGAATTTGAGAAGAAATGGCAAGCCATTTCCGTTTCAGTCCGCAGAGTTCCAGTCGCTTGCGGCGGGTAATTCCAAACAATTCTTTTTTTACAATAATAGTTCTCAAATTCTCAAATTCTTGATAAATAATTACTTAAGTTCATTATTGGGTGGGAAACTTTATTTCTTAATTGTCTTTGATTTCTCTGAGTGGAATCATCACGAAGTCGCGTTCTTGCATCAGCGGATGAGGAATCTTCAGATTGGGCTCGTCTACCTGGAGGTCGTCGTAGAGCAGTATGTCGATGTCTATGGGGCGGTCGCTGTAGTGTGGGAAGCAGGGTGTGGCGCTCGACTCGCGGCTGCTTGTTGCCACAGGAGCGCAAGCATGTGGAAAGCGGCGTGTGGCGTGTTTCCTCCTTTTCCCTAATTCCTGCTCTATTGCCTGTGTCTTTTCCAACACCTGTTGGGGGGTGAGCTTGGTGGTACAGAGAATGACACAGTTGAGGAATCTGTTTTCCGACTGAAAGCCCCAGGGTTCGGTTTCTATGAGAGAAGACTGGCGGAGTACAGTTCCCACACGTTTCCCGATCAGCTCGACAGCCTTTCGGATATGGTTTTCGCGGTCGCCGAGGTTACTCCCCAGTCCCAGGTACACCTGATGAAGCATGCTCAATCGTCCAACACCAGCAGAGCGTCACCGTAGCAGCCGAACTTGTAGCCGTTGTTAAGGGCGAGGTTATAGGCCTGCATGATGAGGTCATAGCCACCGAAGGCAGCAGTAGCCATCAGCATGGTCGACTCTGGATGGTAGAAGTTGCACACCATGGCATTGGCCAGTCCGAATTCGTAAGGCGGGAAGATGAACTTGTTGGTCCATCCGTCGTATTCTTTCAGCATACCGTCTGTACCCACTGCCGATTCTGCGGCGCGCATGGTGCTGGCACCGACGATGCAGATGGCATGTCCCTCGAGCTTGGCCTTGTTCACTGTCTCGCAGGCTTCAGGTGTTACGATTACCTGCTCCGAGTTCATCTTGTGCTTGGTCAGGTCTTCCACCTCGATGGTGTCGAAGGCGCCCAGGCTGCAGTGAATGGTGACGAATGCCTTTTCAATGCCGCGTATCTCCATGATCTTCAACAGTTCGCGGCTGAAGTGCAGGCCCGTGGACGGAGCAGTGACAGCTCCTTCGTTACGGGCGTAGATGGTCTGGAATTGCTCCATGTCGTCAGCAGTAGCCTCTCTGCGGTCTACGATGTAGCGGGGCAGGGGAGCTTCGCCCAGTCCGTAGAGCTCAGCCTTGAACTCGTCGTGTGGACAGTCGTAGAGGAACCGAAGCGTGCGTCCTCGGCTGGTGGTGTTGTCTATCACCTCTGCTACCATGGGTCCTTCATCGTTGAAGAACAACTTGTTGCCAATCCTGATTTTGCGTGCAGGCTCTACCAGCACGTCCCACAGGCGCAGCTCAGGGTTCAGTTCGCGCAGAAGGAACACTTCAATCTTGGCATCAGTCTTCTCCTTGGTCCCGTACAGACGGGCAGGAAACACCTTCGTGTCGTTGAATACGAACACGTCACCCTCGTTGAAATAGTCCACGATGCTGCGGAAGGTGATAAACTCATCGGTATCGTTGCCATCGGCATCCTTCTTGTACATGTCGATGGTCTGGCGCTTGCGGTGGACTACCATCAGGCGGCATTGGTCGCGATAGTAGATCTTGTCCACCGTCCCGTCTTCGTTCTCAAACGCACGGTGTGGCGGTTCCAGGGCAATGGCCTCGTCGGGCAGTCTGAATTTGAATTGTGATAGTTTCATCTGTGTATGTTTCTTAACTCTTAATTGTCTCCTTCTTTCATCACTTTTTCCAGCCATTCCGGGAAGGAATCGAATGTCTGGCAGTCCTCTATGCGGACGTCTCCCAGCCGTGTGCGGCACAGGGTTGTCAGGTAGGCTCCGCTTCCGAGTGCTTCTCCGATGTCGCGTGCCAACGAGCGGATATAGGTGCCTTTCCCACAGACCACGCGGATGCTCATCTGCATCTGTACAGGATCAAAGCTGGTCAGCTCTATCTTGTCGATGTGTATCGGCTTGGCCTTCAGTTCCATGTCACTGCCCTTGCGGGCCAGTTCGTAGGCACGCTTACCATCTACCATGACAGCGGAGTAGAGTGGTGGTGCCTGCATGATGTCGCCCTCAAACAGGCGTAACGTCTTTTCTATCAGCTCGCGGGTGATGTGAGCGGTGGGATAGGTACAGTCCACCTCATGCTCGCGGTCGTAGCTTGGTGTGGTGGCTCCCAACTGCAGGGTCGCCGTATATTCCTTGTCGTGCAGCTGCAGCTGCTCTATCTGTTTCGTTGCCTTGCCGGTGCAGAGTATCAGTACTCCAGTGGCCAGTGGGTCGAGCGTTCCTGCATGCCCCATCTTCACCCGTTTCACGTGCATCTTCTTCGACACCAGGAACCTGATGTGAGCCAAAGCACCGAACGACGTCATCCCGTAGGGCTTGTTGATGTATATGAACGCTCCTTCGTTGAAATCCATCTAGTCGACCATTGCAAGTGAGTGTCCTGTCAGTAGCAGCACCAGGATGACAGTGCCCACGATGATACGATAGACACCGAAGGCCTTGAAACCGTATTTTGTGAGGAAGGCCACGAACCATTTCATGGCCAGCAGCGCCACGATGAAGGCAACGGCGCATCCCAGCAGCAGCATCGTGATGTTGTGGCTGGTGGCCCATACGGTGTCTTCCTTCAGCAGGTCGAGCAGGTCGAGCAGTGTGGCTCCGGCCATGGTGGGCACAGCCAGGAAAAACGAGAACTCTGCTGCACGCTTGCGTGTCAGTCCCTGTGTCATTCCGCCAACGATGGTGGCCATGGAGCGCGACACGCCGGGAATGACGGAGATACACTGGTAGAGACCAATGTTGAAGGCGCGTTTCTCGTTGACCTTAACATCATCGCTGCCTTTGCTGAACAGCTTGTCGCAGAACAGCATGAACACACCGCCCACCACCAGCATGATGGCTACTACGAGCACGCTGTCCAGCAGCCAGTCCAACAGTCCCGACTTCTTGGCCAGCAGTCCTATGATTACTGCTGGCAGCACACCAACGATGAGCAGCCAGTAGAAGTAGTACTTGTGCTTCAGCTTCTGCCATGCAGAACTACCCTCGGGGGCAGGAGTGTTGTCGAAGTGGAAGAACCGTTTCCAATAGAGGCATACCACCGACAGGATGGCGCCGAACTGTATGATGAACGTGAAGGCATGTACGAACGGGTCTCCCTGTTCGATGCCCAACAGGTTCTGCGTAATGATCATGTGGCCTGTCGAGGACACAGGCAGAAACTCCGTCAGCCCTTCAACGATGGCAATGACAACGGTCTCTATCCAAGTCATTCTGCTTCCTCCTTCTGTTCTTCGTCCTTACTTTTGTGTACCACAGCGTAAATCATCGACACGAACCCAATGAGGCAAACTACAGGAGCTACCTTTATGCGCATGGGGCTGAAAATGTCGGGGTTGTAGGCTTCTGCTGTAGAGCCGTCACCGCCCATCAGTATAAACCCTATGATTACCACCGCCATGCCGATGGCCAGCAGGATAAAGTTCATTCGTCCGAATGCAAAGTCTCTTTTATTCATTGATTCCTTATTACTATTACTTCTTTACTTATCTTATATCTTATAAAGTTCTCCAGCAGTCATCTTCAAGAAACGGTTTACGGAGATATAGGAACACAAGGCTGTTATCAGTATGCCGAACAGGAAGACGGCTACAACTGTCACAGCCATTTCCCTCCATGTGATCAGCGTGAGCAGCCCGGGCTCATAGTTATTGGCTGCATACACCATACCTGCCAGGATGATACAGGCCAGGAAGGCGGCAATCAGTCCGATGCCGATGAAGCGCCAGATAAAGGGTCGTCTGATAAAGCCCCACGATGCGCCCACCAGTTTCATGGTGTGTATGGAGAAGCGTCGGGAGTAGACGCTGAGTCTTACCGTATTGTTGATGAGCGAGAACGATATGAATGTCATCAGTATGGCAAGCACCAGCAGCATCAGATTAAACTTGTTCAGGTTCCGGTTCACATCATCCATCAGGTTCTCCTGATAGGCCACATCAGTCACCCAGACGTTCCGTTTCAGTTCCTTGCCTATCCAGTGGAGCGAGTCACGGTTGGCGTAGTCTGCATTCAGGTGCAGCTCCAGCGTAGGCACAAACGGGTTCTCCTCAAGGAATTCTGTCGGGTCGGTCCCCATCATCTCCGTCTGCTCCTTCAGGGCCTGTTCCTTACTGATGTACTCCACACTCTTGGCGTAGGGACGATTGCTCAATATGCTACCTAGCCGCTGGGCTTCGTCCACATGGATAGTGTCAGTGAGCATAGCTGTCACAGTCAGGTTCTCCTTCACCCAGTGCGACAGCCCTCGAGCCGTCAGCATTGACAGCACCATCAAACCCAACAGCACCAGTACCATTGTCGTACTGATGCATAGCGTCAACCCCTGCATACCCTGTCGGCGGCCGGTTGTTTTGCGTCGTTTCTTCATGTTTTACGTACGTAAAATTGAATTCTGGCTGCAAAGGTAATAAAAAAAATGAAAAGTGAAGAGCGAATACTGAAAAATTTCGATATCTCGCTCACTTATTCGTACCTCTGAGCTTCGCTCGAAGGTACTTTCGGTGGCTACCGTCTACCTCAAACGCGACTCGGCCATTCAAGCTGGCTTGATGGCCCTCGCTGCTTTTTCGGTTCGGAAATGAAAAGAAAAATCTTTTTTTCTTTTGTATTTCGCTCGCTTATTCGTACCTTTGTGGCCATTATGAGTACGATTATTTATCCTTCGCCCATTTTCGGTCCAGTCCACAGCCGTCGACTGGGGCTTTCGTTGGGTATCAACCTTCTGCCAGCCGATGGCAAGGTCTGTTCGTTCGATTGTATATATTGTGAGTGTGGTTTCAATGAGGACCATCGCCCTTCACTGCCCATGCCAACGCGTGAAGAAGTGGCTTTGGCCTTGGAGAAGAAACTGCAGCAGATGGAGGCTGAAGGTCAGGTTCCCGATGTGCTCACCTTTGCCGGAAACGGCGAGCCTACATGCCATCCCCACTTTGCCGAGATCATCGGCGACACCATCCTTCTTCGTAACCGCTACTGTCCTCAGGCCAAGGTGTCGGTGCTGAGCAACAGCACGATGATTCACCGTCCTCAGGTTCACGATGCCCTGATGCTGGTGGATAACAACATCCTGAAGCTCGATACAGTAGACCCTATATATATAAATAAGGTAGACCATCCTGCCGGTACTTACGATGTGCAGGTGGTGATAGACCGCATGAAAGCATTCCACGGCCATGTCATCATCCAGACTATGTTCATGCGGGGTGAGTGCATGGGCGAGTCTGTCGACAATACTGGCGAGGAGTACGTTGCCCCTTGGCTCGACGCTGTCCGCGCGATTGCCCCGCAACAGGTTATGGTCTATACCATTGACCGCGAGACCCCTGCCCACGGACTGCTCAAGGCTACACACGAACAGCTGGACTCCATCCGTGACCGTGTCCTTGCCCTCGGCATTCCCTGCACAGCCTCCTACTGAGCAAACGGCTGGGTCCTGACAAGTACCTCTTGTGGTGGGGCTTTCAAGTTAGGACTCTTTTCGTAATGAGCTCCTTTTTTTTCGTTATGGTGAACATTTTTACAATAAGATAGGAGATATTGTTTACCTTTGCATAGTTCACTGTTCATAATCGTAAAAAGAAGGATGAAGGACTTTATCGGTGAAATGCTTGGAACTTTTGTTCTAACGCTTTTTGGCTGCTGCAGCGTAGCGGTCGCAGTGCTTTTTGGTGAGTATAACAGTATCTTCCAGATAGGATTGGTATGGGGATTGGGTGTAACGCTCGCCATTTTCTTAACGCGAAATATTTGCTGTGCCCATCTGAACCCAGCAGTCTCTGTGGCCATGGTGCTGGCAGGTCGTATGGGCGTCCGGCGGCTGCCTGTCTATCTGGTGGCGCAATTGGCTGGTGCCATGTTGGCTGGTTGGGTGTTGTTCGGATTGTTTTCAGCATCTATCGAGCATTATGAGTCAGTGCATGGTATCGTGAGGGGAACGGCTGCATCGGTTGATACAGCCCGAATGTTTGGCGAGTTCTATCCTAATCCCGGTGATGGCGCTGTCTCTGTGGTCTCGTTGCCTTTGGCCATGTGTGCTGAGGGTTTCGGTACGTTCCTATTGGCGCTGTTCATCTTTGCACTGACCGAAGGTTGCAACGTGGGGCGTCCTTCTTCCGACCTGCAGCCCGTGTTCATCGGACTGACGGTGAGCAGCATCATCTTCTTCATTGCTCCGCTGACGCAGGCGGGCCTTAACCCGGCGCGTGACCTGGGACCACGTGTCGTCGCTTATCTGGGAGGCTGGGGCGATGCTGCCTTGCCCGATGCGGTGGGTGGCTGGTTTTGGGTGTATGTGCTGGCACCCATCATCGGCTCGAGCCTTGCAGCCCTGTTCTTCAAGTATGTGTTAGAACCCATCAATGTGAAGAAGAACCGTTCTTGCGGTTGCTGCTAAACTTGACGTTTTTATCAAAAATACAACAAAAATGAACCAGACAAGATTGATTCTTTGCGGTGGTTTCCTCGGAGCAGGCAAGACCACCCTGATTTGGGACGTAGCCCAACGGCTGATGGCTCAAGGCAAGCGTGTGGGACTTGTCACCAACGACCAGGCTCCCGAGCTTGTTGACAGCCGTCTGCTGAAGCAGTCGGGTCTACAGGTAGCCGAGGTGGCAGGCAGTTGCTTCTGCTGCAATTTCAATGGTTTCGTAGATGCTGTTCGCTCGTTGCGTCACGATGTAGAAGCCGATGTCATCCTGGCCGAGCCTGTGGGCAGCTGTGCTGACCTTACTGCCACCATTGTGCGACCTCTCAAGAAGTTTCACAACACGGAGGTGATCGTCTCGCCGCTGACGGTGCTGAGTGACCCTGTCCGTCTGAAATCCATCCTCTATGGAGGTGATGGCGGGTTGCACGAGGATGCCGCCTACATCTATCGTAAGCAACTGGAAGAGAGCGAGGTGATACTGATCACCAAAACCGATCTGCTGACAGATGAGGAGACAGCGAAACTGGTGAAGGACACGCAGGCATGTTTCCACCATACGAAGGTGATGGCTGCCAGCACCATGAATGGGACAGGCATCCGTGAGTGGTTCAAGGAAGTGGCCAACAGGCAGGGCAGTGGTACGAAGATACTCGATATAGACTACGACAAGTATGCTCACGGCGAGGCCGTACTGGGTTGGCTGAATGGTACTGTTGCACTGAGCGGTGAGAATGTGTATTGGGACACCGTTCTGAAGGACATTATGACAGGAATCTGCCGCGTCATCAAGCAGGAAAAGCTGCGTGTTGGCCATGTCAAGGTAATAGCCGAGAACGGGAAACAGTATGCCGTTGGCAACATCACTGGCGACGTGTCTACCCTCCAGTTGCGTGGAACGGCTGGCATCAGCAACCAAGTGAAGCTGATAATCAATGCCCGTGTGGAGACGACACCAGAACATCTTGATGAGCTGATCCGCGGGGTGCTGGTCGAGGCGATAGACGGTCAGTATTCCGACGAGGTGCTGGCATGGCGTTATTTGCAGCCGGGACGTCCCAATCCCACACACCGCATTGTGTAGATAAAAATCGGCATTACGGGCTGTTTTTGCTTTTTTATGCATGTTGCGACAAGCAACATGCTTTTTTTTGTTATCTTTGTAGCGTCTAAAAGCCCTACAAAGCACTTTGTGAGATGAAATACGACAAGTCCTTCAATAAGATTCTTCTGGCCAGCCTGGTCTGTACTGCATTCGTCAGTTATCCCAACCTGCTTTTCCTGAGTTGGGACTGGAGTTGTGTACCGGTAGAGGGGCGGGCTTGTTACATTGACAACCTGCTGATACGCTTCCTGCTCTTCTGGGTGTTCTCGGCAGGCCTTCTGTTTTTCAACCAGCGGTGGCTGAAGACCCATTCACTGGTTCGCCGTATCTTGCCCAACGTGGTGCTGACCATTGTGGCCTTCGCTCTCTACAAGGGCATCACTGTGCTGATATGCACGGGGTTTGACGGGCGGCCCATTATTCTTACCTTTCAGTTCTTCGTGCTGGGCATGATGGGGCTGCTCTTGGGTTTCACCAATTACCTCAGCATGATGCATCAGGAGAAGGAAGAAGAGCTGCAGCAGCTGAAGATCGAGAGTCTGCAGAGCCGCTGCACGGCGCTGACCAACCAAATCAATCCTCACTTCTTCTTCAACTCCTTAGGGGGAATCAGCAGTCTGGTGAGAAAGAAGAACGACAAGCAGACCATCTGCTACATTGACCACTTGAGTGACATTTTCCGCTATATCCTGCAGAGCGAGCGCAAGCAGCTGGTGTCTCTGGCCGAGGAACTGGAGTTCGCCCGTTCGTTCTGCGAGGTGATGGAGGTGAGATATGCCGGTAAACTGGAGGTGGAGATCGATGTGGCCGATGAATACATGAATCTTCAGATTCCAGTGCTGGCGCTCTTGCCGCTGATAGAGAACGTAACGGTTCACAACATGATAGACAGCGAGCACAGGATGCGGATGGAAATCACGATGAACGCTGCAAAGGAGCTGCAGGTCATTAATCCCCTGTATCCCAAACAGTATAAACCCGAAACCCACGGCACGGGACTTAGTAACCTGGAGAAGCGCTTTCTGCTGCTGATGAACCGTCAGATAAGGGTTGAGCCAACAGAAAAGGAATTCAAAGTAATATTACCATTAGGATGAACGATGAACATACTGATTATAGAGGATGAAACAGCAGCGAGCGAGAATCTCATCGTGATGCTGAAGGAGATAGACCCCACCATCAATGTGTTGGCGGTGTTGGAGAGTGTCCAGCAGTCAGTGAGGTGGTTGTCAGGCAATCCGGCACCCGACCTCATCTTCATGGACATCCATCTGAGCGACGGCTCAGCCTTTACGCTGTTCCAGGAGACAGAGGTCACAGTGCCCATCGTGTTCACCACGGCCTACGACCAATATGCGCTCGATGCCTTCAAGGTCAACAGCATTGACTACCTGCTGAAGCCCATCAAGACGCAGGAACTGGAACGGGCGCTCGACAAGTTCAGGAAATGGTCGCACAGCGATGTGATGGACTATTTGCAGCGTATGATGAAGATGCGCCCAGCCCACCATCCTTCCGCCTATACCACCTCCCTGCTTGTACCGGTGAAAGACAAGCTTGTGCCCATTAGCATGGACGATGTGGCCTGCATTTACAGTACAGACCGCAAGACCCAGATCTACCTGAAATCGGGCAGGATGATGCTCTACAACCGTTCGCTCGATTCCATCATCGGTGGCCTGGACCCGTCGCGGTTCTTTCGTGCCAACAAACAGTTCATCGTGGCACGTGACTGTGTGAAGGAGATGGTGGTGTGGTTCGACAGCCGTCTGTTGGTCAGCATGCCCATCGACTTACCCGAACCGCTCTTCGTCAGCAAGAACAAGGCTGCAGAATTCAAGAATTGGATCACGTCAAACTGAGACAATTGAAAAAGGACAATTGATAATGGAGTAAAGAATTACGCATAGCAATCCATATGAAGATAACAATATGTGTTTGTTCCTCACGGTCGTTTATGGATCGTTCAGAGGTGATCAAGTTGGCCGTGTGTGCCCATAAGGCGGGCCACGAGGTCCGTCTTGTCAGCGACCTCTGCGAACTCTGTGAGAACAAGTCAGAAGAGGTTCACCAGATAGCAGACACCGCCATTGTTGCCTGTCATCCCCGTGCCGTGAGGAGTCTGATGGCCTTTGCCGGCGAGGACGACGTAGAGCTCTATAACCTTCGGAGCCAGTCGGCCGTTGAGGTGCTTCAATCCCTGGGTGTCAAGGCTGTTGATTTCAACGAAGCCGATGCAGCCCCTTGGAAGCGTGAGACAGATGCCATGCCACGAAAACTGGGTGAGGATGCCTGGTATCCTACACTCGACAAGGACGTTTGTGCCGAATGTGGTAAGTGCCTGGAGTTCTGTCCCTTTGGTGTCTATGAAATGGTCAATGAACGCATTCGTGTGGTTCATCCCCACCATTGCAAGAACAACTGTCCAGCATGTGCTCGCACCTGTCCTGCAAGTTCCATCATCTTCCCCAAGTACGAGCGCAGCCCCATCAATGGCGGTGAGGACAGGCAGGAGAATGCCATTAAGCTGGATAGCCGTGAACTGTATGCCACGACCTTGCGCGAGCGACTGGCAACGAGAAAAGGAACGGTGTTTAGAGTCAAGAAAGAATGATGACCGACTATACCTCATTGCTGAAAGCCGGATGGAGGGTGTTCCGCCAGACCCCTGTCCGCCTGTTGTGGAAGTTCTGCCGTTACTTCTGCTGGCCCAATCTGTGGAACATGCGCAGGTTCGAGCGTCGTCAGCAGCGTGGCGAGCCGTTCTTTCCGGCTTTCAACATGATTTCGGTCACCGAGACCTGCAATCTCAGTTGCAGCGGATGTTGGGTGAGCCGTGGAGGGAGAAAGAGCCTGACCATGGATCAGCTGGATGGGATTATCCATGAGAGCAAGCGTCATGGTTCCACGTTCTTCGGCATCTTGGGTGGTGAGCCCTTGATGTACAAGGGACTTCTGGGTCTTTTCCAGAAACATCATGACTGTTACTTCCAGCTTTTCACCAATGGAACACTTCTCACCGACGATATCGCCCGACAGTTGCGCCATGCAGGCAATGTCACCCCCCTCATCAGCATTGAGGGCCTGGACGCCGAGAGCGACCGCCGCCGTCAGGGCAGCGAGGTCTATCAGCGCACTTTGCGTGGTGTTCGTGCCTGTCGTAAGGCCGGGCTTATCTTTGGCGTGGCAGCCAGCATCTGCCGCAGCAATTACGACGAGTTGGTAACCCGTGAGCATATAGAGCGCGTGGCCCGCGAGGGAGCTGCCTATCTGTGGTACTACATCTATCGGCCTGTGGGTGCCGATGCCCATCCGGAAGAGGCGCTGACCGGTCAGCAGATACGAGGACTGCGTCAGTTCCTTGTCCGCGAACGGCTCAATGCTCCAGTTGTCCTGATAGATGTTTATTGGGATGATCAGGGTAAGGCCATCTGCCCGGGGGCCACGGGTATGAGCCATCATATATCACCTTCTGGAGCCATAGAGTTCTGTCCAGTCATTCAGATGGCCACCGACTTCCTGAATGCCGATGGCAGCAACCTCACCAGCTGCTATGCCCAGTCGCAGTTCCTGGCTGACATGCGTAGCCGGATAGCCCGCGCTACTCGAGGCTGCATTCTTATGGAGAACCCGCAACTGATGACCCAGTTCCTGCAAGGCCATGACGTGCAGGAAACGACCACGCGTGGTACAGCCATGAAGGAATACGCCTGCATGACAGGACTACCCAGTCACAATATGGATATGGACCCCATCGCCGAGCAGAGCCGTCCCTACCGATGGCTGAAACGGCATTATTTCTTCGGATTCGGCGCTTATGGATAGAACGCACATCATACCACCGACGCTGGAGCAGCGGACACATCTGCGCAGGCAACTCAAAGCCTTTGTGCAGACGCAGCGTCTGTGTCCCCCTGTCTCGCTCAGGCAGTTGGAGCAGCTGGCAGACCTCTTTACCGGTTGTCATGCTGAATGCAGCGACATGCGTCCATGGCTGATGGTCGAGATTCACAATCAGATATGGCTGCCCGTCGTGGCAGGCATTCCTTATGAGCGTCGTTTGCTGATGCTGCCCAAATGTCTGAGCCGCTATGGTGAGTGCCAGGCTGAGTTTGATGAATACGGTCTGCTCTGCCATCGTTGCGGCCGTTGCCATATTCCTCGTTTGCAGGACATGGCCGATCAGCTGGGCGGTCTGAGCATCGTGGCCGAAGGCTTCACGCAGGTGATTGAGCTGATAGAACGCCGTGCTGTGGATGCCGTGATTGGCGTGAGCTGTCTTGACTCGCTGGAAAAAGCTTTCCCGCTGTTGGTCCGGCATGCCGTGCCTGGACTTGCCATTGCCTTGAACGATTCGGGCTGTCGCAATACCCATGTTGACGAGGACTACGTCGAGGAGCTGCTTACGCTGCTCAGCGATGATGTCACACCCCGACAGCTCGACCATGAGGCTATCCACGAGCAGGTGAGCCATTGGTTCACCCGTCCGGAGTTGGAACAACTCATGGATGCTGGTTCCCCCTCCACGGGTGGGGGCTGGGCTGACGCGCCTACTCTGAGGGTCTGCCTGGACTGGATGAGCGGTGAGGGCAAACGTTGGCGTCCGTTCCTGCTCTCGGCCGTTTGGCAGGCGCTGACAGGCAAGACCGAGATGACCCCCGATGTGCATCGGGCTGCTGTGGCTGTAGAGTGTTTCCATAAGGCATCACTCATCCACGATGACGTGGAGGACCAGGATGCAGAGCGTTATGGCCAGCCCACCATCAATGCACTTTACGGTGACGCTTTCGCCATCAATGCCGGTGATGCACTCTTGGGGCTGGGCTACCGAATACTGTCCCAGGGCAACAATGCCGAGCTGCTTCGTCTCATTGCCGATGCTCACGTCAGGTTGTGCAGAGGTCAGGGCGAGGAACTGATGTGGGACGGGCGTCCTGTGACCATGGACCGTGTGATGACCATCTTCCGTAACAAGACGGTACCCGCTTTCGAGGTGTCGTTGATGCTCGGGCTGAGTTGTACTGGGGGCTATGCCCATCTGCGCCCTATGCTCTCTGCCTATTCCGACGCTTTGGGCATTGCCTATCAGCTGAAGGACGATATGGAGGACCATGCCCAAGACCGTCGGAAAACCACGCATCCTACAGCCGTGCTGGCGCTGCAGACCGAACACCCGACCTGGAACCAGCGTGAAGTGCAGGCCGAACTGCAGCGTATGACCGACTTCTACCATCAGCAGGCCATCGATGCCTTGAACGGGTTGGAACAACTGGAACTGAAACGCCTGCTTTATCAGGTGACGGAAAGGATTTTGAAATGAGGCAGCCGTTATTATATATAGTGTACAGAGACCTGCGCTGCGGCTGGCAGCGGATGACTCCAGAGTCGCAACAGGCCTTGCAGGCGTTTGTCGCCTCGCAGAAGACTGCCGGTGGCTATGTCAACGCCGGGGGGCGTGAGGATGCCTACTATACGCAGTTCGGCAGGGTGCTCGAAGCCGTTTTCTCGCCTCGCAGGCTCTACCGTGTGCCCGTTCGTCTCACAGTGCAAGAGAGCCGCCATCGGGACACGGTGTATGGGCGCTTCTTCAGGCTCCTTGACAGTTCAGAGTTCATAGTTCATAGTTCAAAGTTCATGGTTCATAGTTCAGAGTTCCTTGACAGTTCAGAGTTGGGTGGTGAGATGGATGACGAACGGGTGATGACCACCAATGCGGTGTGCTGCCTTCTGGCCATGCAGCATCAGACGGGGCGACAGCCCGACAGTGCACTTGTCCGTTGGCTCAGTCAGCGCCAGGACGCTACAGGGGGCTTCTATGCCAGCGATGCATCGCCCATTCCCGACCTGCTGAGTACTGCAGTGTCACTGTTCACCCTTCGTCTGATAGGGGCAGACGCTGTCGATGCCTCAGACTTCATCCGGGCCCATTGGCTCGACAGTGGAGGTTTTGCTCCCACCTTGTACGATGACTATAGCGATGTGGAGTATGTGTTTTACGGACTATTAGCATTAGGAGCCTTATGACCAGACAACAGCAGGAGATGTATGCGGACGCCATGCAGCGTCTGAAGCGCAGCCGTTCGGACGACGGGCTGTGGAGGGGGATGCTTTCCAGCAGTGCCATCTCCACGTCGGTCAGTGTGTTTGCCCTTCAGCGTATCGACGCCGTGGCCTATCGGCCGCAGATCGATGCAGGCATCCGCTGGCTCCGTGCTACGATGGAGTGCGATGGAACATGGGGCGACAGTGTGGAAAGCCCGTCGAACATGACCGCCACGCTGCTTACCTACGTCTCGCTCCACGCCGTGGGACAGTCCTTGCCTGAGTCGCGCCGGTATCTTGCCCGGCAGTTGGGAGGCGACAGCGAGGAGGCTCTTGCCCAGGGGGTTCTGCGTTACTATGGGCGCGACCTGACGTTCTCCGTTCCTATCCTCACGATGTGTGCATTGGCAGGACTGGTGAGCCGCTGGAACCTCATCCCGTCCTTCCCGTTCGAGCTGGCCACGCTGCCTCAGCGTCTCTTCCACCGTCTGAACCTTCCTGTGGTGAGCTATGCCATTCCCGCACTGATTGCCATAGGCATCTGTCAGATGCATCACAAACGCGGTCTGTTCAAGCCACTTCGATGTCTGTTCGTTCCCAAAGCCATGCGCGTGCTGCTGCGCATGCAGCCCACCGATGGCGGTTTCCTCGAGGCGGCACCCTTGACAGCCTTTGTGGCGATGTGTCTGGCCGAGGCTGGTTTCCGTAGTCACGAGGTGACCCGGCGCTGTGCTCGTTTCCTTGTCGCGACGGTACGTCCCGACGGGTCGTGGCCCATCGACACCAACCTGTCGGGGTGGCTCACCAGCCTTGCAGCCAAGGTGCTGCCCCGTGGCGAGCAGAGCCCGGAGCTTGCAGCCCTCATAGCAGGCCTTGCCACCACGTCCGTTCACCCCTTCACCGGGGCTGCACCCGGCGGTTGGGGGTGGAACGACCTCAGCGGGTCAGTGCCCGATGGCGATGACACCAGCGGAGCACTCGTCGCCTTGCATCACCTGACCCACGGCCTTCGCAGCCCGCAGGTGGACAATGGCCTGAAATGGCTCATAGGGCTGCAAAACAGCGACGGTGGCATGCCCACCTTCTGTCGGGGGTGGGGCAGGCTACCGTTCGATCGCAGTACACCAGACATCACGGCTCACGCCATTCTGGCCATGGGGCTCTGGCTCCCGGCATTGGAAGGCAGACAGCGGCGTGATGTGGAGCGGAGTCTTGACCGAATGCTGACATGGCTCCGGCAACAGTCGACAGCTGACGAAGGAAACGGCTGGGTTCCACTGTGGTTTGGCGACCAGGACGCGCCCGACGAAAAGGCTCCCGTTTATGGTACGGCCACTGCCATTGACTACCTCATGTCCTCTCGTCACCCTGTGGCGACGAAACTGGCACAGACGCAGATGGGTTTCATCATCCGTTGCCAGAATGAGGACGGAGGATGGGGTGGTGACCTCGGCGTCAAGTCGAAAGTGACCTATACCTGCAGGGCGCTGGCAGCCTTGGCTCATTTCCCCCTTGAACACGAAAAAGCACGAGAGCGGGGCTGGGCGTATCTCTATGAGCGATTCCAGGCGGGGACCCTCTACGAGCGCGAACCCATTGGGTTGTATTTCTCACGGCTTTGGTATTCTGAAGAGCTGTATCATGTCCTATTTCTGCTGAATGCACTGAAGAATTGTGAACGATGAATAAAGTTACCTGGACAACCATAGGCTTCGTGGCCTTCTACCTTTGCCTGCTCATTGGGTGGCATTGTTACGACCCGGGCAGCAGTCTCACTGAGGCGTTGCCCGGTGCCGACCATCGACCCGCAGGCCATGTGCGGAAAGCCAACGATGTATTGATAGGTGAGTTCTTCATGCAGGAGAACTCAGAAAAAGTGGCTCTGCTAAAAGGGGAATGGCCGTGTTTCCGTGGAGCCCGTCACGACAACCAGGCTCCACTTCCACCCGGACAGAAGTGGGTGGAGGGCGGTTTCGAGGAGTTGTGGTCGGTGACCACCGGCGAGGGCCATGCAGCACCTGTCGTCTCTGAGGGGAGGGTCTACGTGCTCGACTACGACGAGGCGCTCAGCTCCGACGCCCTGCGCTGTCTGGATATTCTCACCGGCCGTCAGCTGTGGCGGCGCTGGTACCGGGTGCCCATGAAACGAAACCACGGGTTCTCACGTACCATTCCAGCCGTCACCCGTTCGTCAGTCATTACCATCGGACCGGAAGGTCATGTCATGTGCTGCGACAAGATCACCGGCCAGCTGCGGTGGACCATTGACATGAAGAAACGTTTCGGTACTGAGATTCCGTTCTGGTACACTGGTCAGTGCCCACTGGTGGTGGACAATACGCTGGTGCTTGCCCCGGCAGGTACCGACACGCTCATGGTAGGCATCGACGTCAATACTGGTAGTACTTTGTGGGGCACACCCAACACCGTTCACTTCAAGATGTCGCACTCGTCGGTCGTGCCTATGACCCTGGCTGGCACTGCTACTTTCGTCTATATGGGTGTTGGTGGCGTATGTGGAGTGTCTGCCGAAGGGGGGAGCTGCGGGCAACTGTTATGGAGCACGAACAAGTGGCAACCCTCGGTCGTGGCACCTTCGCCCTTGCAGATAGCTCCAAATCAAGTGTTCCTTGTGGCAGGCTATGGAGCTGGCGGTGCCTTGCTCCAGGTGGACAAGGGCGCAACGTGGAGTGCTACTATCAGAGAGAGCTACAAGGCCAGTGAAGGCATGTCGAGCGAGCAGCAGACACCTCTGAACTGGCAGGGAACACTCATCACCATTCTGCCTAAGGACGGCGGTGGCATGCGTGAGCGCCTGGCCATGTATCGTCCTGCCGACTTGCATCACCCCATCTGGACATCGGGCGCCGACGAGCGTTTCGGACTGGGGCCCTACATGGTTGTCGGCAACCGCCTTCTTGCCTTTAAGGAAGACGGTGAGCTGTATGTATATCAATTGAAATCCAACGCTATGACACTTCTGAGGAAACAAAGAATTATGGACGAGGGGATTGATGCCTGGGGACCCATGGCCTATGCTGACGGAATGCTCCTGGTCAGAGATTCAAAGACCATCAAGTGCTTGAAGATCATTGAGAATTGAAAATTTTGAGAACTGAAAAAATGGAAAGACGTAAGTTTCTGAAAATATCCGGTTCGTTAGCCGTGGGAGGTTTGTTCCTCTCGGTTGTAGGACGTAATCTGTGGAATGTGTTCAAGCATCCCGACAAACTGTTTTATGATTCGAAGCGGCCACAGGGTTTCACGTTGTTGAAAGAAGACGACAGCTTTGTTTCACCCTACCGACGGGTGTATGGTTTTGTGGCTTCCGATGACATCTGTGCGATGGAAACAGACGGAGGCAGCATATACATCGCTACGCCCAACAATATTTCAGTATATGGTCTGAGCGGCGAGCTGCAGACCAACTTCACTACGCCCAGCGATCTGCGCGACATCACCATATGCGACGGACTCATCTATGCACTGTATCCTACTCGCATCGAGGTATACAACCGTCAGGGTGACTTGTTAAGGCAGTGGGAGGCGTGCAGCGATCATTCTGACTATTGCTCGCTGACAGTCTGTAGGAATGGTGTCTTTGTAACCGATGCTGCCAATAAGAATATATGTAAATACACGCTCGACGGAACAATGGTGCGATTCATCCAAAGCCCGAAAGGTTTCATTGTGCCCAGCTATTGTTTTGCCATTACCAGCATGGATGGCAAAATCTTTTGCTCCAATCCGGGTCGACATCTTGTGGAATGCTATTCAGAAGAAGGAGAGTTCCTGGGTGATTTTGGAAAGGTCGGAACTGTTGCAGGTGCTTTCAGTGGATGTTGCAACCCTGCTGTCTTGGCGCCTGCCGGTAATGGGGAGTTGCTGACGTCTGAGAAAGGAATCCCCCGCATCAGCTGCTATGGTCAGGATGGCCGGTTTCGTGGTGTCTTGTTAGACGGTAAGGCTTTGGGAGGTGGGCACGAGGCCTATGATGTCCGGGTGATGAAGGATAAGCTGGTTGTGGCTGGTGGCGACAAAGTGTCGGTGTTTCAATATGACAAGCGTGTGAGCCAACAGACACAGTGTGGACAGTGTGACAAGGACTGTCCGTTGAGAATGTAATTGATAATTGACAATTGATAATTGAAAATTTAGACTGATGGATAAAGAGAAACTGAAAAGTCCCATAGACCGCAGGAATTTTCTCCGGACATGCGGTTCTCTTCTGGCAGGAGGTGCAGCATTGGTATCGGGAGGATTGCTCGTAGCCAGGGCGAGTGGCAGGCAGGGCGATGTGTTCTGGCAGATTGACCCCTACCGCTGTACGCAGTGTGGACGTTGTGAGACGGATTGTGTTTTGCCAGTGTCGGCAGTCAAATGTTTCCATGCCAACAGGGTATGTGGCTATTGCGACTTGTGTGGTGGCTACTATCGTCCCAATGTGAAGGAACTCAATACAGCAGCCGAGAATCAGTTGTGTCCCACAGGCGCCATCAGCCGCAAGTTTGTTGAGGAACCTTATTTCGAATACACCATTGATGAGGATCTCTGTACAGGATGCGGCAAGTGTGTGAAAGGTTGTACATCGTTTGGCAATGGTTCTTTGTTCCTTCAGATTCAGCAAGATGTCTGTGAGCAGTGTAACGAATGTGCCATTGCCCGCGTATGTCCCTCTGACGCCATTCACCGTGTTAGTAACGACCATGCCTATCTACTGAAGGATCATGCGTGATGCACTACGTTATAAAATAATTCAATCATATTAAAAATGGTAAAAAGGACATTGACTATATTGATGGGACTAAGTAGCTGCTTGGCAATAATGGCGGTGGCACGGTTCCCCAAGCCAGATTTTACATCGGGTTACGAATATCCTGATATCAGTCATGGCATTCCTTTTGAGTTGTTTTGGAATGTGCTCGACATCGTGCTGTTGGTGGCGATGATGACATTGGTGGTGTGGGCTGCTTATAAGAAACGTAGCCGTGCTGTTATCTACACTATGTCGGTCGTATCAGTGCTTTATTTCGGTTTCTTTCGTAGCGGTTGTGTGTGTAGTGTGGGGTCTATTCAGAATGTGGTGACGGCTATGGTTAATCCCGACTATCATTTGCCTTGGAATGTACTTCTACTGTTTCTTCTTCCAATCATATTTGCCATACTCTTTGGCAGAGCGTTCTGTGCAGGTGTCTGTCCGTTGGGGGCTCTGCAGGAACTGGTCAATATCAAGAATTTCCGTTTGGCACGTTCCGTCTCTGTTACTTTATCCATTATCCCGTGGGTATACCTTGCTTTTACCATTCTCTATGCAGCTACACGCAGCCAGTTCCTCATCTGTCGTCTGGATCCCTTCGTGGGTATTTTCCGTTTAGGAGGTGATGTCGGCATGATCAGTTTTGGCATAGTATTGTTAGTGTTGTCTGTCTTTATGGGACGTCCTTTCTGTCAGTTCCTGTGTCCCTATGGCGCTTTGCTTAGTGTGTTCAGTTCGCTGTCATGGAAGAAACTGGAGATAACCGACCGTGGATGTATCAATTGTGCACTCTGCAGCAAGTCGTGTCCAGTAGATGCTATTCGCGCTCCACAGCAGAGCAAGACCAAAGAAACACGTCACAAAGGTGTCCATCGTATCATCTTGTTTTCCTTCCTCTTGCCAGCTCTGACGTTGGCTGGAGCTGTTCTGGTTGGCAGTCAAAGTGAAGCCTTGAGCCTCGCTCATAAGGATGTGTGGCTCTATGAACAGCTTCTTCAACAGCAAGCCCATCCAGACATGGAGGAATCTTTGGAGGTGGAAACCTTTCATGCTTTGGGGGGCAATATCGAAGAACTGAAAGCTAAAGTGGACAACATTCGAGAAGACTATCAGCTTTATGCCTCATTGGCAGGAGCATTGATAGGACTTGTGATAGGTTTCAAACTCCTGAAACTTTCTCTCAAGCGCAGTCGCCATACTTATGAGATATCATTGGCGCGCTGCACGATGTGTGGCAAGTGCTTCAACTATTGCCCTCAAAACCTTCCAAAAGTTCATCAATCATAGTTAAAAGAAAAAGAGATGATGAGAAAGATATATCGTAATATTGCCATAGTCACAGCAATCTTCATGTTTGCTATGTGCATCATGTTGGGTGTGAGCTATTATCAGATGCAGCAGGTATCTCCTCTTGAGACTGGTGTAATGGAGACACTGAAGGAGTTGAATGAAACGAATGATGACAATGAGCGGCTTCAACAACAGATCCGTGAACTGGATCTCCTTTCGCGCAAAGCCTATTTTGTACAGGAAAGCCAGTTGAAGACTGGCATCTACTTGCTGATAGGCATGGCTGCGGTTTTGGCATTTTGTCTGAACCTTTATTATAAAGATACGAAGAACCTGCCTGATAAGCAACTTGACCCCATCGATGAATGGATGACAAAGAGCCATGCCCGCAAGTATATCGGATGGGCTGCCGCTGTAGCGGCGGTGGTAGGCATTGGCTTTGTCGTTTTCCGTTCTATAGACTTCAAGGCATTGAAAACACCTCCTGCTGATAAGGGTGAGTTGACGGCTGATTATCAGAAGGATGGAACAGATGTGGAAACTGACTCCTTGAAAGATTCTACCAATGTTGTGGCCGATACTTTGAATGTTGCTCAGCAAGAAGAGGCTGATACGGCTGTGGTAGAAGATGAAATGCCAGAACTGAAAATCTCTTCTAAAGCTTTCCGGGGGAACAACTCCAGCGGCTCATCTTCTGCCAGGGGCATTGCCACATCATGGAACCTAAGTGGAAAGAAGAACATCCTTTGGCAGTCAACCATACCCAAGCATGGTTACAATTCGCCAGTCATTACAGGAAGGAATGTCTTTATTACAGGAGCTGATGCCCAGGCTCGTGAACTCTATTGCTACGATGTGTGGACAGGCGAATTGAAGTGGACTGTGAAGGCCGATGGCATTGCTGGTTCGCCAGGCACAATGCCCAAAGTGAATGCCGATACAGGTCTGGCTGCCAGTACCGTAGCCACCAATGGTGAGCAGGTGGCTGCTATCTTTGCCACAGGCGATGTGATTTGTGCCGATATGGAGGGCAAACGTTTATGGGCGAAGAATATCGGACTGCCCGACAATCACTATGGCTATGCATCTTCGCTGCTGATGTATGGCAATACGCTTATCATACAATATCAGAATAATTCAAATGCTAAGATCTTGGCACTCAATGCGAAGAATGGAAACCAGGTATGGAGCAAGTCTGCGAAGGACAAGATTGCTTGGAGTTCGCCTATCATTGCAACGCTGGGTGGCAAACCGGCCCTGGTGGTGATGGGCAATCCAGCTATTGCAGCCTATAATCCTGGCAATGGTTCAGAACTGTGGCGTGTAGAGTGCATGAGTGGTGAGGTAGGATCGAGCCCTGCCAGTGCTGGTGGAGTAGTATTCGGTGCCAGCGAGTATGCCAAGTGCATTGCCATCGATGGTGCCACAGGCGAAACGCTTTGGGAAGCCAGCGACTATCTGCCAGAGTGTTCGAGTCTGGCTGCCACAAAAGACCTTGTATTCTGTGCTACCAGCTATGGAATGGTGTGTGCTTATGATGCCAAGACGGGTGAGGTGAAGAAGGAACACGACCTCACTACTCCCTTCTACTCGTCGCCGGTAGTAGTTGACGGAAAGGTGTTCCTGTTCAGCAACAGCGGCAAGGTCTACATCTTCTCTTCAAGCACATTTGAACTCATCAAGTCGTTCGAGACTGGTGAGAAGACGTTTGCCACACCTGCCTTCACAGATGGCATGATGGTGGTAAGGACGGATAAGTCATTATATTGCGTAAGAAAGAATTAAACATGGACAACGATCGTATGGAAGCCGTCAAAGGTTGTGGAGACTGTGGACTCGTTTCGCCTGATGAAGCTGCAGAGGTGATAAGACGCAAGACAGATGCCATTGTCGACAGGATTGGTAGGGGGCGCGAACTGATTATTCCCCTGCTGCAAGCCATTCAGCAGGAGTTCGGTTTCCTTCCGTCAGCAGCCCTCAACCGTCTGTATGAACGTACAGACATAGACCGTGCCCAGCTCATCAGCGTAGCCACATTCTATTCACAGTTCCGCATGGCACCCTATGGCAAGCATGTCATCAAGGTGTGTGTGGGTACGGCGTGTCATGTGAAGGGAGCTGACCGTGTGTACGATGCTTTCAGACGTGAACTGCAGCTGGAGGGTGACAGTACTACCACTGCCGACGGGCTGTATTCCATCGAGAAGGTGGCATGTCTGGGATGCTGTGCGTTGGCACCCGTGGTGCAGATAGACCAGCGAATATTCGGTCCAGTGCAACCGGGAAAGGTGAATGAGGTGCTGGAGGAATTCCGGCAGATGTTGGCCGACCAAGAGCAGGACGCTGGCAGTGAGCAACGGGAGGATGTTCAGGGCGAGGTGCGTTTGGGCATGGAGAACTGTTGTCAGGCTAGCGGTACTGCCGAAGTGTATGCTGCTGTTGTGGAAGCCTGCAACAGTCTGGGTATTTGCGTGCGCATTAAACCTGTCTCTTGCGTGGGCACCTGTAATCAGGTTCCCCTGATTGATGTTGCACTGCCCGATGGCAGCATCGTACGTTATCCCCATGTCAAGCCCGACGAGGTGGAAGAGATACTGCTCCACCATTTCCGTCCGTCGAGTCGATTGCGGCGTATCAGGAATGCCATTTTCCATCAGATTGACACCTTCCATACCGACCAGACTTGGAACAACGTTCTTTTCACCCCCGAGAGGGTACGTACTCAGGGTGTCAACAGTTTCCTGGAAGGGCAACTGCGCATCTCGACCGAGGGCTATGGCCGTCTGAATCCGCTTGACCTTGACGAATACCTGGCGCAGGGTGGTTTCTCAGCCCTGAAGAAAGCCCTATCGGAGATGTCGCCTCAGGCTGTGGTCGACGAGGTGCTGCTCAGCGGCTTGCGTGGCCGTGGCGGCGGCGGCTTCCCCACTGGCAGAAAGTGGCAGATGGTGAGGGACAGCGCGGCGGCTCCTGTTGTGGTGTGCAACGGCGATGAGGGCGACCCTGGTGCTTTCATGGATCGCATACTGCTGGAGTCCTATCCCCTGCGTGTGATTGAGGGCTTGTTGGTGGCGGGCTACGCGGTGGGTGCCAGTGTGGGCATCTTCTATATACGTGCGGAGTATCCGCAAGCCGTCATACGTGTCCGCAAGGCACTCGACATGTGTAGGCAGAAGGGGCTTTTGGGCGAACGGATTCTTGGCACAGACTTCTCCTTCCATATCAGAGTGTTCGAGGGTGCAGGTGCTTTTGTCTGTGGCGAGGAAACGGCACTCATTGCCTCGCTCGAGGGCAGACGCGGCTTTCCCCGTCTGCGTCCGCCATATCCTGCCCGGCAGGGGCTGAACGGCCGTCCCACGCTGATTAACAATGTCGAGACGCTGAGCCAGGTACCTTATATCATACACCACGGTGCCAGGGACTATGCCAAGGTGGGTACACCAGGCAGCCGTGGCACCAAAGTGTTTGCACTGGCTGGCAGGGTGAACCGTGGTGGACTGGTTGAGGTGCCCATGGGCACTACTCTGCGGCAGATAGTCGAGGAGATAGGCGGAGGTATGGAAGACGGCGAGGCGCTGAAGGCCGTGCAGACGGGCGGTCCCTCGGGCGGCTGCATTCCCGCCGAACTGTGTGATGCGGAGGTGGATTTCGATGCCTTGAATCAGATGGGGGCCATCATGGGTTCGGGCGGTCTGGTGGTGCTGGGCGAGAGCAGCTGCATGGTCGACGTGGCACGTTACTTCACCCAGTTCACCAGTGGTGAGTCGTGTGGCAAGTGTACGTTCTGCCGAGTGGGGCTGCGCCGCATGCTCGACATACTGGACCGCATCACCACGGGACGTGCCGAGGCAGGCGACATAGACCGGCTGGAGGAGTTGGCACTGGCCGTCAGGCAGGCTGCACTGTGCGGACTGGGCAGGACGGCTCCCAATCCGGTGCTGTCGACACTGCGCTATTTCCGCAACGAGTATGAGGAACATGTACAGGGCGTCTGCCCCACGGGCTCGTGTAAGCACATGGTGAAGATGGTAATCAGCGACCGTTGCGTGGGGTGCACCAAGTGTGCTCGCTGCTGTCCAGTCGATGCCATTGCCTATACGCCTTACGAGCGGCATGTCATTGACACCGACCGATGCACGCAATGCGGACTGTGTGTGGGTGAGTGCAGCTACGGGGCCATTGAGACTGTCAGACTGACAACCGATGATTCTTTGTAAGACCTCGGCGAGGCGCCTGGCCACCTGTGGTGCGCAGGCCAAGCGACACGAGGTCGGGTGAACTGTTGATAATGGATGATAGAATGAAGATAAAGGTTAACGGAAAGGAACTGGAGGTGAGCGGCAAGAGGCTGCTCATCGACGAACTGCGCGAGGCTGGCTGTGACATCCCCTCGCTGTGCTTCGTGCCCGGCGTGGAGCACCAGCCATCGTGCATGGTCTGCATGGTGCGCGATGTGGCGGTCGACAGGATGATTCCCAGTTGCGGCACCTATCCTGCCGAGGGAATGGTCATAGACACCGATTCGGACCATGTGAAGACGCTGCGCCGTACTGCCATTGAGCTACTGTTGAGCGACCATCACGCCCGCTGCGGTGAGTGTGAGGGGAGGACGGTTTGCAGGCTGAGGGAGCTGTCGCTGCTGATGGCGGCGAAGTGGACACGCTATGGACCGCTGGCTCCCGTGAAGACGGGGGGACGTACGTTGGTGAACGGGAGGATGTGGTTCGAGCCTGCCCGGTGTATACGTTGCGGCCTGTGTGTGTATAACTCCAAGAACGGTTTCACGTTCCAGGGACGTGGTTACGACATGGAGGTGGTGATAGCCGAAGAAAACAAAGGCAATGTGGATGAAACGTTGGTTGACCTGTGCCCTACCGGTGCTCTGTTTGTGGTGTAGCTGTGCGGTGGTGAACGAGTATGCCACGGGCGAGCCGTCACGCGACTGGGTGGTTTTCCGTGGCTCACCGTCGCTGTGTGGCTATACCGGCTGCGCACTGCCCGACGCTCCACGGCTGTTATGGAGCAGGGCGGTGCACACACGCACGGTGGCTGCCCCGATAGTGTACGGAGGATGGGTCTATACGCTCGACAGGAAGGGACGGCTGAGACGATTCTCGCCCGATGGCGACTCGCTCACGGTACATGACTTCAAAACCGCCGTGGAGGCTTCGTTCGTGGTGGACGACTCCACACTGTATGTGGGCAGGATAGACGGCCATGTATGTGCCTACTCCATCACTGGGAAGAAGGTGATATGGGATTTCGAGACGATGGGGCAGATATCGGGATCGCCCAATCTGGTGGGCGACCACGTGCTCGTGGGCAGCTACGACGGCAGCATGTACACACTGCAGCAGGCTACGGGCAGAAAGACCGGACAGGTGGTCACGGGCTATTACATCAATGGCACTGCCGCTGTGTGGAAACGCTATATGATGTTCGGGGGGTGTGATGCGTGGGTGAGGGTGGTGGATCTTGTTACCGGCGAGACCACCGACTCGCTCGAGCTCGACACCTATGTGCCCGCCTCGCCTGCCATTCTCGATGGGGTGGCATGTGCCTGCGACTACAATGGCAGTGTGTATGAAATGACACTCGACAACGGCAGGATAGTGAAGCACCGCAGGCTGGCGTCGGCAACCGGTGACTGTCAGACAGAGGTGAGCCCCACCGACGGGGGCAGCGGAGCTGAGAGCGGGGTGGTGTCGATGCCCACGATGACCCGTGAGGCGGTCTACATACTGTCGGGCGAACGGCACATCACCTGTATCGACAGGGCTTCGGGAAAGGTGCGCTGGAGGAAAATGCTGCGTGGGGTGACTGGCGAGTGCTCTCCGATTGTGGCGCAAGACAGGGTGCTCGTCTGTACGAAGGACGGCCATGTGTCGATACTCGACTGTGACAACGGTAAGGAACTTTGGCACTATGAGACGGGTGAACCCATCGTCGCCTCGCCAGCTGTGATCGGCGACAGGTTCTACATACTGACCAGCCGGGGAACGCTGCTGGGCTTTTCTGATTGATAAGTTGACAATTTGATAACTGGGAAATGATATTACTCGAAAACATAACGAAACGATATGCCGACGGGCAGCGGCAACTGACTGTGCTGGACGGTCTCTGCCTGAAGGTGAACGAAGGCGACTTCATTGCCGTCACGGGAGAGTCGGGAGCAGGGAAAACCACGCTGCTCGATATTCTCGGCACGCTGCTGCCTGCCGACGAGGGTCGCTACCTGATACGTGGAGAGGAGGTGGTGGCGGGTGGCGGCAAGGGGCTGTCGGACAGCATCTGCCGTCTGCGCAACAAGGAAATAGGTTTCGTCTGTCAGGACCATCGGCTGCTGCCACAGTTCACGGTGATGCAGAATGTGCTGCTGCCTACGCTTGCCGATAAGAAAGCCTCGACCGAAGAGGAGCAGCATCGGGCTTTGACACTGTTGCAGCTCATGGGCATCATGCCACTGAGAGACAGTCGCGTAACGCAGCTTTCCGGAGGTGAACAGGCACGTGTAGCCATCTGTCGGGCACTGATCAACCAACCCGCCATTCTGCTGGCCGACGAACCCACGGGTCAGCTGGATGCCGCGAATGCCCAGGCCGTGGCAAGGCTTTTTCAGCAGGTGAACAGCCAGCTGCACACCACCATCATCATGGCCACTCATTCGGCAACCATGGCTGGGGTGGCACATAAGACATATAAACTGGCGAATGGAGTACTCACAGAGTAGGCATCACTACCGACGGTTCTATCGACTGGTGTGTGGCGCAGTCATCCTGATGATGGCTGTGCTGACGGGTAGCCTGCTGCTGGGCGAATCGGTGCGCGGCTCTCTGGTGAAGAGGGTCGACGAGCGTCTGGGCAAGACCCAGACCGTCATTACCAGCGGAACGGGGTTCATGGATGAACAGCTGCTGCAGCACCCGCTGATGGGGCGTGCCGTGGGGATGCTGATGATGGACGGCTTTGTGTCGGTTGACAGTCAGTTGCTGCCTGTCTGTGTATGGGGCACCGACGCTGACAGTCTGCCACCAGGAGGGGTGATGGTCAACGCCCCCCTCAGCCAGCGGATAGGCGGCGTGCAGGACCTGGTGCTACATCTGCCTGCCCGCAGCATGGTTCCCGCAGGCAACCTGTTTGTCAGCAAAAGCTATGCTACCCAGATGCGCGTGCAGGTGGAAGGCGTGAAAGGTGTGGAGGAAGGAGGCAACCTGTTGCTGAAGAATGAACAGACGCTGCCGCTGAACGTGTTCGTCAATCGTCGTGAACTGGCTGAGAGGATGGGGCTGGAGGGCAGAATCAATGTGGTGCTTGCTGAGGATATGATCCGTGACCGACAGTTGGCGGCATGCTGGACACCGGCGTTGTCGGGCATCTGGCTCACTGACTCGTCGCTCACCTGCAATGCCGTGTTCATTCCGACTGCCATCGTGCAGAAACTCCACACTAACGCCGTTCCCGCACAGAACCCGCCCACAAGTAGCATATCCTGCCTCTACCTTGCCTATTTCGTCAACGAACTGAGACATGATGCCTTCACCATACCTTACTCCTTTGTAACCGCCGTGAACCAGTGGCAGGGGGAACCGTTGGCGGGCGATGACATGATTCTCTCGGATTATGCTGCACAGCGGTTGCACGTGCAGGAAGGCGACTCCGTAAGCATGGGCTATTTCGTGGCAAAGCACCTGAAGAACCTTGATACACGTGACAAGACGCTGAGGGTGAAACGGATTGTACCGCTGGCGTCCTTCGGTAACGACAGCCTGCTCATGGCCGATTTCCCGGGACTGACTCACGTGGAGTCGTGTACGGAATGGGACAGCGATGTGCCCATTGACATGAAGCGGGTGAAAAAGGTGGACGAGGACTATTGGTACGACTACCGCCAGAGGCCGAAGGCCCTCGTGTCGTACGAGGCGATGGCTCCCGAATGGGGCAATGCTTTCGGCAATGCCACAGCCCTGCGCTTTCCAAATACCAATGATCAATTGTCAGTTCTCAATTCTCTGACACCCGGCGATGCTGGTGTACGGTTGTATCATCCCCGTGCACAGGGACTGGACAGCGCGAAGGGGGGAGTGGATTTCGCGGGACTGTTCCTCGCATTAGGCAGTTTCCTGATAGTAGCAGCTATCCTGCTGATGAAGAATCCGCTGGTGGAGATGTTCATTCTGCGTAGTGACGAGATGAGGCTCTACAGGCAAGTGGGCTTCAAGGATGGTGACATCCGCAGGCATCTGTTCCGCGAGGCTTTTGGTGTGATGCTCCTTGCTTCGCCGTTAGGGGTTGTGGCGGGGCTTGCCTATTCGGGTCTGACGCTGTGGCTGCTGGGCAATGTGTGGAGCGGTGTCACTCATACCGATGGTTTTGCTTTGCACATCAGTCCTGTGACGGTGATTGCCGGTTGGGTGGCAGGCATGATGATCTGTGCGGCAACCTTGTTTCTCGTGCTGCGTCACCAGCTGAAAACGTTGCAAGACTCCGCTCATCCCTCGTCTCGTGATACATACCTGTCAGGCAGGCGTACTTCTGCCGGATGGTGGGGCGCACATTATTCATGGTGCATAGTGTGTTGTGCACTGTGTATTGTGCTGACCACGCTGAACTTCATCTGGTTCCACAATATGGTACTGTTCATAGTCTGTGGGTTCATGTGGATTCTTGCTTGGGGATTATTGCTCCGTGTGTGGGTGCACCGCCAATATGAATTGTCCATCCGTTCTGTGCTGAGTCGCATGTGGCTGACGTGGCTGTCCATCCATGCTTCCGTGAAGCAGCATCTGCTAGGCTATTGGACCCTCTCGTTAGGTGTGTTCATGGTCTTTGCAGTAGGGCTGAACCGCCCTGACTTCCGACAGGCAGATCAAGCCGCTGGAGGCTATCATGCCTATGTGGATAGCCGTGTGCCCATCCAGTACGATTTGAACAATCCTGCTGTCCGTCGAAAGCTTTCACTTCAGTCGTTGCCCGACAGTACGCGATTCCTCGGATTCCTGCGTCACGTACAGGACGAAGCCAGCTGTCTCAACCTCCATCAGGTCAGTACTCCCACCGTTCTCGGCATTGACCTGAAAGACATGGAACCGTTTGGCCTCGATTGCCAATGGTCAATGGATGACTGTCGGCTGCCAACTGTCTATGTCGACCAGGAGGCCCTTACGTGGAGCCTGATGAAGTCGGTGGGCGATACGCTCTACTATCAGGACGAGAGGGGCGGTCAAGTGCCGGTGGTCATTGCAGGTACGTATCCTACAGGTGTCCTCCATGGAAACGCCATCATGTCGTCGGAGCATTTCCGTGAATTGTGGCCCGGAGAGAGTGGGGTGGAGGTGTTGCTGATGAAGTCCTCCCGTCCTGCTGAGGCCGTCGAGATACTGTCCACGGCGATGAGTGAATATGGACTGCAGATCCAGACCGTAGAGGAACGCCTAAGAATGTTTTTCGAGGTAACCGAAACCTATCTTGTCATCTTCATGACCTTGGGCGGGCTGGGCTTGCTGCTTGGCATCTTCAGCCTGATGATCATTATACGGAAGAACCTAACAGCAGGGATTTCCACCATCCGACAGTATCGGGCGATGGGCTTTACGGAACGGCTCATCAGTCAGTTGATGCTTCGCGAGAACCTGTATGTTCCTCTTTATGCTGTCTGCATCGGTGCTACCGGTTCGGTCATCAGTATCAGTACGAATGTCACGGGAGCAGGTTTCTACACCCTCCTGCTGGCATTCACAGTACTCGTGGCATTGTGCTTCGTGTTGTATTATGGTATAAGATACATGGTTACCCAGACTCTTAACAGTCAAGAACATGATTACCCAAACTCTTAACAATCAACAAATGATATGAAATCAAGACTGATGATTTACCTGCTTGTGTTCGCTGCTGTTGGTCTTCATGCCCAGCAGGTCACTTTCCGTGGTGTCAACCATTGCGGTATCTATCCCAACGAGAAAAACCTACTGAAAACATGGCCTGCTGGAGGACCAGAGAAACTATGGGTCGCTGATGATGCGGGAAAGGGAAACTCCAGCGCATTGGCCTGTGACGGATTCATCTATACCGCTGGCCTCACCGAGGACGAACAGGAAGAGCAGCTGACCTGCTTCGACCTTAGTGGCAAGAAGGTATGGCAGGTTACCGATGGCTCAGGAGCCTGTTTCGCTCACCCCACCATCTTTGATGGAATACTTTATGTCAGACATGGCTCTGCTTTGATTGCCTATAACATCAAACAATAATAAGAATCATCATAGTATTAATCAATTAACAAGCAAAAGCGTATGAAAAAGAAACTATTCTTCGTGCTCCTCGGTACCGTCGTGTGTACAGGAGCCTTGGCCCAGGTGACGCCCTATGGATGGCGTGGCCCGGAACACAATGGTTATTATCCTGACAAAGGTTTGTTGAATCAATGGGCAGAGGCTGGTCCTCAGATGGTTTTCGAGACAGAAGATGCTGGCAAAGGCTTTTCGTCGCCACTCGTGGTTGGCGACAAGATTCTCCTTACTGGTATGAATGGTGACGAGAACGCAGAGGTGCTGAACTGCTATAACCTCAAAGGCGAGAAACTCTATACGGTTTCGTATGGCCACCCCTGGATGCGGTCTTATCCCGAGACTCGTACCACGCCCGCCGTCATGGATGGCAAAGCCTACGTAATCAGCGGCATGGGTGAAATCGTGTGTATCAACGTTGATGACGGTAAGATCCTATGGACTGTTGACGGTGGCACGAAATACGAACGTCAGACCGGTATGTGGGGCACATCAGAATGTCCGCTGGTGTATGATGACAAGGTGATTTACACCCCATGCGGCAATCAGACCACGATGGTGGCGCTCAACCGTAATACCGGCGAGGAAATATGGAAGACACGTCCACTCAATGAGAAGTCGGGCTATGTGTCGCCCATCATGATCGAGTACAAAGGTAAACGTCAGATTGTAGGCTCCACCTGTCAGACAGCCTTTGGCGTTGACCCTGATACAGGAGAGATCATGTGGACCTTCGACGACTGGGGACCCCGGCATACCGGCCAAGGCGGTCGTGGCCGTGACAACATTGCACCCAACTCAGCCTTATACAATGATGGCAAGATCTTCTTCTGTCATGGTTATGACATCAATGGTTTCCAATTACAGCTATCCGATGATCTCAAGCAAGCTACACTCACATGGCGCACAGAGACACTCGATACCCATCACGGTGGCTACGTGCTGGTGAATGGCAAGATCTTTGGCTCGAACTGGATCAACAATAACGACGGCAACTGGTGCTGCATTGACTGGAACACAGGTGAGACCAATTACGAAGAGAAGTGGACGGGAGGTGCTGGTAAAGGCTCCATCATCGCTGCCGACAATAAACTCTTCATTTACGACGAGCGCCGTGGTTTTGTCGGGCTTGTTAATCCCACGTCTGAGAAGTTCGACGTGGTCAGCAAGTTCCGTGTTGCAAAAGGCAGCGGTCCCTACTGGGCACACATGTCCATCGACAACGGCATCCTCTACTTGCGTCATGGCGAGTACTTTGCGGCCTATCATATCAAATGATAGAAGGCTTGGACTTTACCGGCACTAAACTCCCAGTTTACCGGCACTAAACTCCCGGTTTACCGCCACTAAACTGCAGGTTTGCTAAATGTAAATCTGCAGTTTCTTTTTTTACTATGTTGTGAAAGTGTCCTTCTGATAGCCTCATGCCTTTTCATCTGATTTCTCTTCATCATTGTTCAAACTTTGGCCAGCGCTTCGTAAGTGCTCAGGCGGCTGAGCCTGGGGTGGGTTCTTCTATGCTGCAAATCAAATGAATGGCCTCGGCTCCTCTTGTTTTTGTCTGCTTTTCTCGATGAAGAGTGGTGTCTTATTTGTGCAAATAAAGCGGTCATTATGGCGTGGATTCATGAAAAAACGTGTCAGAATGCAACTTTTTTATAAATTTATTCGTTTTTTGTGAATTTTATTCATACCTTTGCAAACTCATAGGCGTTGTACCAAAGGACAATGCCTTGTTTTGGGTATCAACCGTACCGATGAAAATAGCCAGCCACGACGGCAAACGTAAGAGAGGAAATAACACCGCGCTGGTGTATGAATGAAAGAGAGGAAGCACTACCGCCGAGGAGGTGGGACAATGGAAGAGAGGAGAAGGCAGCACCGCAATGGCGTGTGTAGAAAACGTACAAAAACCACAAATTAATATTAACAAAAGAGAGATTTTTATGGAAAAAAGACTAACGATGCTCCTTGCCGCGCTGTTCCTTTCAGTAGGAATGGCTTTGGCACAGACAAAGGTTAGCGGTACCGTCATTTCTCAGGACGACAACGAGCCCATTATAGGTGCCTCGGTGGTTGTCCAGGGATCGAGGACGGGTGTCGTGACCGATGCTAACGGACATTTCACGCTGACGGTCCCCGCCGGCAAGAAAATCACGGTGAGCTACATTGGCATGGAGAGCCAGACGCTGACGCCGAAGGCTTCCATGCGTGTCCTGCTCCGTCCTGACGCCAGCGCGCTGGACGAGGTGGTTGTAACGGGTATGCAGAAGGTGGATAAGCGCCTGTTTACAGGTTCTACCACGAAGATTGCTGCCTCAGAAGCCAAAATTGATGGTATGGCCGACATCTCGCGTTCGCTGGAAGGACGTGCTGCCGGTGTCAGCGTGCAGAACGTGAGCGGTACGTTCGGTACGGCTCCGAAGATCCGTGTGCGTGGTGCTACCTCTATCTATGGTAACTCGAAGCCCCTTTGGGTGGTGGATGGTGTGATCATGGAGGACGTGACCGACGTATCGGCCGACGACCTGTCGAGCGGTGACGCCAACACGCTGATCTCAAGTGCTATTGCCGGACTGAACTCTGACGATATCGAGACCTTCGACATTCTGAAGGACGGTAGTGCTACCTCTATATATGGTGCGCGCGCGATGGCTGGTGTGATTGTCATCACGACCAAGAAAGGTAAGCAGGGTCAGGCCCGTATCAACTACACTGGTGAGTACACCATGCGTCTGAAGCCCAGCTACTCTACGTTCAACATCATGAACTCACAGGACCAGATGGGTATTTATCAGGAGATGCAGCAGAAGGGTTACCTGAACTATGCTGAGACTTCGAATGCAGCCTCCAGCGGTGTGTATGGTAAGATGTACCAGCTGATCACTGAGTATGACGCATCCAAGGGACAGTTCGGTCTGCCTAACACTGCCGAGGCCCGTGCCGACTACCTGCGTCAGGCGGAGTTCCGTAACACCAACTGGTTTGACGAGCTCTTCTCGAACTCCATCCAGCATAACCATTCGGTGAGCATTGCCACAGGTACTGACAAGTCGCAGACCTACGCTTCTGTTTCGGCCATGTTCGACCCAGGTTGGACAAAGCAGTCGAAGGTGGAGCGTTATACCGCCAACCTGAACAATACATTCAACCTGTCGAAGCAGCTGACCTTCAATATGATTGCCAACAGCAGCATCCGTAAGCAGCGTGCTCCGGGTACACTGGCTGCCGAGACTGACGTGGTGAGTGGCGAGGTGCACCGTTCGTTCGATATCAACCCCTATAGCTACGCCTTGAATACCTCTCGTGCGCTGGACCGTGACACGTACTACACACGTAACTATGCTCCGTTCAACATCATGCATGAGCTGGAGAACAACTATATTGACGTGGAAGTGTTCGACATCCGCGTTCAGGGTGAGCTTCGCTGGAAGCCCATCCAGAAGGTGGAACTGGCTGCCCTGGGTGCCGTGAAGTACAACCAGGCTACTCAGAACCACTCCATCCTGGATGACTCGAACCAGGCTTTGGCCTATCGGGCTATGCCTACCTCGACCATCCGTAGCAATAACCCCTTCCTCTATACGGATCCTGATAACCCATACGCACTGCCTATCACGGTGCTTCCCAATGGTGGTATCTACAACAAGACAACGAACAAGATGAGTGCATGGGACTTCCGTGCAACAGCTTCGTATAACGATGTATTTGCCAACGATCACATTGTGAACCTGTATGGTGGTATGGAGGTGAACAACATTGACCGCACCTACGACTGGTTCCGTGGTTGGGGCATGCAGTACTCGCTGGGTGAGATAGCTAACTATGCCTATGAGGTGTTCAAGAAGGGTGCAGAGGAAAACACTCAGTACTTCAAGCTGGAGAACACCCACGAGCGTCGTGCTGCCTTCTTCGGCACCGCCACCTATTCTTATAAGGGACGCTATACCTTGAACGGTACCATCCGTTACGAGGGTTCCAACAAGCTGGGTAAGAGCCGCTCTTCGCGTTGGCTGCCCACATGGAACGTGTCGGGTGCTTGGAATGCCCACGAGGAGCCTTGGTTCGAGAATGTGTTCCACAACACACTGAGCCATGCTACGCTGAAGGCATCTTATTCGCTGACTGCTGAGAGCGGTCCCAGCTGGGTTACCAATTCGCTGCCAGTCATCAAGAGTTATATCCCCTGGCGTCCCTTCACTGGTGTACGTGAGAGCGGACTCGAAGAGAGCGACCGTGCCAACGGTGAACTGACTTTCGAGAAGAAACATGAGTTGAACCTTGGCGTACAGTTTGGTTTCTTCGACAACCGCATCAACTTTGAGTTCGACTGGTACAAGCGTAACAACTATGACCTGATTGGTATCGTGAACACCCAGATGGGTGGTGAGAAGTACGGTAACGTGGCTTCGATGAAGTCGAATGGTGTGGAGCTGAGCCTCACCACGACCAATGTGAAGACGAAGGACTTCAGCTGGACCACAAACTTTATTTATTCTCACACTCACAACGAGGTGACTGAGCTGGAGAACAACCAGCGTGTCATTGACCTCATTACAGGCCAGGGCTTCGCTATGGAGGGCTATCCCGTCCGTTCGCTGTTCAGCATTCCTTTCCGTGGGCTGACCGATGAGGGTCTGCCTCAGTTCCTCGACCAGGACGGTGAGATTACCTCTACGGGTATCTATTTCCAGACCCGTGAGAAGGAAAAGATGGGCTTCCTGGAGTACAGCGGCTCTGTCGATCCTACCGATGTGGGTTCGTTTGGCAACCTGTTCAAGTACAAGGGCTTGAGCCTGAACGTGTTCATTACTTATTCATTCGGCAATGTAGTGCGCCTTGACCCGGTGTTCAAGAACCAATACAACGACCTGAACTCCATGCCTAAGGAGTTTGCCAACCGTTGGGTGGTGCCTGGCGACGAGGAGAAGACCACCATCCCCGTGATTGCTTCGAAGCGTCAGAACAGGAACGACTCTGACCTGAGCTATGCCTACAACGCCTACAACTATTCTACTGAGCGTGTGGCCAAGGGTGACTTCATCCGCATGAAGGAGGTTTCGCTGGGCTACGAGTTCCCGAAGACCATTACCGACCCGCTGAGGGTGAACAACCTCTCGCTGAAGCTGCAGGCTACGAACCTGTTCCTTATCTATGCCGACAAGAAACTGAACGGTCAGGATCCTGAGTTCTTCAATACCGGTGGTGTGGCAGTGCCTCTGCCTAAGCAGTTCACACTGACCCTCCGTGTGGGAATCTAAGAAAGGAAAAAGGTAAATAAGTAAAACAGTAAATATACGAGATTATTATGAAGAAATATATAGGAATTTCAATCATTGCGGTGGCTATGGGCTTAGGCCTGACATCCTGCAACGATTTCCTCGACAAGCTGCCTGACAACCGAACGGAGGCCAACACCGAGGAAAAGGTTCAGCGACTGCTTGTTGCCGCCTATCCCACCCACGACCACATGGCATTCACTGAGTATGCTTCGGACAATGTGGACGATATGGGTGCCAACAACCCCTATTCCGACCGCTTCATCGACCAGCTGTATAGCTGGACGGACGTGACCGAGACCGATAACCAGGATCCTGAGTCATACTGGATGGATCTCTACCAGTGTGTTGAGACTGCGAACCTTGCCCTGGAAGGCCTGGAGTCGATGGGTGGTGCCACCACCAAGACACTGAAGGAGATGGAGGCTGAGGCACTGCTGTGCCGTGCATACGCTCACTTCATGCTGGTGAACCTCTTTGCTCCTCACTATGATGTCAACAATACATCGGCCCTGGGCGTGTCTTATGTCACAGAGTCGGAAAAAGAGCTGAATCCTCAGTATCAGCGTGAGACGGTGCATCAGAACTATGCTCATATCCAGGCTGACCTTGAAGCAGCCCTGCCTAATGTGGGTGACAGCTATTTCTCAGCGCCTAAGTATCACTTCAATAAGCTGGCAGCATACGCCTTTGCCACTCGCTTCTATCTGTATTATGAAAAGTATGACAAGGCTGTTGAGTGTGCCAATGTTGTGTTGGGAAGCAATCCGCGTGCTATGTTGCGCGACTACCAGGCCATAGGCGCTATGACCCGTGACTTCGAGCCTGTAGCCCAGCACAATATCGAGGCTACCCTGAAGTGCAACCTCCTGCTGATGACTTCGTACTCCAACCAGCCCATCAACTTCGGTCCTTATTACACAGGTAAGCGTTATTCGCACAATGCCTACATAGGTGGCAACGAAGACATCGATGCTATTGCCAATGCCCTGTGGAAGGAAACCATTCCCTCAGATCAGACAGGTTATCAGTCCTACTATTTCCAAGTGGTGCGTTATTCGGGTACCAACCTCAATACATGGGTGACCTGGCGTCTGCCTTATCTGTTTGAGTATACCGATCCTGTAGCTGGCATCGGTTTCCGTCATACTGTATACAATGCATTCACTGGCGACGAGGTGTTGCTGAACCGTGCCGAGGCTTACATCATGCTGGGTGACTATGACCGTGCTGCCGCAGACATGACTGTCTGGATGCAGAACATCAGCCGTACTGCCGATAGGGAAGGACTGACCCTGACTCCCGAGTCTATTACGGAGAAGATGGATAAGATTCAGTATTCCTACACTCAGAACTATGTGAGGAATGCACAAGGTGCCATCATCCAAACCAAGTCCAAGAAAGACTCGGTGATTACTGTGGGTACTGATGAGGGTACACTTTCCACGCTGAAGAAGCACTTGCACCCGAAGTTTGCCATTGATGCAGAAGGTTCTATCCAGGAGAGCATGATTCAGGCCCTGCTGGCCATGCGTCGTGTGGAGACCATGCACGAAGGCAAGCGCTGGTTCGACATCAAGCGCTGGGGCATCCGTATCCCCCGTCGTGTGATGGACAGCAGCGGCAAGCCCAAGGAGATTACTGACTGGCTGGAGGTGGACGACCTGCGCCGCGCCATCCAGATACCTATGAAAGTAAAGGATGCAGGCTACGAGCCTAACCCTCGCGCAACCTCTGACAATGGCGGAGGTCAGCTTATTGACGAACAATACATGTTAAAGGATTGAGTATATGAAAAAGAATATATTATATGTACTTCCGATAATGCTGATGGGCTTTGTACTCACTTCCTGCGAGAAGGACGAGATCAAGCCGGAAAGCGTGATCGTGGCTGACAGCTACGTGCAGAATGACTTCGACAAGTGGCTGGAGGTGAATTATGTGAATCCCTACAATATCGATTTCAAGTATCGTTATGAGGAGATTGAGAGCGACTACAACTACTATACGGTTCCTGCCAACATGGATAATGCCATCAAGATGGCACATATCCTGAAGTACCTTTGCATGGAGACCTACGATGAGGTGGCTGGCATTGAGTTTACCCGCGCCAACTTCCCCAAGATGTTCTACCTGATTGGTGAGTGGGAATATCGTAACAACGGTTCTTACATCCTCGGTACCGCCGAGGGAGGCAAGAAGATTCTGCTGGCTGGTATCAACTACCTGGATGCTGTGCTTGATGGCACATGGGGTGATAGAGGCTCATTAGCCGCCAACATCAACCACTATTACGTCAAAACCATCCATCATGAGTTCACTCACATTCTGAACCAGACGCGTGATTACCCCACCTCGTTCCAGGAGGTGACGGGTTCCTCATATGTCAACGACAGCCAGTTCTCTGAGCCTTACAATACAGCTTACCCGAAGCGTGGTTTTATTTCAGCCTATGCTCAGACCGAACCGAGGGAAGACTTTGCCGAAATGCTTTCTGAGTACATCACTCACACTCCTGATGAGTGGGAAGAAATGCTGCAGAACGCTGAGGGAACGTGGAGTCAGGATCCCGATCAGACAACCTCGGGCCGTGTGCTTATTGAGCAGAAGCTCGACATTGTCCGTGCCTACATGAGTGAGACGTGGAACATCGACATTGATGAACTGCGTGACTGCATCCTGACCCGTCAGGCTAACCTGGTGAGCGGAAAGGTGGATCTTGATGACATTTCGCTTTAATTGATAATTGAAAAATGATAATGAAGAAGTATATGAAGAAGATATTTGTATTTCTGCTATTGGCGCTTCCTTCACTGATGCTCCAGTCGTGTCTGAAGGATCAGGAGGACGTGTTCGACGAGACCGCTTCGGCACGTATGGCCAATTATCTGAAGAATGCGAATGACGTGCTGACAGGTGCTGCCAACGGCTGGGTGCTGGACTACTATCCCGACCGCGAGCAGAGCTATGGCGGCTACGTCTATACCTTGAAGTTTGACGGACAGAACGTGGAAGTGCGCTCAGAACTGAACGGTGATGAGAAGTCCCATACCAGCCTCTATAAGCTTGTGGGCGACGATGGTCCCGTCCTCACTTTCGATACCTATAATGAAGTGCTTCACTATTTTGCCACACCTTGGGGCAGCTCGGGCGGCTACGAGGCCTACGATGGTGACTTCGAGCTCATCATCATGGAGGCTACCCCTCAGAAGGTGACCTTGAAAGGTAAGCGCTCTGGCAACACGATGTATATGTATCCCCTGCAGCGTTCTGCCGAGGAATATATGAACGACGTGGTGAGCCTGCAGGCTGACCTGCCTATCGTGGGTGCTAAAGGTAAGATTGGTACAGCTGATGTCAATATGAGTCTTACCCTGAAGGATGAAGACCACCACATGGACATAGAAACGCCCGACACGGCTTTCTCAGCTCCCTATGTGTTCTACGACAAAGGTATCCGCTTCTACCAGCCCGTTGAGATTGGTGGCAAGAGCATCTACCAGATGGAGTACGACAACGACGCCGTCACCCTGACCTGTACCGACGAAGGTTCTACTGACGTGAGCCTGGCTGGTATTCTGTCGCCCGCTTCCATCATCAAGGCTACGGGCAACACCATCGCCTTCGACGATAACCCCGGCTCGAAGTCTTACACCATCAACAAGCTGGAGCAGTTTACCCTCACGCCTCAGGTGGACTGGATTAAGGTAAGCACCAGTGGCAACACCCTCACCATCAGCGTTGACGAGAATGCTACTGGCGAGATGCGTTCAGGTAACATCCTCATTGAGGTGGGTGCGCTGAAGAGTACTATCACCGTGTCGCAGGCAGAGTTCGAGAAGGACATCCTGGGCGACTACGTCCTGACCTACGAATATGAAGAGGAAGGTCAAACAGTGAAAGCTACTGGCGACGCTACCCTCTACCAGGATGAGACTGGCATGTACATGAGGGTTGACCTCGGCTGGTGGCAGTTCACGGCACCTCTGCAGTACGATGAAAAGACGATGACCTTCCTTTGGGAGAGCGGTGTGTTTATTGGTGACTATAAGGGGCGCTACTACATTGCTCCTATCTTCCTCGATGAAGAAATGAGGAGAAATACAGGTTACGCTTCTGGCTATTTCGCGGAACTCACCATTTCTCATGACGAGAATGGTACTCATGGTCTGTGGCACGGTATCTTCGAAGATGATCCTACTGTACCCATTTCAATCTATCTCTATGCTTATAGTTCGATGGATTTCTCTGGCGAGACCGCTGTCGGTTATCTGGAGATTATGCAAAATGTGACCATGCAGAAGAAGACAAACAAATAACACTGAAAAGGTATATGATTATGAAAAAGATATTCAGCTTTATCCTTTTGCTTGCAGGCGTGACGATGGTCACGTCCTGCGGCGAAGATGACGCCACATACACACCGGTAGAACCGCTGGAGATTGTTTCCAACAATGTGCTCTTCGAGACTGCTGGAGGTACAGGTACGATTACAGTCAAAGGCTCTGAGGCACTTACGGCTTCTACAGCAGCCCAGTGGCTGGCAGTTTCTGTCAGTGGCAACACCGTTACGGTGACTGCCCAGGAGAACCCCTCGCTCAGCGGCCGTTCTGCACAGATTACGCTTACTGCTGGTGGCAAGACCGCCAAGGTGACGGCTACCCAGAAAGGTCTTGCCTATGGTGTGACCGAAGGCTTGAACTACGAAGTGGATGATATGGAGAATGTGCTTGAAATGAATTTCTCCAATTCTCTGCCTGGTACGGTGACTTCGCTTGATGAGTGGATTGCTGCTACGCTTGAGGGAACCAGCTTGACCTTGAAGGTGGCTGAGAATTTCGACAAGAAGGCGCGTTTTGGTAAGGTGGTTGTGAAGAGTTCTGAATATTCCGACACCATCACTGTCTTACAGCGTCCTATGGTCTTCGAGGTGACCGAAAGTCAGCTTGACGGCAAAGACAACAAGGCACAGAACTTCGATGTGAAAATCCTTCACAGCAAGAAAGTGAGCCTGTCGAGAGATGTTGACTGGATTGGTGCGAAGTGGAAGAACGATTCTGTGCTTACCGTCTCCATCGCTGCCAATAAGGAAGGTCTGCTTCGCTCGGGACATCTCTTCGTGAAGAGCGGAAACGAGACAGAGCCCATTTTCATCGCCCAGTACAACTTCCTGCAGGAAGTGGCTTCCGATTATTACACGTTCTGGTATTTTGATGCCAAAGCCAATGATTGGGATGGCATGTTGGCTGTTCTCAATCTGGAGGAACAGGTCATGTCGCTGTACCCGGATGAGAATACCATGTACTCCATACCTGTTGCTCTTGATCAGGAGAACAATGTACTTCTGGCTGGACCTTCCACAACGTTTGTCAGTACTTATGGCCCCTATTTCCTCTATTGGGTATGGATGACTGCATCCGGCTCATGGTCGGGCGTGGATAAACTCTACTCTGTTGGTGAGTTCGTCGTAGAAGAAGACGAAGAAGGCAATGTCTATTCTTCTATCTACTGGGGAGGCCAGATGGACGAGGAAAATGATATCGATGCCTGGGCCATCATGGCTGCGACGAGTGAGGGCCTGACCGAGGATAACGTTGCAGGATTCCTTGTGAGATATTATTTTCCCCAGATGGAGAAATATGCGGCAGAACCCGATGGCGTGCGCGGCAAGACCGCTGTCAAGCCCTCCAAGAGTCACAAGCCCCTTCGTGCCAAAGGCGTGAAGAATCTGCAGAACCCGAAAAACCTGCAATATGTGCTGAGGTAAACCATTCTTTCCGTATAATCAAATTGACTGGGCGCAAGAAAATTGCGCCCAGTTGTTATTTTTTTATAATTTTACTTGTCTAATTGAAAAATTAGTCGTACATTTGCGCCAATTTGTAAGAGAATACGTTAGAGTTATGGCAATAATTCACATATTTATATAATAATAACAACAAAACGAGAGAGATTTTATGAAAAGACTAACAATGTTTTTGGCCGCGCTGCTGCTAACAGTGCTTTCAGCGACGGCTCAAACGAAAGTTACGGGTATCGTAGTATCTCAGGAAGACAATCAACCAGTGGTTGGTGTGTCTGTTCTTGTCGTAGGTACGAACGTAGGAACCGTGACAGGTGCTGACGGTCGCTTCTCGCTGACCGTTCCTCAGGGTAAGTCTCAGCTCCGCTTCACTTACGTGGGTATGGAGACGCTGGAAGTGAGTGCTCGCCCGCAGATGCGTATCGTCCTCCGCAACGGCGATACCAATCTGGATGAGATTGTGGTCACTGCTATGGGTATCTCGCGTCAGCAGAAGACGCTGGGTTATTCGGCTCAGACCCTTGACAACGAGGATTTGACCTTGGGTAAGCTCAATGATGTCACCTCGGCTCTCGCCGGTAAGGTAGCTGGTGTGCAGATCAGTTCTAACTCATCCGACCCTGGTTCTGCCAACTCGGTCTTTATCCGCGGTATCAGTTCTATTAACGGTAACAACCAGCCGCTCTACGTAGTGGACGGTGTGCCCCTCGTGAACTCCGTGACCACGCTGATGCAGCACACCATGTCAATGGGTGGTATTTCCAATCTGAACCCCAACGACATTGAGTCGATGACGGTGCTGAAGGGTGCAGCTGCTACTGCCATTTACGGTAGCCGCGCCGCCAACGGTGTCATCGTAATCACTACAAAAAACGGTAAGAAGGGCGATGCACGCAACTTCACCATTTCCTACGACGGTGGCGTTCAGGCTCGTGTCGTCAGCATACTGCCTGAGTTCCAGAACAAGTACGGACAAGGATGGAACGGAACGCAGACCTTCATTGAGAACGGTTCGTGGGGTCCTGAAATGGACGGTTCCTACCAGACTTTTGGCCCTATCTGGGACTATCAGCAGTTGGCTCACAAGTACTCACCCGTTGAAGACAACGTGAAGGACTTCTTCAAGACTGGTATAAACACCAACCACAGCGTCTCACTGAGTGGCATGAGCGACGATACCAAGATGACTTATTACCTGAGCTACGGTTATACCTATGACAACGGTATCCTGCCTGGCGATAATGACACTTACAATCGTAATACCATTGCCTATCGTGGCAGCTACCAGGCTACTGACTGGTTCAAACTCTCATCGAATGTGAACTTTGCAACGGCCAGCACAAACACCGTCGGCTCGTTCCAGGGTGCTTCGTTCATTGACGGTATTCTCGAGTTCCCGCGCGACATGTCGCTTGTTGACCACAAGGATTTGAGCAATGCTTTCAACACCCCCGAGGCTTGGCTGACGCCTTACGGCATTACCAACCCCTACTGGGCTATCGAGAACAACTACAATCATAATGATACCAAGCAAGTGAACGGTAAGATTCAGGCTGACATCAATCCTATAAAGAATGTGACTCTGACCTATCGCTTCGGTTTCGACTATACCGACTACGATGTCAAGATGGGTGAGCCACGCATCAACCTTGACGATGCCAAGATTATCGACGACATGGGTTATCCCCCCTCGAGCATGAACCAGGACGGTTACGTTTGGTCGCGCTACCTGCGCCGCTACGAGCTCAACCACGACTTCCTGGTCAACTGGCAAGACAAGTTCATTGACCAGAAGCTTGATGTGAACCTCAATGCTGGTGTGAATATGTGTGAGCGCTATCAGACCTATCAGACCAGCGAGACCGACAAGCTGACCTTTGAGACCGGCTTCTGGGACCTCTCGAATGGTGCCACGAAGACCACGCTGGCTGAGAGCCAGTGGAAGCGCCGTCTCGTAGGCCTCTTTGGCGACGTCACCTTCGGTTGGGACGAAATGCTCTATCTCGACCTAACGGCACGTAATGACTGGTCGTCAACCCTTCCCTTAGAGAAGAACAACTATTTTTATGCTGGTGCCACGCTGAGCTGGATCTTCACGAAACTCATCCCCAAGAACAACATTCTGAACTTTGGTAAGGTGCGTCTGGCTTATGGTAAGACCGGTAACGATGCCAACGTCTACCTGACCAGCGCTAAGTATGAGCAGGCTTTCTCGTCTGGCTATTACAGCGGCTCGGGTATCAACTTCCCGCTCTCGGGTGTCAACGCTTTCCAGGCTACGAACACCATCGGCAGTTCCAGCCTGAAGCCAGAGATGACCACTGAGTTTGAGGTGGGTACAAACCTCTCGTTCTTCGACAATCGCATCAACGTTGACTTCTCGTTCTACAACCGCGTGACCAAGGACCAGATCTTTGAACTGCCTGTTGACCCCGCCACAGGTTATCAGCGCATGGTGACCAACTTTGGTGAGGTTCGCAACCGTGGTATTGAGTTGCTTGTCAACACGACTCCCGTCCGTACCAAGGACTTCCGCTGGGATTTGGGCTTCAACTTCTCAAAGAACGACAACAAGGTGCTCTCCATGCCCGAGGGACTTGATGGTGGTAAGACCACTATCCAACGCTTCTCGGCTGGTAGCGATGCTATCTACGCCTACGCCGAAGAGGGTAAACCCATGGGTGAATTCTACACCTATCTTCCCCAGTATACCAGCGACGGTAAGATTATCGTTGACGGTAATGGCCAGCCCGTGCTGAGCACGCAGGTGGAAGACACCGGCAAGAACTTCAACAACGATTGGACTGGCGGTGTTACCACAGCCGTCTCTTATAAGGGTGTTTCACTGAGCGCTGCCCTCGATATCCGTAAGGGTGGTTATATGTTCTCGCGTACGAAGAACCTCATGCAGTTCACTGGTAACGGCAACGTGACCACCTACAACGACCGTCGTCCGTTTATCATCCCCAACTCAGTTGTGAACGTCGGCACTGCCGAGGCTCCTGAGTATGTGGAGAACACCACTCCTATCTATCTGAACAACAGCAGCTATCAGGACTGGTGCAACGATTACGGATTCAGCCAGGGTGGCGAGTTCTACCTGTTGGACCGTTCGTTCGTAAAGCTTCGTAACATTACGCTCAGCTACGCATTCCCGAAGGCCATTGCAAGCAAGCTCTACCTGAGCGACCTGACTCTCTCGCTGTTCTGCAACAACGTGTTCACTTGGACAGCCAGCGACAACTATTACATTGATCCTGAGACCAACTCTTACGGCAACGACCTGACTGGTCTGTTTGGCGAGCTTTACTCAAATCCCGCCTGCCGCACGTTCGGTTTCAACGTAGGTGTTAAATTCTAATTGAGAAGGAGGACAAACGTATGAAGAAATTAGCAATTATATCTGCAATCATCCTGGGACTGGGTACAACGTCATGCGACAGCTATCTGGACATCAACCAGGATCCTAACTCGCCGGCCGAGAAGGACGTTACCTCGTCTATGCTGCTGCCGGCAGCTGAAATGAACCTGGCCGACAGCTATGGCAACTACTTGCGCATTGTCGGCGGCTACCTTTCCGAGCACTATGCACAGTACTTTGGTACGAGCAACTACATTGACTACTCCCAGTTCCAGATGAAGGCCACACGTCCAAGCAGCTGCTACCAACAGTTGAACAGTCGTGCGCTGAAGAGTCTGGAGAGCATTCGCCAGAAGAGCGAGACTGCCGAGGACTGGGGCTCTTACCTGGCAGCTACGACACTGCGCGCCTTTATCTATCAGGCACTGGTCGATGCTTTCGGCGAACTGCCTTATACTGAGGCCATGGATGCCAGCATCCCGCAGCCCAAGTACGATGAGGGTAATGTCATCTATGCCGGCATCCTGAAGGAACTGGACGACGCTCTGGCTAAGGTCAGCCCCACCGATGCTGTCGCTCAGAACTTCCTTTTCCCGGGCGAAAATGCCACGGCATGGATTCAGTTCGCCAAGGCTCTGAAGCTGAAAATCCTGACTCGTGAGAGTGGTGTGGTGAGCGAGGCTAACAGCCAGATTGCTGCTCTTGTCAGCGAGAACGATTTCCCTGCTGGCGATGTGGCTTTCGCAGGCTGCTGGGCCAACGAGCAGTATCAGGCCAACCCCTTCTACTCTGAGGAGCTGTCGCCCTGGAAGAGCCAGGATAACGTCATCGCCAACCTGGCCATCGTCGGAACGATGCAGACCTCTGCCTACACTGACCCCCGCCTGGCAGCATGGTTCAAGCCCAATGACAAGGGTGAATACACCGGCGGTATCTCTGGCACGAATTTCTCTACTTCGACAGCCTATAAGGCTGCTTACTGGTGTCGTCCTGCTGATACGTACAACACCCCCGTCCAGCTGCTGAGCCGTGCCGAAGTGGAGTTCTTCATTGCCGAGTACTATGCCAAGCAGAACAACGCTGCCCAGGCCCAGGCTCACTACAATGCTGCCATCGAGGCCAGCTTTGCTACAGCCGGCGTAAGCGGTGCTGAGGGCTACCTTGCCCAGCGTCCTTACAACCAGAGCAACTGGAAGGAGTGCATTGGTATCTCCAAGTGGATTGCCCTGGCAGGCATCAACGGCTACGAGGCTTGGTGCGAGATGCGCCGTCTGGACTATCCCGCCTTCAGCGAAACCAACGACAAGGCTTTCTACGATGGCGAGAAGGATTCTTCTTACGCCCCGGATAACTATAAGCCTGGTACGCTTTATACTCCCTATATGGTGGATGGCGGCGTAGGTCCCGGCAAGCTGTTGGAGCGCTGGCCCTATGCAGAGAGTTCTTCAGCTCGCAACTCTAATACTCCTAAATTCAAGGGCTTCCTCACACCCATATTCTGGGCTGCAAACTAAATGGTTCAACATTTAAAACAGAAGAGACAATGAAAAAGATATTCTATTTTGTAATGATGGCCTTGTCAGCAGTGACGCTGACGAGCTGCGGTGATGACGAGTCGGAAGGACTGACCGATGTCATCTACTATCCGCACCTGACCATCACTGGCGACGAGTTCTATATCTCGCCCATTGGCCAGCCTTATAACGATGAAGGCTGCAAGGCTACCTTGAATAGCGAGGACTTCACCTCCAACGTGCGCGTGACTGGTCTTGACGCTATTGACATCAACACTGCAGGACTCTACACCGTCACCTATACAGCTACCAGCCCCGACGGCTATACCATGTCTACCAGGCGTACAGTGGCTGTCTGCGACCCCACAATTACGACTGATATTACAGGTTCCTACACCACACAGGCAGGCACCTATCGTCTGAGACAGGGAGCAGAGGTTCCATACGTCGGCTTTACCTGCTCTTTCCGTAAGGCAGCTCCTGGCATCTTCTACTGCTCCGACATGCTCGCTGGTTACTACGACCAGCGTGCAGGATATGGTAAAAACTATGCCCTTGCTGGTTACGTACAGCTCCTGGCTGACGGTACGATAAAGGCTCTTAGCGGCAAAGTACCCGGCTGGAATGACTCTTACGATGATTTCGTTGATGGAAAGTATGATGCTGAGACTGGCACCATTTCCTTCGACTGCGTCTACGCTGGCATGGATTTCTTTGTTGTATTGCAATAAAACTATTAAAACAGATTTCAAAATGAAGAAAATAGCATATTTCATTTGCTCGCTCCTCGTTGGTGTGGCTCTAACCTCATGCGAGAAGGACGAGATAGGTGGAACAGAGACTGAGGCTACTGCCGGACAGTGGTACGTCACCGTCGACGGTGCCGATGAGAATGGCAATGTCGTCGAGAAATTTACAGACCTCTATGGATTAGGGCGTGTACTGATGCTCACCACCAATACGGCTGCTAACACCCCCAACGAGATGATAGTAACCGACCTGGGCAACTTCTGGGATTTCAAGGTGAAGGTGAGCTGCGACCAGCAGGGTAAGACCTTCCAGACCAACACCAGCGAGAACAACAACCTGGTTGAGGACTACGAGGACATCAATGTCAGCATCACAGGTGGCAAGATTATTCCGCAGGCAGGTCGTCAGAACAATGGATCGCCCGCAGACAGCATCGTGTTCTACGTGACGTTCAGCGATGATCTTACCGATGAGGGGGTACCCACTCCCCAGGCCTATGGATTTGCCAAGTACAAGGTGAGTGGCATCCGCTACAGCGGACTTGTTGAGAACGACTAATTCTCCAGACTACAGACAGCAGACTATAGACTGTTGAAAGAAGATTGTAGACTATAGACTGTAAATCATAGAAGAAAAGGCGTTTCCCGTACAGGAAACGCCTTTTCTTGTTCACACATTTGTGCGGTGAGGCCTCCCGTAGTAGTCATCGTTCGAGGACGTATCCGACGGACATAGCACTCGCAGTAGTCATCGTTCGAGGACGTATCAGACGGGCATAGAGTGCGTAGCTCTTAGAAAGTCAGCCCGTAGCAAAGTGTGAGTCAGCCCGTAGCAAAGCAGGAGCCAGCCCGTAGCAAAGCGGGAGTCAGCCCGTAGCAAAGAGGGATGAAGGTGCGAGGTAAAAAGAATTCGGCGGCCGCCCTCGTCAATGCGGGCGGCCGCCCTTATCAATGCGAGCGGGTGACCGTGTATATAAGTGCGCCCGCCCGTAACCGATTTTTATACTGTGAATTGTTCTTCAGGTATAAATCCTCGCTTTTACTGTATATTCCTATATGATAATACCGTGTTGCCGGAAGGGTAGGAAACCTTGTCGGCGGAGGGTGTCAAGAAGAGTGTCGGATATGGCTTCGTTGTCCTTGCGGGTGTAGCGGATGTCAGTGAAAACCTGAGCGAGGGTTTCCTTGTGGTTGATGCGTACGAAGTTGCGGTTTTCTTCAAGCTCTTCCTTGTTCTTGTAAAAGTTGTCGATGTCTTTGGCAAGATAGTCATTGTAGCGCTCTTCGTGGACAAAGCTTTCTAAAGGCAGACGGTCGGAGAGGGGAGGATTCTCGTCAGGCCAGCCTACGGTGAGTGTAGCAACGGGCATGGTGAGCTTGGGCAGATGCAGCAGGTCGATGATTTGCTGGGGCTGATAGATTGTGGTGCCCAGGTAGCAATACCCCAGTCCTTCCTCGTCCATGAGGTTGCACAGTGTCTGCGTGTAGAGCAGCGCGTCCGTGGCGGCATTGACGAACGACAGGAAGTTGTCGTAGCCAGGTTCGGCATTACGGCATCGTGCCCATGTGCTGGTGCGGTTGAAGTCGGCACAGATAGTAAGCACCACTGGAGCCTCGGTGACCATCGGCTGGTTGAAGTGCAGAGGAGCCAGCTTCTTCTTCATTTCAGGGGAACGGGTGACGACGACACTGTAAAGCTGGAGGTTGCCCATGGTCTGTGTGCGGGCAGCTTCAGCCATCAGACGGTTCAACAACTCTTCGCTGACGTCTCGGAAGGAGTACTTGCGAATGCTTCTGCGGGTATTCAAGTTCTTCATGTTCTTATGTTTTTCTGCAAAGTTACTAATAATTTTCGATAAATCTCACTTTCTTTTGGATTTCACTTGTTTTTTTCGTTGTTTTTTGCTATCTTTGCCCCAAAAAGTTGAAAGATATGCTAGAAGAGACGAAAGAAGAACTGCTGAAGCGCGTGGCTCATGAACTGTCGACTGTTGGTACAAGAGCCGGCAAGGAGGTGGCTGAGGATCACATTTTGGGTCTGCTGGAGAAGTGCTTCAAGGCACTTCAGCCTGAAGAGACAGACCTCTTGCTGGCGCTGACGATGCAGGCCATCGCCTTTGGTGGACGGCCCGATGTGACTGAGGTTCGTCCCCAGATGCTGGAGTGCGACGTGGTGCGTTTCCAGAATAACAAGGAGAAGTGGGTGGCTTTCGTGGGTCTGCTCGACGGCTATCCATACGAGATATTCACGGGCTTGCAGGATGATGACGAAGGGATTGTGCTGCCGAAGACCGTGACCCACGGCAAGATCCTGAAGCAGGTAAACCCAGATGGCTCGAAACGCTATGACTTCCAGTTTGAGAACCGTCGCGGCTACAAGACCACAGTAGAGGGATTGTCGGAGAAATTCAACAAGGAGTACTGGAACTACGCCAAGCTTATCTCTGGTGTGCTGCGCTACCGCATGCCTCTTGATCATGTTGTGAAACTGGTCAGCTCGCTGTCGCTGAATGACGAGAGTATCAACACCTGGAAGGTAGGTGTGGAACGTGCCTTGAAGAAATACCTGAGCGACGGAAACGAGGATGCAATTGAAGAAAGTGATAAGTAACAGCTACATATACCTGCACGATGTACGGTTCTATGCCTACCACGGGGTAATGCCGCAGGAGAACAGGGTAGGGGGATGGTATACAGTGAACCTACGTGTGGCCTGCGATTTGAGCCCTGCTGCCGAAAGCGATGATGTAAACGATACTGTAAGCTATGCCGACCTCTATGAGTTGCTGAAACGTGAGATGGCACAACCCTCCAAACTGCTGGAGCATGTGGCGGGACGCATAGTGAAGGCTATTTGTCAAGCATTCCCACAGGTAGAGGGCGTTGACTTGTCAATTACCAAAGATAATCCTCCGATGGGGGCGGACTGTCAAGGGGCAGGAGTTCAGTTGATAATTGACAACCGATAATGGTTTTTTCATGCAAGGCGTCGCAAGCGCCGAGCTATCATCGATAATAGAGAATTGAGAGTGGATTTAGGAAACAAGATATTTGGAGCAAAGTCAAGATGGGTGGTACTGGTACTGTCAGTACTGATTGCCTGTCATTCATCGCTACTTTCAGCTTCAGCTGCCACAAAGCGTTTTACGCTGGTCATTGATGCTGGTCACGGCGGCAAGGATGCAGGTGCGCTGGGTTCCTATTCGAAAGAGAAGACGGTGGCGCTGAAAGTGGCACTCGCTTTTGGGCAGTATGTGGAACGCAACTGCCCTGACGTGAAGGTCATCTATACTCGCAAGACCGATGTGTTCATTCCCTTGCAGGAGCGTGCCAACATTGCCAACCGTAACAAGGCCGACCTTTTTGTGAGCATCCACTGTAATGCTCTGCCCGGCAGGAAGATTTCACGGGGTATGGAGACTTATACCTTGGGTATGCATCGTGCGCAGGACAACCTTGATGTGGCCAAGCGCGAGAACGAGGTGATCCTGTATGAGAAAGACTATAAGCAGCGCTATGCAGGCTTTGACCCGCGTTCCAGCGAGAGCTACATCATGTTTGAATTGATGCAGGACAATAATATGCAGCAGAGCGTTGAGATGGCCAAACTGGTGCAGCAGAAGACCTGTGCAACGGCGGGCCGCCAGAACAAGGGCGTGAAGCAGGCCGGGTTCCTGGTGCTCAGGGAGACCTCAATGCCCAGTTGTCTGATAGAGTTGGGATTCATCACTACGCCCGATGAGGAGCGTGCACTGAACGATCCTGCCAAGCAGGACGCTTTGGGCAGGGGTATCTACCAGGCTTTCGTAGCTTATAAAAAAAAAGGAACGGACGCGCGCGTTCCTTATAAAAACAATTCAAGGTCGGAGTTAGCAGACTTGCCAAACATCGTTCCTGAGCCTGTCACCACGGCGGCTAAGGAGAAAACCGGTAAAGCGGAGAAGAAGCAGGAAACGCAGATACCTGAACAGTCACTGGAGCAACAGAAGTCGGCTGAGCAGCAGAAGCCTGCTGAACAGGAGAAAACCGCTGAACAGGAGAATCCTTCACAGCAGGAGAAAAACGACTCAGCAAAGTCGGCTCCTTCACAGGCACCTGTCTTTAAAGTCCAGATTCTGGTCAGTGATGTCCGTCTGAAGAATGGCAGCCACCAGTTGAAAGGACAGAAGAACGTGGACTATTATGAGGAGAATAAAATGTATAAGTATACTGTTGGTGCCTCGACGAATTACAACGAGATCTACCGACTGCTTAAGACATTGACACCGAAGTTCCCGGGCGCATTTATCATTGCTTTCCGCAACGACCATAAAATGGATGTGGTGGAGGCTATCAGGGAATATCGGGAAAGTAAGAAGTTAAAAAAGTAAAATAAAGCCTAAAGTAAAAGCGCTATGAAATTTTTCACGAAAGAAGTGCAGATAGGACTGACGGCAGTGGTGGCCATTGTCGTACTGTTCTTTGGTATGCAGTTCCTGAAGGGACTGTCTTTGTTTTCCAATTCCAACAGCTACATTGTGAGTTTCGACGATGTAAGCGGTATGTCGGCTTCCAGCCCAGTCTATGCCAATGGCTTCAAGGTGGGTGTGGTGGAGAACGTCACTTACAACTATGACCGCCCTGGAGATATAACGGCCGTGATAGGACTGAACAAGGAAATGCGTCTTCCTCGGGGAACACGTGCCGAAATAGCCAGCGACCTGCTTGGCAACGTGCAGGTGCAGCTGAAGCTGGGTAAGGAGCCTGTGATGCTGAGTGTCGGTGACACACTCTATGGCGGTATGGAGAAAGGCACCTTGAGTAAGGCTGCCGATATGTTACCGCAGATCCAGCAGATGCTTCCCAAGCTCGACTCCATCCTGGCAAGTGTCAATGCATTGCTCGCTGATCCTACTCTGAGCCGTTCGCTGCACAATATCGAGGGTATTACGGCCAACCTCACTACCACCACAAATGAGCTGCATTCTCTTTCTGCCAGCTTGAACCGTCAGGTGCCTGGCATCATGGCCAAGGCCGATGGTACGCTGGAGAACACCAACGCGCTGACAAAGAATCTGAGTGAGCTGGACCTTGCCGGTACCATGAATCGTGTCAACGCCACTTTAAGCAATGTGGAGCAGATGACGGCCAGCCTCAATTCAAAAGACGGTACCCTGGGACTGCTCATGCGTGACCCCGGACTGTATCGGAATCTGAACGCCACGATGAGTCATGCCGACTCCCTGATGATTGACCTGAAACAGCATCCGAAACGCTATGTCCACTTCTCGGTTTTCGGCAGAAAGGATAAGTAATTTTGATTTCATCTAAATAATTACGCGTCTTTGTTCTCCTTGAATAAAACATCTAATCTCCTTTGTGAGAGACTGTTTTAATAACAGGTAGCGGAACTGAATTCATGAGCAAAAAGAATTGTCAATAATGCTTGCAAGTAGTTGAAAAACAGAATGGTATAAATTGGCAAACAACGTAATATGAAGCAAAATACGTGAAACACCATAACCTTCCACTCCTTAACAAGTTACGTGTGTTGCACCGTAGGCGTACAAAAAACTGAGATTTGCCCAATTCGAAAAAAAGTGCGAACTTTGCACTCGCAAACAAAAGGGTAGTAAAGAAAAACTGCTGCCTGATTATTAAGAAACAAGTAATCAATAACTATTCACGCCAAATGAGCAACAACAGTCATAGGGCGCTTTGGGACAACTGCCTCCAACTGATTCGGCAGAACGTCACCGAGCAGCAATTCAAAACATGGTTTGAGCCCATCGTCTTCGTTTCCTACAACGAGGACGAGGCCGCCCTGCTGTTGCAGCTTCCCAGCTATTATTTCTATGACTATCTGGAGCAGTATTATGTCAAGCTCATGGGATGGGCACTGAACCATAGCTTCCAGAAGGTTGTGCGTGTCAGTTATAAGGTGGTTACCGACAAAGCCCACGGATTGGCCCAGCAGGTGGTGAGCGAAGGGGGATGCATCGATACTCCCCAGCCTACAAAGCGTGCCAACAAGGCGCCTAATATACTTGATGCTGTGGTAACTCAGGACCTGGATCCTCGTCTTGATACAAAAAAGACCTTCCACAACTTCGTGGAGGGCGACAGTAACAAGCTGCCCCGTACCGTAGGCATCACCATTGCCGAGCATCCTGGCAAGTCTACATTCAATCCGTTCTTCATTTTCGGACCGTCGGGGTGTGGCAAGACCCATCTCATCAATGCCATCGGTGTGCGCTGTAAAGAGATGTATCCCAGAAAGCGTGTGCTCTATGTGTCGGCGCGGCTGTTCCAGGTGCAGTATACTGATGCCGTTCGCCAGAACACGGTGAATGACTTCATCAACTTCTACCAGTCTATCGATGTCCTCATCGTTGACGACGTGCAGGAGTGGTCCACCTCCCCCAAAACCCTTGATACGTTCTTCCATATCTTCGACCACCTGTTCCGTCTGGGCAAGCAGATTGTCTTAGCCAGCGACAGACCTCCCGTCGACTTGGACGGTGTGAAGGATCGTCTGCTCACCCGTTTTGCCTGCGGACTGATTGCTGAGCTGGAACGTCCCAACCTGCAACTGTGTATCGACATTCTCAATGCCAAGTGTCAACGTGACGGCTTGAAGATTCCTGCCGACGTGATACAGTTCATTGCCGAGACTGCCAACGGCTCTGTCCGCGATCTGGAAGGTGTGGTGAACGGCCTGATGGCTCATAGTATCGTCTACAATTCCAATATTGACATGAGGCTGGCCGAGCGTTACATCAAGCGTGCCGTGAAGGTAGACAACCACCCGCTTACCATCGATGATATACTGGAAACCGTCTGCGGCCACTTTAACGTCAGCCAGCAGCATGTGTTCAGCAAGAGCCGCAAGCGCGACTATGTATTGGTGCGCCAGGTGTCGATGTATCTGGCACAGAAGTACACCAAGATGCCTGCTTCACGCATAGGACAACTCATAGGAAACCGTGACCATTCCACCGTCATCCATAGCTGCATGACCGTAGAAAAGCGGTTGCAGGTGGACAAAGCCTTTGTCGAGGAACTGACCAGCATCGAGAATGCCTTCAAACTAAAGAAATAATGTGTTGGTATGGCTGCGGAAAGTACTTTTTTTCGCAGTAGAGAGAAAAATCTTGCATTTCCGTGCAAGATTTTCTTTTTTCTGCGTTATATAGACAGAAAACGTATAATAATCCATAATAATATGAATAGGATATATGTAATAATGCTGACGCTGCTGGCTGTAGGGCTGGTCAGTGGCTGTTCTGATGGAGATAGCTATGACGAGGATCTTTCGAAGCAATATCTTCCTGGGGATAAATCGGAGTATGATACCTTTATGGGCTACTATATTGGTGAGTGGTCTATGGTCGATGCGGAGGGTAAGACAGTACCCGCTTGGCAGGATGACTACAGGAGGACTTTATCAGGATTAGTCCAGCCTGAGAATACTGAAGATTTCCTGACGGAAAAGGTTTTCGTGACGGTGGAACCTTCTTCGGATAATCCCATGAACAGGAAGATTACTGTCCGCAAGATGCCTGTCTGGATGATCAATCAGTGGCTCCAAGTGGTGAATACTGTTTTGGGCCCATTAATTGTGGAAAGTGCATCACCAGAGCATACCCTGACGAATGATTTCAGTTGTTACTTCAAAGGAGAACTGAACGGTGTTTCTTCTGGAAAATATGTATATGACCTCTCGCTCGGCGAACGTTTTGCGTTTGTATGTAATAAACTTTCCTCTTCATTTAGCTTTGATCAGGAAATTCAAGTCGACTGTACGTTTACGAAAACTTCCCAATGTCTCTACAATTTATTGTATGATACAATGGATCTCTATCTTCCCATTGAGTCCATTGTGTTGGATAATTCAGTAGACCAACAGGAGCTGGAAATCAAGGGTCAATACTTCACACTTGTGCTCCACGCCGAGAAGTTGAGATAATCGTAGGAATCGAGGACGTGCAGACAGAACGAGAGCTGTTGATGCAGGTGATAAACGGCGAACCCCGTGCCAGACACGAGCTATACAGCCGTTACGCAGCCATCGGTATGGCAGTGGCCATGCGCTATGTTGCCGATAGCGACCTGGCTCGTGATGTCCTTCAGGACAGCTTCGTGAAGGTGTTTACCCGCATTGGCAACTTTGAGTATCGTGGTGAGGGAACGCTGAAGTCTTGGGTGCTGCGGATTGTGTCCAATGTGTCGGTTGACTATCTGCGCCAACAGAGCCACAGGATGTTCATCGACAGGATGCCGGAGACGATGTCAGATGATGTGCCTGACGAGGAACCTGACGTAGGCTTGTTGCCGCCGGGTGTACTGCAGCAGATGATACAGCAGCTGTCGCCCGGCTACAGGGCTGTGCTGAACCTCTTTGTCTTTGAGCAGCAGAGCCACCGTGAGATAGCCCAGCGGTTGGGTATCAGCGAAAGCACTTCCGCCTCGCAGTTCCTTCGGGCAAAGAGGCAGTTAGCAAGAATGATTCGTGAATATATAAACAATCCAAGGATATGAAGCAAGACTGGACCGAACAATTACGTCAGCGGATGGCAGGTTATGAAGAACCTGCCCCGGAAGGACTGTGGGAGGCCATAGAGCAGAGTCTGGAGCAGCAGACTCCTCTTGCTTCCCGAGATGAAAAAGATGAAAAGGAAAAAACTGCGCCAGTGGCGCGCCGTGTGCCGCTGCGCCGCTGGCTTGCTGTGGCCGCCTCGGCACTGGTGCTGCTGACGGCTGGGGTGGCGCTGCTGTTCCAAAGGACTGAGGATAAGGCGGGGAAAATGAAAGTGGGGACGACGGCAGAGTCGTCGTATGCGGTGGAGTATGAGGAGAATGTTAGGACGGTAGCGGGAACTGAAGGCGCGACTCATGGGAGCGTGGAGGGGCAAACACCTGTGGGGAATACGGCGAAACAGCCGACACAACTTGTTGCAAAGGAAAAGAAAGCGGCGGTAGCCCGCGAGGAAACGAACCAGGAACCGACAGCCCCAAAGTCCCAGCTGGCTGATGAACCTGTCGATACTTACCCCCAAGTGGAACTTGCTGCCAACAAACAGGACGAAAAACCTGCCGATTCCAGGCAGGACGTTTCTGTGGTTGCTCAGCAAGGGGAGGGAGCGTCTGTCAATGCTGTCTCCTCAGAACGTTCAGTGCTTGACAGCAACTTAGAAAACGTACGTCCACAGAGCGGACGTAATCCGCTGATGGTGAGTCTGCGAGGAGTCAATCTCCTGGCGTCCAACGGTTCCAATGCGGTCAGCACCTCCAAACCTATCTTTTTAGCACGAAGCCGTATGAACACAGCAATGTATGAGAACAATTCCAAGGCATTCGAAGAGGATCCTATACGGCTGATAGACTATGCCGACGATACCGATCACCAGCATCCTTTCACGGTGGGGCTGACGGTAGGCATTCCTCTCACTGACCGGCTTTGGATGGAGACCGGACTGACCTACACCCGTACAAAGTCCACCTTCACCACTCGTATGGGCCGTAACACTTCAGTCTATCATCAGCGCCTGCAGTATGTGGGCGTGCCGTTTGGAGCAGGCTATACCTTCTGGCGTTCCCGTTCGTTTGCATTTTATGCTGTTGCCGGTTTGCAGGCTGACTTGAATGTGGATGCCCATCTGGAGACCGATGGTCTCGAACGCCACTTGGACAAAGACCGGCTGCTGTTGTCAGTCGGTGGACGTGCAGGAGCCGAATACCGTTTCCTTCCCCATTTCAGCGTCTATCTTGAACCAGGCTTGCGCTATTATTTTGATAATGGCAGCCGCCTGCAGACCGTCTTCAAGGAGAAACCCCTGCAACTCGACTTCCAACTGGGTGTGCGCTACAGCCTGAAATAGGCTGTGGCGCATTGCTTTTTAAATATGTTGCAAAAAAAACTTAAATTGTTTGCAGTTATTGGAAAAATGCGTAACTTTGCACCCTAAAGCAAACAAAAAAAGAATTTAATCTATATAACTTAACTTAATTTTAAAACAGATTGTTATGAAGAAACGTTTACTTTTTGCCTTTATGGCACTGTGTGCGTCTGTTTCTGGCTTTGCTCTGGAGCAGGGTGAATTTGTATACACCCCGCAGGGCCGTTTCCAGATTACAGGCCAAAACCTGAATGCCAATTGTGCTTTCCAGGACATGACGGGTTGGACCGCCATTGGCGAGGGAAAGACTCTGGCCGACCTCTTTATCACTAATGCCAATGGTCTGAAAGAAGGTTTCAACTCAGTGGTCAGCACCGCAGCTACTGCCGGTGAGGGCATGTATTTTAAGTTTGAGCCTTCAGACGCAAGTGGCACCTACGTGGTTAGCTTCAAGATGAAGGGTGCTGTGCTTGACTGTGTGAAGAACAGAATTCCTGGTGACGGTAACAAGACACAGACCAACCTGGTGAAGGTGGCTGGTAATACTGCCAACACCTATACTTATCCTTCTACCGAGGAGGAGGTGATCGTCAATACCGCTGAGGAACTGAATGAGAACTGGCAGACCTTCAACTACGCCATTCAGGGCGACGGCGCTGCCCGCACCTATTTCATCTCCTTTACAGGTATGGCTACCACCATCGAGATTGCCGACCTTCAGATTGCTCCTGCCATGCAGTTTGCTGACCTCCGCCAGCGCGATGCTATGCTCGAGAAGCTGAATGCCTACAAGAACTGCTATGCTTGGTCAGAAGAAGTACTTGCCGACGTGGGTTATGATGAGGCTATCGCTAACCTTCAGGCTATCGGTGACGAGAACGGTCAGGCTGAACTCGAAGAGCAGCTTGCTACGGCTCAGGAGATTATCGATGCATTCACCGATGCCAACATGGACGACTATCTGGCTTCAAATTCTGACAACTATCTCGGTATTAAGCAGACCAGCGGTAACACGCAGAAGGTGAACAAGCTGGGCGATTGGACGGCTACCACCGTGGGACGTGCTTTCTGGAGCAGCGGCGACTATCCCGACCTGGGTCACTATGCTGGTAATACTGCCTGGAACTTCGGTAATACTGCCGATCCTATGGGTGTTTATATGCAGCAGAAACTCGATCCCGGTGCCTATGTTTTCACCATCGAGGGTAAGGCTGCTCTCCGCGAGGATCCCACCTCTTCTTCTTGGACATTGAATGAAGGTTGGAACCCCGCCTATGCTGTGGCTTATATTGTGAAGATTGTGGACGGTGCTGCCACCGATACACTTGCTACATTGGTCAAGGATCTGGATTCTCGTGTATATACTCCGTTTGTCATTACCGCCCAGGTTGCTGAGGCTGGTACTTATGAGATTGGTTTCAAGGCTTATTGTAAAGCTGCCTATACAGAGCCGAAGAATGGTTCTGTGACCTACGTTGCCAATGCTACTCTTTGGGCAAAGACCAACAACAAGTACTCCAAGAGACAGTATGTCTATGAGGAGAATGTACGCACTCAGATTTCTGCTGGTCGTGACAACCTCACCACCGCTGCCGGTTATCTGGCTGACGAGTCCTACCTCTGGGGTAAGGCTGCCCTGAAGGCTGTGATCGATGAGATAGAGCCCAAGATTGCCGTTTTCGAGGCTATGGATCAGGATGCCATCATCGCTACCTACGACAGAGACACTTATGTGAACACCACCAGCGAGGAAACCGGACTGCTGCAGTATCAGGTTTATCAGGAAGCCACGAAGTTCATCATCGCAGCCAACAAGGAGTTCCTGGCTGAGAACGATACACTGGCTTCTATTCAGACCGCCATCGACGAGGCTGAGGCAACCAAGGCTATGCGTCTCTATGAAGTCGCCACTGGTAAGGATGCCCTCCAGGCTATCATCGATAAGGCCAAGGGAGTTCAGGCTACTATGAAGGCTGCTGACTACAGCGAGGCCAATGCTCTTGCTATTCGTGAGGCCAACGCTGAGCTTGCTGAGGCTGTGGCCGTCTTCAAGACCACCATTCCTGCCAGCGCTATTGCCACCATCGTTGACATCGACTTCGAGAACGATGCTACTCAGAATGCCGAAAACGAGCTGTATAGTGTAGCTGGTGCTAAGGGCGCTATGGAGTTCTCAACATGGTCGGTCGACGGTACGGGTAACCAGCCGTTCGAGAAGGGCTACTGGAGCAACGGTGAGCAGCTGTGGAAGGGTTACATCCGTATTGGTAACGGTACCGGTACTGTTGTCTTCGATCCCACAGAGAACGGTTCTATGGGCACCAACATCCTGAAGGTTGCCTGCGATCTGTATGTTCAGGGTCTTAGCGGTCGTTCGCTCGGCTTCTTCCTGAAGAATGTTGTCGATGGTGAGAATGGTCCTGAGGACGCTACCATCTTCGGCCTGTTCCACAACTTCTATAACGGTACAACCGAGACCAATACCACGGGTGTTGACATCAGCAAGATCTGGGCAAAGTCCGGCGGTAGCTATAGCAACGCTTCTCCCTCTGACGCCGATGAGGAGACTCTGACCGCCAACCCCCTGCAGAAGAGCCATGTCGAGGTGATTATGGACTATGGTCGCAAGTCTATGTACTGCACCATCAACAGTGTTAACGGTTCTGCCGCTTCCAACGAGGTAGGTCTCGATGCTGTTCCCACCAAGTTCATCCTCCAGTGCAACTACAACAACAACGACCGTCGTGCCTGGTTCGACAACCTGAAGATTGAGCGCATTTCTGCCGGTGCTACCGAGCCGTTCGTTGATGCCATCAACAGCATCAAGGCTGCTTCTCAGGACAATGTCATCTACAACCTCGCTGGCCAGAAGGTGATGAAAGCTCAGAAGGGTGTGTTCATCCAGAACGGTAAGAAGGTTATTAAGTAAATCCTAAGCTGAGACTACTCAGCGAAACATCATAAAAAAGCCGCTGTCCCTGATGGGGATGGCGGTTTTTTACCAAATTGGTGCCAGCTTGTTCTATTTCTGGTCTACCTCCTTCAGCAGTTCACGTACAGCAGCTTCCAGCTGGAGATCGGTGCCAGTGACCACCGTTTCGGGGCGGTTCAGGATGAAGATATCTGGCTCCAGCTGGGTGTTCTCCAAATAGGAGCCGTCAGGCAACTGATATCCTATGACAGGCACACCGAACACCAGCGTGGGATCCTGCAGCGTTTCCCAGTTCACAGAGCTCATGGTGCCAGGAACGGGCGCACCCACCAGCTTGCCGATCTTCTGATGACTGTAAACCCAAGGTGTACCGTGAGCGTTGCTGTAGTTGCCCTCGGCTTGCAGCATGATGCTGGGATGGTTGTAACGACGGCTGGGCATGTCACAAATCTCCCTGCCGCGAATCACCTGTGTGAAGTATTTCTTGCCTGAGAACAGGATTTCTATATCCTCATGCAGTCTGCCGCCTCCATTGTAGCGTGTGTCAATGACAATACCCTCCTTCAGGTTGTATTTGCCCAAGATGTCAGAATAAACATCGCGGAAGCTGGCATCGTTCATGCTTTCTATATGCACATAGCCCAGCCGTCCGTTCGACAGCCGTTCCACCTCAGCAGCCCTGACTTTGATCCACCGTTTGTAGAGCAGGTCGGATTGTTCAGACCTGCTGATGGGCAGCACCACCTCGTCCCATGTGCCAGCACTTCCCTTCAGGCTTACCAGTGTTTTTTTGCCGGTGCATTGGTTCAGCAGCTGTGCCAGGTCGGTATCTTTTCCTAAGGGCTGTCCGTTGATGGCAGTAACGACATCGCCCACCTTCACCTTGCTGTTTGCCCTGCAGAAGGGACCGTCTTCCAGCACAGCGGTAATCCTCATTCCCTCTGCCGGTTCTGTCAGGTCGTAGAGCAGACCCAGCTGTGCCGTGGCATCACCTTTCAATGATGGGCTGAACCTTCCCCCCGAATGGCTCACGTTCAGCTCGCCCAGCAGCTCGCTCAGCAGTTCGGCAAAGTCGTAGTTGTTATCAATATGCGGCATGAAGCGTGAATAGTTCTGCAACATCATCTCCCAGTTACAACCATTATAGTCGGTACGGAAAATCTTCTTGTTGACTTGCTTGGCTATGTGGCGCAGCATGTATTCACGTTCGGCAGCACGGTCAAGCTTCATTTGGGCATTGTAGGTAATGGCGGTGGTCTTGTCACCTTTCTCAATCTTCATCATGCTGCTTCCCAGCGAGTACAGGTTTCCGTCCTTGTCCATCTGCAGCAATCCGCTTCCACCCTTGCTCAGCAGCTTGGTTTCATGCTTGCGCAGGTCCATCTTCCAGAGGTCGGGCTTTCCTTCAAAGGCCGAGAAGTAGTAGAGGCTTTCTCCGTCCTTGCTCACAATGGCGTCGCCCAGGCGGCTGCTGTTCGGTGTCAGTCTGACAATGCGGTCCTGCAAGCCCTCAAATTCTATGATCAGCGTTTTGACCGAGTCGGCATCAGCATTCTTGTCCTCTTTTTTGTTTTCCTTCTTGCCTTTTCTGTTCTCCTCCTTATCGTTTTCCTTTTCATTTTTCTTCTCCAGCTCCTTCAGCAGCGCATAGTCTTCTGGCGACAGCCTGTAGCGGTCGTATGCGTCCTGTGTAAGGAAGGCGAGGAACACATCGTTTTGGCTGCCCCACGAGGCATGACTGCGCATACCATAGCGTTCGCTCACGAACAGGATAGCCTTACCATCCATCACCCAACGGGGGTTTCCACTCGTGTAGGCACTTTGCGTAATGGGATGAATCTCACCGCCTTCAGCACTGACAATGCCCTGGTCGGTATATGGGTCGCGGCGGTTGGCAATGTAACTCAGAACGAACCACTTGCCGTCAGGGCTCCACTCGTAGTCGAATCCTCCGTCCTGCCGATACCACTTGCTTCCGTCAGTAACTTGAGTCACCTTCTTGGTCTTCAGGTCCACCACCTTCAGTTTGATGCGGTCCTCAATAAATGCCAGTTTCTTGCCGTCTGGACTGAATTTCGGGTTCTGTCGTTCCACCTGTGAGAAGTCAATCTTACCTTCTAGTTTCAGCTCAGGTAGCTCTGGGAATACCGTCTCTTCTTTGATCAGCGTGGCATTGGCGAAGTTCGGGTCTTCATCTCTGACAATGCTGGCCGTGAACAGCTGCCAGTTGCCGTTGCGTTCCGAGGCGTATACCAGCGTCCTTCCGTCGGGAGCGAAGTCCACGTCGGCTTCTGCACCAGCCGTCTGCGAAATCTGGCGTGTAGTAGCATATTCCGTGCTGGTCACGAAAACCTCGCCGCGCACCACAAAGGCTACTTGCTTGCCGTCCTTACTCACCACCGGCTGGCGTGCACCGCTGGTAAAGGTCAGGTCGGAGACGACAGGTTCGTCATCGCGGGTGAGCAGGATATTCAGTTTTTGGGACTTGGCGCCGCTTTTCTGTGTGTAAATCTCTCCGTTATAGGTGTAGCAGAGCATTCCGTTCTTAGCGATGCTCAGGAACCTTACGGGATGCGTCTTGAAGTCAGTGACAGCCTTAGGCTCTTTGCCCACGGCCTTGGCGTCGCAACAGTATACGTTCATGCTGCCACCATTGCGTTCGCTCAGGAAGTAGAGTGTTTTCCCGTCGGCACTGATCACAGGGTTGCGGTCTTCTCCGGCAAATTCTGTCACATTGGTATGCTTGCCGCTCTGGGCATCATAGAACCATATGTCGCGTGTAATCGAGGAGGTGTGATGCTTGCGCCACTCATCTTCGCCACCCTTGCGGTCCTGATAGAAAAAGCTCTTCCCGTCAGGTGCAAGACTGAGCATTTCAACAGGCGTCCCCACCACCTGCAGGGTACGGCCGCCCCGTACAGGAACCTTATATAGTTCCGACAATCTGCTTGACGGGAACATCGCACTCTGCGCAGGGTCCTGAATGGTAGCGCCAAACAGCACCCACTGACCATCGGGAGTAAATGCCTGAGGCACTTCTGCCACGCTTTGATAAGTGAGTCTGGTGGCAGAGCCACCCTCAGCGGGCATCACGAAGATGTCCAGGTTGCCGTGCCGGTCGCTGGCGAATGCTATCATCCTGCCATCGGCGCTCCACACGGGAGAGCATTCATAGCTGTCCTGTGTGGTCAGCTGGACAGCTGTACCGCCTTGGGCAGAGACTTTGTACAAATCCCCTTTGTAGCAAAAGAGAATCTGTGAGCCGTCAGGACTGACCTGAACATCTCTGAGCCAAAGCGGACTGACAGCCTGGCTGGCATAAGCATGTATTGATGAACCTGTGATGATAGTCATCAGCAGAGAAATAAGAACCTGTTTTGTATTCATAAATTCTATTGTTTTATTTAATTATTTGTGCATGGTTAAAGATGATGATGCAAAGGTACGAATAAGCGAGCAAAAAGCCAAATTTTATTTGAGCTTTTTCGAGCGAGAGTACCTTCGACCGAAGGTCAAAGGTACGAATAAGTGAGAACAATACAAAACAAAAATGCGTTTTTTTGTTTTTATTGTCGAACGGGAGTACCTAAGACCGAAGGTCAAAGGTACGAATAAGTGAGAACAAGGAAGCTAGATGCCTGTTAAAACTGTGTCCTATGAATAATTATCCAAAATGGGCGAGTCTTTCTGATTCGCTCATTTTGGATTATTACTGATTCATTTAAGTTTCTGGAGTTCATTGCAAAAGGTCTCCGCTAAGCGCCAAGCATCTGATACTATCAGCCCTTTAGTATGATACTATCGGCCCTTTAGTATGATACTATCGGCCCTTTAGTATGATACTATCGGCCTTTTAGTATCATACTCGTGCCACAAAAATGCGGCCGTTGCGGCCATGCGGCCGACCATTCTGTAGATTTATTAAAAAATGGGTATGTATATAAACATGCTACATTCCTTTTTTTTATAAATCTATGAAATCAACGGCCGCATGGCCGCAACGGCCGCATCAGAAGATGTCAGGACAGTGCATCTGCTATATTTCATACTGTAAATGTTCGCTTACCCAAATCTCTTCAGCAAAAGAAAATCTTGGCTTTCCTTTTGCTGTTTTACTCGTTTTTTCGTAACTCTGTGGCATAAATGTCACGAAGTTCTTGGAATAAAAATAGGAAATGGCACAATTTGTAATCAGAGCATACAGTACAACTGGCTTTACACCAGAGAATGTTACGACCTGAGGTTGAAATGACGCTGGAAGCGTCTCCTCTCAGCGGTGACCGTGCTGCGGTCATGCTACCGTTCAATCTCATAGCACGATAATTATTTTTAGAAGTGGGATTGATTGCCAACAGGTATATCATCCCCCCTTTTTTCTGTTGGATTCTTGTGGTAGTGACGGAAATATTCTAATGTTCTGTCGTTTCTCCTCTTTATCATCTAAGGTATCATCACTTCCAACCTTTGCAGCTGACTATCATCACTGCTGGCACCAACCAGCAGTTCATAGCGACCGGGAATGACACGCATGGTTTGAGTATCATTGTCCCAGCACTCGAAGCGTTCGCGGGGGAAGTCTATTTTCACGGTTTTCTGCTCACCGGCTTTTAGGTGTACGCGACTATAGCCTCGAAGCGTCTTTGTGGGACCCTCTAAGTCTGTTGGACGGCGTAGATAGACCTGTACAGTCTCTGTTCCATCCACGCTGCCCGTATTGGCAACGTTCACTGTCACCTCATGGTTTCCAAAGGAAGCCGCTCCATAACTGAAAGTGGTATAACTCAGTCCGTAGCCGAATGGGAAGAGCGGTTTGCCGCGAAAATAGCGGTAGGTACGTCCTTTCATCGAATAGTCCTCGAAGGGCGGCAGTTGTGCATCGTTGCGATAAAAGGTGACGGCCAGGCGCCCTGATGGGTTGTAGTCACCGAACAGAACGTCAGCCAAGGCGTGTCCACCCTGTTCGCCGGCATACCAAGCCTGGATAATGGCGTTGCACGACTCCAGTTCTGGCTCCAGCGCCACAGCAGACCCGCTGCAGTTGACCAGTATCAGTTGTTTGCCAGCCTCGTGGAGTAACCTGAGAATGTCGCGCTGCACCTGAGGCAGTTCAATGGTTGTGCGGTCGCCGCCATCGAAGCCAATATCTTTGGCACTTGTCTGTTCACGCTCCAAGTTGGGCGTGATACCACCTACGAAGATGATGGTCTTTGCCTTACTGGCAGCCTCAAGTATCTCAGCCGCAGTGTAGGTTTTCTCACCTTTCTCTATCATTTGTAATGTCGTGCTGCCGTCAGCAGCTTCTGTGGCTTTACCCACAGCTCTCTCCTTGACCGTCATTTTTGTGATACCGCAGGCTGTCAGGTAAGGCACATCTCCTACTTTGGTTCTGATGCCCTCAAGGGGAGTTACCGTGTGGGATGCCTTCCCGAAATAGATGCCCCACAGCATGGTTGAGTCAGCAGCATTGGGCCCCATTACCATGAGTCCGTCTGCTGAAGGCTTCAACGGCAAAATGCCGTCATTCTTCAGCAACACCATCTGTTCACGTGCCATTTGCCGGGCCAGCTGAATGTGTTCTTTGCAGGCAATGACCGATGGGGGAATCTGTGCCCAGGGAACGATGGAGTCAGGGTCGAAGTTGCCTAGTTCGAAACGGCCTTTCAGCAATCTGCGGACGCTAACATCGATTTGCTCCTCACTGATATCGCCCCGTTCCACAGCCTTCGTCAGGCTTCCGTAGTGGGCGCCGCACTCTACGTCAGTACCACTCGCTACAGCTTTGGCTGCCGCTGCCGGCTGGTCTGCCGATACCTCGTGGCGACCTGGTTGCCAGAAGTCTCCGATGGCTCCGCAGTCACTGACCACCAGTCCTTGGAAGCCCCACTCATCGCGTAGGATCTGCTGTAGCAGACGGTTTGAACCGCAGCAAGGGTCGCCGTCGAAGCGTTGATAGGCACACATCACCTCTTTTACGTCTCCTTGCTGAACCAGTGTCTTGAATGCGGGTAGGTATGTCTCCCAGAGGTCACGTGGCGAGAGGTCCTCAATGTTCATGGAATGGCGGCTCTTCTCAGGTCCGCTGTGTACGGCGAAGTGCTTGGCGCAGGCATAGAGTTTATAGTACTGACTCCCCATACTGTTAGGAATGGTGTATGGGCTTCCCTGTAGTCCGCGAACCACACGAAGCCCCATTTGTGCGTTCATGAAAGGGTCTTCGCCATAGCTTTCCTGCCCGCGTCCCCAGCGTGGGTCGCGGAAGATGTTGATGGTTGGTGTCCAGAACGAGAGACAGCTGTATTTCCCCACTTTTCCCTCACGGCGGGCTATTGTGTTTTTGGCACGTGCTTCGTCGCTGACGGCAGAGAAGATGCGCTCAATAAGATCATTGTCAAATGAGCAGGCCATACCGATACATGAGGGGAAAATGGTGCTGATGCCGTTGCGTCCCACACCGTGAAGGGCTTCACTCCACCAGTCGAAGGGGGGTACACCTAGCCTGGGGATGCCTGGTGAGCCGTTGCGCATCAGTCGGGTTTTCTCTTCAAGGGTAAGTCTGCCCAGCAGGTCTTCTGCACGTTCAGCGGCGGTGAGTCTTGGGTTCTGATAAGGTAGCTGCTGTGCTGCCAGGTTAGTAGAGAGCAACAGGGCAGCAATGACAATAAGGGTTCTTCTTTTCATAGGTTTATCTGATGACGATTTTCTTTCCGTTTCTAATATAAATACCTTTTTTGTTCAGTGTGGGGACTGTATGTCCTTTGAGGTCGTAGATGATGGACGATGAAGGGGAAAGGGTTGTGGGTACTGATTGGATACCGTCAGCATTGGAAAGTAGCAGAGAAATATTCTTTACATTACCAGTATACTGCCCCTTGGTGCTAAGCCAGGTCATAGTAAGCCTCTTTGTGCCTTCTGTCATTCCGCCAGTCTCGAAAGTGTAGGTCTTGTATTTCTGCCAGTCGCCCGTGTTGATGACGGCAATGGTCTTGTCGACCTCTGTGATGCCACTGGCGACATCGGTGATTTCAATGACCAGTTTGAAGTCGCTGCGGGTTGTGGCGGCATCAAGACTGATGGTATAGATGCCAGACTGCTTGCAATTCAACAAGAACGTGGCCTGATCGCCGTTTGAGAAGCTGTCAAAGCTTCTGTTAAGAACCTTTGCTGCCTGTTTGCCACTTTTGTCGATGCTGATTTCCGCCTTGTCGGGGTTCAACTCGTTGGTGGGAATATTGATGACTCCTGTCAGATCCTCCTCTGTAGCATACTCAATGAAACCTTCAGGGGTTCCGCCCTCGTTCTGAGCTTGGGTGATGTGGTCCACAATGGCGTTCATATATAGTTCCAGGTTGGTGTAGCCCTCGTCATTGCGAAACGTGCCGTCGGCCTTGTTGTTGGGGTTCAATCCGTTTGCCGTTTCCCAATCGTCGGGCATTCCGTCGCCGTCAGTGTCCAGCGGCGCGTTGGTAGTGGAAAGCTCGGGCCAGGGTGTCCACTCTGCGGCTGCTCCATTGGGCTTCAGGTCGAACGGAGAGTCGATGATGCCAGGCCAGTCGCCCTTGCTGGTGTCGCCGGTATAGGTTGCTTTGCGCTGCCGTGTGTCACTGATGATGACTTCATCGAGCGCATCGCGGTGAAGCGAAGCCCCTGCGTATTTCAGCACTTGTTCATAGGCTTGCTGTGGGGTATGGGTAGTGACATAGATGAATGGCAATGGCTCGTTCAGCCGCATGGTATCTTTAGTCGTTGCGGTGTATCCCCAGTTGTCTGTGGAAATCTGAGGGTAGATGCCCATCTCCCAGTTTTTTGTTTTCAAAGAGGGGTGGTCAGGGTTCTCATTGCCGTCGACATAATATTTGCCCCAGATGTGGTAGCTGCCGTCACCCTCTTTGGAGGTTACACCCAGACCGCAGATGCGGTAGGCTAGGGGAGACCGGCTTCCTGTAGCCCTCCCGTCGGTGGCTGGTCCGGGCTTGTAGTAATTGTTCACCATGTTTATCTTCATTCCTTCACCTCCATAACAGCCGTTACCCGCCCAATTGTAGATGACGTTGCAACGGTAGTCGGTGGTGTCCTGCTGTACAAAAGTGGGACGGTTGCCGAATCGCGGCGTACGCGAGTCATGATGAGCCACGAGGTTGTGATGGTAGGTGGCACCCTTTCCTCCCCAGTTGCCGCCGTATCCGTGGGCGCTCTTTGCGTGGGTTGAGTTACGCAGGCTTTGGCTGACGATACACCATTGTACGGTCATGTGTTCATTGCCATAGACGGATAGGCACTCGTCGACTGACCAGCTCACAGAGCAGTGGTCTACGATGATGTCGCGTCCATCGAAGCCGCCCAGACCGTCAGGTTCGCCCTGCGAGGTCTCACCTGGACGGAACCGCATGTAGCGGATGATGACGTTCGGGGCCGCAATCGTAAAATCCCAGTCTGCCACGCAGATTCCGTCTCCGGGTGCTGTCTGTCCGGCTATGGTGACATTGCCGTTACGCAGTTTCAGTTGAGATTTCAAGTGTATGGTGCCGCTGACATCGAACACAATGGTTCGTGTGCCACTCTGTTCGCATGCCCACCGCAGCGAACCGGTGCCTGAGTCTTTCAAGTTGGTGACATGATATACCTGCCCGCCACGACCTCCGGTAACATAACGTCCATATCCCTCAGCACCTGGAAAAGCAGGCGTCTTCTCCTTGAGAGCAGACGGGGCGGTGCCTTCACATTGTGAGCTATCACCAAGACCACCCATCAGGTTGGCACACTGTACGGTGTATATAGCACCTTCTTCTACTGTTCCCAATGCGAGTGATGTGCTTGTGGTACAGGCTAGATAGTCACCATTCTTGCAGACCAAATAGCATCGTGCTTCCTCCACAGCATCCCATTTCAGTTCTGTACCTACTATACGCAGACCCTGAGGGGCAGGTAGCTGCCGTGTAAGAACAGCTGCATCCCATGCGTCGTTTCCTCCTAATACGTTTCTGGCAGTATAGAGTGTAGCCTCTTCATCGGTGAGTACGGGTTTGTAACTGTTTGTGCTCGATGGGGAGTTGCCCCTTCGACTCAGATCGATGGGCTTTCCGTTCTTATCCATAGAGTTATATTCATAGAAGTGGGTGGGAACTGTACTCATTCCTGCCCATCCGGTGTCGCTGGGCTTTACCTCCATCGTTGTATTCAGGTAGTAGGTGCGTGGCTCGTTGTGCCAGGGACGTCCCAGGCTGAAACTGCCGTTGGTGACTAACGGGGCATTGGGAGCGGCCTTGATGGTACATTCGTTGAAAACCATTCCCCAACGCTGGGCTTGGCTTGTTGATGGTGCTGTGATGACGTTGCCTTTACGGTTTTCAATGACGATGTCACAGTGTTGGAAGAAATTGTCACCACCGGCATAGATAAAGTCTACTGTTCCGTAAACACCGCAGTCCTCATGATAGGCGCGATGACCGCAGAGGTAAGTGTCCTGCTGTCCTTCCAGGTCAACACGTTTCATCACCATCTTCTCGTTGGTAGCATTGAGGGCTAACACACGGCCATAGAACTCGCCGGTGCGCCAGTGGGAAGTGCGAAGGGTGAGGTCTTGCAGGTAGAGTCCGTTGCCCTCAGTCTTGAAGATGGCTGACCCCTGTCCATCCTCCTTGCTGGTTCCTAGGATGACCACCCCTTCTCTTGACTGGCCGATGAGCGAGACGTTGGTAGCTTTGATGAGCGTCGATGTCTCAGGCATAGCATAGATGCCGTTTTTCAGGAAGATGGTTTTCCGGGCAGTTCCTCCTTTGCTGTTGACAGCACTGATGGCTTTTAATAACTTGTCAGTATTGTCTACCACATAGTCGTAGACCTTCTGCTCTATGGCGGGTTTGCTGCCTACAGTGAATTTTACACTCTGAGGCTGTTCCAACGTGTTCCCGTAATGGTCAGTTGCCTCTGTCAGGGTGAAAGTATAGTCTTTATTATAATCCAAATCCCAGATGGTGAAACGGACGGTGTTTGTACCATCTCCGCCTGTCAGCGTCTGATTACCGAAGGTAGCTGTTGCTTTCTCTATTTCACGGTCGAAAGTCAATGTTACGACCCGGCTGTTTTGGCTGCCACTGAGTGTGGCACGGGCGCTGGGTATGTCGCCGAGTTGGTAAATACGGAGTGTGAAAGTCTTCTTTTCTGCATAAAATCCTTCATCGGGCGTCAGTGTGAATGTGATGACGGTCTCCTTTTTCACCTCAGGAGTCTCTATGCTGTAGGTGTTGTTGCCCAGACTGGTTACTGTCACAGGATTCCCGCCTTGGGCGGCTGTAACTGCCAGCAATCCGTTGATGGCCTGTAGGTTGAAGACTACTTGATTGTTGGCATAGTTTTTCGGCAGAATGCACTCCCAGTCGGTAGTGGTGCCAGCCAGGACCTCCAGCCCCTCAATACCGATGCCCTTTGCCGTAGACCAGTGGTCGGCCACTCGTTTGAAGGTCAATGCCTTATAGTTACAGATAAACGACTCTCCGCCTCTGAAGGTAAAGGTCATCTTCTTCAACCCTCTAGTCATTTCACCAGCCAGGGGAATACGGGTATTGACGTAGCTGGTGGATGCTTTGGGTGAGACAACGTAGTCACCGTCCACCTCGGTATTGCCCGTTGTTATGTCCTCCACTTTTATGTTGATGGTGCCGCCCTGATTGTAGCGCTGCAGCATCGTAGTTATCTCGTAGACACCTGGCTCGTCACAGATAAAATTGTATTTGGCCGTACTTCCGGCAACAATCCACCCCACGTTGTCGTTATTGTTCTCAGTACGGGCACCGCCGTCGTAGCTGCCGCTGCCTATTGGAACAGTACCCGGAGCATGTGGCACGCCGTCGCCGGCATAGAAAGCCAGTTTTCCCCAATTGCCCGCATAGCTTGAAGCTTCGGTCACACGGAAACTGAGGGTGTATTTGTCGGCTGGTAGCTGATCTAAAAAGAAATAATGAACCTCTGTAGGTGTCCAGCTGCCTGTGTTGGGAATTGTCACCACTTTGTCCAGGATGGTGCCAGTAGCACTTTTCAGTGTCACCCGCATCTTAGCTTCATACTTAGAGCCGAGCGCAAAGGTCAGCGTATAGTCTTGCTGCACGGTATTGTTGATGGTGAACTGCAGCTGGGTGTTTTTGCCCGTGCTTCCCACATTGTCACCGTTATTCTCTACTTCATAGTTACTGCCCGTGGCGTTGCTCCACGAGATGTAAGTTCCTGTTTTGGTCGGAATGTCTACCACTGTAGCCTTCAGCTGGGTGCCGATGGTTGTCAGCAATGCGAAGGTCAAGGCCAGTTGTCGGATTACGCTTCTTTTCATGTTTTGGGGTTTTAAAGTTTGATGCAAAGGTAGTAACAAAACTAAACAGTAAAAGGCATTCTTTGTGACAATTCGTACCCACGATAATTATTCCACCAGTTCAAACAAAAAATCACCATCCAAAAGTATCCATTTTGCCAAAATTGTTGTATCTTTGCACGCAACAGAACAAATTACGGATATGAGAAGGACAATATTGACTATTCTACTGGTCATGATACTGATGGGTACTGAAGCTCAACCCTATTGCAGTGTCAGGAGGTTCAGCCTGAGAGACGGTCTGGCATCGAACGCGATATCAAGCATGGAACAGACACACGATCAGCTGATGTGGTTCTCATCGTGGAATGGACTGAACTGTTATGATGGCTATACGTTCTCAACATTTAATGACCACACCGGACATAACCGCACACTGACTACTAACCGTCTTCTGAAGATTACACCTTCTGAGGTTAACGGTATCTGGTGCCTGACCTATGACCGTCAGGTATTCCTTTTCAACCGTAGTACTTGCCGTTTCCTCAATGTCTCTGCCCTCATTGACAAGCATTTAGGGAAACCATTTATCTGCCAACGTATTGAATCTCTGCAGAATGGTTACACCTGGTTGTTCAGTCGTAACGAGGATGGTCCTTGCATCCGCATTGATGAACACCGTGGACTGTCTCCGGAATCCATAGAAATGTTCAGCTTTGAGAATGGAAGACTGCCAGGAAAGACGGTCTACGGCGTTGAACTGGATAGCTGGGGGCGCGAATGGCTGTGTACTGACGGAGGAACGTCTGTTGTCGGCACTGACCTGAAGACACAGCTGCCATACGTATTCGTCAGACAGATAGCACAACAGGTGTTTCTTGCCACGCGTGATGGTCGCTTTGCCTGTTACGACGGGAAAAACCTCGTGCCCGTCCTTAGGAGTCTGCCTGGTCAGATCAAAGAGGTGAGGGCTTTAGATACCATTGTTGATCGCTATCTGGTGGCCACAACAAATGCTGGCATACTTGTGTACGACTCCAAAAGCCGCCAGTACATACTTTCAGATGTCGGCGACGGAAGGGTAGAAGAGATTAGTATTGACAGCCGGCAGCGAATCTGGGTGTTGACCGCAGAAGGAGGTGTGCTGCTTGGTACGGTCGACGGGAAGTTCCGGTCAATAGCTTTTGCGGGTTCTATATCAACTTTGCATCAAAGCAAACGACGGCTTGTTCATGAGGACGGCTACGGTACCGTGTGGGTGGGTACCGAACAGGGATTCTTCGGCTATTATGACGAACAGACGGGACACCTGGTGCCTCAGTCTGTCAGAACGTCCCCTGAGCAGCCCTCTATTGACCGTTGGTATATTGATAGTCGCGGTGACCTGTGGTTTGCGGGCGAGCACGATGTGGCAGTGGTCAATTTCGGCCAACGTGTGTTCAGTTCAACTGTTCTTGAGCAGATGCAGCAGGTGCGAAGCATCTGTTATGACCATCGTGGACGACTGTGGGCAGGTGACATCGAGGGGCGTGTCGCCATTGTCAATGGCAGCGATGTGAACTATTTGGGAAGTGACGGACGTTTGCAACGGCAACCCACACGATTTGCAGATCATGTGTACTGTCTGTATCAGGACAGTCAGGGGCGTATCTGGATAGGAACCAAGGGCGATGGACTTTACTGCGTAGCCGGAGATGGTAATGTAAGCCACTATCTGCACGATGACAGCAATATATGGTCGCTGCCCAGCAATCAGGTTTATGATGTTTACGAGGACCATCAGCATCGCTTATGGGTGGGCACTTTTGAGCAGGGGATTGGGCTGATGTCCGGTGACCGATTTATTCATGCTGGCAACGAGCTAAGGCAATACCCTGTAAGGGACTTTTTCAAGGTACGCCGAATGACTGGCACTCGCGACGGCATTGTTCTCGTTTCTGCCTCGAACGGGCTGGTGGCTTTCTCAGAACAGTTCAAGAGTCCATCCGACATCAAGTTCTATGCTCACAAACATATACCTGGCGATACTACTTCGCTGATGACCAGCGATGTGATGCAGGCCTGCGTCGACCGTGAGGGACGTATTTTTGTGGCTACTGTGGGAGGTGGTTTGCAGCAGGTGGCTGACCGTCAACTGTTGAGTGAAAAACTACTGCTGAAGGCGGCAGGACGTTCGGATGGTGACTATGGCACCATTCTCAATATGCTTGAAGACAGCAGGGGCAATCTCTGGATTGGCTGCGAGAGTAGTCTTGCCATGCGTGAGACCGAAACGGGCCAGTTTTGGCTCTTTGGCCCACGATACTTGGGCGAGCATACGGAATTGACAGAGGCCAAGCCCGCATTCAACTCCCAGACCGGACAGATAGCCTTTGCCACAACCAATGGCTATATCAGTTTCTCTCCTGAGCAGATAGGACAGGAAAACTATGTGCCGCCATTGGTGTTCAGGAGTATCTTTTTCCACGGCTCACAGGAGATGCTGCAACTGGCTGCAGGCGATACGCTCCATGTGTCGCCAAAGCAGCGTAGTTTGACCATTCACTTTGCTGCCATAGACTATCAGGACAACTACATGATACACTACGCATACAAACTGGAAGGCATAGACAACCAATGGAACAACCTGGGCACAGACCATAGCATATCCTTCAGCAATCTACCTCCCGGTCGGCACCGGCTTTTGGTACGTAGTACAAACCAATATGGGTCATGGGCCGATAATGAGCAGGCAATATGGCTGTATGTGCATCCTACTTTTTGGGAAACATGGTGGGCTAAGCTTCTTTACATCTTGCTTCTGGCAGGCTTGGTGGCAGTTGCTGGATGGATTTATTTGTTGCACACCAGAGCCAGACAAGAACGCCAGAAGAGCCGTATGCTCTCGTTGCTGCTCGAAGAGATGTCTCACGGCACAACTGCCGACAGCAAGGAAGACGGAGATATGCAGGGAGAATGCCCGCAGGAGCCTATGCCTGATGAAAACGAAGCGAAAACTAATGTGCTAAGGTTGCGCCCAACTGATATTATCGATAGCGACAAGGTGATGATGGAGCAATTGTTGGCTTACATTGAAGATAATCTGTCTGATCCCGACTTAAAGGTGGAGCAACTGGCTCAGGCCGTCTGCCTGGGGCGTACGGCATTCTATAACAAAGTGAAGTCACTCGTAGGCATCAGCCCCGTAGAACTGTTACGTCACATACGTATTAGGCACGCAGAGGACATGGTGGCACAGTCACAGGAACCTTTTTCGCAGATTGCCTATGCAGTAGGGTTCAGCGATGCTCACTATTTCAGTAAGTGCTTTAAAAAACAGACAGGCCTCACACCCTCGGAATACCGTGAGCGCAAGGCCTGAAAGTCTCTTTTATACAACTTTTCTTACTTCACTAGCATCTTTTTGCCGTTGACGATGTAGATACCTTTCTTCATCACAGTCAACTTGCGCCCCTGCAGGTCGTAGATGACATGTGAACCATACTTTTCCTGATGGTTGTCTATGACCTCAATACCGTTAGCTACGGCCTGTGACCCCTGTCCTTCGCTGCCAGCCACTTTCTCAAAACCAATCTGATAGATGTTGCCTACCCAGCCACCGACGGCCTTTTCTCCGAAGAGCTTGAACTGGATGATGCCGGCAGGCATGGGTATGCCCTCTATCACCACATCCTCACGGTTGCCCCATCCGCCTGTGTTGGGTACGTTGAATAGCGTCTCGTAGTAAGCGGCCTCGTCCAAAAGGGCTGAGAGACGTACTTGTGCATTCTCTTCATTAGGTGTGCTACTGATGACATTGCCCTCCTCGTCCTTCTCTTCTATGACGGCAGGAGCAGGATTAGACATATTTACCGTTAGGTTATACTTGGCATCCTCTGCTACATAAACTGTATAGACCACGCTGCCTCCCTCATAGCCGAAACCTATATTGGATCCCTCGGAACGCCATTTGTCCCACATGGCACCATTATTGATGTTGAAGGGAAACTCTTCGGAGGTTGGGATGACGTTATAGAAGTTGAGACGCTTCAGCCCCTGTATGGCATTGTCGAGCGCATCGGAAGCCTGACGACGCAGGGCTCCATCGTCGGCTGCAATCGATTCGCGAGCCTGCAGAATGGCTGTTAGTACGGTTTCTATAGGTGTACGATCAATGATGATTTTGTCATAGATTGTACCTTCGGCATAAGGTGTCAATGCAGCTTCGGCCTCAGCTATCTTAGCCTCGATTCCCTCGTTGGTGAATGCGGCATAGAACTTCTGGCGTGCAGTCTCCAGCGCCTTAGCACCTGCACCCTCAGTTCCTGGGATGGCGTTGAATACGAACTGGCGTGGATTGCCGACATAGGCCTGACCGTTTCCTTCACCCGAAATCTTCAGATAGATGTATCCTTGCGGGGCAGCCCCTATCTTGAGGTGCTTGGGCTCGAAGACCTGCCAGCCACCGGTACTTTCATACTGGTCAGACCATACTTCTGAGACGGGAATCTCGTCACCGTTCTCCTCAACAAAGAACTGGAACTGCATCTGTGCTCCGTCAAAAGCGTGGGCAAACTCAAAGTCTACCTCGTATTCGGCGTCCAGCTTGTTATATACCTTATAAATCATGTAGCCTCCAGAACGGAAGTTGTCAAGCTGCATGATGCCTCCGTCTTCCTTGTAGCCGCAGTTGCTGCTACGTTCGTAGGCCGTCACGTCAAAGTCAGTAGAGTTCGGTATGAGATTAAACAGTTTCAATGTGGTTAGGAAAGAATTCAGTACATCTTGAAGATCTTCGTATGCCTTGTCTACCTCTTCTATCTCTTCGCTGAAGACAACGTCGTCTGCATGATCAGTTGCTGCCTGGAGTTGTTCAAGAAGTGTGCGGTCCTCTACTAGGTTGTAGGCATCAGTACCTTCACGGTAGTCCCACAGCACGGCTTGTGCCTGTTGCAGAAGTTCCTCCAACTGTGAGGCGGTGTGGTATTCCTTGGGCAGGTACCTTACCAGAATGTCCCTGACGTTGGTGTACTGGTTATAGAACATGTGAAGATAGTAGGTCTTGCCGGGCTCCATGCGGAACTTGGCCAGGTCGCGTTTATCCATCAACTCGTAGTTTTGCCATGCTCCATTATTGGTGCTCAGCTTATAGGTAGGCATCACCACCGTAGCACTGTCTTCGGCCAGTATGGTCATTTCGATGGTTGCCGAGTTCTGTGAACTGGCATAATACTGTATGTACCATGTGCCATCGGTAGTCAGGTCGTCAGCGGCTGTGAATTTATAAGTGAAGTAGTTGTTTCGGGTGAACTCTAGTTGTGCCGGGTAGTCCTCCAGTCCAAGTTCCATTTCGTAGGCTCCACTCTCGTCATAGCCACCCAGCGGCTGCATTGTCTCAGGGTTATTGTATTCGTTGTGGTAAAGCAGCATGTCTATACGGGTGGAGTCGGTCCCTACTATCACCCCCTTGTCGTGCCGTACGGACTGCTCCTTAGCCTCAGCGGCTGCTATGTCCCCGACAATCCGCATGGTATCTACTTTCGTGTAGTCATTACGGATGGCCTCCAACAGCGCTTCATAGTCGTTCACCATCGTTGATGTAGTGGCATCCTGTAGACTGTGGTAGTATTTTACACGAAATGCTTTCTGGCTGGCACGGGCAGCCACTTCGCCCACTTCTCCAGAACCCTCCGGCAGCACGCGGATGCTGCGGAACTGCACTTTCTGTGGAGCCAGCGCGTCATTGCGCCAGTAAACATGCATCCATATATACACATAGTTGGTGCCAGCTTCCAGGTCAACAGAAGAATACATATACACGGGATTTGCAGGGATAAAGGGCTCTACGCCTTCTGTGTTGTCATCAGCGGGTACAGGCAGTTCCTCGTCGGTAACAGTCGTGATATGTGCAAAGGCATTGAAATCGGGCTCCCAGATATCCTCTGACAGCGATTTCGATGCGGTGGCGGCCAGTTGCACGTTGTTGCCAGTGGCGTTCACCAGATACTCCACCGCATACTTGCCAGCCTTAGGAGCGCTGATCTTGAACGTCAGCAGGTTCGTGCGTAACAGCCTGCGAGTGGAACCCTGTACAGAGTAGGGCCAGTCCAGTTTCATCAGATCAGGGTTAGTAAACTCTGTGACTGGTTCTCCAATCACATTGGCGGCATTCGCAACGGTCGTGAAGAACAGAGCAGCCGTCAGCAAAATAGACTTCAATGGTTGTAAATGAAACCTTTTCATGTGTTTTGTTTTAGTTAATTATGAATTAAAATCGTATTTTCTGCTGCAAAGATAATGGTAATATGGTATATCCTATAGGTAATTATTGCCGCGATAGGGGGAATTTTTGACACTTGGCAATTATTCTCCACCATTAATTTATTTCTACTCATAATGTAGATTGTTTCGAGGAAGGAGTTCTTCTTCTGTCGCGGTAGGGAAGGTAGGGCATTTTCCATTAATTGGTGGTTATTTCTGCAATACATGGCAGTTGTTGTGACATTCATTAAATGAATGACCAAAATTACACACTTTGGATTCAAAGAGGGCGTTTTCCCCTCGTTGATTCCACGTACTCCAAAGTACTTAAGTCCCTTCATGTTAAGGGACACAAAAAAGGTAACCTAAAGGACATCGAAATATTCAAAATGCTTCATACACTCTTTATTGGCGCTTCGCGGAGATCTTGCAAAGAATTTTCATACTTGAGTCAGTTAATTCCAGTTCCCGAAGCTTTTTTGTTCGATCGTACACCTAAAGATATGAGAACATACAGTTTTTAATCATTGTAGTATAAATTTTGCTGATTTTAGAAAAAAGCCTGTTAAATAGTTGCCTATTTCATTTTTTTTTAGTTATTTTGCAGGCTGAAACATATCTACTGCCATTTGCGGCTAAACAAAACAAAAAATATATAACTAATAACACTTATGAAAAAACTCTTTTTGTATGCATCTCTTCTGTGCCTTGCATTGGGGTCCTGTACGAAGGACTACGTGGTGCCAGAAGGAGAATTGCCATCTTGGCTTGGCGAGAGTATCTACAAGGAGCTTCAGCACCCCGCCCAGCTTGAGGGTACGTTCAATACGTACTGCAGGCTGATTGAGGACCTGGGTTATGCGGATGTGCTGAATCAGACGGGTAGTAAGACTATCTTCCCAGCCAATGACGATGCCTTTGCGCGGTTCTTCGCAGGCGGCAACAACAAGTTTGGTGCCAGCAGCTACGAGGCGCTGACACACTCGCAGAAGGCTGAACTGCTGTTCTCGACGATGCTCGACAACGCCATTCTCGTGGGTACACTGTCGAACATGCAGAATGCTTCTGGCAACATGTTGCAGGGTCAGCTGGTGAAACACGCCACGAACATGCGCCTGTCCTACGCTGTGACCCAGTATTCAGCACAGGATCTGCCTGCCAACAACAAGTACTTCGCACGTTTCAAGGACGGCGGGCGCAGCCAGATGTTGGCCGTGTTCGACAACACGGTTGCCCCGATGGTACACTTCACCGGTGAGTACATGCTGAACAACAACATGACGGTGACGGGCGATGACAGCGACTTCAAGGTTCTCACCGGCCACGACTATGTGGACGGAGCCGCTTACATCTTCGACCGTACGGTGCTGAAGGGCGATGTGGTCTGCCAGAATGGTTACATCCACCAACTGGACGAGGTCCTGGTGAATCCCGGCAACATGGCCGAGATACTACGCCAGAACAGCGACACTCGTTACATCTCGCGTATGCTCGACTACTATGCGTTCCCCGATGCCGATATGACGCTGACGGAGCAGTATCAGGAAACCTCGGGCGGATCGGGCGTGCAGGACACAGTATTTGCCATCCGTTACCTGAGCAAAAACTCCCAGCGTGCCAAGCTTGCCCAGCCCACACGTGGCGTGACGGTGGCCGACAACCAGTTGCTGGACTTCGACCCAGGTTGGAACTATTATAATCCGACACTGAAGGGTGGTTCTGCCAACGACGATGCTGAGATTGCTGCCTTCTTGGCTCCTGAAGACAAGGCCGTGGAGGATTACTTCCTGAAAGAAGCTGCTTATATTCTGAAGAACCTCGGTGTCCCCGGACTCGAATTGTCTGCAGCCAATCTGAATGCTCACCTCGATGCCATCTTTAATAACGACCCATCAATCTTTGCAAGCATTCTGAACAACGTGATGAAACCCTATCTGACCAAGACCGTTCCCAGTACGTTCTCTACGGTTCAGAACGATGCCTTCGAGTTCCTGGATGTGACAAAGAACGACATACAGAAGAAGAGCGACGGCAACTATGATGTGACGATTGCCAACAACGGCGTGATCTACAAGATGAACAAACTGTTCGGCCCGAAGCTTTATAACTCGGTGCTCGGTCCAGCATCAGTATATAAGGACATGCGCACGATGGGCGAGATGCTCAACGACCATCAGGCAACAGCCGGTGTGCCTTCGAAACTGGGTGCTGACATGTACTACTACCTGCTTTCGATGAAGGCTCGCTACGGACTTTTCGTTCCGACGGACAACGAGACGCAGTTCATCGTGATTGACCCAGCATCGGTGAAGGATGAGGACGGTCTGAAAGGCTTGCGTTTCCGCTTCGACCCACAGGCTGACGGTTCTTTCCACATCTTGGTGAAAAGATATCTCTACCAGTCGGGACCCTACAATCAGCTCAGCTCCTATGTGGAAACTGCCAATGCCCAGGATATCAATATCGAGACCGGTCTTTTTAATAGCCAGATCAAAGACCTGCTGGACTATTGCACCATCGTCCTGGCTGACTCTACCGAGACGGGTAAGGGCAGTGTACAGTACGGACTTTATGGTAACCGCTACTACAAAACCAAACAAGGCGGAACCATCGTGGTCGACGGTAATAAGGTGGCTGGCGGACTGCAGGAGTCTGATCCAGCCCAGTGGTCAACCATCACCGAGACCTTCGATGCGAACAGTGCCGATGCCAAGATTGAGAACGGTACTGTCTATCGTCTGGACTATCCGTTGCAGCCCACCATCAGGACCGTCATGCAGACGCTGTCGCGCCCAGAGTTCTATGACGAAAATGCCGACTACGACGTGAATGCTCCAGAATATGACCACTTCCTCAACTTCTGCCTCCAGTTCAACAATGAGGATATCTATACTTTCTCAGGCATCCTTACAGGCAGCGAGACAGAGGCTCAGAAGAATACCAAGCTGAAGTCATACCGCATTATCAACGACCAGGACAATTGGGGAATGCTCAGTGCTTATAATTACACCATCTATGCACCCACCTTCGCTGCTATGCAGACTGCGCAGCAGACGATGGGGCTGCCCACCTGGAAGCAGGTGATGGCCATCGTTGAGAACTGGGAAAGTGTAGCCGATCAATATGGCTTCACCACTCAGAGCGATGCAGCTAACTATGTGAAGGAACAGTTGGACAAGATGTCGAAGTTCGTGCGTTACCATACGCAGAATAGTTCGCTTTTTGCCGACCGATTCTTCAAGAACTTCGACCCCGTAACGGGTCTGACAACACCTGAGCCAGCTTACTCCACCTTCTGCTCGAACGCCCTCGGTATTGCCCAGACGCTGATTGTCACCGGCGGTGACAACCGGCTTACGGTGAGGGATGCCTCGAACACGAGTGTGACCGTAAATGCTTCTTCTGACACAGCCAACCTTCTGGCCCGTGACATCACAACGGCTGACGTTAGCTCTTCCTATGGAACCTTCAAGTCGATTGAGAGTTCATCGTTCGTGACCATTCACGGTATCGACACACCACTGTGTTACAACAGCAAGAGGGAGTATTGATAATGATAGTTGATAATTGATAACTGATAATTGATAATTATGTCAAGAATTAAAATCCTATTGACACTCCTGTTCACCATTACTGCACAAGTGGTGTTGGCACAGGGGAGAGTCATATCGGGTACTGTGGAAGATGCTATGGGGCCTATTTCATTGGCCAACGTAGTGGAGCGAGACGGTAACAACCGTATTGTCAGTCATACGCAGACAGATATGATGGGTAACTTCTCCATGGAGATTAAGAGCCCGAAGAATAAGCTTGTTGTCTCTTATGTAGGCAGTAAGACAAAGATAATACCTATCGGCGACCAGAAGACATTCACCATCAAGCTGGAGGACGACAAGACCACGCTTGGTGAGGTGAAGGTCGTGGGACGCCGTGCCAGTTCAGGAGGTCTGAACATTGACAAGCGTGAGATATCTGTGTCACAGCAGACTTTCAACCTTCAGGAAATCGAAGGTATGGCCTTTACCTCGGCCGACGAGGCTTTACAAGGTGAGATTGCCGGTTTGGACATTGTGACCAACTCAGGTAACCTCGGTGCAGGTACGTCGATGCGCCTACGTGGTGTCTCTACTCTGAATGGTAATGCAGAGCCGCTGATTGTAGTCGATGACAAGATTTTTGAATATGACAAGGCCGACTTCGACCCTGAGAACATTGACGAGGAGGCATTCTCGTCGCTGCTCGCCGTCAGCGTGGACGATATTGCCAGCATCACCGTGCTGAAGGACGCTGCTGCCACCGCCATCTGGGGCGCGCAAGGTGCAAACGGTGTCATTCAGATCACCACCAAGCGAGGTGCACGAGGAAAACCCCGTGTGACCTTTGGCTATAAGTTCACTGGCAAGTGGATGCCTGCAGGCTATGACCTGCTGAATGGTGACAACTACACTATGATGCTCAAGGAAGAGTTCTATAATCCCACACAGAGCTCAACAGCCACCTCTACCATCAACGAGATCAACTACATTCCCGCTGAGTCATGGGCTGAGGCCAACAACTGGAACAAGAACACCGACTGGGTCGATGCTATCTCACAGTTCGGTGAGGACCACGAGGCCAGCGTGAACATCTCGGGTGGCGGACAGAAGGCAACTTTCCGTATCTCAGGAAGCTATAACCACCAGACAGGTATGGTCATCAAACAGCGTCTGGACCGACTTACCACGCGACTGGTGCTCGATTACAACGTCTCCGACCGCATCCGCTTCTCGACCAATTTCGCATTGACCTATACCGACAACCTGAAAAACTATACCTACGGTAGCAGCAAGAACGGCAATTCAAACAACAACCTGCTTGCTATGGCTTTGGCAATGGCGCCAAACGCCAGCATCTACCGCTATGACCGCTTTGGACATAACACTGGTGAGTACTTCCTGATGAACCCCACCATGAACGGCAAGACACCCGACGATGGTAACTATACCTCAACAGAGCTCGCTGATGTGGTGTCTATCGGTAACCCAGTGGCTTACGCCAATATGTCGTGGCAGAAAGAACAGACCTACAGCATCGTGCCCGACTTCAATATCAAGTACGAACTGCTGGGCACAGAGAACGGTAAGCACCGACTGACATTCGATGGCCGTGTGTACTTTGATATCTACGCATACTCCAAGCCGACGTACATGCCGGGAAGCTTGTCGAACGGCAGCTATACCGATGGAGACTATAACTTCATCACCAATACGGAGCAGAACCAGTTCAAGATGGGTTCTCGTATGAAGCTCACTTTCACGCCGGCATTCAAGAACGAGGATATATATCTTACAATGATGGCCTACTACGAGGCAGGCACCCAGAAGAATACCTATCAGTATTTAGGCCAGAGCTCAATACCCAACGGCATTGAGTCGGCGACCATCGATGCGCATCTGCTGAGTATGGACAACCAGCCAGGTACCATGAAGTCTGCTTGGCAGGACTGGGTGTATCAGGCGCATTTCTCCTACAAGTCGCGATATAGCGTGGGCTTCGGACTGCGTGCAGACGGTAATTCCAAGTTCGGACCGAAGAATCCGTGGTTCTATTCGCCCAATGTCTCGTTGCGTTACAATCTGAGTGACGAGCCCTTCTTCAAGCCTCTGCAGAGTGTAGTGTCTATGTTTGGCATTCGTGGCTCATGGGGTATCACAGGTAGCTCTAGCGTTTCTGTGGACAACTATTTCAACCAGTATACTTCGCGTGCAGGGCGTTATGGAACAGGCTATTACACCACCATGAGCGGTATGAAGCTCGATGACCTGCGTCCGCAGAAGAAGATTGGTTTGAACCTCGGTTTCAACCTCGGATTCTTCGAAGATAAGTACGAGATTGACTTGAACCTCTATAAGGAAACTACCAAGGACTTGATTATGAAGGGAATACCCATTCCTACATCAGCTACTTGGAATACCTCTACTACGCTCTCATTCGGAAATGTAGGCGAGATGGAGAACAAGGGTTGGGAAATGACCCTTTCGGCCAACAAGTTCGTGAAGGTCGGAAAGTTCTCAATGTCCGCCAGCCTGAATATGGCACAGAATGTGAACAAACTGCTGGAGATGGACCAACGCGTTCTCGACAATATGAACACGCAACCCAGCTATAGCCGCCGCGGTGCCAGTTCGGTACTTAGCCGCGTGGTGGTGGGCGATCCTCTCTGTTCCATCTATGGATATGACTATAAAGGTGTGTTCCAGTATTCCTACGATTACCTCACCAACTACAATACCAAGCAGCTGCAGCTGCAGTCGCAGGCCAAGCAGCGCGGTGAGCAGTATGACTGGGACTACGAGGCATGGATTAACCAGCAGCTGGCCGAGGGAAAGACCTTCCCCGTGGCTACTGACGAGAAAGGCAAGGTCATCATGACCAACACCGGCGTGCCCAAACACCTTACTTATTATTATGGTGATACTGATTATGAGTTCAAGGGTGGTGATGCTATCTATCAGGACGTAAATCACGACGGTACCATCAATGAACTTGACATCAAGTACTTAGGCAATTCGCTGCCCAAGATGCAAGGTGGTTTCAATGTGACGCTGCAGTATGACAGCTGGAAGCTCATCGCCCGCTTCAACTACCGTTGGGGCAACAAGATCATCAATACTGCCCGCATGGGTCTGGAGAGTATGTATGGTACTCAGAACCAGTGTTCCTCTGTTACCTATCGTTGGCGTAAGGACGGCGACGAGACGCAGATTCCACGCGCTCTCTACAGCACAGGTTATAACTATCAGGTAAGCTCACGTTTCGTGGAAGACGGCTCGTTCCTGCGTTTCAATAACCTGCAAATCTCTTATAGTGTGCCGAAGAAGACCATCAAACGACTGGGTCTGACAACGCTTTCGGCTTATGTGACGCTGAACAACCTCTTCTGTTGGACGAAGTATACGGGTATTGATCCAGAAGTCTCTGCCGGAACCTATACACCGGCTTCCGACGGTGCTACCACACCGAGGTCGAAGTCCGTTACCGCCAGTCTGAACTTTGGTTTCTAAAAGAATTGATAATTGACAATTGATGATTATGAAAAAGATTCTTTCTATAATATTTGCATGCGTCGCGATGTCCTCATGCGTTGATACGGTCATTCTTCCTGACAACAAGACCGTGGATGAGGATTTCTGGCAGAAGAAGAGCGAGGTGGATGCAGTCGTGGCTGCTGCCTATGCACAGCTGCGCGACGAGGTTGCCATACGCAATATGATTATCTGGGGCGACTTCCGTTCCGATGAACTTGTGATGACCTCTACGCTTCCTGCATCGGCAGCTTACAAGACTGCACTGGCGCAGATTTATTCTCTCAACATTGAGACCGAGAATACTTTTACAACATGGTATCCCTTCTATTCTGCCATCAACTACTGTAACCTTGTGCTGCAGAAGGCTGAGGGTGTGATTGCTGTCGATCCCGACTATATGCGCGGAGACTATGAGGCCAACAAGGCTCAGATGCTTGCTCTGCGGGCTTTCTGCTATTATTACCTGATGCGTGTGTTCCACGATATTCCTGTTACACCCGCTGCCTACCTCAATAGTAGTGACGAACTGAATGCTCCGCAGCTTTCACCTGAAGAGGTACTGACGATGTGTATCAACGACCTGTCCGAGGCTTCGAAGTATGCTGTATCAGGCTCTACCTATGGCGACTGGCGCGACAAGGGCTACCTGAATAAGGACGGCATCAACGCCATCCTTGCTGATATCTATCTGTGGCGGGCTTCTGTCAACCGTGATGCAAGCGACTATGAGACTTGTGTGGAATACTGCGATAAAATCATCAGCGCCAAGAAGGAGGCCTATGAGCTGAGACCACGTCGCAGAATGGCTGCCGATGCCGAAAAGTTGGACTATTACCTCTCAGAATATGGTGATATGTACGATGACATCTTCGGACAGACGGGACAGAATGCCGATGAGAGTATCTTTGAGTTGCAGTTCCGCAATTCCAACGTTACCAATAGAGGTCTTGACCAGATGTATTATCGTTACAACAATGCCAGCGCTAACGGCTATGGTTATCTGAAGGCTTCGTCGAAGTTCGGTTCCGTTGATGCCACCGGTAACGGTGTATGGCATAACAGCGTAGACCAGCGACTCTATGAGTTTGTCTATGATGCCACCAGTGCCAGCGTTGAGCAGTTTGGCGTACGCAAGTTTGTGGCAACGACATCAGCAGGTGTCAATAACACGGCTGACAGCCATCGCGACACACGTTCTGCCGTCTATCAGAACTGGATTTTCTATCGTCTTACCGATGTAATGCTGATGAAGGCCGAGGCTCTTGTGCAGCTTTATAACCTTGGAGGCAAGGCCGAAGGCGACACCCGCAACGAGGAGGCGTTCGAGATCTGTAAGTTCATTAACGACCGTTCCCTCTCTGATGCCAACAAGAACTCTTATGCCATGAAGTACTCTACTTACAGGGACAAGATGGAGGAACTTGTGCTTGCCGAGCGTTCACGTGAGTTGTGCTTCGAAGGCAAGCGCTGGTTCGACCTCATGCGCTATAACTACCGGCACACTACAGAGAAAGCCGATTTGACAAAGAAACTCACCGAAGGCTATGTGGCCAACAGTGACGAGTTCTTGGATCTGGCTCTGCGTAAGTATGCTGTTCCTTCTGCCATGAAGGCAAAGATACGTGATGAGCGTTATCTCTATATGCCTATCAACCAGGACGAGGTGGAACTTAACACCAGTCTTGTGCAGAATCCTGTATACAAATCCTCCTCGAAGTATTAATAGTTGATAATTGATAATTGAAAATTGAGAATTATGATTACCAAGATAAACAATAAGAATTGGGTGAAGACAGCGATGATAGGACTATTCTCCTTCCTCCTTCCACTTTCATCCTTCCTCTTTTCCAGCTGCAACGAGGAACCAGATGGCTCAAATCTTTTCTCCTCCGACCAGAAAACCATTGCTGAGCTGCTGCGCGACAGGAGCGATTTGACCGCCTTCTATCGGATACTGGAGAAGGGCGGGTTCGATAAATATATGGGAACCTATGGCGAATATACTTGTTTCGCACCGCTGAACGAAGGTGTGAACTCCTATCTCGACAGTCTTTACAACGATGAGTCCTACCTCATCTCCAAGGCAAAACTGAAGCACAACGGCATCACCGAGGACGCCAATTGGAACAATCTCGACGTGTTGGCAAAGGTGAACCTGATGTCCGACTCACTCTGTGACGATATCGCACGTTTCCACCTCTCCGGTGAGGAGCACATGCAGGTGGACCTCGATGGTACAGCCACCACTTGGACCACCATGAAGACGGGACGCAGCATCCGCGTCGGCACATTCGGAGTGAATGCCTATAAGGAGGAATTCGTAGGACTGACCAGTCTCAATGACCTCTCTGCCATCATAGACGGTGATATCGAGGCCATCAACGGAATCCTCCATGTGTGCTCTAACGTCATCCCGCGTTCCGACCGCACTACCGATGACCAGTTACGTGTGGAGGGCGAGAAAGACCTCAGCATCTTCTATGCCGCTTTGGAGGCTACGGGATATACCGACACACTTACCATCGAGGCTAAGCGCAATCCTGACGGAACCGCAATGACCTATGACTTGGGGACTAACCACAATGACCGTGACGGAAACTCACTCTATTATCCAAAGGAGTGTATGGTCAAGTGGACAGTCTTTGCCGAGACCGATGATGTGTTCCGTGCTGCTGGCATCAACAATTTTAACGACCTGAAGCAGAAGTGTGTGGAGTGGTACGGCAATTGCGGCGCGTGGTATGACTACATTAATGAAAGGGGTATTACCATCAGCACCGGCGATGACTATACCAATCCGTTCAATGTGGTGAATATGTTTGTGGCTTATCACATCCTCCGTGCTGGTATGCCCATCGACCGTATCGTCTATGAGAAGAACAAACAGACCGATGCCTCCTGGAACTTCTGCTTCGGTTACGAGCCGCAGGAATACTTCGAGACTATGCTGCCTAATACCCTTCTGAAGGTGTGGGAGACCAATCCTAAGACCACCAAGGACCTGTGGCTGAACCGTTATCTCACCAACAATACGCTGACTAAGAAACTCGGACTCTTCGGAATGCCCAACGATGGTGACCATACCCTTGTGTTCAGAGGCGTGTCCGTCGACCGTAACAGTAGCGTGGAAACCCTGAACGGCTATATCCACCGCATCAAGGGAATCCTGAAGTACGACCAGAACGCTAAGGACGCACTCCATGAGCGTCTGCGTTTTGACTCATCCACTTTCCTCTATGAGCTGATCAATAATGGCCTGCGTGGTGCTACACCCGCTGAGGTAAGTACCCTCAACGGTGGCGGTGACGGCAACCGTGTGGCTTTCCAGAACAACTACTTCGACAACATCGTATGCTACAATCCCGGCACACTCCTCCGCTTCAATGTCATGGGAGCTTGGCGAGCCCATAACTCCGACCAGTTCCAGGGCTGGGATGTCTACGATTTTGCTGTCAAGCTTCCTCATGTTCCTACTGGCGAGTATGAGTTGCGTATCATCTATCCTCCTATGGGAAGAGGCGGTCTGATGCAGTTCTATCTCGGCAATTCTTCTAAGCAGTCAGATATGGTGGCCATCGGCATTCCCTTTGATGCTTGTGCCAATCCCTATCAGGATGCAACCATCGGTTACGAAGACGTAGTCAACCGCGCCGATGACGAGACTTCCGACTGTGGCGTGGAGGTAGACCAGCGCATGCATGTGCGCGGCTACATGCGTGCCCCGGCATCCTTCTCGCGTGGTACCTATAATACTATTACCGACCCGCTGACCTATTCCGAGGGAGATATCTATTCGGCGGCAAGCCAGATTATCGGCTCCAACAACTGTCGTACGGAAACGGGTTATGGTACGATGATGCTGCGCCGCATCATCACCACCCAACGGTTTGAGCAAGGCAAGGACTACTGGCTGCGTATCAAGAACCTGGTGAACGATGCCAACCTCGGATGGTCGTTCGACTTTGTGGAACTGGTACCCCTTGACATTGTCAACAGCCAGACTCTGACTGAAGACTGGTACTAAATAGTTCATAGTTCATAGTTCAAAGTTCATAATTCATAATTGACAATTGATAATGAAGAAGAATAGATATATAGGAATCACGATGCTGGCAGCCACGTTGCTTGCTGCCGCATCGTGTACTGATTACGATGACTACAACTCGGTCCCGGAAGATGCTCTGCCCGCTGCCAACAAGACGTTGTGGGAGAATATATCCAACGACCCGCAGCTCACGAAGTTTGCTGCCCTTGCCAGTCAGAGTAAGTTCTCCGAAGCCCTCAACAGTCCGCGTTTCTATACGGTATGGGCTCCGGTTGACGCTGCCTTTGATGATAGCGAATACAACCGCCTCAAGGCAAGCGATAGCGCCACCATCGTCAAGCAGTTCATGCAGCAGCATGTCACGGAGTATAACTACCCCGTGTCTTCTGCACTCGACGATGCAACCATCATCACCCTCAATGCCAAGCACCATCCTTTCAATCAGGCTTCTTTCGACGGTTTCACTTATGATACTGTCAACCTGCCTGCCACCAACGGTGTGATGCACAAAATCAATGGTCTGTCGGAGTTCTATTACAACCTTTACGAGAATATCGACAACCTCAAGGGGTGTGACTCACTCAAGAATTATATCCAGCGTTACGATGAGTTCTACCTCGACGTTAACGCATCGGTTATCGGTCCCCTCGTTGACGGCAAGCAGACCTATCTCGACTCCGTGCTGAAGAAGCGCAACAACGTCATACGCAGTATCATGCGAGCCGACCTCGAGGACGAGGACAGCACCTATGCAATGCTGGTGCCCAACGACAAGGCTTGGAACGATGCCTACGCCAGGATCAGCCCCTGCTACAATTACATCCCGAAGATGGATTATATGGATCTGCTGAAGAAGACCACGGTTGCCTCTTCTACCAATGCCACAACGGCGAAGGCTGACAAGGCTGCCGAGGCATCTGATGAACTGCAGGACTCCCTGGCCTGCCGAAACATCGTACAGAACCTCGTCTTCTCTAATTGGCATCAGGGCAATCTGCCGCTTTTCGGCGATTATAGTGCCGTTGTACCAGACTCGGCCTATAGCACCAGCGGGCGTTTCCTGACCGATATACAAAATGTCCTCATTCATACCGTTGCCACCAACGAAATGAGTAATGGTATCACCCGTATCATCGACTCGCTCACCTTCCGCCCTTGGCAGACGTATAACCCGACTATTGTTGTGACCAGACCCGTTAAGTACGTGGATGGAAGAGAGACACAGACCACGCTGAAAGTTAACAAACTGACAACCCACAATATTCCTTATGAAAATCTTGTGGGGCGTGACAGTCTCTTCAGCAAGATACCGAGGATGTTACGTCAGTACGTGTTACCCTCAAAGTCGCGTTTCTTCTCTTATGTGGCTGTAGACAGTACCGATATCGATGGTACGACGGGTAAACCCGAGTTCTGCTTCCCGCTTGAGAATGTGCGTTCCACTACCTATCATATCTATGTGGTAACGGTTCCCGCACAAGTTGAGAAACACGATGCCGACGTGAAACCCTATTACCTACGTTTCTACCTCAGCTGGACCGATGCTGCCAACAAACAGCAGTACACCGTGCTGCCCAATGGCGCCAAGTCCTCGCAGGAAATCACGACCGATAATGGTGAAAGTACCGCTACCGTGACCTATGTCGGTGATCCTGGCAGAGTCAATGTCCTCGACCTCGGCGAGTTCACCTTCCCTGCCTGTTACTACGGATTGGATGCCTATCCCAGCCTGATGATGATGCACACCAAGACCTATACTTCGTCCGCCAACCGTAAGAAATACGACCAGCAGATGCGAGTGGCAGGTGTCTACCTCATCCCAAAGGAATATAACGACTATTGGGCTAATAAAGAATAATGATGACTATGAAAAGTATGATATATCACTTCCTACAGCGTCAGAGTCTCAGACTCTCGCTCTGTGCCATTGTCATGACAGTAAGCACAGTGGCTTTCGCCCAGGATGACATCGACGACGAAGAAGAAAGCTCTGCCATCAAGGCACCTAAGCGCGAACAGGTCGCCGATACCAATCCGCTCATCACCATACAAGGTGTTGTCATCGACGAAGCCAGCAAGCAGCCACTGGCCGGTGTGCGCCTCCAGGTACTCAACGACAAACGCTATGCTTCCATGACTGGCGAAGATGGCAAGTTCACCATGAGAGTGCCCGCCTTTGCCACCTCTCTCTATGTGCAGTCTCCCAACTATCTGTCACAGCAGGTGGCCATCATCGCCGGCGATGAGCGCCAGAACGTTCAGATCCGCATGCTCTGCGATGCCTTCGCCACGATGTATGAGGATGCTACACCGATAACGGCTACCAACAGTTTTGTTTCAACCGGCGGTGGATTGTCTATCGATGAGGAGATGACTGAGAAACTCGGTGGTGACATCCGCATGAACATGCATTCTGGCAACCTCGAGCAGGGAGCCGCTATGTTTATCCGCGGTATCAGCTCTATCAATGCCAATGCCCAGCCCCTCATCATCCTCGATGGCGTGGAACTCGACATGCAGCAGAGCCGCTTGTCGCTGCATCAGGGTGACATTTTCAATATGCTGTCTTCCATCACACCTGAGGATATCTATAAAGTGACGGTGCTCAAGAATGCCACTGCACTCTACGGTGCACGTGGTGCCAATGGCGTCATTCTCATCGAGACCAAACGCGGTCACTCTATGGCGACACGCATCGATGCCAAGCTCGGGGTGGGCTGGACGTTTACGCCCAACTATCCCACGATGATGAATGCTGCCCAGTACCGTAACTACGCCGTTGAGCAGCTGGGAACCATTCCCGAGGTGCAGCAGCGGTTAGGTTCTTCGTTCAACGCCCTGCAGTTCAATTTCCTGAACGATGCAAAGGACGGCTACTATTACAATACCTATCATAACGACACCAACTGGAGCGACTACGTGTATCGCACGGCATTGACCCACAACTACAGCATTAACGTGCAAGGTGGTGACGACATCGGTATGTATAACCTCTCCGTGGCCTACATCCAGACTATGAAGAACGTCCGTTCTACCAGCTTCGACCGTATCAACGTGCGTTTCAATACAGATATCAAGCTGCTTTGGAACTTCTACACGAAGTTCGATATGTCGTTCTCGCGTACGAATACTAACCTCTTCGACGAGGGCGTACCTGCCGACCTCAACGCAGGCACCATCACCTCGCCGGCATTCCTTGCGCTGATCAAGAGCCCTGTGCTCAATCCCTATCAGTACAACAAGAATATCAATGCGTTCACCTCGCTGCTCTCTGATGCCGATGACCTCTACAGCACCTTGAACGACGGCAACTATTCGCTGGCCAATCCCCTGGCGCTGATGGACAATGGATCGGGTGAGCGTAAGAACCGCAACGAGAACACTTTCTTCAACGTGTCGCTCACGCCTACCTACGAGTTCACTCCAGAATTGAAGCTGACATCACATTTCAGCTACTATCTGAACCGCAACTCCCAGGCTTACTATCGTCCCAACCTCGGACTGCCTTCATTCGCCATTGAGAACCTCGGTACCGTCTATTCCAAGACGGCATCCATCTTCTCCAAGGAGACTAATGTGCTCAGCAATACCCATCTGGACTGGGCCAAGAAGATAGGTCCTCACGACATCGCTGCAATGGGTGGCTTCCGCTACAATTACTTCTCTTACGACAATAGCGACCTCTCCACGCAGTATTCCACCAAGCTCGAGGACGATAAGAACCCCAAGCTCGCCACCGGTAACGACGTCTATTCTACCGTCAAGGGTGCCGATGATGTATGGAAGAACCTGCAATGGTATGTATCGGGCGACTATAACTATATGAATAAGTACTTCGCTACGGTGTCGTTGCTCGCCGAGTCCAATAGCCGCTTCGGCAGCAACGCCAATGGCGGCGTGAAGTTTGCTGGCGTGAAGTGGGCCATCTTCCCCAGCGTGCAGTTGGGGTGGGTACTCACCAATGAGAACTGGTTCCCCAAGTCTGGCATGGTCAACTACCTGCGGCTGAACGTGGGCTTCGACATGAGTGGTAACGATGGCATCAGCAACTATGCTGCACGCACCTCGTTCAACACCGTTCGCTATAACTATACTGAGATTGGTATGCAGCTCACCAATGTGGGTAACGAGGAAATCAAGTGGGAGACCACGTCCAAGATTAACATCGGTCTTCAGGGTAATTTCCTTAACAACCGGTTGGGCGCTTCCTTCAACTACTTCATCCACAACACCAAGGACCTGCTTGCGCTTAAGACCTTCGACAATCCCATCGGCGGTATCAACAACTACTGGACCAATGACGGCGAGGTGAAAAACACCGGTTTTGAGGTAGGGCTCAACGGCAAGCCCATCGTCTCGCGCGACTGGCAAGTGGAGGTAGGAGCAACCGCAGGCCACTATAAGAACGAGGTCAAGGCCCTGGCCAATGGAAACTTTACCTCATCCATTTATGGTGTTGACAATATCCTCACCTCTGTGGGTAACCCCGTCGGCGTGTTCTACGGCTACAAGACCAATGGTGTCTATTCCACCACCGAGCAGGCCAAGTCCGCAGGACAGTATATCGTCGACGAGACGGGTGCCAAGAAGTATTTCGCTGCAGGCGACGTCATGTTCGAGGACATCAACAACGACAAGCAGATCAGCGAGGCCGACAAGGTCGTCATCGGCGACCCCAACCCCGACTTCTACGGCAACATCTTCCTGAACGTCAATTGGAAGCGTTTCGCCTTAGGCGTGAACTTCAACTACTCGTTGGGTAACGATGTCTACAACTACCAGCGGTCTATCCTCAACAGCGGCGCAACCCTTTACAACCAGCAGGTGGCCGAGATCGGACACTGGCGATACGAAGGACAGCAGACCGACCTGCCGCGTGTCAGCTATGGTGATCCAATGGGCAACAACCGCTTCTCCGACCGATGGATAGAAGACGGCTCCTACCTGCGCATGAAGAGCGCTATGCTCTCCTATCAGATTCCCATACCCGACTCCTGGCAGTCATGGCTACAGGGCGTCTCCGTGTGGGCTGAGGGACGCAACCTCCTGACCCTTACCAAGTATACGGGTAGCGATCCAGAGTTCTCCATCAGCAACAACCAGTTCTATCAGGGCATTGACTGTGGAAACATCGTTCAGGGACGCGTATTCTCTATGGGCGTGAAGATTAACCTGTAATGAAAAGGTGAAAAAGTGAATAAGTAAAAAAAGAAAGATATGATTACCAAGAATATCAAGAATTATCTTGTCGCTTGCTTAGTATTCTGCGGTGCTGCCGCAGCCATCAGTTGCTCTGACATGCTCGAGACCGACAGTAACCGTCAGGTGTTCGACCCGGCACTCGACCAGAAGACCGACTCCGTCTTCTATGCCTATGGCATCATGCAGGCTTTGCAGCAGCTGGCCGACCAGTATTACTATCAGAACGAGATGCGCGGCGACCTGGTGCGTCCCACCGACAAGGCCACTACCCACCTGCGCAACCTGGCATCGTTCACCGCTGATGCCACCAACAAGTACGACAGCGTGTACCTTTATTATAAAGTCATCAACAACTGCAACTACTACCTGGTACACCGCGACACCACCCTGGCCACCGGTGCACGCAATGTAGTGTGCAATGAGTATGCTGCCGTTGCCTCCTTCCGTGCATGGACCTATCTGCAGCTGGCACGACAGTATGGTGCTGTGCCCTACATCACAGAGCCTGTTACCACCATCAGCCAGATTAATGCCAACACCTCAATGACTGGCTATGAGACCATCCTGCAGGGCGAGGCCCAAATGTTGGAAAGCCTTAAGGCACGCTACAGCGAGGACCAGCTCTCCGTGCCCACCTTCAACCAGACATCGCGCTCCATCGGTATGCTCAACTGGAAGAACGATCGGGGCCAGAACATCGAGAAGTTTATCCGTCCCAGCAAGTGCTTCATACCGCTCAATGTGGTGCTGGGTGATATCTATCTGGAGCTCGGAGAGTATGAGAAAGCGGCCATGTGTTACTATCAGTACCTGCGCTATGAGGGATTCAATAGCATCAGCAACATCTCCGTCAACTACAATGACTTCATGAGTACCTTCTATAGCGAGTTCAGTCCAGTGTTCAAGAACTTCATCGAGTGGCCTGCCGACTATAACAGCGCAAAGAACAACACGCTCTATAGCGGCATGCCCGTTTGGGAGAATGCGTTCACCCACGGGGCTTCCTCCGGCGATGTCATCTCTTATATCCCTATGGCAGTCAACTACACCATGGGAAAGACCACCGACATCCCTGCTTCGTTCGGCTATAACTACTATGGCACCCAGTCAAATAGTGCCGTTGAAGTTGAGACTGGCGAGGTGTTCAGCTGTCCCAAGACCGAGGATATTCAGATTGTACCGTCACAGACCTACGTTGACTCTGCACGTCGTGCCCAGTACTATTACTATACTGAGCAGGTCAAGGTGTCTCCCTTCAACTGGATTGTCAAGAACCAACCCCTCGGCGATGCACGTGCCTCGATCATTACACAGGGTGTCGGTGCCGACTCTGCTTACGTCTATACCCTCAAGCCCTCTACAGCCTACATCTATCTCTATCGTAATACGACTGTCTGGCTCCATCTGGCCGAGGCGATCAATCGTATGGGCTATCCTGATGCTGCCTTTGCCGTGCTGAAGAACGGTCTGCACTCAGAGTTGCCCAACTACCGCTATTTGGAGGTCTACTACAAGGACCAGTTCGGTAACGACTCTCTCGATGCCAGCGGCAACAAGGTGCTCGACATGACCCAGTCGCACATTGACGACAAGTATTACCTCACGCCAGAATCCTACGAGCTGCTCACCACACGGATTCCGTTCCTGGCTCAAGAGAATTCCGACATCTTCCGTAACGGTGCTGTCAGGGCTTTTTGCGGTATTCACTTCCATGGGGCAGGCGCCGTCGAGGACCTCTATTCGTCCTATCGCTACAGTACCGTCCTCAATGCCAAGATTGCCGACATCAGCCAGAAGTTCAACCTCAATCTCACGAACTATACCAAGGCCGACTATATCAATGCAATGGAAGACCTGCTCTGCGACGAGTACGCTATGGAGTTTGCTTTCGAAGGTACCCGCTTCTCCGACCTGCGTCGCCTGGCACTCCATAAGAACCGTGCCGGCACCTATGGCGGAAACTTCGGTGATACATGGCTCAGCCGCATGTTGCAGAACAATGCTCCCGGCATCACCACTCAGAATTGCTATCTCCCCTATAAATAAGGGATTATCACTAATAACGACGAGCCGCCTTGGGATTCCGAGTCGGCTCGTCGTTGTAGTATGAAAGAATTACTTGGATATTGAAACGCCGAGGCATCTCTTGCGGATGTCTCGGCGGTTATTTTTTCTAAATAGGTGTATGCGGCCTACAGGAATCTGCTTACGAAGGCCTCTGGCTATAGGATTTCCATTGCCGATGTGTCGGCATACCGAGTCAGCCAGTTTTTTCATCCGATGGTTGCCGTGAGGAAGGAGGCGTTGCCGAAGATGTAGAGCACATTCTCGCACGCCGGCACGAGTATGGTCTCTCCTTGGCGTATGCTGATGCCGTTGATGTTGGCCTCGCCCCACAGGCACATCACCACGACGAAAGAGTCACAGCGGAAGTCAACCTGCTGAGCCACCTGTACCACCACGCGGTGTACGACAAAGTGCGGGCAGTTGATGAGTTGGGAAATAGGCTTGGTCGAGTCGTACGAGCTGCGGTATTCGGGCCACACGCGATAGTCAATGGCATCCTTGGCCTGCTCGATATGCAGTTCACGGGGCTTGCCGTGGGCATCCTTGCGCCCAAAGTCATATACGCGGTAGGTGATGTCGCTCGTCTCCTGGATTTCTGCCAGGAAATTGCCGGCGCCGATGGCGTGCAGCCGTCCTGCAGGCAGGAAGAAGAGGTCGCCGTCGTGGGCCTCGTGTGTGGCAATTACGTCTTGCATGGGCGAGTGGCCGTTCTCGGGTTCGGCAGTAGCCAGGCGCTCGTAGTCTTCGGGGCTGATGTTCTCCTTCAGACCGGCATAGATCTTCGATCCTATGTCGCTCTTGATGACATACCACATCTCCGTCTTCCCCTGGCAGCCGTGACGCTCCATGGCCAGTTTGTCGTCGGGGTGTACCTGTACGCTGAGGTCTTGGCGCGAGTCGATGAACTTGACCAGCAGGGGGAACTGGTTGCCGTACTTCTTGTAGACCTTCTGGCCGACGAGCAGGCCCTTGTATTTGTCGATGAGCTCTGTCAGAGTGAGCCCCACGTCGACATCGTCAATGAGTCCACGCTCTATGGCACGGCTCTCGTGTCCCGGCACGCCGCTTATCTCCCAGCTCTCGCCGATATTGGGCTGGGCGGTGAAAATGCCCTTGAAGGGTGCAATCTGATAGCCTCCCCAGAGGGTGGTTTTCAGATAAGGTTCAAACTTGTAGGGTTTCATATCATTGTTAGCTTATCGGCTGCAAAGGTACTCATTTCCGCTTGAACGGCCAATAAACCGTCCTGAAAAAAATGGCCACATGCTTAAAATGAGTCATTTTAGTTTTATCACGTCTGCCCAGCGGGTGGTTGGATTGGGACTGCGGAAATCGTGCTTGATGGCATTGGCAAAGACTTCTGCCCAGACCTTGTGACGAGCCTGCTTGCGCTCGTCAGAGCCCAGGCAATCCTGGCTCTGCTCTTGCTTAGTCGCTGTTTGATTGCTCTTCCGGGTATACTGCTGGGCACCGATGACGATGGTCTCTGAACCGTGGATGCGGTTGATGCGGTCTATCGCCTCGTCGAGGCGGCGCATCTTCTGGATCTGTTCGGCATTGAGGTCGAACAAGTTCTGCTGGATGGGTGAGTCCGGAGCAATCCCCATCACAATGACTCCTGCTTTCTTGTACTGGTAGCCTTGAATGAAGATGCGGTCAAGTACATCGTGGGCAGCTTGGACAATGGGAATGGTAGAACTGGTTGGAGTGAGCAACCGGGTCTCCTGGAAGTTCCAGTATTGTGCCAGGTCTTCACGGAAGGCATTGGTGTTGACGAACACGCCAACGATGGAGGCCACGGTCTGCTGCGCCCTCAGTTTCTCGGCGCAACGTGCGGCATAGTTGGCAACGTGGGTGCGCAGGGTCTCCTTGTCGCTTACCATTCCGTTGAACGAACGGCTGGTGCAGATTGATTTCTTCTTAGCAAGCTGATGATTGGTGCTCACCATCATCTCATTAGGCACGGCATCCTCGCCGTTCAGTTCCTGCCAGGTGCGTACGATGTTGATGTTGTTGAACGTCAGTCGTACCCAGTCCTTATTGTGCCTGGCAAAGTCGAGAGCCGTCTTGCAGCCGAGTGCCTGCAGCCTAGCAGCATAGCGTCTGCCGATGCCCCAGACATCTTCGATAGGACACCATTCGAGGGCTTTCTCCCGCTTGTAGTCAGTATCGATTATGCAGCAATGTCTATAGGCCGCATATTTCTTTGCCAGCTTCGAAGCAATCTTGGCCAATGTCTTGTTGGGTGCCAGTCCGATGCTGATGGGCAGGCCTACCTCGCGCTTCACCCGCCTGTGCAGGTTCTCGCCCCATTGCTGTAACTTGTCAAGTGCTATGCCGTCGAGATACATGAAGCACTCGTCAATCGAGTAGCGGAAGTAGGCAGGCGTCTCCTGGCGGATGATGCTCACCACACGTCCTGTCAGCTCTCCGTAGAGCTCGTAGTTCGAGGAGAATACGGCGATTTTCCGATACGGGACCGATGGGACGGCGAGCGTGAAGTCAAACTCGTTAGAGCCTTGCCGATTCGCGTCAGGGCGAATGCCCAGCTGCTGAACCAGCTGGAAGTACGGCGTACCGTCTTTGATGCCCATCTTCTTGGCCTCGTTGCTTCGCGCCACTACGCAGCCGTCGTTGTTCGACAGCACGACAATCGGCATTCCCTCCAGGTCAGGACGGAAAACCTTTTCACATGAGCAGTAGCAGTTGTCCAAATCGGCTATACCATACATCGTTTATACTTTCTCAAAAGTCCTTATCAGGTGAATCACCGTTCCCCATATCTGGAAGTTCTCAGGGTCGTTGACCTTGAAGACGGGGTAGTCGGGGTTGGCAGGACGCAGCTCGATGTATCCGTTCTTCCGGTGCGTCAGGTCGAGGAACTTCATCGTGAAGCCACCATCCCACCAGGCTACGACGATTGAGCCGTGGTGTGGTTCCACCGCCCTGTCGATAATCACGCGGTCGCCGTCCAGCAGTCCTGCGTCTCTCATCGAGTCACCCTCCACGTCGCCATAGAACGATGCTTCCGGATGACGGATGTAGTCACGGTTGAAGTCCAGCGTCTCATGCCGATAGTCGTCAGCGGGACTGGGGAATCCTGCTGCTACGCTGGCATGTTCCAGCTCCAGCTTGGTGTCGAACACACCTCTTATTATCTTGACGTTGCCCGGAGCATGTTCATGCCCGGCAGTCTGAGAACTGGCTTTCGACAGCTCCCGCTTACTCTCAATCCTGATGTTTCCCATAAATCCAAATACTCCTCAATTCTCGTAGTAACGCCCGCCCGGCTTTCTTGCCTTGCAATCGACCAAAGGTCGGACAGCCGCCTGACTCGTCCAAGAATATGTTTGCATGACTGGTCGGGTCGTGACGAGATACAGCTTTTGTTAAAACATGGCACAAAGTTACGAAAAATTCTCCGTAATTGATCAGAATGGACTCATTTTGCAACATCTTTTAGGAGAATTGACTTTGCCTAAACGAAGGGACAGGCTGATGGCATCTCCTCTCAGCTCTTGGGCATAAGATGCTGATGGTGTCTCCTCTCAGGACTCGAACTAGTTCGCTTGGCTTGCCAAGAACCGGGGGGCGTGTACACCCGGCACATCGACCGCCGCCATGCATCCCGACGAGGTGCCCCATCTGCATTCAGTGCATAAAAGCGGGAAAACTGCTGAATCTGTAAAATGGGTTGATTTATCAGTAAAACGGTTAGGCTATGTATGACGGATTCTCCGTACCTTTGCAGTCGAATTAACATTCAACCGCGAAACTTGGCGGCGCCTCAGCAATTGGAACAAGTTCCATTGCCTACGGCTAGCACGAGCTTTGCACCATCAAATCAAAAAAAAACAGTAAGAAGGTATGAGTAAGATTGCATTAGGTACCTGGGCCTGGGGCGCAGGAGCATTCGGTGGAGACGCCGTATTTGGAAGTAAGACAGACGTGGAGAACCTGAAGCCGGTGTTTGACGCAGCTATGAAAGCCGGGTTGAACCTCTGGGACACGGCTACCGTCTATGGCATGGGCGAGTCGGAGAAGATTCTTGGAACATTTGTAGCAGGCGGGCAGCGTGAAAGTGTGGAGGTGTCGACCAAGTTTACCCCACAGCTTGCCGAAGTATATGAGAACAGCGTCGAGAAGATGTGCGATGCATCTATCGAGCGAATGGGCTGCGACTATATCGATATCTACTGGATTCACAACCCTATGGACGTGGAGCGCTGGACACCAGGACTGATTCCCCTGTTGCAGTCGGGAAAGGTGAAGCGTGTGGGTGTGTCTAACCACAATATCAAGGAGATTCAGCGTGCCAACGAAATCCTCGGTGAGGCAGGCTTCAAGGTAAGTGCTGTGCAGAACCACTTCTCGCTGCTCTACCGTTCGTCGGAGAAGGGCGGCGTGTTGGATTATTGCAAGGAGAACGGCATTGAGTTCTGGGCGTACATGGTGCTGGAGCAGGGTGCTCTCTCTGGCAAATATAATAAGGAGAACCCGCTGCCTGCCGAGAGCGACCGCGGTAAGAAGTACAATCCTGTGCTGTCGCAGCTGGAGGCGCTGACCAACGAAATGACCGCCATCGGGCAGAGATATGGTGCCTCGTGCTCTCAGATCGGCATCGCGTGGGCCATTGCCAAGGGAACGCTGCCCATCATCGGAGCCACGAAGGTGCATCACGTCGTCGAGGCTGCCGAAGCCGCCAAGATCCAACTGACTGCCGAGGAGGTCTCCAGACTCGAAGCACTTGCCGACGCCACTGGCGTTGATACCCGTGGCGGTTGGGAACACAGTATGGAATAATTGAGAATTGACAATAGCTATGAAGAAACTGCTATTTCTCGTTTGTGCCATGCTTACATTGCTGTGCACAAGTGCAACGGCAAAAACGCTTGTGGTGTACTACAGCTACACGAATTATTGCCGTGAGATTGTGACCACGCTGACCAGCCAGATTCAGGCCGACGTGCTGGAGATTCAGCCAGCCGAGAAAGGTCTGAAGTACGAGGCAAATGGCTATGCTCTTGGTACTCAGTTACTCAATGCCATCAAAGCAAATCCCAACAATGCCGGCAGCTATCCTGTCATCGACCCCGTAACGACATCGGTGGGTGACTATCAGACCATCATCATCGTTACACCGCTGTGGTGGAGCCAAATGGCGGCCAACATGCAGACCTACCTGTTCAACAATGGTTCACGGATGGCCGGCATGAATGTCGGGTTGATAGTGTCGAGTGCCAGCAGCGGCATCAGCGGCGTGGTCAACGACTGCAAGAGGCTTGTACCCGACGGTAATTACTTCAGCGAGAATCTATGGATCAACCATTCCAATCACTCAAACCGGGCAACATTGATCCGTAACTGGCTCACCGCCATCAACTATCATACGGTTACCGGTATCAGCGAATCCAAGACCACAGCAGCAACAGCACCCACCCGCATCTACGACTTGGGCGGTAGGCTGGTGGTAGGGGAGTCCTCAAAGGGTATTTATGTCAAAAACGGCAAGAAGCTTATAAAATGATGAGACAGTTAGTAATGACGGTTGCAATGATGGCTTTGTCGGCTTGCACAGCGGGGGCACAGGATGAAGGAATGGTACAAATAAAAGGCGGTACGTTCCAGATGGGTAGCCCGGCTACGGAGCCGGAGCGTGATGCTGACGAGACACTCCATGAAGTGACTGTGGCCGACTTCATGATGTCGCGTACAGAGGTGACGCAGCAGGAATATGAGCGTGTGATGGGCAAGAACCCGAGTGAGCGTAAAGGCAACGCTCTGCCCGTTGAGAATGTGACATGGTATGATGCTGTCGCCTACTGCAATGCGCTGAGCCAGCGGGAGGGGTTGACGCCATGCTACACCGTCAGCGGCACCACCGTCACCTGGCACCTCAATGCCAACGGCTACCGTCTGCCAACTGAGGCAGAATGGGAATATGCAGCACGCGGCGGGAAACAGACGCCCTTTCACTTCGGCGACTACGTACACGACTCTGAGGCCAACTGCTACAATGCCTACGGCTATAACAACGATGCCAGCGGACATTGGGTGAACGGCTACTTGCAGCATACGGTGGAAGTGACTCAATATCCTGCCAATGCCTACGGCCTGCGCAACATGCACGGCAACGTGGCAGAATGGACCTGGGACTGGTACGCAGCCTACGGCACTCATCCCGAGGAAGGACGCTACAAGGTGGTCCGCGGCGGCGGATGGAACGACTTCCCCAAGCACATCCGTTCTGCCTATCGTAGTGCCTTCCCTGCCGACGTGCCGCTCTATGCCACAGGCTTCCGTGTGGTTCGTAGTGCCACAACTGCTTCAGGCGAAGTGAAGAGCGTCAGCGCAGCAAAGGCCAAAAATCCTGGCGGCAAGGCGCTCATAGCCTATTTCTCGCAGACGGGCAACACCGACGGCCTCGCAAAGATCATCCACGAAATGTCGGGCTACGACATCGTCCGCATTGAAAGATCGACACCTTATTCCGCTACCTACAACTCGCAGGGACTCTATGCCGAAGCACTTACCGAGTATCGCAACCAGGCCGTGCCGGAGCTGAAAGCCTATGTGCCGAACCTGGCCGACTACGATGTCATCCTGCTGGGTTATTGCAATTGGTGGGCATCTATTCCCGCCCCTGTCCGTTCCTTCCTCATGCACGACGATTTCAGCGGCAAGACCATCGTGCCCTTCTGTTCGATGGGCGGCGGACGCTTTGGACAGACCATCAGCGCCATTGCCAAGCTGGCCCCCGGGAGTGTCATCCTGAAAGGTCTCGATGTCACCTATTCCTCCTACGACCGCACGGCTATCCGCTCATGGCTCGATGGCATCACGGCATATCAGCAAACGGCAGCCGTCCGTACTGTGAAATCCGAAAAAGTCAGTAACAAAGGGCTCTATTCGCTCAATGGCCAGAAGGTGACAGAACCACGTAAGGGCATCTATATCGTCGACGGAGAGAAGCGAATCTTAGAATAATTGAATCGATTTAGTAGGAGGAATACCATGGGCGAAGATGGCAAATTGGCGTATCTTCGCCAGCTTTTTGCATCTTTAACGAGGAAAGCGGACAATAATTGAAAAAAAATGCTTATATTTGCACCGTCAAAACGATTAAAAACAGGAAGATCATGCCCAAGATATTCGAATATTTCGGTTTCATTTTCTATTTCTATTCAAACGAACACGAGCCTATACACGTCCACGTGTTGCATGGAGGGAAGGAGAGCATCTTCGACCTCATCATGATGAACGGCGAGCTGGTTGAGATACGTGTGCGCGAGAAGCACGGAGCCGAGCCGCTGCCAGAGAAGGACAAGCGCACGGCAGAGGCTTTCATCCGCAAGTACCACAAGAACATCATCGACAAGTGGGTGAAGTTCTTCGTCCTGAAACAGAGCGTCCGCAGTACGAACATCAAAAAGAAACTATAAGGAGGAACAGACATG
>JAEEQB010000020.1 GCA_016285075.1 Prevotella sp.
AACCACAGCCGCAGTCGTCCTGTCTTCATGATCAGCGCCAGGCGGGCTTTTTGTTTTTTGCTATCTATCTGATTCGTCATAGAGTTGATGATTGCTTGTAGTGAATATTATTTTAGTAAGTCTTTTAGTGCCTGCGAAGATACGAAAATTATTTGGAATTCACAAGGATTATTGCAGAAAAAACACTTTTTTTCTGAGCGGTCTGATATTGGATGGTAGTTTTATGTAAACAAATTTGGTGTATCACTTATAGGGTTCCATTTTGTGTCACAAAAGGGACTGTCCGAACCGTCCCTGTGTGTACGAAAAAAACGACACAGCCAAAGACTGTGCCGTTTTGTAAATCGCCCGGGAACCAAAAGGTCACCGTCGGCGGCTGAAGCCTGGCTGATCGGTTGGTGTACTGAAGGGCTGGTCCATTGAGGTGCCGCCGTAGCTGTCGAACGATGCCTGCTGAACGGTGAGTACCAGCGTGTCGTTGGCAGCATAGAACGTCAGCTCCTGGTCTATATCTGCGAGGGAGAGGGCGAGAGTGCCGAAGAAGAAATCAAGGATTGGTTTAAGACCATCAACATTGCGTGAAGCCAATCGCCAACGTATCTGGAAAATGGAAGAGATGGATGCTGACCACGTTTCAGCCTGGAGCAAGGGCGGCTCAACAAGCATCGATAATTGCCAGATGCTGTGTAAGACGCATAATAGAATGAAGGGAAACAGATAAAAAATGGAGAATGCCATCTTGTAACAGAGTCTGTGGCAGCAAGTAAGACCTTTTCCAACATGCTGTTTGAAAAAAACTTCCAAATCATTTGGTGGTTTCCAAAAAAACACTTACCTTTGCACCGTAATAATAAAGATTACAAAGAAAGAGTCAACAAAACACCCTAACCGGTGGACGTGATCAACAGAGACTCTTTTTTCTAAATGCGGCATATTAGTATCATGACCAGTGGGTCAGTATAAGGAGTATAATAATTAAATAATTAAAAACTCGCTGTTCGGGAGAATGGCGAGTTTTTTTTTGCACATGGATACAGTTTCTATGTGATTGGCTTTTGCCCCATTAGGGCGATGGTTTCCACACCTGTTTACCCAGGGCGTTGCCCTGGGCTTAGCGCTGCTGCACGTTCAGGGCGCACGTGCGAAAGCTGAAACATTTGTATGATTTAAAAAGAATTGTAAGAATTGTCTTGAGATGTCATTTCCTGAGGAAATTGGATGGAGTGACGCCAAAGTGCTTTTTGAACTGGCGGGTGAAGTGCTGTGGATAGTCGAAACCGAGCCTTTCGGCAGTCTCTGAGATGGTGGCTCCGCTCATCAGTAGCTGTTGGGCACGCTGCATGACGAAACGGCGGATATGGGAGGTCGCTGAGTCGCCGGTCAGCTCACGGATCAGGTCGCCGAAATAGTTGGGCGAGAGGAACAGCTGCTGTGCGCAGTATTTCACGGTAGGCAATCCATGTTGCCGCTGCAGACCGTTGTCATAGTACGCCCGTAGCAGTTGCTCGAAGCGAGGCAGCAGGTCTGAGTTTGCAGAAGTGGCAGTGGTGGAGAGCTGCAATGCGTAGTAGCGGGCAACGAGTTCCAGCACCTGTTCTATCTGTGAGGTAACGATGCGCAGGGTGTGTATGTCCTCACCGCGAAGCAGTTCCTTGCGAATCGCATCGAGCAGTGTAACGATGCTCTGCCGCTGCTCTTGCGTCATGAGCAGGGCCTCGCTGGTGGAGTAGGAGAAGAAATGATAGTCGGCCATGCGGCGGCCAAGTTCGGTTTTACGCAGCAGTTCGGTGTCGAAGAGCAGTGCCCATCCCTTTGTATGTATCTCCTCACCCATGTCGGTCTTGCCACCTATCTGTCCTGGGGCCACGCACATCAGCGCATGGCGGTGCAGGACGTATTGCAGCTGTCCGTAAGACAGGTCTTCCAGTTCTTCATCACCGATGAACAGGGCATAGACATCGTAGTTGTTCAATGAGTGGCGACAGTGCTCCAGCTCGTCGTAGTGGATGACCGAGACAAGCGGGTGCAACTCCGGTGCACCGATGTATCGGGCATAGTCGTTGACGTGGTGAACTCTTAGTATCTTCTCCATAATGGCTACAAAGTTACGAATAAGCGAGCGAAATTCCAAATTTATTTGAGTTTTTCTATTTCGTTCGTTACTACGATGTGGTTCGCTGGGGTATCACCCACGTGCTGCACGTTGACAATGTACCAGGTCTGAACACTTCACGCGACTGGAAGGACACCAACAAGTACGTTGCTATCCCACAAACTGAGATAGATGCCACTGAGGGTACAGAGTTCGAACTGAAGCAGAATCCTGGCTATTAGAAACGATGAAATCTGTAAAATGGGTTGAATTATCTGTAAAACTGTTAGGCAGTATATCATGATTTCTCCGTACCTTTGCAGCGACCTTATCGGATGACCGAGCGCAGAGACGTCTGTAACGCGTCGGTGAGGTTAGTGATACAGAAGAAGTCGTGACAGAAGAAGAACAATCATCAAAAGAAAGGATGAAATCAAAAGTTGAAGCTATAGTGCTGGCTCTTATGCTTGCAGCAAACGGTTTTGCTCAAGGCGTGACTGATGTGCATAGTCACATCATCACTCCTGAGTTGGTGTCGTCACTAAAAAACGAGGGGCGATTGATGGACGAGGGATTCCCTTTGCCGAAATATGACGTGACGAATCATCTGAAGTGGATGGACGAGGCCGGGATACGGACATCGGTATTGACCTTGGCGGCTCCGCAGCCTCACCCCCATGCCCTCTCTTCTGTGGGCGAGGGGGTAGCCGCAGGCAATAAAGGGGGTGAAAACTCTGTTATACGGAGCTGCAACGAAGCAGCGGCCCGCATCAAGCAAGAGCATCCAGGTAGGTTTATGTTCTGTGCGGCGTTGCCCCTGCCCGATGTGAATGCCGCTATCCGCGAAGCCATCTATGCACTCGACACGCTGAAGGCTGACGGAATCAAACTGGCCACGAACGTGGATGGGCAGTATCTTGGCGCGCCTGAACTCGACACGCTTTTCTCTGTCCTGAATGAACGACGGGCAGTCATCATCCTGCATCCCCATCGTCCTGAGCCAGTGAACCGTCAGGTGATGCTGCAGACACCGCTTGCCATGCAAGAATACCTCTCGGAGACAACCCGCGCCGTGTCAAACATGATTTCACGGAATGTACTGGCCCGCTACGGAAATATGAAGGTGGTGGTGCCTCATTGCGGTGCCTATCTGCCTCTGGCTGTGCCTCGCATGAAGTCACTGGTGCCTGTGATACAGGCCAACAAGATGGTAGGTGAGATAGACTGGGAAGCCAATCTTGCCGCATTGTATTACGACTTGGCAGGTGCACACTCGCCGGAGGTCATCCGTATGATGCTCACCATCACCACACCCGACCATCTGCTCTATGGCTCCGACTATCCATATGTCGCGCCGCAGGTACTCACGCAGAGTCTTGCAAGGATGAAGCAGTATCTGACCACAGAGGCTGACCTCGCGCCATTCAAGGAAATGATTTTGTGGAAAAATGCCAAGAGGCTGTTTGAAGCAACCAACGCCCTAAAGGGGGCGATGCATGAAGTTGAACCAGCTTTTTAGCCTGAACTTAGAGCCGCTGCCCATTCAGGGCGTTCTTGCGGAAGTAGAATTAAGAATCCTTCGAAGGCAGGGACTCCTTCTTCCAAGTCATTCTTATGTGGGGAATGCCATCGAGCATGAAGGTGTCGGATGTCTGCCTGAATCCTACGCCTTCATAGAATTCCCTGGCATATTCCTGAGCCTCGATGTCTATTCGCTTTGCACCGAAACATCCTACGGCTGTATCAATGGCGTGGAGCATGATCTGCCTGCCATAGCCTTTACCACGCTCGGTGGTGATGACTCTGCCAATGGATACTTCCTCCATGTGGGTCCCTGCAGGGCAAACACGAGCCAGGGCGACAATCTTCTCTTCATTCGTCAGCCATAGATGAATGGCGTCCTGGTCATCATCGTCCAGATCCTGATAGACGCAGTTCTGCTCTACCACAAACACTTCGCTACGTACTTTCAGGAGTTGATACAGCTCATCGGTGGTCAGCTCGCGGAACGTTTTCTCATGTAACTTCGGATTGTTATTCATGTCTGGTCTTCTTGTCTTCTCTTGAATCGACTCCGCAGCCGCTTATAGCCTTCAACACCCAGAATCGTCAGGCCTCCATACTGGCAGGTCTTGGCAAGTCCGAAGAGAACAACCCATAACACTCCTTTTGTGGCTGTACTTATAGGCAGCAGCATCTGGGCGAAGGAAAGGATATAGAACGGTATGCAGCACAACAGGACAATGACGCCTGTCCTGAACGACAGGGACTGCAGCCACTGTCGGATTTTCCCACCCACCTGGAATATCCAGTTCTTGTTCGTTCCTAAATCTGTTTCTTTTGTAAGTCTGTTGGTCATTGTATGGTTTCTTGTGTAAATGAATATGGGGGTCGGAGAGATTCATGAGGGTCATATTCGTTCTATTTGCTTCACCCCCTTGACGGTCTTTAGTCTCTTGATGAGCGACTCGAGACGTGTGATGTCTTCAAGCATGACAACCAGGGTGCCGCGGAACAAACCGTCATGGGAATCGATATTGATGCTGCGCAGAATCAGTTTCTCCTCCTTGGCAATCACACTCGTCAGATTGTTCACTATGCCGATGTCGTCAACACCGATGACCCGCAGTGAAATGCTGTATTGTGAAGCTCCTTTGCCCGACCACTTTGCCTTGACCACCCGGTAGCCGAAACGACGGCGCAGCTCTGGAGCATTGGGACAGTCGGTACGATGGATCTTGATGCCACCACTGACCGTCACAAAGCCGAAGACGCTGTCGCCATAGATGGGATTACAGCAGCGAGCCAGCTGATACTCAACGCCTTTCAGGTTGCGGTCGATGATGAGCACATCGTCGTTGACTGGTGGCTGGGGAATATGTTCCTCGAGTTCGAACTCATCGGCACTGCGTGCCTGATTATCACCGGTTATCGCACGGTCGCCCTGCTTCACATTGAGATAGGTCTCGATGAACGTATTCATATCGAGCGTTCCGTCGGCTATCTGCCGATAGAACTCACTGACTTCCTTATAATGCAGCTTCTTGACGACTTGCTGCATGACAGACTCCTCCAAGTCGATCTTCTTGTTCTTGAACTTCCGTTCAATCATCTCCTTGGCAAAGAGCGCCTCCTTGACCTGGGTCTCTTTCAGTGCCAGCCGTATCTTGGACTTGGCACGGGAGGTCTTCACCACAGACAGCCATTCCTGCTTGGGCTTCTGATTCGTGGCCGTCATGATTTCCACCTGATCGCCGGAACGTAGCAGCTGTCGGAATGACACTACCTTATTATTAATACGCGCGCCCACACATGAGTTGCCGATCTTGGAATGGATGTGGTAGGCCATGTCGAGCACGGTGGCTCCCTTGGGGAACTTCAGCAGGTCACCTCTGGGTGTGAAGACAAACACCTCGTCTTCGTAGAGGTCCATCTTGAACTGGTCCATGGCTTCTTCTCCGTCGCTGGTCTCGAGCATCTGCCGGATATTGGTCAGCCACTCATCCAGCCCTGACTCGCCCTTCACGCCCTTATATCGCCAGTGGGCAGCCACACCCTTTTCTGCTATCTCATCCATCCGCTCTGTCCTGATCTGGACTTCCACCCATTTCTGCTGAGGGCCGAGAACCGTGATATGAAGGGACTCATAGCCATTAGACTTGGGTACACTGAGCCAGTCGCGTAGGCGTTTGGGATTGGGCTGGTACATGTCTGTGACGATGGAATAGACCTGCCAACAGTGCATCTTCTCCTTTTCAACGGGTGAGTCGAGAATGATGCGGATGGCAAAGAGATCGTATACGCCCTCGAAGCCGCACTTCTGCTTTTTCATCTTCTGCCAGATGGAATGGATGCTCTTTGTGCGTCCTTTGATATGGAACTTCAGACCAGCTGCCTGCAGTTTCTCACTGATAGGGCGGATAAAACTGTCGATGTAGGCATCGCGGCTCTTCTTGGTTTCACTCAGCTTGTCTTTGATCAGGTAATAAGCGTCGTGTTCCATGTATTTCAAGGAGAGGTCCTCCAGCTCGCTTTTCAGCTTATAGAGTCCCAGCTTATGAGCCAGGGGCGCATAGAGGTAAGCTGCCTCCTGTGACACCTCCTGGCGGGCAGACTCCTGAGCGGCGTCGCGAATCTGCCGCATCAGGTTCACACGGTCTGCTATCATGATCAGAATCACACGCATGTCCTCGGCAAAGGACAGCAGCAGATTGCGGAAGTTCTCGCTTTCTATGACGGGATTCTTCTTATAGAGTTCCTGAATGCGCTGAAGCCCGTGAAGGATCCTTGCCACGCTGACACCGTATTCCTCCCCTACCCGCTCAATGGTCAGATATCCATTCTCTACGCTTGGATGAAGCATGATGGCCATCACTGCGTCACGTCTCAGGCCGATTTCGCTGACAGTGATGAGTGCTGTCTGCAAACCTGTCAGGATGGGATTGAGGCCGAAGACGTCACGCTGCACCTGCTGACGCTCTATGCAGAGCAGCAGATGGTGGCGGATTTTCTCCTCGTCACCAGGCTGAAGTGACTCACCTACCAGCTCCTTCAACTGAGCGTAAAGTTTCAGCGTTTCTTCGCGTTCTTCTGTCGTAAAGGTGAATTTATCTACCATAAAATCATTATTTTTGATGCAAAGTTATAAATTTCTTCGGATTTTTGCGCATTTTTGCGGAAAAGTTATTATTTTTGCAGAAAGAAATCTTAAAACCCACGATTATGCTATCAGAAAAAGACCTAAAACAGCTCGCTCAAAAGGGTATAACCGAAGAGCAGATTCAGACCCAGTTAGAAGAATTCAAGACCGGTTTCCCCTTTCTCAAGCTGAAAGCTGCTGCCAGTATTGAAGACGGTATTGTAGCAACAAGTGAGGCTGACAAGCAAGCCTACGAAGAGGCGTGGAACAAGTACAAGAAGGAAGGTCACAAGATTGTGAAGTTTGTGCCTGCTTCTGGTGCTGCCAGCCGTATGTTCAAGGATATGTTTGCATTTCTTGATGCAGACTATCAAGTGCCCACCACCCCGTTCGAGAAGCAGTATTTTGACAACATCGAGAAATTCGCCTTCTACGATGCCCTTGACGCTGTCTGCCGGAAGAACGAAGGAAAGAGCATCAAGTATCTCATTAGCGAAGGCGACTACAAAGCTGTGGTTGCCAACATGTTGTTCGAGAAAGGCTTGAACTACGGCCAGCTGCCTAAGGGCCTGCTGCTGTTCCACAAGTATCCCGAGGGGGCACGCACTCCTATGGAGGAACACCTGGTTGAAGGTGCTCTCTATGCTGCATCCAACGGCGAAGCCAATGTCCACTTCACCGTATCACATGAGCACATGGACCTCTTCAAGAAGAAGGTTGAGGCAAAGGCTGATGGCTATGCAGAGAAATATGGTGTGAAATACGACATCTCGTTCTCTGAGCAGAAGCCTTCTACAGATACGATTGCAGCCAATCCGGACAATACACCTTTCCGCAACGAGGACGGCTCTCTGCTTTTCCGTCCGGGCGGACACGGCGCACTGATTGAGAACCTGAACGAGATTGATGCTGATATTATCTTCATCAAGAACATTGACAATGTGGTTCCTGATCGCATCAAGCAAGACACGGTGGAATACAAGCAAGTCATAGCCGGCGTATTGGTGAACCTGCAGAAACTGACATTCAAATATCTGAAGGAACTGGAAGCAGGAATACCTTCACATGAGAAGCTGCGCGAGATAGAACACTTCGTGGAACACGCATTCTGTCGCCGACCTGGCATCAAGACCTTGAACGATGAGGAGCTGGCTGCCTATCTGAAAGCAAAGCTGAACCGTCCGATGCGAGTCTGTGGCGTAGTGAAGAATGTGGGCGAGCCTGGCGGAGGACCGTTCCTTACCTATAATCAGGACGGAACCATCTCACTGCAAATCCTGGAGTCGAGCCAGATTGACAAGAACAACAAGGAGTACATGCAGATGTTTACCCAGGGTACACACTTCAACCCGGTAGACCTGGTATGTGCAGTGAAGGATTATCATGGCAATCCTTTTAACCTGCCCGACTTTGTCGACCGTACCACCGGTTTTATCTCTTCCAAGTCAAAGAACGGAAAGGAGCTGAAGGCTCTGGAGCTGCCTGGCCTGTGGAATGGCGCTATGAGCAACTGGAACACCGTTTTTGTTGAGGTGCCCCTCTCCACCTTCAATCCGGTGAAGACTGTCAACGACCTGCTTCGCGATCAACATCAGTAAGACAAATATTCATCATGACAGATACTCCGTGGGTGTTTTTAAGTACCCACGGAGTTTTTTCTGTGGGTTTTTGGCACGATGTTTGCAAAATAATTAGTACCTTTGCAAACGAAAGGAAGAGTAATAAACAAATAACCCATTTGAATGACAAGTCAGTTTTCACCCAAGGTTTCCGAAGTGTTGGCCTTCTCGCGTGAGGAGGCTGCTCGTCTTGCGAGCAGAAGTGTAGGCCCCGAGCACCTGTTGCTGGGCTTACTCAGAATGAAGGAAGGACCCGTAATAGACGTGTTCCATCGACTGCACTTAAACCTGAGCTCAGTCAAGGAAAAGCTGGAGCAGAAAGTAAGGGAGGACGAGATCATGCAACCCATACACACCGCTGACCTGGTGCTTAACGAAAGAGCGAGCAATATTCTGAAACTCGCTGTCTTAGAGGCACGTATGCAACGCACCAACAAAGTGGATGAGGAGCATCTCCTATTGGCAATCCTTCACGACCAAGGAAACAACGGAGCCAAACAAGTATTAGAATTAAACGACATGAATTACGAGGACGTACAGGCCATGCTTCACTCGCCGATGCCCACCAGCATCAGCGATGGCATTCATCTGCCCGATGAAGACGAAGATGACTATGAGGAAGCAGGAACACAGAGCAACAATACACAGCGATCAGCATCGAATACAACGACACAAACCCAGACGAAGGACGGTAAGTCCAAGACTCCTGTGCTCGACAATTTCAGCACGGATCTGACACAAGCTGCCCTGGACGGGAAACTGGATCCATGCGTGGGCCGAGAGCGTGAAATACAGCGGATTATCGAAATACTGGGACGCCGTAAGAAGAACAATCCCATCCTTATCGGTGAGCCTGGAGTGGGTAAAAGCGCCATTGTGGAAGGACTGGCGCAGATGATAGCTCAACGCCATACTTCTCCCATGCTTTTCGGTAAGCGTTTGGTGACACTTGACATGACTGCCATTGTGGCAGGCACCAAATACCGTGGTCAGTTCGAGGAGCGTATTCGTCAGTTGCTCAAGGAGTTGGAACAGAACGACGATGTCATCGTGTTCATTGACGAGATTCACACACTCATCGGAGCAGGTTCCACACCAGGCTCCATGGATGCGGCAAACATCATGAAACCGGCTTTGGCCAGGGGAACCATACAATGCATCGGTGCAACGACACTCGATGAGTATCGCAACTCCATAGAGAAAGACGGAGCGTTGGAACGCAGATTCCAGAAAGTGCTCGTGGAACCAACAACCCGTGAGGAAACGCTCCAGATACTCCGCAACGTGAAAGACCGCTACGAGCACCATCACCACGTATCCTATACAGACGGGGCTTTGGAGGCTTGTGTCAAATTGACAGACCGGTATGTCACTGACCGATTTTTCCCTGACAAGGCCATTGATGCATTAGATGAAGTAGGTTCGCGCGTACATTTATTAAATGCACAGATTCCTCCAGAGATTTCTGAGAAGGAGAAGGAACTTTCAACAGTGAAAGAAAGGAAGCACGCTGCCGTCAGGAACCAGAACTTCGAGTTGGCTGCCAGCTACCGGGACCGTCAGACTGTTCTTGAGAAGGAACTGGAGGAACTGAACACACGTTGGCAAAACGGTGATGGCCAGGACTGTCAGGAAGTAACCGAGAAGGACGTGGAAAACGTGATTTCCATGATGACTGGTGTGCCCGTTCAGCGAATGGCACAGCAAGAAGGCATCCGTTTGAAAGGGATGGCTCAAGAGCTGAAAAACGCTGTCATAGCACAAGACCAGGCCATTGACAAGATGGTACATGCCATTCAGAGAAACCGCGTAGGCCTGCGTGACCCGAACCATCCTATTGGCGCTTTCATGTTCCTTGGTCCCACGGGCGTAGGAAAAACATACCTTGCCAAGAAACTGGCAGATTTCATGTTTGGATCGCCGGAAGCCCTGATACGTATTGACATGAGCGAATACACGGAATCGTTCAACACCTCGCGTCTTATTGGTGCACCTCCGGGATATGTTGGCTATGAAGAGGGTGGACAGCTTACCGAACGTGTCCGCAGACACCCCTACTCCATCGTCCTGCTCGACGAGATAGAGAAAGCCCATCCCAATGTCTTCAATATGCTTCTGCAGGTGCTTGACGAAGGACGACTCACAGACGGTAACGGGCGGCTGATTGATTTCCGCAACACGGTTGTCATCATGACTTCCAATGCAGGAACCCGTCAACTGAAGGACTTCGGACGCGGCGTAGGTTTCACAGCAGGAAACGTAGGACTGGCAATGAACGAGAAAGACAAGGAACATGCGCGAAGCATTGTGCAGAAGGCTCTGTCCAGACAGTTCTCGCCGGAATTCCTGAACAGGCTGGATGAAATCATCACATTCGACCAGCTTGACCTGAATGCCATCAGACGTATCATTGACATAGAGCTTCGCAGCCTCTACAAACGTATCAGTGACCTGGGATATACCATTGAGCTGACCGATGAGGCGAAGGACTTTGTGGCTAACAAAGGCTACGATGTGCAATTTGGTGCACGTCCGCTGAAGCGCGCCATTCAGACCTATATTGAAGACGGCGTTTGTGAAAGACTGATCGGAGAGGAACTCCCGAAAGGTGCAACAATCCGTGTCACAAAGGCATCAGACAAGGACGAACTGCTGTTTGAAACGGTGTAATCTGATATAAATCAGCATTATCTGAGAAATAATCTCTTCAAAATTTGGTGGAAAACAGAATAATTAGTAACTTTGCAGCCGCAAATCGGGAAAGGGGGTCTGTACCCTCTCCGAAATACAATTCACATAAAGTCCAACTTTATAATTTACAAACAAACATCTATTAATTATTTATGTCAGAATTAACAAAGAACGTGAAGCCGCTCGAAGACTTCAACTGGGAAGAATTCGAAAACGGCACCGTAGCAAGCGTCAGCAAGGAAGAACTTGACAAGGCGTACGACGAAACCCTGAACAAGGTGGCCGACCATCAGGTAGTTGACGGCAAAGTCATCTCCGTTGACAAGAAGGAAGTTGTTGTCAACATCGGTTACAAGAGCGACGGTATTATCCCCGCCAGCGAATTCCGCTACAACCCTGACCTGAAAATTGGCGACACCGTAGAAGTCTACGTGGAGAGCGCTGAAGACAAGAAAGGTCAGCTGATCCTCTCTCACAAGAAGGCACGCCTGAGCAAGGCTTGGGATCGTGTGAATGCAGCTCTCGAGGCAGAGGAGGTTGTACAGGGCTTCATCAAGTGCCGCACGAAGGGCGGTATGATTGTCGACGTGTTTGGTATCGAGGCTTTCCTGCCCGGCTCGCAAATCGACGTTCACCCCATACGCGACTACGATCAGTTCGTAGGCAAGACCATGGAATTCAAGATTGTCAAGATCAATCAGGAGTTCCGCAATGTTGTTGTTTCACACAAGGCTCTCATCGAGGCAGAGCTGGAGCAGCAGAAGAAGGAGATTATCTCGAAGCTGGAGAAGGGACAGATTCTGGAAGGTACTGTCAAGAACATTACCAGCTACGGCGTATTCGTAGACCTTGGAGGTGTAGACGGACTCATCCATATTACAGACCTGAGCTGGGGTCGTGTCGACGATCCTAAGAAGGTGGTTGAGCTCGACCAGAAGATCAATGTGGTTATCCTCGACTTCGACGACGAGAAGAAGCGCATTGCACTCGGTTTGAAGCAGCTCACTCCTCATCCTTGGGATGCACTGGATGCCGACCTGAAAGTGGGTGACCACGTGAAGGGTAAGGTAGTAGTCATTGCCGACTACGGTGCATTCGTAGAGGTTCAGCCTGGTGTAGAGGGTCTGATTCACGTCAGTGAAATGTCCTGGAGCCAGCACCTGCGCTCTGCTCAGGAATTCCTGAAAGTTGGTGACGAGATCGAGGCTGTCATCCTGACACTTGACCGTGACGAGCGTAAGATGTCTTTGGGCATCAAGCAGCTGAAGGAAGATCCCTGGGAGAACATCGAGACCAAATATCCTGTTGGTTCTAAGCATAATGCCAAGGTCCGCAACTTCACCAACTTCGGTGTCTTCGTTGAGCTCGAGGAAGGTGTTGATGGTCTGATTCACATCAGCGACCTCAGCTGGACCAAGAAGGTGAAGCATCCCTCTGAGTTCACTCAGGTAGGCGCTCCCATCGACGTCATCGTGCTTGACATTGACAAGGAGAACCGCCGTCTCTCTCTCGGCCACAAGCAGTTAGAGGATAATCCTTGGGATGTGTTCGAGGAGAAGTATACTGTTGGTTCCATCCACACCGGTAAGATTATCGAGCTGTTGGAGAAGGGTGCCGTTGTAGCACTTGAGGACAATGTGGAAGGCTTCGCCACTCCTAAGCACCTGGTCAAGGAAGACAACACTCAGGCTCAGCAGGGTGAGGAACTGCCCTTCAAGGTGATCGAGTTCAACAAGGACTCCAAGCGCATCATCCTGTCGCACAGCCGTACATTTGAGGATCCGCAGCGTGAGGAGAAGAAGGCTGCTGCAGCTGCTGCCGCCAAGAAGGCTCCTCGTGCCAAGAAGGAGGAGGCTCCTGTCATTGAGAATGTAGCTGCCAGCACAACTCTCGGTGACCTGGATGTGCTTGCACAGCTGAAAGCTCAGATGGAAAAAACCAAATAATTTTAGCTGATTGAAGGCTTAAAAGCACCGCTTAACAGCCAAAAAAAGTTAATTAATGGGAGGTAAAGTGTGTTTTTCACACTTTACCTCTTTTTTTTCTTCTTTTTTCATTGTAGTTTCAAAAAAAAGTCGTAAATTTACACCCAAAATGAAATAATACTAATCATTATAACTTAAAACATTCACACAATGAAAAACTTAAAAGGTACTTTTTTAGGTTTGAGCGTTGCAGCAGCGATGCTCTCAGCATGTGCTGGCGGACAGGTTTCTCCCCAGCTAACGGCATCGGGTCTTGACCCTGCCAAGTTTGATACCATCCTTCAGAAAAAGTCCGTGAAGCTCTACACCCTGAAGAACGACAACGGCATGGAGGTGTGCATTACGAATTACGGTGGACGTGTCGTCTCACTTGTCGTTCCTGACAAAGACGGGAATCCAACAGATGTGGTGCTCGGATTTGACAACATTGCGCAGTATGCCGATACACTTAACTCTCCAACCGATTATGGTTCGAGCGTAGGTCGCTATGCCAACCGTATCAAGGATGGCAAGTTCACTTTAGATGGTACAGAGTACCAACTGAAGCAAAATGACGGTCCCAACTGCCTGCATGGTGGTGGAACGACAGGATGGATGAATCAGGTTTACGATGCTGAGCAAATTGGCGACTCTATTCTCAAGCTTACCATCGTAGCTCCTGACGGTGAAAACGGATTCCCTGGTAAGATACTGGCAGTAACTACCTATAAGATCACTGCAGACAATATGTTAGACATCACATGGGAGGCTGAAACTGATGCTCCTACTATCATCAATCAGACAAACCACAACTATTATAACCTGAGCGGTGACTTCACACAACCTGGTTATGACATGGTGCTCTATGTGAATGCCGACAACTTTACACCCAGCGACACACTTTACATCCCGACAGGTGAAATCAAGTCTGTAGAAGGAACACCCATGGACTTCCGTACTCCTCATGCCATCGGTGACAGCATCAAGTCTGATTTCGATCAGATTCAGAATGCAGGCGGATATGATCACAACTGGTGCCTGAACACATATAAGGACAGCATTGGCAACGACTCGATTGTCTGCGCATCCCTGTACAGTCCCAAGACTGGTATTTTCATGGAGATGTATACTAATGAGCCTGGTGTACAAGTATATAGCGGCAACTTCCAGGGCGTTGGTAATGAATTGAACATCCAGCACAAGCATGGTCCCTATCCGCAGCATGTCAGCGTCTGCTTAGAGAGCCAGAAATTCCCTGACAGCCCCAACAAGAAGAATTGGGTACAGCCTATTCTCCGTCCGGGTGAGAAATACTACAGCCGTGCTGCCTATAAGTTCTCAATCAAGTAAACCATAAACCTTAAACAGTAAATAACATAAAAAATTATGAATTGGAGTTCAAGTGAATTTATGTGGCTCGACTGGGTGGTGCTTGCTGCTGGTGTGTTAGCCATCGTGTGGGCGGTTTACCGTGCCATCAAGAAAGACAAGGAGAAAATGAAGGGTGCCGACTCTCAGGACTACCTGTTTGGTAAGGGCGAACCCTGGTACATCATCGGTGCAGCTATCTTTGCAGCAAATATCGGCTCGGAGCATCTTGTGGGTCTGGCCGGTACGGGTGCCAAGGACGGAGTGGGTATGGCTCACTGGGAGATGCAGGGCTGGATGATTCTCATCCTTGGCTGGCTCTTCGTTCCTTTCTATCAGCTGCTGAACAATAAAATGGGCAAGATTATCACCATGCCCGACTTCCTGAAATTCCGTTATACCCAGCGCACCGGTTCATGGCTGTCTATCATCACGCTGATTGCCTATGTGCTGACCAAGGTATCAGTAACTGCTTTCACGGGTGGTATCTTCTTTGAGTACCTGTTGGGACTGCCTTTCTGGTATGGTGCCATCGGTCTGATTGCCATCACGGCTGTGTTCACAGTGTTCGGCGGCATGAAGGGTGTGATGACTCTATCGGCCATTCAGACACCTATTCTGATTGTCGGTTCGTTCCTGGTATTGTTCCTTGGACTGAATATGCTTGGCGATGGTAGCATCAGTGCCGGATGGGCAGAGATGATGAAGGTTTGTAACGCAGCCCATGACGGATTCGGTACAACACACATGTTCCATACTGATCCTGCTGACCCCATGTATCCGCAGTTCCCTGGCTATGTGGTGTTCCTTGGTGCTTCCATCATCGGTTTCTGGTATTGGTGTACTGACCAGCATATCGTTCAGCGTGTTCTCGGACAGACCAAGGGTGAGGATAATTCAGTCGTGATGAAGCGTGCCCGCCGTGGTACCATTTGCGCTGGTTACTTCAAACTTCTTCCTGTGTTCATGTTCCTCATTCCCGGTATGGTAGCTTATGCTTTGTCTTTGAAGACTGGTAGCGGTATTGAGATGGATATCACCAACACACACGACACGGATGGTGCCTTTGCAATGATGGTGAAGCATATTCTGCCTGCAGGCGTGAAGGGTATTGTCACCATTGGCTTCATCTGCGCTCTGGTAGCTTCACTGGCAGCATTCTTCAACAGCTGTGCAACTCTGTTCACCGAAGATTTCTACAAGCCCATGAAGAAGGGAATGAGCGAAGCCCACTATGTGCTCGTTGGCCGTACAGCCACTGTTGTTGTCGTTATTCTCGGCTTGCTTTGGATGCCGGTTATGATGTCAATGGGTAACCTCTATAGTTATCTGCAGGACATCCAGTCACTTATTGCCCCCGCAATGGTAGCCGTGTTCACCCTCGGTATCTTCTCAAAGAAGATTACTCCAAAGGCTGGTGAATGGGGCCTCATCGGTGGCTTCGTTATCGGTATGATCCGTCTGCTCACCAACGTTCTTACCGGAAGTGGCAAGGATGTGATGACAGGCTGGTTCTGGGAAAGCACAACATGGTTCTGGCAGACCAACTGGCTTATCTTCGAGTGCTGGCTGTTGGTATTTATCGTGGTGTTGATGGTGGTTGTTTCGTTCTTCACCAAGGCTCCTTCGAAAGCTCAGGTGGAAGCTATCACCTTTACTCCCGAATACTGGAAACAGATCAAGGACAGCTGGGGTGTTTGGGACGTTGTAGCAACCCTTGGCGTGGTTGCCCTCTGCGCCTGCTTCTATTCTTACTTCTGGTAAACCAAACAGGAAATGACCTATTATAGTCAACATTCTAAAGTCTGGGTCTCGGTAGACTGCATTATCTTCGGTTTCGATGAAGGAAAACTGAAGATTCTCATTGGACGCCGCCAGATGGATCCCGGTCGTGGAGAATGGAGCCTCTACGGAGGCTTCGTCTCTGCGGACGAGGGAATTGACGAAGCTGCATCCCGAACACTTTATGAACTGACAGGACTTAGGAATATCTTTATGCGGCAAGTGGGTGCGTTCGGCAGTGTTGACCGAGACCCTGGCGAACGGGTTATCTCCATTGCCTACTACGCCCTCATCAATGTCAAAGACTATGATGACCGTCTCCGACAGGAGCATCATCTGGAATGGGTGGACGTCAATGCTATTCCCTTGCTCTATTCTGATCATAAAGAGATGGTGGCCAAAGCCCGCAAGATGATGAAGGAAAAGATCAAGCACGAACCTGTAGGCTTCCGTCTGCTTCCAAGCCTCTTCACTTTGACGCAGCTGCAGAGACTCTATGAGGCTGTAAATGGTGAAGAGTTGGACAAGCGTAACTTCCGTAAGCGCATTAAAGATATGGACTTTATTGAGAAAACAGAACTGATTGACAAGACCGGCTCTAAGCGTGGTGCCTATCTTTACCGTTTCAATTCGAAGGCATACAACGAAGAGACAAACTTTAGACTATAGTTAATTGATTATTGATAAAAGAGATTATGTTAGAAGAACTGAAAGAAAAAGTTTTCAAAGCCAACCTTGACTTGGTTAAGCAAGGTCTGGTCATATTCACCTGGGGCAATGTCTCAGGTATTGATCGCGAGAAAGGATTGGTCGTGATTAAGCCATCGGGCGTCAGTTACGATGAGATGAAGGCTGAAGACATGGTGGTGGTAGATCTTGAAAGCGGTAAGGTGGTAGAGGGAGACCTCAACCCCAGCAGCGACACTCCAACTCACCTTGTATTGTATAAAGCTTTCCCCAACATTCAGGGAGTCGTCCATACCCACTCCACTTATGCTACAGCCTTTGCTCAGGCAGGACGTGACATCCCCAATATCGGCACGACACACGCTGACTACTTCTATAAGGATATCCCCTGCACACGTGATATGACCGAGGCAGAGGTGAAGGGACAGTATGAATTAGAAACAGGTAACGTCATAGTGGACGAAATCCTGAACATCCGCAAGATCAATCCTGACCACACACCTGCCGTGCTGGTGAAGAACCATGGTCCGTTCTCTTGGGGTACATCTCCTGACAATGCTGTCTATAACGCCAAGGTCATGGAGCAGTGCGCCAAGATGGCATTCGTCTCATTCAGTGTTAATCCCGATACGACTATGAATCCGTTGTTGGTGGAGAAACATTATATGCGCAAGCATGGCCCCAATGCCTACTATGGTCAGAAAGGACAGAAACATTAAATTATCCAAAACTCAATAACTTAAATATTTAAAAACAATGAAAGCATTTGATAATTATGAAATTTGGTGGGTAACTGGTGCACAGCTCCTTTACGGAGGCGATGCAGTGGTTGCAGTTGACGGACATTCTAAAGAGATGGTCGAGGGTCTGAATGCCTGCGGCAACATCCCCGTGAAGATAGTCTATAAAGGTACGGCCAACAGCTCGAAGGAAGTAGAGCAGGTGATGCTGGCTGCCAACAACGACGAGAAATGTATCGGTATCATCACTTGGATGCACACCTTCTCGCCCGCAAAGATGTGGATCAAGGGTCTGCAGCAGTTGCAGAAACCCCTACTCCACTTCCATACCCAGTACAACGCCGAGATTCCCTGGGAAACCATGGACATGGACTTCATGAACCTGAACCAGTCGGCTCATGGTGACATTGAGTTCGGACATATCTGTACCCGTATGCGCATTCCACGCAAGGTGGTTTGCGGCTATTGGAAGGACGAGGCTGCTCAGCGCCAGATTGCTGTCTGGGCTCGTGTGGCTGCCGGTGTGGCTGATGCCCACAACGTCCGCTGCCTGATGTTCGGTATGAACATGAACAATGTGGCCGTAACTGATGGTGACCGAGTAGAGTTCGAGCAGCGTCTTGGCTACCATGTAGACTACTATCCCGTAAGCAGTCTTATGGACTATTTCAAGAAGGTTACAGATGCTGAGGCCGATGAGCTGGTCGAGGAGTATAAGAAACTGTATACCATCAAGATAGACGAAAGTGGTGAAGCTGTTTATTGGGAGAAAGTGAAGAATGCTGCCAAGGCAGAGATTGCTCTTCGCCGTGTACTGAAGGATGAGGGTGCTACTGCCTTCACAACCAATTTTGACGACCTCGGCGATGCTGACATCGATGACCCCAACTTCTGCGGCTTCGACCAGATTCCAGGCCTTGCTTCACAGCGTCTGATGGAAGAAGGCTACGGATTCGGTGCTGAAGGCGACTGGAAGACAGCTTGCCTCTATCGCACACTCTGGATCATCCAGCAGGGCATGCCTATAGGTTGTTCGTTCCTTGAGGATTACACCCTCAACTTCGCCGGCGACCGCTCGTCCTGCCTGCAGAGCCACATGTTGGAGGTTTGCCCCCTTATTGCTGTCGACAAGCCCAAGCTCGAGGTACACTTCCTCGGTATCGGTATCCGCAAGCAGCAGACTGCACGTCTGGTGTTCACCTCAAAGGTAGGCCGTGGCATCAAGGCCACCGTCGTTGACCTCGGCAACCGTTTCCGTCTGATTTCCCAGGAGGTTGAGTGCATTGAGCCGAAGCCCATGCCCAACCTTCCCGTTGCCAGTGCACTCTGGGTTCCTCAGCCTACGTTTGAGATTGGTGCCGGTGCTTGGATTCTGGCTGGTGGTACCCACCACAGCGCCTTCTCCTATGACATCACTGAGGAGTACTGGGCAGACTTCGCTGAGATGCTCGGTATCGAGTATGTCCGTATCAATAAGCAGACCAATATTGAAGACTTCAAGCAGCAGCTCCGCAACAACGAGGTATACTACATGCTCAACAAGTCATTGATGTAATTGATAGCCAAAGCACATAAAATCATTTGTGATATGACAGCAAAACAGACAATCGAAGCAGGTAAAGCCATTCTCGGTATCGAGTTTGGCTCTACCCGTATCAAGGCTGTTCTCATTGACGAGGACAATAAACCCATTGCCCAGGGCTCACATGAGTGGGAAAACCAACTCGTTGACGGTCTTTGGACATACTCTATCGAGGCTATCTGGTATGGTTTGCAGGACTGCTATGCAGAACTGCGCAAGGATGTACAGAAACAGTACGACTGTGAGATTGAGGCTCTTGCCGCCATCGGCTTCTCGGCCATGATGCACGGCTATATGGCTTTTAACGAGAAACAGGAAATCCTTGTTCCCTTCCGTACCTGGCGTAACACAAATACAGGCAAGGCAGCTGCAGAGCTTTCGAAGCTCTTCAACTACAACATCCCTCTGCGCTGGAGCATCAGCCATCTCTACGAGGCTATTCTTGACAATGAAGAGCATGTTGCCGAAATCAAGTATCTCACCACCCTTGCCGGATATGTGCATTGGCAGGTAACGGGACAGTTTGTCCTGGGAGTTGGTGATGCTTCGGGTATGATTCCAGTAGATCCTGCCACCAAGACCTACGATGCCGAGATGATCCGTAAGTTCGATGAACTCATCTCACCAAAGGGATTCTCATGGAAGTTGCTTGACATTCTTCCCAAATCGCTCAATGCTGGTGAGAATGCAGGTTTCCTCACCCCCGAGGGTGCCAAGAAGCTCGATGTGTCCGGTCATCTGAAAGCAGGCATCCCCGTCTGTCCTCCGGAAGGCGATGCTGGCACGGGAATGGTAGCCACTAACGCTGTGAAGCAGCGTACGGGTAATGTCAGTGCCGGTACCTCTTCGTTCTCGATGATTGTACTGGAAAAGCCCCTGAGCAAGCCCTATGAAATGATTGACATGGTTACTACTCCCGACGGTTCACTCGTGGCCATGGTACACTGCAACAACTGTACCAGTGATATTAATGCCTGGGTGGGATTGTTTAAGGAATACCAGCAACTTCTTGGTATTAAGGTTGATATGAACGAGCTCTATGGCAAGTTATTCAATCAGGCACTTGAGGGTGATGCCGACTGCGGTGGTCTTATGGCCTTCAACTATGTCAGCGGCGAGCCTGTCACTGGTCTTGCCGAGGGACGCCCCTTGTTCGTACGCTCAGCCAACGACAAGTTCAATCTTGCCAACTTCATGCGTGCCCAGCTTTACGGAGCCATCGGCGTCCTGAAGATTGGTAACGATATTTTGTTTAAGGACGAGATGATCCAAGTAGACCGCATTACGGGTCACGGCGGATACTTCAAGACTCCTGGCGTAGGTCAGCGCATGCTTGCTGCCGCCCTTAACAGTCCCATCAGCGTGATGGAGACAGCAGGTGAAGGCGGTGCTTGGGGTATAGCCCTGCTGGCAGGTTACCTTATTAATAATAAGGGAAAGAGCTTGGCCGACTATCTTGAGGAAGTGGTCTTCGCAGGCAACACTGGTGTCAGCATCGCTCCAACCGCCGAGGATGTGACTGGTTTTGAACGCTATATCGAGAACTACAAAAAGTGTCTGCCTATTGAGCAGGCTGCTGTAGATAATAAGTAATTACAAAAACTAAAATGAACAGAGACAACACAATCTTTGAGTTGATTGAGAAAGAGCATCAGCGCCAGCTAAAAGGCATTGAGCTGATTGCCAGTGAGAACTTCGTGAGTGACCAGGTAATGGAAGCCATGGGTTCGTACCTTACTAACAAGTATGCCGAAGGCTATCCTGGTCACCGTTATTATGGCGGTTGCCAAGTGGTAGACGAAGTGGAGCAGCTGGCCATTGACCGCGTATGCAAGCTCTTCGGAGCCGAGTACGCCAACGTACAGCCCCATTCCGGTGCGCAGGCCAATGCTGCTGTGTTGCTGGCCGTTCTGAAGCCCGGCGATACTTTCATGGGTATGAATCTGGACCATGGTGGCCACCTCTCTCACGGTTCACTGGTCAATACCAGCGGTATTCTCTATAAGCCCGTAGGCTACAACCTGAACAAGGAGACTGGCCGTGTGGACTATGACGAGATGGAACGCCTGGCATTGGAACACAAGCCCAAGCTGATTATTGGTGGTGGATCGGCCTATAGCCGTGAGTGGGACTACAAGCGTATGCGCGAGATTGCCGACAAGGTGGGTGCTCTTCTGATGATTGATATGGCTCACCCAGCAGGACTCATTGCAGCCGGATTACTTGAGAACCCCGTGAAGTATGCACACATTGTGACTTCTACCACCCACAAGACCCTGCGTGGTCCTCGTGGCGGTATTATCCTGATGGGCAAGGACTTCGAGAATCCTTGGGGCTTGAAGACTCCTAAGGGTGTCACAAAGATGATGTCGCAGCTTCTTAACTCTGCAGTCTTCCCCGGACAGCAGGGTGGTCCGCTGGAACATGTCATCGCTGCCAAGGCCGTTGCTTTTGGAGAGGCTTTACAGCCTGAGTTCAAAGAATGGGCCAAGCAGGTTCAGAAGAATGCCAAAGTGCTGGCTGAGGAATTGATTAAGCGTGGCTTCGGCATTGTAAGTGGTGGCACAGACAACCATTCCATGCTTGTAGACTTGCGCTCCAAGTATCCTGAGTTGACTGGAAAGGTAGCCGAGAATGCCCTTGTTGCTGCTGACATTACAGTTAACAAGAACATGGTTCCCTTTGACACTCGTTCTGCATTCCAAACCAGTGGTATCCGTCTGGGTACACCTGCTATTACTACTCGTGGCGCCAAGGAAGACCTGATGGTTCAGATAGCAGCTTGGATAGAGGAAGTGCTCAACAATCCTCAGGACGAACAGGTCATCGCCTCTGTACGTCAGCGCGTCAATGAAAAAATGAAGGACTATCCTCTCTTTGCTTATTAATAGAGCAAGAGTCTTATCTCAACTCGATCAATAGGAGGTGAACACTTGTCAGAGGTGTTCACCTCTTTTCATGCAGATTGAAGAAAAGGGGGAAAACACTACTGTGCAGATTGAAGGAAAAGGGAAAACACCACAACAGTTTAGGGTTTTCCCCTTCTGAGATGCAAGAAAAGGATGTATCTTTGCAACGTCAAACCTTTAAAAATAATAAGACGATGAAAAGAACAATGTTGATTGCATTACTGTCTTTGCTGACGGCAGCCGCAGCAATGGCACAATATCCGAGAACGCGATACAGGCGCCCTGTTCCCCCACCCCGTCCGGCCTACAGAGACGTACCTGCATACCGCAATGACTATCGTACCCCTCTGTCTAACGCCACCTACTATGGTTTGAGGTTGGGCTTGAATATTGGCAGCGTCAGAAGCGACGACCATTTTCTGAGCGACGGCTCTGCCAAGTCGGGGTTGAATATGGGTGTGGCTGTTGGTTTCCAAGTAGCTCCACTTCTGCCCGTCTATATGGAGACAGGTCTGCTCTACACGGAGAAAGGCGGAAAGGGTAAAGTTAACGGTCACTCGTTCAGCTACAGTCTGAACTATCTTGAGTTGCCGTTCGTATTGAAATACATGCACCCGTTAGGACATCTTTTGTCTCTCCAGCCATTTACGGGTGTCTATGTAGCAGCTGGTGTAGGTGGCAAGATGAAGGACTTTAACCAGCGGCAGGCCTACAGTTCATTCGATGATGAAGGTTTCAAACGTTTCGACGCGGGGCTACGCATAGGTTGCGGACTGCAGTTTGCAAATCTTTATACAGAGATGGGCTACGACTTAGGATTGGCCAACATCAGTCACGACTACTTTGACACTTCAAGAACGGGATGTTTCTTCGCAACAATGGGCGTAAACTTCTGACTTGTCAGACAGCTGGCATATGTACTCGATATTTCTTCATGATGGCAGTAGAAATAAATAAGGAAAAAAGTAGGTGGTTTCCGAATTATTTTGTAACTTTGCATGCGATTAGTAACTTCATAAGCTATCACTGACGCAACAAACAAAAGACATGATGAAACTATGAAACAACTCTTATCCTTGCTAATTCTGCTGCTGTCCTTTTGCGGACAAGCTAATGCCCAGGTTTCCTTCGGCAGTTCCAAGAAACTAAATGAGGGTTGGCGCTTTCTGCGTATTGACTCCACGTGGAATATCAATGAGACGCTACGAAATGGTGAGCGTCGTCAGGGGCAAGAGCCTGATATGAAGGATTCCGACTATGATGACAGTCGCTGGCGTAGAGTCACTTTGCCCCACGACTGGAGCGTGGAACTGCCTATGTCGCCCGACAAAGGTTCTTGTCAGGGTTATCTGCCTGGAGGTATCGGATGGTACAGAACCACTCTTCCGAAAAACCTGACAGAAAACTATGACGTTCAATCATATTTCATCTATTTCGAAGGTGTGTACAATTATTCCGAGGTCTACCTGAACGGTCATCTGTTAGGACGTCGTCCCAGTGGATTCGCCTCATTCCTATATGACATGACTCCTTACCTTCGTAATGGCAAGGATAACGTGTTGGCTGTGCGTGTGAACCATTCACAGGAGGCTGACTCCCGTTGGTATACCGGGTCAGGCATCTACCGCAACGTGTGGCTAATTACTGCTCCCAAGGTGCATTTGGCACAGTGGGGAACTGCCTATCGTCTGAAGAGCATGACAGGCAGCAAGGCCGAAGTGGAGGTTGACGTGGAAACGACCGACGAACGTAAGGCCAAGTCGCCGCTGACGATGCAGGCTGTCATAGAACTAAGCGATGCAAGGGGACAGATAGTGGCCAAGACAACGACATCCATTGGCAGCCAGGAGAAGAAGACAGTGAAGCTAACAGTGAAGAATCCACATGCGTGGACACTCGACCGTCCTTACTTATACACTCTGACTACTCGACTCAACAATGGTGACAAGTCGGTGGTGAAGGCCGGTCTGCGTACCCTTCAGTTCTCTCCCGACAAGGGTTTTGCACTGAACGGGCAATGGATGAAAGTGAAGGGTGTGTGTGTACATGACGATGCAGGCATACTGGGCACAGCCGTTCCTGCCGAAGTGTGGCGAAGACGTGTGAAAGAACTGAAGCATATCGGAGTCAATGCTCTTCGTATGAGCCATAATCCCCATGCCCCTGAACTATACGAAATCTGCGATGAAGAAGGCATGCTTGTCATGGATGAAGCTTCGGATGAATGGGAGTTTCCAAAGCGTAAATGGCTGAAAGGATGGAACCAGGGTCGCCCTGGCTTCGAGGGAACCTATACTTATTTTGAAGAGTGGATAGAACGTGACGTAGCCGACATGGTAAGACGTGACCGTTGTCATCCCTGCATTTTCCTCTGGTCGATAGGCAATGAGGTGGATTATCCCAATGATCCCTACTCTCACCCTGTGCTCGATGGCGACGGAACAGGCTTCACACAGCCCATGTACGGCGGTTACAAACCCGAACAGCCCCATGCTGAGCGCATAGGACGCATAGCCCAACGGCTGGCTGCTGTAGTGAAAGGTATAGACACGTCGCGTCCCACGACAGGAGCCTTGGCAGGTGTGGTCATGTCCAACGAGACTGCCTATCCGGAAGCTATCGACGTGGTAGGTTATAATTATACGGAGAGCCGTTATGCCGAAGACCACAAGAAATTCCCCAAACGTATCATCTACGGATCGGAGAACCGTCACGATCTGGCCGCTTGGAAGGCTGTGAGAGACAACCAACACATCTTCGGGCAGTTCCTTTGGACAGGCATTGACTATTTGGGCGAAAGCGGCACATGGCCAGCACGTGGCAGCAGTGCGGGAATCCTGGATCTGGCAGGACAACGAAAGCCCAATGGATGGTATCGTGCATCGCTATGGAGCGAAAAGCCCATGTGCTATATAGGCACATATTCCATAGGAACGGGAAACGGCAGGTTCGGTCGTGGCAATAGAAGGAGTTTTGTTTCCACCTATGCCGACGACACGTGGAACTATCATGAAGGCGACAGCGTACGTGTGGTATGCTATACGAATGCCGAAAGTGCACATCTGTTGCTGAACGGCAAGCCTTTAGACAGTGCTTTCAGACGTGACTTGCAGACGGGAGTGCTTTACTGCAATGTGAAATACGAACCTGGCATTCTGCGATGTGAAGCTGACAATGGTGCTGCCTACGAACTATATACCAGCGGGCAGCCAGTGGCTTTACGCATGACGACAGACTCAACTGCCCACGTGTTTGTTGAGGTGGTTGACGCTGAAGGACGTGTGGTAAAGAATGCTGACCACGAAGTGACATTGACCGTTCGCGGAGCCCGTTTACTAGGCATGGAAAACGGTAATATCATGGACTGTACCGCAGCAGGACGTCAGCAGAAGAACCGTCTGCGTGTCTATGGCGGACGACTGGTGGGCTACCTGCAGTCTAGTAGAAGTGAGGAAGTAACTGTTCGTGCCACCTCACCCTTCTTGCAGTCTGCTGCACTGACGTTTATTTGCAACAATTCATCATTATAAACTATTAATTTACAGTAACAACTATGAAAGAACTGAAAGGAACAAAGACAGAGAAAAACCTGCAGGAGGCATTTGCCGGAGAGTCGCAGGCACGTAACAAGTACACTTATTGGGCATCGAAAGCCAAGAAGGAGGGCTATGTACAGATAGCTGCCATCTTTGAGGAGACAGCTGCCAACGAGAAGGAACATGCCAAGATGTGGTTCAAGCTACTGGAGGGCGGTGCCATCAAGAGTACGGAAGAGAACCTGGCTGCCGCAGCTGCTGGTGAGAACTTCGAATATACCGACATGTATGCCCGCATGGCACGTGAAGCCCGTGAAGAGGGCTTCGACGAAATTGCCGAGAAGTTTGAGGCCGTAGGACTGATAGAGAAGGAGCATGAGACCCGCTATCTGAAACTCCTGGATAATATAAAGAAGGAGTGTGTGTTCTCCAAGGACAATGAGGTGATATGGCAGTGCTCCAACTGCGGACATATCGTCATCGGCAAGAAGGCTCCTGAAGAATGCCCGGTATGCAACCACCCGCAGGCTTACTTCCAGGTAAAGGCAGAGAACTATTGATTTGTATGATATTACAAAAACGTAATTTAAGTTTCCCATCCTATGAAAGGATGTAACCCACAAACGCTGAAAGCGTCGCCGCTCAATAATTCATAGGTCGGAACGACCTGAGGATAGAAGGTACGGTGCAGGAAACGGCCTGAAAGGCCATAAGCTACCAGCCCAGGGCGATGCCCTGGGCTTTTATGTGATGTGTGGCAGCGCCCTGTAAGGGCAAAAGAATCAACGTTTCTGTAATTGGCTTGTGTCCGTTCAAGGCGATGGTTACCACGCCTGTTTTCCCAGGGCGTAGCCCTGGGAAAACACCTGCTGGCTCCTTCAGGGCTTTTCTGGCTTGGCATTCGAGCGGCCTGTTCCCATGATAGCAACTCGAAAAAATGCCGTTTGTTTTTGCGTCAAGGCGAGGAGATTTTGCGTATAGGCGCAAGGTGTTTTGCGTATAGGCGCAAGGTGTTTTGCGTATAGGCAAAAGCGTTTTTGCCACCACCTTTCTCCCATTCACATTGGACCTTGCACCAACGAAGTCCCTTCCTCTCCCCCCTGAAACACGGCTAAGGCTGTTATAAGGGTGGGAAACTTCAGAACATAATTGGCTGTGCGAAGAGTGTTACGCACAGCCAATTGTTGTACTAATCCCTAAAGGGAAGCCCCTCGTACTCTGAAAAATTTTACCCTATATAAATAATGAAACTACAATAGCTTAATAGAACTTGAAGTAGCGGCGGGCATTGTTGTAGCTGATGTCCTCAACCATCTTACCCAACAACTCACGGTCGTCGGGCAGCAGTCCCTTCTCCACGTCATTACCTAACAGGTTGCAGAGAATGCGACGGAAGTACTCATGGCGCGGATAAGAAAGGAACGACCGACTGTCGGTGAGCATACCCACAAAGCGGCTCAGCAGGCCAAGTACCGAGAGAGCGTTCATCTGACGGATCATGCCATCCATCTGGTCATTGAACCACCAGCCCGAACCAAACTGGATCTTGCCAGGTTCGCCCCCTTGGAAATTGCCCAGCATGGTAGCAATCACCTCGTTGGCACAAGGGTTCAACGTATATAATATGGTACGCGTGAGCTTTCCTTTCATGTTCAGCTTATTGAGGAACTTCGACATGGCACGTGCAGTGTTGAACTCGCCAATGGAATCGAAGCCCGTATCAGGCCCTAACTGATTGTACATGGCAGTGTTGTTGTCACGGATGGCACCATAGTGGAACTGCTGCGTCCATCCTGCATCGGCGTCCATTTCTGCCATCACGGTAAGAAAACAGTTCTTGTACTGTCTTACCTCATACTCGGACAGTTGCTGACCACGCATGGCTTTCTCGAAGATGGTCTCAATCTGTGAATCCGTATAGTCCTCATCATAGAACTCCTCAATGCCGTGGTCTGAGAGCTTGGAACCCTGCTCGGCAAAGAAGTCATGACGTTTCTGGAGTGCATCCACCATATCGGCGAACTTCACGATGCTAACACCCGATACACTGGCCAACTGTTCAACATACTTGGCAAATTCGGGCTTTTCTATGTTCATGGCCTTGTCAGGACGCCAGGCAGGAATCATGATGGGGTCATCCTGGGCCTTATGCTTTGCATATTCGATATGGTTATGAAGGTCATCAACAGGGTCGTCGGTTGTGCAGACGCACTCCACATGGTAGTGTTTCATGAGACCACGTGCAGAGAACTCCGGCTTCTGAAGCTTCTCGTTGCACTCATCGAAGATTTCACGTGCAGTCTTTGGGCTCAGCAGCTTTTCAATGCCGAATGCAGTCTTCAGCTCCAAGTGAGTCCAGTGGTAAAGGGGGTTACGCAGCGTATAGGGTACGGTCTCTGCCCACTTCTCAAACTTCTCCCAGTCGGTGGTGTCCTTTCCTGTGCAATAGCGCTCATCAACACCGTTTGTACGCATGGCACGCCACTTATAGTGGTCTCCGCCAAGCCACAGCTCAGTGATGCTCTTGAAACGATGGTCATTGGCAACCATTTCAGGAATAAGGTGACAGTGATAGTCGATAATAGGCATCTTGGATGCGTGGTTGTGATACAGGTCCTGGGCAATTTCTGTCTCCAGAACGAAGTTCTTGTCATTGAATTGTTTCATGAGTTTTTAAGTTTTTAATTCTTCAATTCGTTGTTTTCTGATGCAAAGGTAATACTTTTCTTTGATATAAAATTCAACTTGGCAGAAAAATTAACGTAAACGTTACCACTGCTTACATTTTTTTTTCATACCTTTGCAAGCAGAATGTTCATGAAAAGAGAGATATTATGAGAAATCCATCATCAAAGCCCCGTATTTCACTGCGGATGCTCGTTGTCACAGCACTCATGAGTACATGCATCGGCCTATCGGCACAGGGTGTATTGAAAGAGAAAAACTACAGTGATGGCACACGGGTTTTACGCACTACGGAAGTACGCTACGCCAAGTCTGGCGGTGTGCTCAGTGCATCACAGAAAGTAGGCATGAGCTACATCACATTTGCCGAGGACAACAGCTCCACCTTTGCCATCGTCATGCCTCTGAACACCAATCATCGGCTTATCATTCCAACAGGCAGCCGCATGATTCTTTACCTGGAAAACGGTGAAACGTTAGAACTGATGAACGTCAAAGTCATAGAACGTGGTGACAATCATACAGAGTTTAACCGTACTTATACCGTTCGCCCTGAATACGCCATCGATGCAGAACAGTTAGCCATACTGAATGAGCTGCAGGTGACCAATATCCGTATTGAGACCGATGCTGAATGCATAGACATCAAGAAAGATAAATATCCCCGTTCATGGTCTTTCAACCGTATGGTTCAGCGATGTCACGACGTTCTGGTTTGGAAACTGGCTGAAGAGAAATATTGAGAAAGATACTGCTTTGGATCCTTGCCTTAGTGGCTGTGCCTGTACTGCTGTTTGCCGTATTGGCATTGCTGTTGTACCTGCCACCCGTTCAGAACTGGGCTGTTAGGCAGGTAACTGCTATGGTATCTGAGCAGACAGGAATGAACATTTCCGTGGGCTACATCAGACTGAAATGGCCACTCGACTTGCAGATGGACGATTTCCTGGCTATCCACGAAAACGACACCATTGCCGACATGAGGCAACTGACGGTAGACGTACAGCTGAAGCCACTCTTTGACAACAGAATCGTAGTCAACAGTTTCGAAATACAACAAGCAAGGGTCAATACGAACGGTTTCCTGAGCGACCTTCAGGTGAAGGGACATCTGGGAAACCTGTCGGCCTGGTCCAAAGGCATTGACCTCAGGCAGCATAGCATTGAACTGAACGATGCCCAGCTAAGCCGTGCCCATTTCGATATCTTACTAAGCGATACGGCACAGACAGACACTACGACAACCTCAGAGAACCCATGGTTCATCAAGTTCGACAAGGCTACCATCACCGACACAGGAATTACACTCACCCTCCCTGGGTCCGATACCCCCATGAAAGCCTATGCAGGACTGCTGGCAGCTACCGACGGACAGATAGACTTGCTGCGGAGTCGCTACACCTTAGGCAGGCTGCGCTGGGAGAACGGCTCCTTTGACCCGCTCACCATCACTGCCATGCAGGCCGATTCCATAGAGGTGGACACTGCCACCGTGCGACTGCCGTTCCTGACACTGAAGACCCCCGATTCTGACATCCAGGCAGAAACGGTGTGTGATCTGAACGTTGTCGACAGCCTGCATCCCGGACAACTGCACCTCAGGCTGAATGCACAGATAGGCAAGCAAGACATCATCAGAATAGCCGACAGCCCGTTCGTCACTGCCGACCTGATTCCTAGGAAGTTCCTTAGAGACTATCCTAACCACCCCTTGCAAATTATAGGGTCTGCCGACGGTAATCTGAAGGAGCTGACCTTTACAGGGCTCAACATTGACCTGCCTACCGCTTTCCACATCAGTGCCAGCGGACAGGCCAGTAACCTCATGAATCCTGACTCGCTGAAAGCAAATGTCAGCTTGAAAGCCAGAAGCCTCGACCTGGGCTTTCTCACTTCACTACTTCCTCCGAAGGCATTGTCCGGCTATCAGGTTCCCAAGAGCATGACACTGGAGGGAAACTTCAACACCAATGGTCAGCAGTATGATGCAGACTTCATCTTCCGTGAGGGTTCAGGAATCATTAAAGGGAAAGGCGCATACAACAATGTCACAACCACTTACAATGCCGACATAAGAATCAGTCAGCTTAATGTCCATCATTTCATGCCGCATGACTCCATCTACCAGGTCTCAGCTGCGGTGAAGGTCAAGGGCAATGGTTTCGACTTCTTCAAAAGCAACAGCCGTCTGACCGCCGATGCCACCATCAGCCAGTTAAGATACGGTCATTGGGACATCAGTGGCGTAACGGCAAACGGCGTCCTCAAGAACGGTCGTGCCCAGTTTGACCTCAGCAGTCAGAATTCCCTCCTCAACGGTACTGCCAGCATTGATGCACTGCTCAGCTCCAAGAAGCTGCAGGCAACCATCAGCGCCGACATCCGGCAGGCAGACCTCTATCGGCTCCGTCTCAGCGGCGGTGACGAAATTGCAATAGGTCTCTGCGGACATGTCGACGTAACCAGCGACATGAAGAAGAGCCACCACGTCAGCGGACTCATTGGCGAACTCAGTCTGAAGACTCCCCGAAGGACATACCGCCCGGAAGACATCGGTCTGCTCATCAATACCACAAAGGATACTACCTACGTGCGAGCCCAAAGTGGAGACCTCATCCTGAAACTCGATGGCAGCGGTGGCTATGAACACCTGATAAGCCAACTGACAGCCATTGCCGACACCATGCAGTCACAATATCAGAAGAAGGTGATAGACCAGCCACAAATCAAGGCGATGCTCCCTACCCTCCGTATTTATGCAGAAAGCCGTTCCACCAATCCGTTGGCCTTCATCCTCCGTTCCAAGAACATCACCTTTAAAGAAGCATTGCTGGATATGTCTATGTCGCCCATAACAGGCATCAACGGCAAGTCTTACGTCCACTCCCTTGTCTACGACAGCACCCGCATCGACACCATCAGTCTGAACCTCACACAGCGAGGTGAGCGTCTGAGCTATCAGGCACACGTGACCAACAACAGGAAGAACCCGCAGTTTGTGTTCAAGGCCCTGCTCGACGGTCATTTCACCGAGCACGGCGCATTGGCAGGCCTGCGCTATTACGACGACCGTGGTCAGATGGGTATACGCCTGGGAGCATCTGCCTCGATGGAACACGGAGGCATCCGTATGCGCCTCATGCCCGAACGTCCTACCATAGGCTACAAGGTGTTCAATCTTAACGAAGACAACTACGTCTTCCTTGGCAGTAACCAGCGTCTTCAGGCCAAAGTTGACCTGATTGCCGACGATGGAACAGGTGTCAAGCTTTACACCAGCGAAGAACAGGATTCCACTTACCTTCAAGACCTTACTCTCTCTTTAAATAAATTCAATTTGGATGACCTGACCTCAGTACTTCCCTATATGCCCAGAATCAGCGGACTGATGAACGGTGACTTCCACATCGTGCAGGACAGGGAAGAGAAGATATCTGTCGTCTCCGACTTGGCTGTCCAGCAGATGGCCTATGAGAGTTCACTCATTGGCAATCTCAGCACCGAACTGGTGTATCTGCAACGCGAGGACGAAGGCCATGCCATAGAAGCACGTCTGATGCTCAACGACGAGGAGTTCGGTTTCCTTAGAGGTACTTACTGGTCTACGCCCACTTCCCAGCATCCTGATCCCAAGTCCATTGATGCAACTTTCGAGATGACCCGCCTGCCCCTTTCGCTGGTCAACGGCATGGTGCCCGACCAGATTGTGGGTCTCGACGGTTATGGTGAAGGCACCCTCACCATCCACGGTACCACAGACAAACCCGTCATCGACGGAGAAGTACTGCTGGACTCTGCCTATCTGGTCAGCCTGCCCTACAACATCCGCATGCGCTTCGACAATGACCCCGTACGCATTGTCGGCTCCCACCTGCTCATTGAGAATTTTGGACTCTACGCCTACAACAACGAGCCATTGAACATGATGGGTGAGATAGATTTCAGCGATTTGGACCACATGACTATGGACATGCGCATGAGAGCCACCAACCTGCTGCTCATCAATGCCCGCCAGACTCCCAAGTCACTGGCTTTCGGTAAGGCATACGTCAACTTCTACTCCCGGCTGCAGGGACCGCTGGAATCACTGCGCATGCGAGGAAGGCTGGACGTGCTCGGTACAACCGACCTCACTTACATGCTGCTGGACTCTCCACTGTCTACCGATAACAGGATGGAGGAGCTTGTACGCTTTGTCGACTTCAACGACACCACCCAGGTGGTTGTTACCCGCCCAGTGCCTAAGGGGCTCGATGCCGACCTCACCGTCAGTGTGTCGCAGGGTGCCCACATCCTCTGCAATCTCAACACCGAGCAGACCAACTACATAGACCTCATGGGTGGCGGTGACCTGCGCATGCGCTACAATCAGGACGGACTATCGCTCACAGGCCGCTATACGCTCTCCAATGGTCTCATGAAATATTCACTACCCGTCATTCCGCTGAAGACATTTACCATACAAGACGGCAGCTATGTGGAATTCACCGGTGATGCCATGAACCCAAGGCTGAACATCACCGCTACCGAGCGCACACGTGCCATGGTGAACGACCAGAGCGGACAGAGCCGCCCCGTGAGCTTTGACTGCGGCGTCATCATCACCAAGACCCTTGCCGACATGGGGTTGCAGTTCATCATCTCAGCACCCGAAGACATGGTCATTGGAAGCGAGCTGCTTTCCATGTCAGTCGAAGAGCGTGGAAAGATTGCCGTTACCATGCTTACCACGGGCATGTATCTGGCCGATGGCAACACCAGCGGGTTCTCCATGAACGGTGCCCTCAGCTCGTTCCTGCAGAGCGAGATCAACCAGATCACAGGTTCTGCCCTGAAGACCCTTGACTTACAGGTAGGTCTCGACAATGCCACCGACGCCTCGGGACAGATGCATACCGACTACTCGTTCCGTTTCTCCAAACGTCTGTGGAACAACCGGCTCAGTATACAGTTGGGCGGAAAAGTGTCCACTGGTAACAGCGAAGCCATGGGCCAGCAGCAGTCGTTCTTCGACAATGTCACTATGGAGTACCGCCTGGACCAGAGCGCCCAGAAGAACATCAGGCTCTTCTACAACCAGAATGTCTACGACTGGCTCGAAGGCTATACCGGCGAATATGGCGGTGGCTTCTTGTGGCGCCGCAAGATGGACACCCTACTCGACATCTTCAAGATTTTCAAGAAAGACCAGCCACAGCCCATGCCTCTCAGGCGTGACGGTATGCGGACAGACTCCACACGAACAGTACGCCCATGAGAAAGATATTCATACTTCTGTTGATTCCCACCCTGCTGGCAGCCTGTTCCACCACCAGCAGCATCCCTGAGGGCGAGCGGCTCTTCACGGGACTCACCCGCATTGACTATGCCGACGATGACGGTACTCAGCATGCCGAGGACATGAAGGAGGAAATCGAGGTGGCGCTGTCCACCACCCCCAACGGCTCTCTCTTCGGCTCGCCCTACTACAGTTCACCCTTCCCCATCGGTTTGTGGATATGGAATGCATATTCCCAGAAGAACTCAGTCTTTGCACGCTGGATGACCAAATCGTTCGGCAGGCAGCCTGTGCTCATGAGCCAGGTCAATCCTGCATTACGTGCCTCCGTGGCCCGTTCGGTGCTGAAGAACAACGGCTACTTCCGTGGCAATGTGACCTATGAGACCGTGCCCCAGCGCAATCCGCGCAAGAGCAAGCTAAGCTACACTGTGCACCTCGACTCCCTCTTCACTTACGATTCCATTGTCTATACAGGATTCCCCGATGCCATCCGTCAGCTCATCGACTCAGCATCCATCTCGTCCACTATACAGCATTCTTCATCCGACACGCTTCTTTCCACGCCTCCCAAGCCTTTCACCGCTGCAGCTCTGGAGAGTGAACGCAACCGCATCACCTCTCTGCTGCGCAACAATGGCTACTACTACTTCAACTCCTCCTACCTGTCGTTCCTGGCCGACACGTTTGCCACGCCCGGACACGCATTGTTGAGGCTTCATATGTCAGAGGAGACACCCACCGAGGCCCTCCGGCAGTGGTATATCGGCAACACCAGCATACAGTTGCGGCGCACCATGCGCGAGCAGCTCGATGACAGCACCGTACGCCGCCATCTCCATGTCTACTATAATGGCAAGCACTCCCCCATCCGTCCGAGTGTCATCCTGAAAGACATGCGCTTGCGTCCTCGTCGTCTCTACAGTTACGACGATCACCTGCAGTCTGTCAGCCGTCTCAGTGCCAACGGAGTGTTCTCTTCCGTCGATGTGCAGTTCAATCCCAGACCTCTCACCGACACCCTCGACCTCACCCTCAACTGCACGTTCGACAAGCCCTACGACTTCTACGTCGAGACCTCGCTGGTGGGGCGCACCATCGGACGCTACGGGCCAGAGATGAAGCTAGGTGTCACCCGTCGCAATGCCTTCCACGGTGCCGAAAAGCTCGACATCAACCTCCACGGTTCCTACGAATGGCAGTCCTCCGGCGGTTCCTCTGCCAACAGCTATCAGTATGGTGCCGATGCCAGCGTCGAATTCCCACGCATCATACTGCCTTGGGAGCTCACCGAGAAGCGTCCCAAGCGCCGACCCTCCAGCACAGCATTCACACCTCTGCGCTCCACCCTGCTCAAGGCGTCAACAGACATTGTGCGGCGACCAGGTTACTACAAGATGCACATCGTCAGCGGGGAATACACCTACCAGTGGCAGTCCTCGCCACAGACCAGCCATCAGCTGTCGCCCCTCATCCTGAAGTACCAATTCATGAACAGCCACACGCTGGAGTTCGACTCCATCACCAGCGAAAACCCCTACCTCATGACTACCATGAGCGACTATTTCATACCCAAGATACGTTACACCCATACCTATACCAGTCCCGCCTCCTATCGCAACCCCATCCGCTGGGAAACCACCGTCGAGGAGGCAGGCACCCTCACCTCACTGGGCTACATGCTGGGCGGGCACAAGTGGAACGAGAAGCAGAAGCAGCTCTTCAAGAACCCCTACTCCCAGTTTGTAAGAATCGAGACAGACTTCACCAAGACCTGGACGCTCGGGGCCTCGCAAAGCCTTGTGGGTCACCTGAACGCAGGTTTCATACGCTGCTTCGGCAACAGCACCGACACACCCTTCAGCGAGACATTCTATGCAGGTGGTGCCAACAGCATCCGCGCCTTCTCTGTCCGCAGCATAGGCCCAGGAGCCTTCCAAGGCATTCCTGGCGACCGCCAGTTCAACTATGTCATGCAGAACGGCGACATCAAATTCATTGGCAACCTGGAATACCGCACCCGTCTGTTCGGCAATCTCCACGGAGCACTCTTCCTCGATGTGGGTAACGTGTGGAATTGGGACGATCTGACACTCCCTGCACCCGAAGAAGATGATGATCTGGAAACACAGCTGGCCACATTTATTCTCAACCAGTGGTTCAGCAACACCTCTCTGCGCAGCCGTACCTTCTTCCAGCAGATAGCACTCGGCACAGGTGCAGGACTGCGCTACGACCTGGGGTTCCTTGTCGTACGTATTGACTGGGGGCTGGCACTCCATGCTCCCTACGACACAGGACGTTCCGGCTACTTCAACATCAACAGGTTCCGCGACGCCCACACCCTGCATCTCGCCATAGGCTACCCCTTCTGATTCACACCCCATTCCTCACCACCCATTCCATCTACACACACATGACCAAAGTACTACTCATCTACACTGGCGGCACCATCGGCATGCACCGTAATCCACTGACCGCAGCCCTCGAACCCTTCAACTTCGAACACCTGTTGCAGAACGTCCCGGAACTATCGGAGTTCTCCACCCAGATTGATACCTACCAGTTCCAACCTCCCATCGACTCCAGCGACATGTCACCTGCCCGTTGGACAGATATAGCCCATGTCATTGCCGACCATTACGATGCCTACGACGGTTTTGTCGTACTACACGGCACCGACACCATGGCCTATACAGCCTCTGCCCTCTCCTACATGCTCGAGAACCTCACCAAGCCCGTCATCTTCACAGGCAGCCAGCTACCTATCGGACAGCTAAGAACCGACGGCAAGGAGAACCTCATCACAAGCATCGAGATTGCCTCGTCGAAAGACAGTGAAGGCCATGCACGCGTACCCGAAGTGGGCATCTACTTCGGTGGTCACTTGCTGCGCGGCAACCGCACCACCAAGCAGAGCGCCGAGGAGTTCAACGCCTTCGAGTCGTTCAACTATCCCCACCTTGTCGATGCAGGAGTCAACATCACCTACCATCAGGCACGCATCCTCAAGCCCAACTACCTTCTACCCATGACCCCACACTTCAGCCTCGACAACAACGTCATCATCTTCAGTCTCTTCCCTGGCATACGCGAAGACCTCATACGCCACATCATCCACACACCCAACCTTAAGGCCATCGTCATGCGCACCTTCGGCAGCGGCAACGCACCTCAGTCCCCCTGGCTGCTCAATGCGCTCAAGGAAGGCACTGCCAACGGCAAGGTCATTGTCAACATCAGCCAGTGCATGCAGGGTGCTGTCGAAATGTCGCGCTACGACTGCGGCTATCACCTCCAGCAGGCAGGTGTAGTCAGCGGTTTCGACAGCACCGTCGAGAGTGCGGTCACCAAGCTCATGTTCCTCCAGGCACGCTACACCGACCCCGAGGAAATACGCCACTACATGACACAAAGCATCCGTGGCGAAATCTGCAAGTAAAACGGATATTTAATTGTAAAGAGACGCCACCCCTCTTCCGCGATGGCTACAACCCTCTTCAGTTGTCTTTTCTTCTTCCATCTTCCATCTTCCATCTTCCATCAACAGCAGCTTGGCTTTTTGATGAACGGAAAAGAGTCAATCTGCATACAGATTTCCGTCATAGATTGAAAAAAGTGATGCGAGAGGCATGATGTTTCACAAAAATAGTGTAACTTTGTCACGCTAAAACAAACAAAACAGGAAACGACATGATGAAACAGAGAATGATCCTATTGTTGCTGACCATCGGAATGGGCTGTGGGGTGACTGCCAGCGCTCAGCAGGTGAACGACCATAACACCCCACTGCACCTGATGCAGCCCGAATACCAGGTGGGCTACGGTGTGCCATCGGCCGAGAGTGTGAAACAGACCATAGACCGTGTACTGCGGTTTATCGACAAAGAAACTCCCGCAGTGCTGGTCGACAAAACAACTGGAAACACCGTAAGCCGGCCACAGGACATTAATGCCGGTACGCAGCTGAAGCAGGGCGGCTTCAGGCTGACAAGCTATGAGTGGGGCGTCACCTACTCAGGCGTCTTGGCTGCCTACCATGCCACAGGCGACAATGCCTACCGCGACTATGTCACCAAGCGCCACCAGCTGCTGGCAGACATAGCACCGGTGTTCCAGAAGATCTATGCAACAAACAAGGCAATCGACGGCAACATACGCCGCATCATCGATCCCCATGCGCTGGACGATGCAGGAGCCGTATGCTGTTCAATGATCAAAGCGGTGATGATGATGGAAGATGGAAGATGGAAGATGGAAGATGGAAGAAGGAAGAAGGCAGAATTTGCTGCCGCACTGCGGCCGATGATCGACCGTTACGTCGACTATATCATGCACAGGGAGCACCGTCTCGACGATGGCACCTTCGCCCGCCTTCGCCCACAGAAGAACACGGTGTGGCTCGACGATATGTTCATGGGCGTTCCCGCCTTAGCCTATATGGGACGGTTGACAAACGACACCAAATACTACAACGAGGCCGCACGTCAGATACTGCAGTTTGCAAACCGTATGTGGGTACCCGAAGAGCAGTTGTTCCGTCACGGCTGGGTTGAGGCCATGCAGCCCCACCCCGCCTTTTTCTGGGGGCGTGCCAACGGCTGGGCCATCCTGACGATGTGCGAGGTGCTCGACGTGCTTCCCTCCGACCATCCACAGCGGCAGGCCATAGTCGACCTGCTGCGCAAGCATGCCGAGGGGCTGGCCCGCCTGCAGCACCACAACGGATTTTGGCACCAGTTGCTCAACCGCAGCGACACCTATCTCGAGACCTCGGCCACAGCCATCTATACCTACTGTCTGGCTCATGCCGTCAACCGAGGCTGGATCGATGCCAAGGCATACGGTCCAGTGGCCCTGATGGGATGGCATGCCGTAGAGTCGCAAGTGAACGGAAAAGGTCAGGTGGCGAACGTCTGTGTGGGCACGGGCATGGGATTCGATGCTGCTTTCTACGCCTACCGCCCAGTCCACCTGATGGCTGCCCACGGCTATGGCCCGGTCATTTGGGCGGGAGCAGAAATCATTCTGCTTCTTAATCAGCAGCACCCGAAGCTGAACGATTCTTCCGTACAGTTCTACGACGAAGAGGTGCCCACTAATCAACCCATCTTCAATTACGATGGAAAGATAAGATTCTAAACACCCCCTTCACAAAACACCAGACACCCTCCACCCAATATGAAACGAACCATAGCCATTTGCCTTGCAGTGCTCACCACTACAACCCTGCTGGCCCAGATAGGGCGCCGCTTTCCTTCGGAGCGTAAAGTCATTAACGACCCTAAGACTGGCGCCGAACTCGTGTTCCTTACCTCGAAGAGCGGAACGGGCGACTCTAAGATTTACCAAACCCACAACCAGTGGACCTCAGACGGACGGTGGGTCATTTTTCGCTCCAACCGTGTGGCTGGCGAGGCCATGGCCGTCAACGAGGAGACGGGCGACATTGTCCAGGTGACCGAGGGCGGCTTCACCGGCATGCTCTGCGTGGCCCGCAAGTCGATGAACCTCTATATCATGCGCGCCAAGAAAGATAAGGATAATAAGCGCACGGGCATGGAGGTCGTCGAAATCAACCTCGAAAAGCTCTTTGCCGACAGCGAGACGGGCAACCTGAAGAAGAAGCAGGCCTACGAGCGAATCTGTGGCATCGTTCCTGCCAGCATGTGCAGCGAGGGCGACATGGCGCTCGACGGCAGCGAGACCTTCGTCTACTTCCGCCTCTCATCCGAGTATGCCCGCCAGATGCCCATAGCCGAGCCTATAGCCCCCAACTTCGGTCCGCGACATATGGGCGCAGGGCCTGGCGGCATCGGCAAGATGGACCTCGCTACCGGCAAGGCCGAACCCGTTGTTGCCGTCCACTTCAAGGTGGGCCACATTCAGGGCAACCCCTGGCATCCCGGCGAGGTCGTCTTCTGCTGGGAGACGGGTGGCAAGGCACCTCAGCGCACCTGGATGTGCAATGCCGACGGCTCCGGCCTGCGTCCCATCTACCGCGAGACCGAGCACGACTGGGTGACCCACGAGGCTGTGATCAACGAAGACGAGCTGGTGATAGCCATTATCGGCCACCGGCCCATCAACAAGGGTGAGCAGAAGACCATTGAGGGTCTCGAGTCATTTGCCACTTCCGATGACTGGGGACCATCAGGCACCAAGGAGTATGCCACTGGCATTGCCGTGGTGAACATGCGAACCCGCGAGTTGACTCTTGAAGGACAGGTTCCTGGTGACAACTTCTGGCACGTAGCAGGCTCACAGGATGGTCACTGGGTGGCTGGCGACGACTTCGCCCGCGAGCTGTGGCTCATCGACCGCCACACTGGCGAGCGCATCCTACTCTCTGCCGGACATAAGACCACGGCCCGCGACCACGTTCACCCCACCTTCAAACCCGACGGCACCGAGATTGAAATCCAGTCGGCCATGCTCTCCGACGACGGCCGCTCGATGAACATCTGCATCGTCCGAATGCCCCAACACTTAATAGACCGATATAAGAAAAAGTAAAAAGGTATAAAATGTAAAAAAATGTACCCACAATACTTTCTCACGATTATTTGTGCTTTATGGTTTTCAAACGCCACAACAGCATCACATGCTCAAACCTATCGATTCGACTTTGGATCTTCAAAGGCTGCTGAGGGTTTCCAGGCTGTAATGTCGTCAATGACCTACAATTCTGATCGTGGTTTTGGTTTCGAACCTGGAGCAATTCCCAATGATGTAGTTCGAGGAAAAGGCTCCAATCTTACAAAGGATTTTGTCACGTCAACAGGCGTGTTCTGTTTTTCAATCAAACTTCCGGAAGGGAACTACAAGGTGACACTGACGTTGGGTGATCCGCAGGGCACGTCATGTACGACAGTCAAGTCCGAGGTCCGCCGCCTGATGATGGAGAGTCTGCAAACAGACAAGGGTGAGACACAGACTGTTTCTTTTGGCGTTAACGTCCGTACGCCGCAGCTGTCCAAAGGTAACGCCATCAAACTTAACTCGCGAGAGTTGGATTATGTAACGGGCATTGTCAAGACTTATACTTGGGACGACAAACTGACTCTGCAGTTCTATGGCAGTGCTCCGGCAGTATGTGCCTTAGAGATTGAACCAGCTTCGGAGGATGTGGTAACTGTCTTTATTATCGGTGACTCCACCGTGACCGACCAGGCTAGCGGAGGTACGTGGGGACAATATCTGCCACGCTGGTTTGATTCGCAAGTTGTCGTAGCCAACCATGCTGAGAGCGGCATGACCATTAAGGGCTTCCGGTTCGGCCGGCGCTGGGACAAAATCATGGAGAGTGCACACCCTGGCGATTATCTTTTGATACAACTCGGCACCAATGACGAGAAGAAACGTGGCCATGACCCGATGTGGGATGCTGCCGATCATGCCGGCGACTGGGTTCGCACGCATTCAGATCCCCAAAAAGACTATGTTTGGGGACTTGCCACGATGGCCCTAGAGGCTAAGCGCCATGGGATGATACCTATCATCATTTCACCAATGACCAAGATAGACCGCAGAACGGCTACTGCAACGGAGGTGATGACACCATACGGCACCAATGCCCGTCGTGGCGCGGAATTAGGCGAGTGCGCATACGTTGACCTATGGGGGATGAGCCGCGATATCATTGCAGCACTGGGCCGTGATGCACTCTCGGTGTATGCCGATGGTACCCATACTGACAACTACGGAGCCTATCTGTTCTCTTTAGGCATTGTGCAGGCCATCAGAGACCTCGGCCTTGCCCTTAGCAAGCACATTATTCCAGACACGCCCAACTTCGATGCCAAGCATCCGAAGCCTGCTCTGAAGGATTTTACCTGTCCGATTGAGCCGTCAAATTCAATCAGAAAAGCAGCATACTCTGGCACAAATGGCCAGACGCAGTTCGGTCCGCTTTAATGATCAAAAAACAATCTTTAAGACATATGAAGAAGATAATAGTAATTTTACTCATTGCGGCGCTCATGGTCAACAGTTGCTCACAGCAAGGTAAAGAAACCACTGACGGGCAGGAACCACCTCACCTGGAGAAACGTGGTGGTGTAACGCAATTGATGGTCAAGGGACAGCCTTGGCTGGTGTTAGGCTGTGAGTTAGGCAACTCCACATCGTCAAGCCGTTCCTATCTGGCCCCTTACTGGCAGAAGCTGAAGGACGCAGGTGTGAATACAGTGCTAGCTGTGGTATCTTGGGAACAGACGGAACCCAAGGAAGGACAATTCGATTTCACCGTGGTCGACAATTTACTAGAAGATGCCCGCAGCAACGATATGAAACTGGTCCTACTCTGGTTCGGCTCGTGGAAGAATGGCATCACCAGTTACACGCCGACATGGGTGAAGCGCGATACCAAGCGCTTTCCCTTGGCTCAGACACCAGAGGGCAAGTCCCTGCCCATACTGACCACCTTTGGTGAGGAGACCTGTCAAGCTGATGCGAAGGCATTTGCCGCCATGATGCGACACCTGAAGGAGGTGGATGCCCGACAGCAGACCGTGGTGATGATACAGATGGAGAACGAAGTGGGTCTGCACGGCCACCCCCGCGACTACTGTGCACTGGCCGATGCGGCCTACAAAGGACAAGTGCCCAAAGCACTGACTAACTGGCTCTCAGCCCATCAGGACAGTCTGCTACCCGAGACACGACAGGCATGGATGGCCGGCGGATGCAAGACAGCAGGCACATGGGAAGAGGTGTTCGGTCCTACTGACAGGGCAGCAGAAATCTTCATGGCATGGAACTATGCTACATACATGGACCGCATCACTGAATCGGGTAAGAAGGAATATGCGCTTCCAGTGTTTGTGAATGCCTGGATTGTACAGCCCGAGGACTCACGTCCCGGCAACTACCCTTCTGGAGGTCCGCAGGCACAGAACCACGATATCTGGCGGGCTGCAGCACCCCACATCGATATCCTTTCTCCTGATATCTACTTGAACGACTTCCCTCAGCAGCTCTCGCTATATGCCCGTAGTGGCAATCCTGTCTTCGTTCCTGAGTCGCGCTCAGGTCAGAACGGCGCCGCCAATGCGGCTTACGCCATCGGGGCCAAGGGCGCCATCGGCTATTCACCGTTCGGTTTTGAACGCAACAGCGACGATGAGGTGAATGCCACCTTCCGCAGTTTCTATCAGAAGGCAGGCAGGATAGCCTCGATGATGCTGACAGCACAGGCAGAAAACCGCATCGGTGCAGCCTGGCTGAAAGGTGACAATCCCATGCGGGTGAAGGACACCATCAGGCTGGGCGAGGTGTGCATCGTGTGTGAACTGATATCGAGCGGGATGCGCAATGGTGGCGCACCACAGCTGACAGGAGGTTCCTATGACCCTGAGGCCATCGGCTACGCCGTCGCCATCCAACAGACAGACGACAGTTATCTGTTGCTCGGCTCCAACGTCCGCATCACTTTCTTGCCTGCCAAAGGTGAAGGAATCATCGGTCTGGCAAAGGTCACTGAAGGCGACTTCGATGAGCAGGGTCAATGGCAAGAAGGCCGGTGGCTGAACGGCGACGAGATACAACTGCGCTACGACCTGCTTTACGCCGTCGACGAGGGGTTCTCGGGACAAGGACTTAACTTCAGTCGCCCAGAGCCATCATTCCAAAGAGTTGAACTTTTTACTTATTAGTACAATGAAAAAGAGTTTGGCCCTACTATGGACGGCTTTGCTGACCATGACTGCAAACGGGCAATCCAACATCCATGTGACGGAACCTGGTTTCAAGGTATTCCAGTTTCCACGGACACAAATTCCACGTATCGATGGTGACTTTACAGACTGGGACATCGTTCCTGACGCGTACAGTGTGACCATTGATGAGATGTGGGACGACACAGGCAAGCACAAAAACATAGACCGCTCTACGCTCGACATCAAGGTGAAAGTGGGTTGGGTGAAGGGGCTGAACAGACTGTATTTCCTCTACGAAGCATACGATGACTTCTGGGATTTCAACCAACTGGGACTTCACAACGACACATACGAGATTGTGGTGGACGGCGACCTCTCTGGTGGTCCCCATACTGATGAGTTCAGGTTAAATCCAGAAGTGAAGAGTCGTATAGATGCCTTCTTCGAGTTTCAGAACCAACACGCACAGAACTATCACATCATGACCCCTCCCACAGAGGGTAAGTCGTGGACGATGGTATGGGGGCCGCAACAATGGCTGAAATACCTGCCCTATTCCAACTACGCCTACGACTACAGTTTCAGTCATGGAGACAGCGGAAAGCTGCGCATGGAGTTCTACATCACTCCTTTCGACTATGCCAGTCCTGAAGGCCCGGAGAAGTCGGTGGAGAGCCGGCTTTATGAGAACAAGAAAATAGGGCTTTGCTGGGCAGTCATCGACTACGACGGACAATCACAGAACAATGGTTTCTGGAATCTGTCGAAGCATCATGAGATGTATGGCAACGCTTCCATGCAGCGACTGTTTACGCTGATGCCTTTAGAACCCCAGTTCCGCAAGGCCATTGAGTGCGACTGGACTTTTACCGTAGTGCCCGACACCCGTACCGTCTGTTTCCGTGACCAAAGCTACGGTCCCATCACCTCCTGGCACTGGGACTTCGGTGATGGCACTACCTCATCAGAACAGCATCCTACGCATACCTATGCCCGTGACTATGCCCACTATGTGGTAACGCTCAGTGTCGACGGCCCAAAAGGCAGCGCCCGCTGCTGCAAGGTATGGGAGGTTTGCGTGCGCGACCTGTTACATCCCTCACTGACACCGTATGATTAAGAGATGGATGTTTTTCACCTGCTGCATGATATGGAGCATCGTTACCTGGGCACAGGTAATCAGCTATACAGACCATATCAGTTCCGCTGACGGTCTGTCGAACGACTTTGTCGTGTCATTGGCCATTGACGGACAAGGTCACGTATGGGTGGCAACAGAGGCGGGTCTGAACAGGATTGCAGGCAAAACCTGTATACCCATAACAGATGAGCCGTTGAATGGACTCATCACGGCCCTTTACTGGCACGAGAACTCTAACATCATGCTCATTGGTTCAGAAGGCGGACTGACAGTGTACTATGGGAAAAGTGGTCAGATGCGACATCTGAATAGCAAGGACGGTCTGTTGGCATCAAGTGTGAACAACATCGCAAAGGCCGCCGACGGCGGTGTGTGGCTTGTATATGGTGACGGACAGATACAGCATCTGGATTGCACAACACTGGTGGCAAAGACTCTGAAGCTAGACCAACCTCATGGCAACCGTTGTGCTATGGATGACGGTCGTGGACACTTGTACATAGGCCACAGCCAACATGGCATGACGGTGGTGCAAATCAATGACGGGACATCGCGCAACTATCGTCAACAGACAGGTGACCCTCACAGTCTGCCAGGCAACAATGTGCGGTGTATCTACCAGGACCGCGACGGAGTTATCTGGGTGGGAACCGACACGGGCTTGGCGCTGTTCCATCCCGAACGAGGCACATTTACCAAAGTGACGGATGGAGCAGACCGTTTCGATGATAATGTCTATGACATTCTCCAGAGGAAAGATGGAAGAATATGGGTCGCCACCGACATAGGAGGCGTGAGGATTGTGGACCAAGGACGGTATACCGACGCGCAGGTCAGTCTATCGTCGCTCAACACCCGCAGCCTTGCCGAGGACGAATTTGGCAACGTCTGGGTAGGCAACCACAGTGCAGGTGTCGACTTTATCAGCGACACCAAGCAGGAGTTTCATCTTCTGGATTACAAGACCCCGGAAGGCAGGAGTCCTTCAGTGAGCGCAATGGCTGCCGACACGGAACAGGGGTTTTGGATGGCCAACGAGAACGAGCTGGTGTGGTGGCAGGATGGTGCCATCAAAGGCCGGTGGAGCAGTCAGAATGTGATACGCCGCAAATACTCCTTCCCCCGCTGTATGATGGTCGACCATCAGGGCGGTGTGTGGATAGGCGTGGACGATCAAGGTGTGTATCGCTTTGACAAACATGGCAAACGGTTCTCACATATCCCCGTCAGCCCGGAAGGAAGCGACATTCACTGCTTTGCCGAGGACTCAGAGGGGCGCATCTGGATAGGCGGGGAGTTTGGGGTGTATCTTTACCGGAACGGGAAAGCCGAGCTGCAAGATGACGTGAGCCAGACCATTCATGCACCTGCCACCTGTATCGTGGAGACAGCACCACAGCAACTGTTCGTTGCCACATTGGGCGATGGCATCTACTCGATAGACCTTCAGCACCATCAATGCCGACATCTGAGCACAGATGAGGGATTGCCCTCGAGCAAGATCAACCATACCATCGGCGACGGACGGGGCGGCGTGTGGCTAGCCACCAACAACGGGCTGGTATGGGTGGAAGACCCTGTTCACCTGACAGGCATCAGCGTTTATGGCAAGGAGCACGGGCTGGAGGACTGTCACATACAGTCTCTTCAACAAGATGCGAATGGCCGCATCTGGATGAGCACCTATTCGGGCATATCCTATTTTGTGAAGAGCACCGGGCGGTGCTATAATTACAGCCATCATGACACCCGTCTGTCGGGTGGTTTTGCCAATGGAGGTGTAACGATGGACGTCGACGGCACCATCTATCTCGGATCGGCAGGCGGCGTTTGCTGCTTCAACCCGCAACAGATGGGGAACGGGAGCCGGTTGTCTGAAATTCAGATCACAGCCTGCGAGGCTTACAACCCTGTTGGCAGCAACACGGAAATACAACAGCTTGTGCCCGATGAGCAGGGACGGGTGACGACCACCTATCGGCAGAACACCATCCGCCTGACCTTCGCCATGCGCAACTTTGCACAGAATTCGGTTGTGGACTATTCGTATATGATGAAGGGCATGGACGGCAAATGGTATGACATTGGCAACGACCACGATGTGGTGTTCCGTGGACTGAGGCCTGGCGAATACACATTCATATTGAGAGCAAAACTGAGGAACCAGGATTGGGAACAGGCCAACGACACACGGCTCACTATCGTCATCACACCGCCGTTCTGGCGCACATGGTGGGCCTATATGGTTTACGCCTTTCTGGTCGTTGCCGTCATAGGTTACGCCGTACGGTCGTACAAACGCAAACTGACACTGCGCAATGCCCTGGAACTGGAACGGCGCGAGAGTCAGCAGAAACAGGACATGAACGAAGAGCGGCTGCGATTCTTCACCAACATCACTCACGAGCTACGCACGCCGCTGACGCTCATCCTTGGACCAATAGATGACCTGATGGAAGACCGCGAGCTGACGCAGCAGAGCCGCCGCCGCGTGGCCTTGATCCAGAAGAGTGCCGAACGCCTCAGAGACCTCATCAACGAAATACTGGAGTTCAGAAAGACAGAGACCCAGAACCGGCGGTTGACAGTGGCACGTGGCGACATCGGTCAGTTTGTACGGGAGACATGTCTCAACTACAAGGAGCTGAACCGTAATCCCAAGGTGCAGTTTGTCTGCCGTATTGCTGATGGTCTGCCGATAATATGGTTCGACTCGGAAATCATCACTACGGTCTTGAACAACCTGCTATCGAACGCCATGAAATATACAGATGAGGGCAGCATCACCACCACTGTGGAGGCCATCGGCAGCACTCTGCGCATTGCAGTAGCCGACACAGGCCATGGCATCGCCCCGGAAGCGCTGCCCCATGTGTTTGAACGTTACTATCAGGCCAAAGGCAGTCATCAGGCATCGGGAACTGGCATTGGTCTGGCTCTCGTCAAATCGTTGGCAGAACTTCATGAGGGAAGCATCAGCGTGGAGAGTAAAGAGGGGCAGGGAAGCTGCTTCACTTTTGCCATAGGTATAGGCAACACCTATCCGAATGCCTTGCACAAGGAGGACAACAACGCAGATGAAGGGATGAAAGAGAAGCGTGAAGCGACGGCTGCCACAGAAGAAGAACCGGTGGAGAACAAAGAAGAGACGCGCCCCCAGCTGCTGGTTGTAGAAGACAACGCCGACATACGCCAATATATCGCCGACACCTTCAGCGAAGACTTCCTCGTGCTTCAGGCAGAGAACGGAGAGGAGGGTGTGGAAATGGCTGAGGAACACAATCCCGACATCATTGTGAGCGACATCATGATGCCCAGGAAGAACGGCATAGAACTCACCCGCCAACTGAAAAGCGACATCCGCACCAGTCATATCCCCATCATCCTACTGACGGCTAAGACCTCCGACGACGACAAGGAGGAAGGCTATGACAGCGGCGCTGATTCATACCTGACAAAGCCGTTCACTGCCAAGCTGCTGGCCAGCCGCATCAGGAATCTGCTCACTGCACGGCGACGACTGACGGAGATGATAGCCAACGGCGACATGCAACACCCTTCGCCCCTGCCAGACTCCAGCCGACAGTTGCCGAAGGAACGCAAAGACACCCCACAACTGAGCCCGCTGGATCAGGAATTCATTGACAGACTGAATCGGCTGATAGAAGATCATATCATGCAGGTAGACATCGACATGGCCTTTATCACTGACAAAATGGCCATGAGCCACAGCACATTTTATAGAAAGGTGAAAGCGCTCACAGGAATGACTGCCACGGAATTTATCCGCAAACGACGGCTGCGCCATTGCTACATGCTGCTGGAAAGCGGCGACTATCATGTAAACCAGGCGGCCATGATGACAGGCTTCAACCAGATGGCACATTTCCGTGAGACGTTCAAGAAGGAGTTCGGCATCCTGCCATCAGAAGTGAAGAAGGTGAATCGTTGAATATTGAATAATTAGTATTGAAGACTGAAGACTGAAGATGAGACGCCTGTTAACTATATTATCGTTTATCATTGGCCATTTGTCACTCGTCCATGCAGCAGCGACCTACATGGTGAAGGATTTCGGAGCTGTCGGCGATGGTCGGCATATCGACTCCCCTGCCATCAATGCCGCCATCGAGCACGCTGACAAAGAAGGAGGAGCAACGGTGGTGCTCACTGAAGGCACCTATCTATGCTACTCCATTCATCTGAGGAGCAACATCACCCTGCGGCTGGAAAAAGGGGCAGTCATCAAAGCTGCTCCCGTTACGGATACACGCTCGGACTTGTCTGCTTTCCAGGGTAAGAACGGCTACGACGAGGCTGAGCCCAACGACTCCCACTACCAGGACTTCGGCCACAGCCATTGGCACAACTCGCTGCTATGGGGAGAGAATCTTCACCACGTCACGATAGAAGGCGAAGGGCTGATTGATGGTACGGATGTGCTGCAGCGAGGCGGACCGCGAAAGGGATATGACGGTCGGACGATAGCCAATAAAGCACTGGCCTTGCGCGACTGTAGGCATGTAACTATCCGCGGACTGAGTTTCTTGCGCTGCGGACATTTCGCCCTCCTGCTCACAGGTGTCGACGATCTGCTGATAGAAGGGGTGGACTGCGACACCAACCGCGACGGCTTCGACATAGACTGCTGCGAACGGGTCGTTGTGAGGAATTGCCGTGTGAACACCGTCAACGACGATGCCATTGTACTGAAGTGCTCTTACGCCTTGGGACGTCCAAAGCCAACAGAACACGTTCTCATAGAGGATTGTGAGGTCAGCGGATTCGATGTGGGCACCATGCTCAACGGCACACGGACCACGCTTACAGAAAAGGCCCCAGACGGCGACGGGCCAACAGGTCGCATCAAACTAGGTACAGAGTCTAACGGCGGATTCCGCCATATCACCATTCGTCGCTGCAAGTTCACCCATTGCCGTGGACTGGCACTTGAAACAGTGGACGGGGCTGAGATGAGGGACATACGAGTCAGCGACCTCACAATGATTGACATTTGCAACTCGCCCATCTATATACGGTTAGGAAACCGCATGCGAGCCCCAGAAAGGTTCCATCATTCTAAAGTCAGTGGAATTCGAATCAACAATGTCCATGTTACCAATGCCGACAGCCGATATGCATGTCTGATTGCTGGAGTGGAAAACCATCCCGTCCGCAAGGTTCGTATTAAAAACCTCTCTGTCCAGTTCCGTGGTGGACTTACCCTAAAAGATGTGGAAGAACAGCGAGGCTGTAACCCTTTCTTCATACCTGAGGCTCGCAAGTCAGGTCAGCTGGGCGAAGCCAATTACCCAGAACCCTCTGCACATGGCATTCAGCCTGCCTGGGGCTTCTCTATCAGCTACGCAGAGAATATCCGATTGAAGAACGTTCATTTGGAAACAATCCATCCCGATGAGCGTCCTGTCTTCTATTTCAACAACACCAAAAACATCAGGAACTCTCGCTGACTGACCATATTACCAGTGGAAACGGACAACGAGTGGTAAATGGTCGGAATAACCAGGCTGGTAACGCAATCCATTGTAAGTTCGGCGTGGACGGAATCCGCCATAGACGGGATCGTCCTCGAGGAGGAAGAGAGGGGAATGTATATATGCGGTGTCAACTTGAAGTGCTAGTGAGGGTGAACAAAGTACATGGTCAATGCTTTGCCAGTCACCACGATAGCGATAGGTACCGTGGACATTGTTCAGGCCACGGGCATCACGGGTAACACTGTTCATACGGTGATCTGAAAGGCAACGCAGTATAGGTGAATCATCATAGTCGTTGAAGTCGCCTGCTACTGCTACAAGTGCCTTGGGAGACTGCATGAAAAGGGAATCCAAGGTCTGGCTTAGACGTTTGGCTACAGCCATGCGAAATGGACGGCTGTGCTTCTCCCCACCATAACGGCTAGGGGCATGAACAACAAAGACATGTAGGGTGTCGCCCGTACTGATACGCCCGCTGACATAGAGAATATCGCGGGTGGGACGCATACCCTCTACAGGAGTCACACGGAGTGACTGCCACTGCACAGGTGAGAAAGAAAACGGACTGTAGACAAGGGCAACGTCAATGCCACGAAGGTCAGGCGAAGAAGTCATAAGGTACTCATAGCCTGCATTCCGAAGCAGGGAACGACGTGTCAGATATGTAAGTGCGCTATCGTTCTCAACCTCGCAGAGGGCCACCAAGTCAGGTATACCATCATCACGACAAGACAGGATTTCCTGTGCTATGTTGTCCAGCTTACGCCAATAGCGTTTGCGTGTCCAGTGCCGTGTGGCGTCTGGGAGGTATTCCTGATCCTGCTTCAACGAGTCGTGGCTCACATCGAAGAGGTTCTCGCAATTTAGTTCTACCAGCGTGAACTGCTCCTGCGCCCCTACGGGGCTAAATGATAAATGATAAATGATAAATGATAAACCTATCAGCCACCATTTTCCCTTGGTTTCTTTGATCCTATTTCTCATGGCGCAGCATTTATCATTTATCATTTGTCATTTATCATTTAGCGCGAAGCGCGCCTGATTTTCCAGCCAATGGACGCGATGAAGATGCTCATGAGTGGTGAAAGATAATTGAAGAAGCAATATGGCAGATAGGTAAGCGTAGAGACACCCAGGACGGTGCTTTGGGTGAGTCCGCAGGTGTTCCAGGGAACAAGTACCGAGGTGACCGTTGCACCATCCTCGCACGAACGACTGAGCAGACGCGATTCACAACCATGTTGACGGTAGGCTTCACGGAACATCTGGCTAGAGAGCATGATGGACAGGTATTGGTCAGCCAGGGCAATGTTGCAGAAAATGGCTGTGCCCACCGTGGAAGCAACAAGCGACACCGTACCATGCACCAGACGAAGCACCTGCCGCATGAGGTCCTGCAGCTGACCTGTTGCCGTGAGTGTGCCGCCGAAGGTCTGTGCACAGATGATAAGCCAGATGGTGGGCATCATACCACCCATGCCGCTGGTGTGTACCAGTTCATTGAGCATAGGAACTCCTGTATCAATATTGGTGCTATCATAACACACCTTCATCATGCCTTTATAGGATGCCAGCAGTCCACTACCCGACTCACCTGAGATGGTATGGACCAACACAGGCTGAACCACCAGTCCTACAACCACTGCCAGCAGAATGGCAAGGAACAACACCACCATGGACGGCCAACGCCGGGCTATCATCACACCCGTCAGCACAGGAACTACTAACAACCAGGGGGTGATGACAAATGTGTTCTGAAGCCCGTCCATGAATGCTGCAACGTTACCATGACCCGACACGTTCATGGTGAATCCTGCTATCAGGAACACTGTCAGTGAAATACAGAACGTGGGCACAGTTGTAAAAAGCATATAGCGGATATGGGTGAACAGTGGGGTTCCCGATACGCTGGAAGCCAGCACCGTGGTATCGGAAAGTGGGGAAAGCTTGTCACCAAAGTAGGCTCCAGTAATGATGGAACCGGCTATCCATCCGTCGTCAAAGCCATGAGCTTTACCAATGCCCATCAGCGCTAGTCCGATGGTGGCTACGGTGGTCCATGAGGAACCAATCATCAGACTGACCAATGCACAGAGCAGGCTGCTGCTCACCAAGAACACTTCAGGGCGTATGATCTGCATGCCGTAGTATATCATTGTAGGCACGATGCCTGAAACCATCCACGTGCCGCCAATGGCTCCGATGAGAAGCAGGATGATGATGGCAGGAGTACAACTGGCCACCTTGGCCGTTATCTCACGTTCAAGGTTCTCCCACGACAAACGCTTGGAGAAATGGCCGATGAGCACACTGACTGCCGATGCCACCAGCAGAGAAACCTGGGATGCACCATCCAATGTTGCGCTGCCGAAAACGGCAACGCAACATGTAATGAGGAGAATCAGTACCAGGAATGGGACAAATGTCATAGCCCCTGACTATCAACCATGAACAGTAATCAGCAAACTTTCTCCAGACGCTTCATGACTGAGAACATGAAGGCTGCCGAAAGCAGGCACAGTACAATGAACACGCTCCATACCAGCCAGAGCGGCAGGCCTCCCCACAGATAGGCACTTACGCTGACAAGCTTGTTACCTAAAGCGGTAGAAACAAACCAACCACCCATGCAGGCTCCTTTATATTTGGGAGGTGCTACCTTCGAGACGAACGAGATACCCATCGGCGAGAGCAGCAGCTCGGCAAAGGTCAGGATAAGGTAAGTGCCTATCAACAGATTGGGCGACACATCGGCCACGTGGACGGCTACAGGATTGCCGTCGGGACCAGGCTCGGTCTGTGGCAGGGGAAGACCGAACGAGAAGAAAGCCATGAGGCAGAAAGCAGCACCGGCCACAAGCATGCCATAGGCTATCTTACGTGGAGCGGATGGTTCCTTGCCTTTCGATGCCAGCCAGCCGAACAATGCCAGCGAAACAGGAGTCAGAGCAACCACATAGAAGGGATTGAACTGCTGGAAGATGGGAGCACTAACCTTGATGATGTCCTCCTGAACAGAATAACTGAAGATGAGGAAAGCCACGGCTAATAAGATGATGAGCGCCGAAATGCCCTTCGTCTTTGCACTCTTGCCCTGATACAGTGAGAAACCAGCATAGACAATGAAGATGACGGCTACCAGGTTCCACACGTTGAAAGCCATTCCTTGCACGCCAGTGGCACTTTGCGCAGTGAACTCATCGGCAAAGTAGGTCAGCGACAGACCATTCTGATGGAATGCCATCCAGAAGAAGATAACCACGGCAAAGACAAGTCCCAATGCAATGAGGCGCTCCTTGGTCTGCTCGGGGGTGAGGTCATCGACAACGGTTGCAGCATCACCCTTCTTCTTACTGCCCTCAACATGACGGAACGTTGAACGAGAGAGGTAGTAGATGGCGATGGACAGGATCAAGGAAGCGCAGGCAACGGCAAAAGCAAAATGATAGCTGTCGTTGACACTGACGCCCAGGCTCTGCTGAGCCCACTCCATAATCTTCACTGCCACAGTCGGGGCAAAGAGAGCGCCGATGTTGATGGCCATGTAGAAAATGGAGAATCCCGAGTCGCGCTTGTCGGCATATTTGGGATCGTTGTATAGATCACCGACCATGACTTGCAGGTTGCCTTTGAACATACCTGTGCCGAAGCCGATGAACAACAGCGCAGCTAACATGACTACGAGGGCAAACGTGTCGCCACCAAGGGGTACGGAAAGAAGTACATAGCCAGCAAACATGATCATTATGCCCCATGTGACCATCTTTCCAAAGCCGAACTTGTCGGCCATCCAACCGCCTACTAAGGGGAAGAAATAGACGAGCATGAGGAAATCGCTGTAGATTTCACCAGCCCATCCGGCATCCAAGCCATAGTTAGCTCTTAGAAACAATGCGAAGACGGCCAACATGGTATAGTAGCCGAATCGCTCACCAGTGTTGGCAAGTGCCAACGCGTAAAGTCCTTTAGGTTGTCCTTCGAACATAATTCTTTAGTTTTTAGATGTTATAAGTTATTATTTGATTTGGTCGTTCATTGTACGTGTAATATCAAAGAGGTAACTCAGCTTGATGACGATATTCTGGAAATTGGATGTAGAGAAGTAGTCACGCTTGGAGTTGCCATAGATGTTGCCAAGGGCGTAATAATAGCGGCCATCGAGAAGGATATGGCCTAACTTGCGATGCGAGAACTCCAGGCCAATGCCGCCAGAGATACCGTAATCGAACTTGTTCTCCACAGGCATATGATACATATTGGAATAGGTGTGATCCTCGGTAGATGGTCCAGACACCCTCGATGAACGGTAATAGGAGTTGGGATGGTCAAGGTCGAAGTTGTACTTGGCCTTCTCGTTGAGGTACAGACCTATCTGGGGACCTACCTGGAAGAAGAACTGGAAACCTCTCCGTTCCCTTCCCCATCCCATTCGCGCATAGACGGGAATCTGGATGTAGTTCACACGCCGCTCATAGGCTTCGTGGGTACCGTCAATGCTTTTGTCTGTAACGGGATCAAGAATGGGCACCGGTTCATCGAGACTGTTCAGGATACGTTCCCTCCAGCCCAACTGTGCATAGTTGACCTCACCCACAAGGGCACAAATGCTATTGAAGTATTTCTCGCAGGTATAGCGTGCGGAGATACCAGCCGTCAGGCCTGGCATCTGATCCTGAGGAACCTTGTGAAGGAAGCTGACGCTACTCATCACATAGCCACCATTCACACCTACGGCAAAGTCACTGCGGTGCTGTCCTATCTGAGCCGTAGCGGTGAGCAGCGAGCAATAGGCAACGATAAGTACCGCAACAATCCTCTTCATCCGTCTTGGATTCATACCTTTTTTATATATAAGGGTCATCTTGGGTGTTTACTTGTCAATGATAACGATTCTACGTTCGGGCATATAGCGGACGAACAGCAGGGCATGGTTCTGCATTCCACCATTACCAATGCGGGTGAACTGTAGCGGAGTCTGTGCTGCCGGATAGCTCACAGTTCCTGCCTCACCTGTGAAATTTCTGCCGTAGCGTCGTAAGCCACGGAGGAAATACTGGGCATGGTCGAAGCCTGTAATGGCAAACCGTGGCAGAGACTGCTGCATGTCTTCATGGAAATTCCAACGGTACTTCTGTTCAATACGCTTGGTATTCGAGGTTAGCGGATTATAGAAATAGTTGGCTGGAATATGGACATCGTACTTGTAGAAATTGTCGGCCTGATGCTTGGTATACATCATCCACTCCGTATAGCCCATGATCGTGATCTTCAAGTCAGGATACTGGGTACGCAATGTATTCATCTTGGCAAATGCCTGGATCATCTGCGGTGAGCGGGCAGTATTGAGCACCACCACATTGGGTTTCTCGCTGCTGAATGCCTTGGCAAACTGATCATCGGAAGAACGCAGACTGGTGAGGTTATACGCCATGGAACGGTTATCCATGAAACGCCTCAGGGTGGTCGTGAACAATCCCTTGGTGCTCTCGCTGTCATGGCAGTCGATGATAATGGGGTGATAGTCCTTGAAAAGGTTCACAAAACGCAGCGCCACTGCCTCGGTATAGGTATTGTTGTTCTGGTAGACTTGGAAGATATTGCGGTTCTGATATACCTCTGGTGCATTGATAGAGAACGGTATCATGAGCTTGATGTTGTGCTTCTTGACAAAGTCCGACAAGGGCTTCACCTGATTGGAATAAAGAGGTCCAATAATCAGATCGCACTTGGCGGCTTCAGGATCTTTCAGCACAGTGTTGACGTTGGCGTTCTCTGCCAGGTTCCATGCCTTCACATCAATGCTCATACCCGTCATCTTCATGCTGTCGCAGGCCATGAGCACACCACGATAGTATTCCACCATGCGCCGTCCGTCTCCATTGTCATCATGCAAGGGTAGCATCACACCTATTCTAACTGTCTGTGCCAACATGTTAAGTGTAAACATGAGCATCAGCACAGTCATTGAAAAATATCTTAATATACGAACCATAATTCTAAAAAAAAGCGTTTTCGGATGCAAAATTACAAAAAAAGCGTGGCTAAATCAAGATTTATCCGTAAATTTGCACGTTAAACCACATTAAAATGAACATAAAACAGATAATTTGGCTGTCTTTTTGCACTTTTTTACCATTGATGGCCGCTGCAGAGGATGATATTCCTTTAGTCAAGCCTACCGCCTCGTATACCGATTCCAAGGGCGAACTGCAGGTAGTGACAAGCATTGACGAAGGAGAGGCACCTCTGGAAGTAACTTTCCGTGCCAACCCTATGAACATGGGTACCCATACGCCTTCGTACGAATGGCATTTCCGCAAACAAAGCGAGAAAGAGCAGAATACCGACTTCCTGGTGCGTTATGAGGAAGAAACCACCTACCGCTTCGTAGAGTCCGGAACGTTTAACATCACGCTCATTTGCCGCCTTACCGATACTGGCGACCTCGTTGACTCTACCACCATCGTTGTGGCAATCACCGAGAGCAAGCTGGTCTTCCCCAATGCATTCTCGCCTAACGGCGATGAAATCAACGACAAGTTCCAGGCCAAGGAGCACAAAAGCCTGATTGAGTTCCATGCCTACATATTCAACCGCTGGGGACAGAAGCTCTTTGACTGGACTGACCCTGACGACGGATGGGACGGCAAGTTCAATGGATCTGACGTCAAGGATGGAGTCTACTTCCTGCTGGTAAAGGCCAAGGGTGCCGATGGCCATGTGTACAACATACGCAAGGATGTCAACCTGCTGCGAGGATTTACGGCTGAAGGCACGTCAACTAATACTCGATAAGTGCGGTTACATGAAAGAACAAGGCAAAATCAACGTATACGGCGCACGTGTACATAATCTGAAGAACATAGATGTCGAGATACCACGCCAGTCGCTTACCGTCATTACCGGGCTCAGCGGCAGCGGCAAGTCTTCATTGGCCTTCGACACGCTCTTTGCCGAAGGACAACGACGTTACATAGAGACCTTTTCGGCCTATGCCCGTAATTTCCTAGGTGGCTTGGAACGTCCGGATGTTGACAAGATAACCGGTCTGTCACCCGTCATAAGCATCGAGCAGAAAACCACCAACAAGAATCCTCGCTCCACAGTGGGCACCACAACCGAAATATACGACTACCTGCGACTGCTCTATGCACGTGCAGGCAAGGCCTACAGCTACATGACAGGCGAGCCCATGGTGAAATATACGGAGGAAAAGGTGGTGGACATGATTCAGGAGGACTATGCCGGCAGGAAAATCTTCATTCTTGCACCCGTAGTAAGGAGCCGAAAGGGACACTATCGTGAATTGTTCGAGCAGATGCGACGTAAGGGCTATCTCACCATGCGCGTTGACGGTGAGCTGCAGGAAATAGTACGTGGCATGAAAGTAGACCGCTACAAGAACCACAACATAGAGGTGGTTGTCGACAAGCTAAGCGTTCCGTCAACTCCCAGCGAGTCACCTGACGAACGCCTGAAGAAATCTGTCCATATAGCCATGAAACAAGGTGAAGGGCTCATCATGATTCTTGACAAGGACAGCGGAGCCGTGAAGCACTTCTCCAGCCGTCTCATGTGCCCAACCACCGGCATTAGCTATAGCGACCCTGCTCCAAACAATTTCTCTTTTAACTCGCCCCAAGGTGCCTGCCCCCATTGCAAAGGCCTGGGATTCATCAACGAGATTGATCTCGACAAAGTTATTCCCAATCGCAATCAGAGCATCTACGAAGGTGCAATCGTTCCTTTAGGGAAATACAAGTATCAAATGATTTTCTGGCAGATAGACGCCATCCTTAAGAAATACGATTGCACACTGAAGACACCCGTAAGCGATATTCCCGACGAGGCACTGAGCGAGGTTCTTTATGGATCACTCGACAATGTACGTATCGACAAGGAACTGGTTCACACCTCAAGCGACTACTTTGTTTCTTTCGATGGCATCATCAAATACTTGCGCCAGGTAATGGAGAACGACGAGTCCACCACAGGCCAGAAGTGGGCTGGACAGTTCCTTGCAGAAGTACCATGTCCTGAGTGTCATGGCCAACGGCTGAACCGCGAAGCCCTCTCCTACCGTGTTGCCGACAAGAACATTGCCGAACTGTCCGACATGGACATTAGCGAGCTGCGTCAGTGGATTGAAGAGCTGGAGAACGGAAAAGTGGAACTTGACAAGCAGCAATACCAAATAGCCAAGGAGATTCTCAAAGAGATTCGCACACGCCTTGACTTCCTGCTAGAAGTGGGCCTCGACTATCTGTCTCTCAACCGTCCCTCAGCATCGCTTTCCGGAGGTGAGAGCCAGCGCATAAGACTGGCCACACAGATAGGCTCACAACTGGTCAATGTACTCTATATACTCGATGAGCCTTCCATCGGGCTCCATCAACGCGACAATGAGCGTCTGATCCATTCGCTCAAGGAACTGCGTGATCTGGGAAACACCGTCATCGTTGTAGAACACGACAGAGACATGATGCTCGCCGCCGACTGGATTATCGACATCGGGCCACGGGCAGGACGGAAAGGCGGAGAAGTGGTGTTCCAGGGCACACCGGCAGAACTGATGAAGTCTGACACTCTTACTGCACAGTACCTCAATGGAAAGAAGAGCATAGAAGGCGGAATGACCAATGCGGAAGGAAAAAAGAGGAACATAGAAGTGGGCTCATGCCACAGTCTCATTTTAAAAGGCTGTACAGGCAACAACCTCAAGCACATAGACGTGGAGTTTCCCTTGGGCAAGCTTGTCCTCATTACAGGAGTCAGTGGGAGCGGCAAGTCCACACTTATCAATGAGACTCTCCAGCCTATTCTCTCGCAGCATTTCTACCGTTCGCTCAAAGCACCCAAGCCCTACGACAGCATTGAGGGAATGGAATTCATTGACAAGGTCGTCAATGTCGACCAGTCTCCCATCGGACGCACACCACGTTCCAATCCTGCCACTTATACGGGTGTCTTCGCAGACATCCGCGCACTTTTTGTCAACCTGCCCGAGGCCAAGATACGCGGCTATAAGCCCGGACGTTTCTCGTTCAACGTCAAGGGAGGTCGTTGCGAGACCTGTGGAGGCAATGGCTACAAAACCATTGAGATGAATTTCCTGCCAGACATACAAGTGCCTTGTGAGGAGTGCCATGGCAAACGCTACAACCGCGAGACCCTAGAAGTGCGTTACAAAGGCAAATCCATTGCCGATGTGCTCGATATGACTATTAACCAGGCTGTGGAGTTCTTTGAAAACGTGCCCGACATCCTACGCAAAATCAAAACCATTCAGGACGTGGGCTTGGGATACATCAAACTAGGACAGCCATCCACCACACTTTCAGGAGGCGAGAGCCAGCGCATAAAACTGGCTGCAGAACTGTCAAAACGTGACACGGGCAAGACCGTCTACATACTTGACGAACCTACTACGGGACTGCATTTCGAGGACATCCGTATCCTAATGGAGGTGCTTCGCCGACTGGTAGACAGAGGCAACACTGTCATTGTGATTGAGCACAACCTCGACGTGATAGAACAGGCTGACTGGATCATTGACATGGGACCGGAGGGAGGACGACGAGGTGGAGAGGTTCTCACCACGGGAACGCCCTCACAAGTGTCTCGCAGTAAAAAAGGTTACACACCACGATACTTGAAATCATCACAGAAAAAATAGGTAGAATAGAGTCCCAACTCGTTGATGAATGTCATTGTCTGGGTTGCGCCAAGGGTGTCGCATTTCGCAACTCCCTTATCCTTAGCATCAACATGCTTGCTTAAAACCAGGGTCCTGAATCAGGGGCGGTGAGTTGGTATTCTTCGTCTATGGGGGCTCTACCCGTACTCTCCCTGCACTTGCAAACGTGCCAACGTGCCATTTCGATTTTTTGTATTCATGGAATAGGATGAAGGGAAGGTGAAGAATCAAGGGGACAGGTTTTTGAAGTGAATTCATGAATTCATTCAAAAACCTGTCCCCTTGATTCCAGCAAAGTCATGATTCACGACGCCCGGCAAGGTGATCCGCTGGCATCAGGTGTAGTATGGCTCATTGGCAATCCCGTGGGCGGGGTCAGTGGGAAGTATACCTTCGGTAACAAGCAGAACATCCGCCTGCTGTCCTTCGACGAACCAGACGGTCAGCGCTATGCCGTGCTGATGGTGTGGGAACAACAGATCAAGCAGGACCAGCAGGCAGGCAACATCTGGATGATGAACGGCACCGTCTACGAGATCACGGCAAAGAAGTATGGTAAAATGCCTTTCCTGCTGCCCTATACCGAAAAGCAGGAGATAAAGGCAAATCTCAAAGACTATACGGCCCTTGCCGCCCCACAGACCTACGACGAGCTGCTGGCCAAGGTGAAGCAAACCTGCCAAATCTATGACCGTGAGACATCAGGTGGCAAGACTGCTGCCGTCGTGGTACTCCACAAGATGTGTGACGGCTATCCCCACAAGCTGACCCGCGATCAGTACAACACGCTCATCGGCATCCTCAGCCCATATGCCGAGAAAACCGCAGAGCAGAAACACAAGGAAATGTTTGGCTACACCTGCTACACACTTTACCAAAAGAGTGAGCATTATCAGGATAATCCATAAGGAGTGAATCGTTAAATTTATTGAAAAACGATAAACTTTTATCGATTTTATTTGGTTGATACTGAAAAAAGATATACTTTTGCATATCGAAATTCAATAAATAAACCAAATAAAACAATAAAAGTATGGAAATAAAGAAGTTTTTTAGCAAGGGTGAGAACCTGGTTGGCATGGGTTTTTTGCTGCTTTTGGCAGCTTATGTGGGTTGGCTAATGTATCGCGACGTCAATAGAATGCAAGAGGCCACCACGAACTATGACTATTACCAAAACCTTATCTATCTAATAGAGAATATTGCCAGAACCTATTTCTTCTGCATATTCCTGCTGATGGTATTCCTGACTTATATTCATAAACAGTACACCAAGTGGTGCGTCCGTCTGTTTTATCTGTTAGGCATTTCGGCATTGTTGTATTTCGGTTGGGCTGGCATCTTCTGCAAAAACGTGTATAATCAGATTGAGCCCCAGTACCTCGAGAATTATCCCAGAATGATTCACACGTTGTACACGGGTCCTCTCAATTGGATGATCATTGGCTACTTCTTTACTCCCAAAATTCTGAAGGATGCCCAGAAACTGAAGGAGGAACAGGAACTGACAGTATAATAATAAAGGAATAAGAATATGAAAAAGAGACTGAATATTTTCTGTGTTTTGATGTTGCTGCTGATGGCAACAATGGTGGTGATGACATTCGTTACGGGTGCCGATGCCTTTCAGGAGGGTTGGAACAAAGGTAGAGATGTATTGCCAGCCAACACCTGGCTTGCGTTACTGGAATTCTTTGCAGAAATGTTAGCCATAGTAGCTGCCCTCGTGTCGTTTATCAGCTTCATCCGCTTTATCCTGAATGTGAATCGCAACGAGGTGTTCGTTTGGGAGAATGTAAACCTGCTCCGCCTCACTGGTGTGGGATTGCTCATTATGGCACTCATCGTCTCTGCCGATGAATACTTTACTGGTACTAGCCTGATAGAGGTATACGATAACTATTTCGACATACTGATATTCTGTGTGTTCAACCTGATTGTTGCCGAGGCATTTGCCGTAGGACTAAAGTTGAAAGAAGAACAGGATTTAACCATCTGAAGCTTATGGGACGAATTATAGTAAATCTTGACGTAGAAATGGCTAAGCGCAAAATGTCGCTCAGCGAGTTGGCAGAGAAGGTCGGCCTGACTTTGGCCAATCTGTCAATCCTGAAAACGGGCAAGGCCAAGGCCGTGCGCTTCACCACCCTCGAGGCCATCTGTCGCGAACTAGGCTGTCAGCCTGGCGATATTTTAGAATATAGGGACGAATAACCATTTAAACCAATTGGTGTCAAGGGGACAGGTTTTTGAATGAATTCAGTGAATTCACTTCAAACAACCTGTCCCCTTGATACCGTCAACCTGTTCAGTGCACTGTTTATTTTTAGTGGACGCAGTTACACTGTTACGCAGTTACGCAGTTGCATAAGGTGTAATTGGGCTGTGACTTTGGAAAGAAAGAAAAGTTTTATATTATATATATAATATATTATATATATAATATAATATAAATATAATATAATATAAATATAATATAATATAAATATCCATTAGAAAAATGGAACTTCGCCGACGGTAATGCAACTGCGTAACTGCGTAACTGCGTAACTGCGTAACTGCGTCGCTCGACCTTTGGTCGCTTGCCTAAGCAAGAACTGCGTGAAAGCACACGTTTCCCGAAATCTCAACATTTGACTTCGTCGAATTCCTCCTTGCAAGGCATAGTTCAAAACAAGTAAATTTGTTTGGCTCTGCTCTTGCTTCGTTCGTCATTTTAACATTTCAAATAAATCTGAGATAAATGAAAGAAATGCTTGTTTTGCACCTGGATTTTTTGTACCTTTGCAATGCATTTGGAGATGCATAGCGAGTGAAGGCTGCGGCTCAGCATAGCTCGAGCGGGCTCGGCTCTGCATTCGCTCTTGCACTTCACTTGTCACGTCAATGAAGATGAGAATCTGCGCCCCTACGAGAGAAAATTTTCTCGTCCACGGGAGAGATAAAAAGACTCGTTAATGGGCGCGGATGGCAGTCGGATTTGACAAGGAAGATGGAAGCGGGAGATGTAAGAGGTAAGAGGTAAGAGGTGAGATGTAAGGCGCCACAGCGAACCGAAAACCTTGACAGTCTGCACCCGCCAGACCAAAACCTTTAGTATTAACCATGAAAGACACGAGTAAGCGAATGCAGACCAAGCTCGCTTGAAGTCTGCTGAGCGCAAGTGTTTTTCGCTGAAAACAAAAACACAAGACAGTTATGGCACTGAAAGTAAAAGCTAAGGAACAGTATCAGAACATCGGCAAGTATGCTGGTATGTATCGTTACGTGATGGTGCCGGAGCTCTACACGGCACTGGCTCAGGACAAGGTGATCAAGGAGGCTGCTCTGCGCAGCGGCGTGAGCAAGGGTGTGATGCAGGCTTGCTGGGATGCAGCCGGTGAGGTGATCAAGGCGTGGGCTACTGAGGGCCACAGCGTGGCACTGCCGGGTCTGGGAACCATGCGATTCGGCCTGCGCGCCAAGAGCGTAGAGAAGGTCGAGGAGGTGAAGGCTGGCCTGATTTCGAGCCGCCGCATCATCTTTACGCCTACCAGTGAGCTGAAGGAGGAGCTGGCCAAGACGGCTGTGCAGATTACCTGCTACGACCGTGACGGCAAGGAAGTGAAGCGCGTGACCTCGACCGACGAGGGTAACGTGGAGGACCCTGAGAACGAGGGCGGTTCTACGCAGAACGGTGGCAGCACCACCCCGCCTGACGATGGTCCCGTCAACCAGCCGACGGATGGAGATTAGTTTCTCGTGAGTGGTGAAGGGTGAAGAGGGAGTGGAGGTTTGTCTCAAGCGCAGGGTCTATTCTCCACTCGCCACTCACCAAACACCACTCACCAAACACCACTCACCCCAAAAACCTGAACCAAGAACCATGAGAAAGACTCGATTGATTGAGATTGCGGTGAAAGTAGTAGTAGCCGCACTCACAGCCTTCCTGACGGCCATCACAACGACCTCGTGTATGGGTCATGGGCCCATCACTCTCTGAGTGAAAAGTGAAGGAATCCGACTCCTGCCCGAGCAGGCCACGGAGGAGAACATCTCCAGCCGCGAGTTCCTCAAGAAGGCCGAGTTCGTGCTCATCGACTCCCTGCTGCCCAAGGACGACGGGAACGGCGGCGGCAACGGCGGCTCCACCACCCCACCCGACGACGGGCCCACGAACCCTGGCACCGACGGCGACTAAGCCAATTAACTCTAGCGGTTGATTCTTTTGCCCTTACAGGGCGTGAAAAAAGGACATATCCCAATAGCGAATGTCAAGCAAAAAAGAAGCCCGGCTTGCATTACTGCAGGTCGGGCTTTGATTAGACATTTGAGCCATCTGAAATTTATGATACCTCGATGGCCTTGGTGACTTTCTGCTTCGGCTCGGTCTTCGGCATGGTGATGGTCAGGATGCCGTCCTCGACCTTGGCTGAAATCTGATCCTTCACCACATCGTCTGGCAGCACGTAGTTCTGCTCGTAGTTGGAGTAGCTGAACTCACGGCGCAGATAGTGATGGTGACTGTCCTCATGCTTGTGTTCCTGTTTGTTCTCAATGGCGATGGTGAGGTTGCCCTCGTCGTTGATGGCTACGCGGCAATATTCTTTCTTGATGCCTGGAGCTGCAAGTTCCATCGTGTAGGCCTTCTCACTCTCCTTGACATTGACTGCGGGTGCTGTACTGTTGGCACGAGGCATAAAATCAGTGTTAAAGAAATCATCAAACATCGTTGGGAACCAACCATTGCTTTTCATTAATCCGTTCAACATAATTCTTACCTCCTAATTATACTTTTAGTTTAACGTATGTTGTTGATTGCCTCGGCCTATTTAGCGTCGGCTTTCACTCACCTAAAAGCAACTTGCATGCCGATTGTCAAAATGGCACTCGGATTCGGTCAGGATGGCACCGATTTTAAACTCGATTAATTGATGCTGACAATTATTTAAACGTCATTAAACATTGGCTGTCACAACAGTAGATTTCTGTCGATTTAATTCCACCATTACGCCTGAGCCCTGAACTCCTGCGGGGTCTGGCCGGTCTGCTTTTTGAACAGGCGGGAGAAGTACTGGGGGTACTCGAAGCCGAGGGCGTAGGCTATCTGGCTGACGGTGTCGGTGGTCGTGGTGAGGCGGTGGCGGGCCTGAGCGATGAGGTGCTGCTGGATGAGCTGCTGCGGACTATTGCCCGTCTGGGCTTTTACGAGGTCGCCGAAGTAGTTGGCCGAGAGGTTCAGCGCGTCTGCGAAGTAGCGCACGGTGGGCACTCCCTGACGTGCGGCTAGGCCTCGGGCAAAATAGTCGTCGAGCAGGACGGTGAAGCGCTGCATGAGCTGGCTGTCGACGGGTTCGCGGGTGATGAATTGGCGGTCGTAGAAGCGCACGCAGTAGTTCAGAATCAGGGCGACGTTCTGCGCCATCAGCTGGCGGGTGTGGCGGTCGATGCCGCGTTCCAACTCTGTCTCGATGTTGCCGAGGATGTCGTGCAGCTGCTGGCGCTCACGCTCCGATACGTGCAGGGCCTCGTTGACTGAATAGCCGAAGAAGGTGTAGGGCGACATCGATAATCCCTGCATCAGTGCCGGCGAGAAGATGAGCATCACGCCCTGGTAGCTCTGTTCGAGCGTGCCCAGCTCAACGTTGTGGTCGGGGGCGAAGAAGAGCAGCGTGCCGTTGTCGTAGTCGTACTCGTTGCGCCCGTAGCGCACGGTGCCGCAGCGTGCATCCTTGTAAACCACGCAGTAGAAGCCAAACGTATAGCGGGTGTTGCCAAACGAGCTGCAATCAGCAAGGTCGTCGAGATGGATGACCTCAATGAGCGGATGGCGGACATCGTCACGTCCGAGGGCATGCATGAATGCCGACACGGTGGGGAAATGGATTTGTCTTATCTTCATGGCGCAAAGATACAAATTTTTTCGCAGATAATGACTATCATCCTACATTTTCTATCTTCACGGTGTCCAACTCTTGCTGATAAATCACGCCACGCTCCTTCGAGAAGAAATCAATTGTCAGGGCGGCGAGGGCTACAAGGATGAGCGCAAGGGCAGATGCTCGGAGCCAGGGCTTATCGCAGAAGGTGAACACGCAGACAGCGATGACCATCATGACGGCAGAGACGATGATGGTCTGCGGATAGATCTTCATGAAAGCAGCCACGCGAGCCTTCTCGCTCTCCAGAAACTTCTCAGGCGACTCCTGGTATTGTTCCACGAACTGCTTGCTCCGCTGATGATTATTATAGGCTAATGCAGCTCCTCCTCCGATAAAGATTACCGCCACCACCGTCAATGGCAGAATGATGGCGCGAGCCGACTCCGACGAGCCCCAACGCCATGCCACAAGGGCCAGCAGGAGGCATACCACGCCTCCTGCAACCATTGCCAGATCCTCCTGAATTTCGCCAGTCAACCATTTGTTGGTATAGTCAATCAGTTCCATATTATCTACAATTATAACCGCCGTCAACGTTGAGGATGGTACCTGTCAGGAATTTGTTGTCGGGACTAGCCAGATAATAGATAGCCAGGGCAATGTCCTGCACCTCGCCCATGCGATTCATCGGATGGATGGCAGCAATGCCCTTCTCATCATAAGCCCCAGCCTCGATAGCGTGCTTCAGGATGTCGGTCTTGATGGCACCGGGAGCAACGGCGTTGATGCGGATACCTTGCTGGGCGTAGTCGATGGCAGCAGCCTTGGTCAGTCCCACCACGGCGTGCTTAGTTGCGCAATATTGTGCGGTGTAAATCAGTCCGTTGAGTCCTGCGATAGATGCCAGATTGACAATCGTGCCACCGCCCGTCTTCAGCATGGCGCGGATGGCATACTTCATGCCGTAATAAACGCCCAGGACGTTGGTGTCCAGCTGCTGCTTGAACTCGTCCGTCTCGGTGTCAGCCAGCGGTGCGGCACCCAGCGAGATGCCAGAGTTGTTGACAATGCTGTCCAGCTTGCCGAACTTGGCCACCGTCTGCTCGATGACCTGAGCCACCTGCTCCTCGTTCGTCACATCCAACTGGAAGAAGGTCATATCCAACCCCTCGTTCTTGGCTTCCTCGACGAATGCCTGACCCTTCTTTTCACTTCTACTTGTAATAACAACATTCCAACCGTTCTTTGCAAACTGGTAAGCCGTAGCCTTACCGATACCTGTTGTACCACCCGTAATGATAATTGTTCTCTTCATAACCGCAATTTTTTTTAAGTTATTAATACTGTTATTAGTTCTCGGCTGCAAAGGTACGACGATTTCACCGAACCATCGCTAAACAAATTACTGAAAGGTTTATACAAATTACTGATGGGGTGATTATCCCTATTTTTTTACGCTAAACTTTGCCTTATACTGGCTGGGAGTCATGCCAAGAACGCGCTTCACGTAGCGGGTGAAGTAGTTGGTGGTGTTGAAATCCAGCTGATAGGCTACATCCGTAATCGATAGGTCTTCGCGCTTCAGCAGGCGGGCAATTTCTTCGGCAGTGAAGTGCTCGATGAAGAAACTGGCATTATGACGGCTCGTCTTGATGCAGCATTCCGTGAGGTAATTGGGTGTGATATTCAGGCGTGCTTAGGCAAGCGGCAAAGCCGAGCGGCATCATTCTTCTTTTGTAAATTTGTAAACTGCTATTGTTGGTAGAATGACCATAAGCAATAGCGCAGTCTCGACAAAGGCATACGAGCCGAAATAATCAACCAATGTCTGGAAATTCAGGACACCATCAATAAGAAAGACCAAAAGGGGGAACCAGCAGAGAAAGAATATTGCCGAATACTTGATTTTTCGTTTCTTCAGTTTCATCATTCGATAGTTTAATACCACTTATATCCGTGTTCCTTACAATAGTCGATAGCTGGCTGATAGCCTTGGAAGGTAGCTTTGTGAATCCACTTTAACCCTTTGCGCTCATCCTTCGGTACGCCTGTGCCAGTCATCAGAAACCAGCCATTCTTTCATAAATTGAAATTTACCTAAAAGAGTTATTCAAACGTTCCATTCTCGTATTCTTGCTGGAATTGTGTACACGTCTTGCCTGTGGCTTTCTTGAAGAACCGCATCAGATGTGAAGGCTCTGAGAAGTGGAAGTCGTAGGCAATCTCGCTGACCGTCTTGTGGCTGAACAACAGTCCGTTCTTGATTTCGGCCAGCAGGCGTTGCTTCAGCAGGACGGTGGCTGGAACACCATATTGCGCCATGACGCTCTGGTTAAGCGTCACCCGGCTGACGTGCATCAGGTCGGCATATTCCTGCACACGCTGCAGGTCGCGGATGTGTTGCTCCATCAGTTCCACAAACAGGAAAGCGTAGTGGTTCTTCGGCAGTTCAAAGGGCAGACTATATGTCTCGGTATAGCGTCGGTTCAAGACGGCCAGCAGATAGTAGAGCACGCTGACGATGATATGGTAGCTGTCGGCTACAGGCTGGCGCAGTTCGCTGCGGATTTTCTTCAGCAGCCGTTCGTATTCCGTCAGTTCGTCGGCTGTTGCCATGAAGTATGGTGGCGTGTCGGTCTGCTGGCAGTACTGCAGGCGATAGACAAAGAACTTGTCGGCAATAAACGTACGCATGAAGTCGTTGCGGAAGATAAGGAAATCGTAGTCGAGGGCATCTTCGTCAATGTGCCATTCCTGCTGCTGGTGGGGCTTCAGGATGAGCACCATGCCATCGCGCAGTTCTATCTTCTGGTAGCCCAGCAACAGATAGCCATTGGCCTTACGGAAGAAGAACATCTCGAAAAAATCGGTCTTGAACACGGGGTATTCCGTCAGCACGCCCCTCCGCTCACTGCCATGGGCGGTGTTGATAAAGAAATCTACACCACATTCCGTCTTGCTGAAAGGCACCTCTACGAGCCTGTATGTTGTTTTTGCCATACCTCTTTATATGATTTCGGCTGCGAAGGTACGAAAAAAGCGTGATTTATCAAAATGGCATAATAACATGTTGTTCTGGTATAGACATCTTTAACATTTCGTCGTACCTTTGCACCCAGAAATCAAAAAAACAGAAAAGAACATGAAGATTCAACAGATTAGAAACGCTACGATTAAGATTGAGTATGCCGGTAAGGTGATGCTGATAGACCCCATGCTGGGCGAAAAGGGCTGTATGCCTCCGTTCCCGTTCTCGCACCATCAGGAATTGCGCAACCCGATTCACGACCTGCCGATGACGGTGGACGAACTATTAAGGGATGTGGACTGCGTGTTGCTGACCCATCTGCACACTGACCACATAGACGATGCCGCTTATGAGCAGCTGCCGAAGGAAATGCTCATCGTCGTGCAGGACGAGCTGGACCGTGAGGTGGTCGTGTCGCATGGGTTCAAGCAGGTGAAAGTGATTGAGGGCGAGATGCAGCTGGGCGATGTTCGTCTGTCGAAGGCTGAGAGCCATCACGGCCACTGGTGGATGCTGCCGAAGGCCGGCCATACCTGCGGCTATGTGTTCCAGCACCCTGCGGAGCCTACGACCTATCTGGCTGGCGACACCATCTGGTATAGTGGTGTGCGTCGCAACCTTGACCGCTGGCAGCCCGATGTGGTGATAGTCAATGCTGGCGGCAACAAGTTTCATGTGGGAGGGCATGTCATCATGCACATTCCCGATGTGCTGAAGACGGTGGACTACACACCGAAGGCCACCTTCGTGGCCACCCACCTGGAGGGCGTGAACCACAATCACGTCACCCGTGCCGCACTCCTTCAGGCTGCCAGGGAGCATGGAGTGGCCGGGCGCGTCCACATTCCCGAGGACGGTGAGAGCGTAAATGTCAGCAAGTAAACGAGAGACGATGAGTGTTTGTATCAAAGACCTGATTCAGAACATGAATCTTGTGATTGGCTGTAATATCGGCTGTAGTTATTGCTATGCCCGCAACAATTGTCGTCGCTACCACATTACAGACGATTTCTCTGTGCCGGAATTCTATCCTGGCAAGCTGCGGCTGATGGGCAATCCGAAGCCCCACAACTGGCTGCTGACAGGCATGAGTGACCTCGCGGGGTGGAAAGACGAATGGCGTGAACTGGTGTTCGACAAGATGCGCCAGAACGTGCAGCACCAATATCTGTTTCTCAGTAAACGGCCCGACCTGCTGCACATGTCAGTTACACCCGACAACGGATGGTTTGGAGTCACGGTGACCTCTTCGAAGGAAAAGCAGCGTATCGACCAGTTGCGGGAGAATGTAGGTTCAACTCACCTGCATGTCACCTTCGAGCCGATGTTCAACGATATTGGAGAGGTTGACTTGCACGGCATTAGCTGGATTGTGATAGGAACGGAAACGGGTAAGCGCAAGGGCAAGGCCGTGTCGGAAGTCAGTTGGGTGGAGAATTTGACAGAACAGGCACACCGGCTGAACATTCCCGTTTTCATGAAGGAAGACCTCGTTCCCATTATGGGGGAGGCAAATATGGTACAGGAGTTGCCACAGGAATTTAAGGAAGTATTAAAACAACAGGGTTATGATTATAAATGACAAACAAGTGCAGTCGGTGATGACAAAGTCATCGCTGCCTGTGGGCGGTTATTCCGTCAATCCGTACGTGGGCTGTACCCATGCCTGCAAGTACTGTTACGCCTCTTTTATGAAACGCTTCACAGGTCATACCGAGCCGTGGGGGACTTTCCTCGACGTGAAGTACTGGCCTGCCATAACCAATCCGCACAAGTACGACGGCGAGCGCATCGTCATCGGTTCGGTGACAGACGGCTACAACGAGCAGGAGGCTGAATACAAGCGTACCCGTGCACTGCTGGAACAGCTACAGGGTGCCGACTGCGAGATTATCGTCACCACGAAGAGCGACCTCGTGTTGCGTGACCTCGACCTGCTGAAAACGTTCAAGCGCGTCACGGTATCGTGGTCTGTAAACACCCTCGACGAGCAGTTCAAGGAAGCGATGGACGATGCGCCCAGCATCGAGCGACGACTGGCTGCAATGAAGCAGGTCTATGAGTCGGGCATCCGCACCGTCTGCTTCGTGTCACCCATCTTCCCAGGCATTACCGATGTCTTTGCCATCATCGAGCGTGTTAAGGATTATTCTGACCTTGTATGGCTGGAGAACCTGAACCTTCGCGGACAGTTCAAGCCCACCATCATGCAGTACATCCGCGAAGAGCATCCCGACCTGCTACCGCTCTACGACGACATCTACAAGCGCAAGCGCCGTGACTACTGGCAGACGCTCGCCCTGCAGGTGGAAGCCTACACGAAGGAGCACCAGATGCCCTACGTCATCAACGACCTGCCCTATGGTCGCTCAGAGTATGGCCATCCCGTCGTGGTCAACTATTTCTACCACGAGGAAATCAGGCTGACGCGATAGCATGACTTCGATTTCAATTATATTGCCGCATACGTACAATACTGCCGTATGCGGTTTTATTTTGCAGCATTAACAAGCCGTTTCCCTAACTCGTCTCTGTAGTCACTGGGACAGGTGCTTGGGTATGACTCAGATCTGTCCCCACGGCTATTCTTTATCCCGTTCACAAAAAGTGACATGCACGATGTCGCCGAAACTCTTTCCTATCTGTTTGCGAATGTCCTTCCGAACCCCAATGATGTAGCACGGCGTTCCCATCTTCACAATCTGGCCGTCGTAAGGCACACCATCAAAAGAGGCGTGAACCAGTAGTCGGCCCTTACCGAAAAGAGCCTTGATATCGTATGGAACCTCAACGTATGCGGCGTCCATACTTCCGTTTTGCAGGATTACTGCATCGAATTCTAATATGCGATTCTCTTCGTTGTTCATGCCTAATTAAACTTCTTTAAACAATGGATGTCACAAGAGATATAATGCTATTGCGGCACAGGCTTCGGCATCGGCCAAGGCATGATGATGGTTTTGCAGATTGTAGCCACAGGCTGCAGCAACGGTTTGAAGTTGGTGATTGGGCAGAGAATGGCCGAACTGCCGACGTGAAACTGCCAGGGTATCGTAAAAACGGTAGTCAGGATAGTCCATCTGATAGACCCTGAATACGGCTTTCAGGCAGCCTTCATCGAAACGTGCATTATGAGCAACAAAGGGTATGGTGGCTATCTGGTATCTTTTGTCATCTGTTTCTTGGTCGGAGAAGTACACCTCTACAATTCGTTCCTCCAATTGCTGCCATACTTTGGAAAAAACTGGTGCATCCTTAGTATCATCTTGTGAGATGCCATGTACCCGCTGACACCAATAATTATAGTAGTTTGGCTCAGGCTGGATCAGACTATAGAACGAGTCCACTATCTGCCCGTCACGCACCATGACCACCCCGACGGAGCAGACACTCGACGGTTCCTGATTGGCCGTCTCAAAATCGATGGCGATGAAATCGCGGATCATTTCTTCGTATATTTCGCCTTGACTATCTCGTATGAGTTCCGTGTCAGTTCCTGCAGCAAGTCATCTGGTGCAGAATATGGGTTGATGCCTATCCAGTGTTTGGGCGATTCGTTATATGGATTGCCGATGCACTCATACTGTGCCTTCAAATCATCAATGCGCTCAGGTTGGCATTTCAGCGAGATGACTGAGAAATCATTGCAATCGAAGAATGAGAACATGTGTCCTGCTACGTAAAACACCAATACTCCCTCTCCGTTCTTAAACTTCTGGAAAGGCAGTTTCTCTTCTATGTCTTCGCCTAACGACAGGCAGAACTCGCGATAGTCTTCTATATTCATTTTCTTAGCCGATGCTCATTCCTAATTCAAAAGCCTCCTGCAGTTTTGGATTACTCTCAATTTCACGGGCATCATTCACACCTCCGCAGAATAGCGTTCCTGCCAGGCGACTCTTGGGATAGCAGTCTATCCAGCCCGTCAACCCCGTCTCTGCACGCTTCGGAGTCTCGGTTTCATCCTCTGCAGCCGTAGTCAGCAGATAGACATCACGAAACGCATAATCCTGTTCATACATCGCATTCATGCGGTCTATGAGGGTCTTCATCTGGCCGCTCATCTCGTAATAGTAGATAGGTGTTGCCCAGCAGATAACATCAGCCTTCAGCACCTTGGCCATGATGTCGTTCACATCATCATTGATGACACAACGCCCTAACTTTTGGCAACCCAGACAACCCTTGCAGAACTGGATGTTCTTGCCAACGAGAGAAATCTTCTCCACCTCGTTTCCTGCAGACTTGGCACCTTCCACAAACTGGTCGGCGAGCATGTCGCTGTTAGAGCCCCGTCTAAGGCTCGTAGATATCACAATTACTTTTTTCATATTTTATACTTCTATCTTTTTAATCACTTTGGCTGGCACACCGCCAACTATTGTTTTCGGCTCTACGTTTTTTGTCACTACAGCACCTGCTGCGACTACGGCTCCATCACCAATGGTCACACCAGGCAATATGGTGGAATGACCACCAATCCACACGTCATTACCAATATTGATGGGAAGGGCATATACATCAAGTATGCGGCCTTCAGGCTCCAAACGGTGACCTGCCGTGTAGATGCCTACGTCAGGCCCGATCAGACAGTTGTTGCCAATGTGAATCTCTGCCAAATCGAGCATCGTACAATTGTAATCGGCATGGAAGTTGTCACCCACGTGAATGTTTTTCCCAAAGTCGCAGTGGAAGTTGTCACCCACAAAAAGATTGCTACCGACCGAGCCAAACAGTTCCCTGATTATCTCCTGCTTTTGAGCCTGTTCTGCAAAAGTCAGGCTGTTCAGCTGTTTGGTCAATGCCGACACCTTTGCCATCAGCATCAGCATATCATTGCTGATTTCTGTCCTAGAGTAAAAGGTCTTTTCCATACGACATTATTTTTCTTTTGTGAATCTGTATACTGCACATGTCGGTAGAATGACTGATAGCAGCAACACAACTTCTACCAAAGCATACGAGCCGAAATAGTCAACTAATGTCTGGAATTTCAGAACTCCATCTATCAGGAAGACCAGAAAGACAAACCAGCAGAAAAAGAATATTGCCGAATACTTGATTTTTCGTTTCTTCAGTTTCATCATTCGATAGTTTAATACCACTTATATCCGTGTTCCTTGCAGTAGTCGATGGCGGGTTGATAGCCTTGGAAGGTAGCTTTGTGAATCCACTTTAACCCTTTGCGTTCGTCTTGGGGAACGCCTGTGCCAGTCATCAGAAACCAGCCTGTGGCAAACTGTGCCTGGGCATCACCGCCGTTGGCTGCCAATTCGTACCAGAAGACACACTCCGACAAGTCTTTCTCTACGCCATCGCCGTTCCAATAGGCCGCTCCGCAGTTCTTCTGACTCTGTACATGTCCTTGGAAGGCTGCTTCACGATACCAAAGGAAAGCCTTGTGGTGATCCATTTCCGTGCCGTTGCCGAGGTAATAAGCATTGGCCACATTGACCTGTGACTGCATATCCCCTTTGTCAGCGGCTTTCATGTACCACTCAAAGGCTTGCTCTGTATTTTGCTCCACACCCTTGCCGTGATAGTAACACTCGCCGACGTTGAAGCAACCATAGACATCACCCAGCTCTGCAGCCTTCATATACCACTCGAACGCCATTTCCAGATTGACCTTTACGCCAGTGCCACGCTCGTAGCAGACCCCAAGGTTGTTCATCGCCTTGGTGTCGCCCTCGTA
>JAEEQB010000096.1 GCA_016285075.1 Prevotella sp.
AAATCTTTCAGCTTCATTCGTTATAGGTATATTTACGTTGCAAATATACGGAAAATATTCCAAACTGCCTAATTTTAGGACATAATAATTGTTAATCCGCCATTCTCTTCTCAAATCTGAACAGCCCATCCTCCTGATCAAACTGCTCAGGCATGTGCGGGTCTGGATGATGCTCATTGAAGAACTCGACGGCATGGAACCCTAAACGGTTGATGTAGAAGTGGATGTTTCGACGGTCGAAATATGGGGTACAGGTTTCCCACACCTCCGTTTCAGGATGCAGTGCTTCGATAGCTTTTCAAATCGCCTGTCCGATGCCCTTACTCTGCACGCCTACCTTCACATAAAGAAACGACAATTCACCATGATTCTTGGCGGCATCGATGGAAATGATAGCACCACCCACACGCTGGCCATCAGTATTGACAGCTTCGTAAGCTTCTGCTCCTTCTGTTTCCAACGACTGGTAGAAGTCCTTGTCGGGCAGAACTTGCCACTGATTGTCGTCTTTATAATACGACTGAAAGCCATGCTGGAATGCCTCCTGCATTTCTTCTTTGAAAGCAATGGTCTGAGCCTCCCTAAGTGGTAATAACTGTAACTCTGTTTCCATACACTCAGATAAAACTACAGATTAACCCCAAGATAGCCAAGCCGCCCTGCTTCAGGATGATGTTTGGCTTGCTGGTCAGACTACCGTAGAGTGCCACTAACACGACATAGCCCAGCAATAAGCGTGTCCACAGCAAATCCTGTTGCCATACTGCAACCAAAAGCAGAGCGGCTATCAGACCATTATATACGCCCTGATTCTTCATCAGCGTCGCTATGGTCTTGTTTTTCAGCTGATCAATGCTGATGCCAAACACTCTTGACGTGCTTCCTGAACTCGTCACTATGGTTTCGAGGAACATGACTTGAAAAACTATCGCTGGGGCCTGGCCCGGTGATAGCTATTTGCTGATTAAATCAACCGTTTCATAGATTTTTTTTCGCCATAGCAGGCATTAATATTACCTTTGCATCAGAATTTAATCATACAACAATGAGAAAAGGACTAATTATGTTGCTGAGTTTGATGATATTCTCAGGCTCGGCTATGGCACAGGAGAAGCAGCCTGACGGGAAGAGTTCAAGAGCAATGAGCCCCAGAAGGGTTAGGCTGACGCAGGAGCAGATGAACGAGAAGATGGTCCGTGATCTAAAACTCGACGAGAAGCAGGCCAAGAAGGTGACGAAGCTGAACAAGAAATTCAAAACGCTTATCGAAGGAGAACAACAGGATAATATGAAAGGCCAGCGTCCTCCTATGGGACATGGCAGACCTGACGGTAATCGTGGAGGCGGCAGACCCGGTGGTGGCGGCTTCGGCGGCGGTATGCCCGGTGGTGGCATGGGAGACCCCGGAGGCTTTGGCGGTGGTATGGGCGGTCGCGGTGGTGGCATGCCTGGTGGCCCTCGTGGTGGTATGCCCCCAAGTGGCAATCAGCAGCAGTCGAGCTATGACTACGACAAACAGCAAACGAAATACGACAAGCAGATGCGCAAGTTGCTCTCAGACGAGCAATACGAGGGCTATCTGAAGCTGAAGCCGCAGTTCTACTCCCAGCGCAGGGTTCGTGAGTTCCTGATGGGTGGCAACGGCATGAACGGTGAGGAGTTGAAGACAAATTAACAAAATAGGGTGCCCTGTCTTTTAGGGCACCCTGTTGTTATCTTGTACTTAGCAATGATTAATCTTCGCTAATTTCCTCGGGAATGGTATACCAGCCCTCGGGCAGAGATTCACGCTCAACCTGCCAGTTGGTAACAGCGGGGAATGCAAGAATCATAGGCACATCACCCTTCTTCGGGAATGGGATCTCGATAATAACATTCTCGCTTGCACCGCTCTTAACCTTAACCTTGATATTGTTGGTTTCAGGATTCCAACCAGTAACAGGGAAGCGGGCCAAAACCTTATCATATTCGATAGCACCCTGAGTGTTGTACATCGTCTTTACGTTAAAGCCGGCCTTTACGCCATCCTCACTCTTGATCCACTCGGTGTCACCAATCTGCAGGGTAAAGTCGATCGTTCCACCCATAGCGCGGACGATACACTCCTGTGAGCCGTTGTCGTCGATGACATCAAATACAATATCGTTGAAGTCGAAGTCGTCCTTCGAGCCCAGATCCTCAACTAAATAGCGCTTCTGGATAGGCTGTGGCTGGTCTTCAACACCTACGGGATCTACTGCCAGGCAGACCAGATTGCTGTAATCGCCATCGTTTGTGCAGTCGAAGCACCAGTAAGTACGGCCATTAACGGTAATCTCCTTATAGGTTTTGATTTCAAAGCTCTTGAACCCGGCTTCTTTCCACTCTCCCCACAAGAAGCCCCAAGTCCATTTGTAGTTATAACTATAAGCGGTCCAATACGCATTTTCTGCGGTTACCAAACCTCTGGTGTCAACATTACGGCCTCTTGAGAATACAGCGTCAGTAAAGAGGTCATATAATGGATCAAGGTTGTAAGCCCAAACATTATCTTCGGTTCTGAGGCCATTTGCAATATTAGTAACCTGACCGTTATAGAATACAGACAGTCCAAATTGTAATTCTTTATTTGTGGTGTGTATTGCGCATGGAACCAACCAAACTGACACAAAGGGGTTCCAGTTCTTTACTTCGGCTTTAGCAATTTCTTTTGCAAACTTTCCGCCATCGGTAACTACGTGCTCGTAGAAAAATTTGGGTAAACGAGTTTCATTGCAAACCATCGTTTCGCCTGCACGGGTCTTGGAAGCGTTTGGTGCAGCAGCAGCAAAATCCCAGCTCTGGTTAGCATCGGGCTGACCATACTTGGCTACATAATTCGAAACATACTCAGCTTTCTGCTGTTCAGATAAATTGGTTTGATTTTGTTCAAAAACATCGGTCTTAGAACAGCTTGCCATCGCAATGCCGACAGCAAGAATCATCATGCCTTTTGTAGACATCATCTTTTTCATAATGTAAATACTTTTTGTTATTATTATAGTTGATTTATTTAAATTTTCATGCAAATTTACGCAAAAAAACGACAAACCTAACCAACCAACACTACATAATTAAGTATTATTAACAATTGCTTGAACACAGGATATGGGTACAGCCATGATGTTGCGTTCAAAGTACAGTCAAAAGATGTATCTATACCAAGGAGAATCCCAAACATGGCGAAGCTCGTCCTTGGAAGAAAGGTGATGAACCATTATGTCCATTTGAACTGCATCATGAACATAAAGACAACTCCATCATACAAATGCGAGTCAAGCAAAACCCATGGTACAACACAACTTCTGAAGCGCAAGAATATGCCTTGCAAACCTTACAGGCGTAGCAAACAAGATGGCTTTAAAGATAATGTCTAGTTTTTCGCAACAACTGAGTAAATGTTATAAGTAATAGAACGGAAATCGAAAAAGTTATAAAATATATGAGATTACCAATTAACATAGAAGAATTGCTCGGTGGACGGGCTGTAGAGGGTGACCGCATTGAGTATAAGACAGGATGGAATCCGGATGCCATCTACCGTAGCGTGTGTGCTTTCGCCAACGACTTCGACGAGACGGGCGGTGGTTATATCGTGGTGGGTGTGAAGGAGGTGAACGGTCGTCCTGTCCGTCCCGTCGTCGGCATCGATCCCAATCAGATTGAGCCTATTGAGAAGGATATGGTGGGATTCAACAACCTGATGCAGCCTTACTATCAGCCACGACTGTATATCGAGGAGGCCGACGGAAAGACGATTCTGGTCATCAAGGTGTCGGCTGGTGAACGCCGCCCTTACAAGGTGCCTGACCAAATTACCGCCAAGCAGAAGAGGTACAACTACTACATCCGATATAACAGTAGCAGCATTGTGCCCAAAGGTGAATATGAGCGCGAACTGATAAACCTGGCCAACCGTACGCCGTTTGACGACCGAGGGAACGACCAGATAACGCTGAAGGACATCTCGCCGCTGTTGCTACACGACTATCTGGTGAAAGTGAAAAGTAGCCTTGCTAACGAGTCGTTGACGGAGAACATGGAATCGGTGTTGGAGCAGATGGAACTGCTGGAGCCTACGCCCGAAGGATATAGCATCAAGAACGTGGCAGCTATGATGTTCTCAGAGCGACCTGATAAGTTTTTCAAGCAGTCACAGGTGGAGATTGTGTTGTTCCCTGAAGGGCGCGAGAAGAATCCCAATAACCTGATTGAAGTGGAACCCATCAGGGGAAGCGTACCGACGATGATTGACAAGACGCTGAGTTATCTGCGTACTAACGTTGTGAAGAAGAAAATAGTGAAGCCCAAGGACGATGAGCATTCCGACAAATTCTACAATTACCCATATCAGGCGCTGG
>JAEEQB010000021.1 GCA_016285075.1 Prevotella sp.
ACACAGAAGCGGAGACCTTCCTTACCGTTCTGTATGACATTCTTACGGATGCGGAACTGTTCATCGACAGGCAGTTCCGTGGATACTATTGTCTTAATCATATCTCATGTAATGTAACGTGAATCGTTGTTTGCTGACTGGCCTGACCTGTGTACATGCCACGGCTGACGGAGCAGTCGCGGGCATCGCGCCCGTGAGCCAGTTTGACGTAGCCGTTGCTGATGCGGCAATTGTGGGTGGGGTCGAAGCCCAGCCAGTTGTAGCCGTCGAAAATTTCAACCCAGGCATGGGTCTCACCCTCGCCCACAAGGAATCCGTTGACGTAGCGGGCAGGAATGCCTTGCCTTCGGCAGAGGGCTATCATGAGGTGGGCAAAGTCCTGGCATACGCCCTGACGCGACTGCATCACCTCTGCCGCCGTGGTCTCTATTGTGGTGGCCTGTGGCTGATACGCAATGTTCTCATTAATCCATTGGCAGATGTCGTAAGCGGCTTGGATGCTGTTTTCGCTAATATCCGTAATCCCGTCTCCAATTGTAGTAAATGGTGTGGGCTGACGGTAGAGGAGCAGGTTCTCGCCGCGATACTTGACCAGATAGGTGTCGGTAGCAACGATGCCCATGCTGACATAGGCGAATACGGTGTGCGGCTCGGTGGTCCCGCCAAAGAGGATGCGGTTATAAAACGTATCGCTGCCAGCCTGCAGCCAGTAATTAGGCGACATGACCAGATGTTCCTGCTCCACCGTCTGGCAGGCATTACCGACTGGTTGGCAGCGGAGCATGACGGCATGGGCTGGAACTGGCTCGGAGAACTCGACCACCGTCTGATAGTTATACAGATAGCGTTTCACACTCTGACCAGTTGGTTGATAAATTTCAGCAATTTGTTCTTGTATTCCACATCATTGAGATTGAAACGCTCCTCGATAATGAGACTGTTGAGCTGTCCCTCGATGTGGTCGTCGACGATTGTAGAAATCTGACGGAGGTAGCGTTTCAGCGAGTCGTAGGCCAGTGCCACCCGCTCGTAGGGATAGTCGAAACGCAGTAGCATGTCGAGATTCTCCACATTGCGCCCAATCATCATGATATAGAGTGCCTTATGGTTGCGCAGACGCTGCTCGGCAGAGCCCCAGAACGCCAACGACCAGTCGATGACGGGTTGCAGGGCAGTGACGTTCATTTCGCGCCGCTCCTTGCACTCTTTCATCAGTGCCACACTCATCTCCAGATAACTGAGGGTTTCGCTCATGATGTTTTCGCGCAGGAGGATGGCATTGTCCTTGGCCTTGACCTGTGCCGCCATCACCGAAGCGATGTTGTCTTCGTCGTACATCATGCCGAAGGTGAATTCTTCACTCGACTGATAGACACCGTTGACATCGAGACGTGTCCATAGTAAGGAATAGTCTTCCAGTTCGCCGTCGATCATCTTGTCGTAACACTTACGCAGCAAATGCAGCGTGATATACACTCTCTCTTCATAGCGCCCCAGCCAGTAGAGGCTGTTCGCCTTGGTTGCCGATATCAAATTTTTCTGTGTCATCCTTCCAACTTTTAACTTTTCACTTATGCTTCCATCACCCATGTATCCTTAAAACCTCCGCCCTGTGAGGAATTGACCACAAACGAGTTGGGGTTTCTCGAGAAGCGTGTCAAGCCGCTCTTCCACACCTTCACTGCCTTGCCGCTGACGACGAAGGCTCTCAAGTCGGCCTTGCGCCACACGGTCTGGTCACCCTCCAGAATCTCCAAGTCCTTGAAGTCGATGACTTCCTGTGCAATCCAGCGGCGAGGCTCGCTTCTGACCAGTTTCGTCAGGTCGGCAAGTTCCTTCTCGGCAAGGTCTTTGCCAAACACCACACCATAGCCTCCTGCCTCGCTGACATCCTTGATGACCAGCCGTCGGATATTTTCCATCACATAGTTGCGGTCTTTTTCGAAATAAGGCAGATAAGTGGGAGCGTTCTGCAGGATGGGCTGCTCGTCGAGATAGTATTCCACCATCTTCGGTACGAAATAGTAGATACCCTTGTCATCGGCCACGCCATTGCCGATGGCATTGATGAGTGCCACGTTGCCAGCCTTGTAGGCCTGCATCACATTGGGGATGCCCAGCAGTGAGGAAGCCTCAAACAGCAGCGGGTCCATATATTCATCGCTCACACGGCGATAGATGCAGCCCACGCGGGTCTTCTCCTTGTAGATACCCGCATAGTACACCTTGTTGTCCTCCACAAACAGGTCACCGGGATAGGCCAGCGTAGCCCCCGTCTTCTCGGCAAAATAACTATGCTCAAAATAGGCCGAGTTATAGCGACCTGGGGTAAGGATGACCGAGATACCCCGACCGCCGTTCATCTCTTCCATCATCGTGGCAAGCAGACGGGCATAGTCGCGGTTTTCGACCACGGCATTTTGGGTAAAGGTCTGTGGCGACACCTTGCGTGTAATCTCGCGGGCTATCATCGGATAACTGGCACCAGAGGGGATACGCAGGTTGTCCTCCAGTACATACCACTGTCCGTCCTTGCCTTCGACGAGGTCGATGCCTGCGATGTGGGCATAGACCTCTCCTGCCGGACTGATGCCTTCACATTCAGGCATATAGCCCTTCGAGGAATACACGAACTCCTCGGGTACGATACCATCCTTGATGATGCGCTTGTCGTGATAGACATCCCATAGGAACTTGTTCAGTGCCGTCACACGTTGGCGGAGTCCTTTCTCCAGATAAGCCCAGTCATCGCTGGAAATGATTCGGGGGATGGAGTCAAAAGGGAACAATTGTTCGTTGAAAATTCCATCCTTATAGACCCCGAACCGAACTCCAAAACGTTCCATCCATTTGTTGACCGTATTACGGCTGTCAACCAATTCGTTTATCCTGATATTCATATTTGTATTTGTGTTGCTTAGTTTATGTACTTATTTACGTCCATTCCCGCTGACGCGCCTACCCGTTGCCTTTCGTCTCTTTCTCGCGGATATGCTCTTCATATTCCGCTATTTCCCGTTCGCCGACATGGGCCAGACCGTAGTGTTCATCGTGCTGACTGTAGTCGAGTCCAACCTTCTCACTATAGACGGATACACGCATGGGTATCAGTTTGTCTATCAGCTTATAGCCCAGCCAACTCATGCCGAATGTATAGACAAAGACAATGACGATGGCCAGCAGATGGTAGAGGAAAATCACGAATCCGTCCCACGTGCCTGCAATCAGTCCTTCTTGGATGAAGATACCTGTCAGCACAGTTCCGAAGATACCGCCTGTGCCGTGTGTGGGGAAAACGTCGAGGGCATCGTCGATGCTGCTACGTGAACGCCAATAGACGGCAATATTGCAGATCAGCGTGATGACGAAGGCAATGAAGACGCTCTGCCCCACCGTGACATAGCCTGCTGACGGGGTGATGGCCACCAAACCTACCACACATCCGACAGCGGCTCCCATGGCTGAGGGCTTGCGGCCACGAAGACAATCGAAGAATATCCAGGTCATCATGGCAGTAGCCGAGGCTGTATTGGTATTCAGGAATGCTTTCACTGCCTGTCCGTCAGCATGAAGCGACGAACCCGCATTGAAACCGAACCAGCCCAGCCACAGCAGGGCTGCTCCCAGCAGCACAAAGGGAATGTTGGCTGGTTCGCTTCTGCGGGTTTCTGCTTTACGCCTGCCCAAATAGATGGCTCCGGCAAGAGCGGCAACGCCACTGGAGGCATGCACCACGATGCCTCCGGCAAAGTCGATGACTCCCCAACGGCAGAACAGCCCCTCTGGATGCCATGTCATGTGGGCCAGCGGACAGTAGATCATGAAGAAGAAAAACATCATGAAGAACATATAGGCGGAGAAACGCACACGTTCGGCAAACGACCCCGTGATCAGCGACGGGGTGATGATGGCAAACTTCATCTGAAACAAGGCATAGAGAGCCAGTGGAATAGTGGCTCCACCTAATATATTACCCGCGGACGTAGTATAGACAGCACCTCCTACGTTGTGGAACATGGGGAACGTCAGCGGATTGCCAATAATACCTCCGATATCATCGCCAAAACAGAGTGAGAATCCGATTACCACCCACAGAACAGAAATCAGTCCCATAGCAATAAACGACTGGAGCATGGTGCTGATGACGTTCTTCGCTCCTACCATACCGCCATAGAAGAATGACAGTCCAGGTGTCATCATCAGCACAAAGATGGTGGCCGTGATAAGCCAGGCTACGTCAGCAGCAGAAATCACCGACCAGTCGCACTCAAACGCGGGCTCACCTACAAACACACCAGCAATGGCTATCAACGTCATTGCTGCCATCAAGATTATCCAACGTCTCTTTACTTTCATACAAGTGTCATTTTGTTATTTACAGAGTGCAAAGATATTACAAAATGAAAGAAAAACAAAAGAGATCAAAACATTTTGCGTGTTAAAATATTGAATTGCTTACATTATGTAACATTATTATTTAAATTTTGTTACAAATTGACACAAATACGCCTTAAATACTTTCGATTTCCTATCAAATTGTAAGTTGGAGTAAATTGTTGTTAGATAAAATTAGATAAAGTTAAATCCCATGATAAAAGATTGCGAATAGTTTAGTGGTTTCAAAAATTCTTCGTACCTTGCAACCGATAAAGGGTCATAGAAACGGCTGGTGGCTCTGAGTCGGAGTTCTTTGAAAGCAATTTGATGCAGAACGTGGAATTGAGAACCGTCTCTTATCCGTAACCCTGATTTTCCTCAATCCCCCGAACTGCCTTTAAATAAAGAAAGATTGCTTTTTCTGCCAAAATTACGAAATAAAAATGAGAAAGCGAAGTAATCTGTCGACTTTATTTGTGAATTGAAATTTTTAGCGTTTTTTTAGATATTATTTATTGCCAATTCTAGATAATTTTATAACTTTGCACCCGAATACGGTTTACCGAAACGGGAAACTTTTCAAGGACGGAAAAAGAAAAAGTTTCCCAAAACGGAGAACTTTTCGCCGATGAGAAATATAAAAACAGATAAAACCTAATAAACAAGATGGAAATTAAGAACTTTACGATTACAAAGCGCGATGGCTCAAAAGACCGCTTCTCGTTAGACAAAATCATGAATGCCATTGTAAAAGCATTTGAAAGCGTGGAAGAACCCACCGACCTTGGTACTATCTCCAAGGTTCTCAGCAACTTAGACATCAAAGACGATATCACGGTAGAGGATATCCAGAACCAGGTAGAGGTTTCTCTGATGAAGGAGGGATACTATCAGGTAGCCAAGTCTTTTATGCTTTATCGCCAGGCTCACACAGAGGATCGTGAGACGCTGGAGAAGATGTTGTTCCTTTCCGAATACATGGAGTCGGTGAATGCAGCTACTGGTTCAAAATATGACGCCAATGCCAACGTGGAGCACAAAAACATTGCTACACTGATTGGTGAGTTGCCAAAATCGAACTTCATCCGACTGAACCGACGTCTACTGACCGACCGCATCAAAAAGATGTACGGTAAGCAATTGGCTGACAAGTACATCGACATGCTGACCCACCACTTCATCTACAAAAACGATGAGACCTCGCTGGCCAACTATTGTGCTTCCATCACCATGTACCCCTGGCTCATCGGTGGTACCGTTTCCATCGGCGGCAACTCCACAGCACCCACTAACCTGAAATCGTTTGCTGGCGGTTTTGTCAACATGGTATTCATGGTCAGTTCCATGCTCAGCGGTGCCTGCGCCACCCCGGAATTCCTGATGTACATGAACTACTTCCTCGGCAAGGAGTATGGAGAGGACTACTACAAGCGAGCCGGCGAACAGGCTGACCTCAGCCTGAAGAAGCGCACCCTCGACAAAGTCATCACCGACTACTTCGAGCAGATTGTATACACCCTTAACCAGCCAACAGGTGCACGCAACTACCAGGCAGTGTTCTGGAATGTGGCCTACTACGACAAGTACTATTTCCAGAGCATCTTCGGCGACTTCTACTTCCCCGACGGTTCAAAGCCCGATTGGGAAGGTCTCTCCTGGCTGCAGAAGCGTTTCATGAAGTGGTTTAACAAGGAACGCACGAAGACCCTGCTCACCTTCCCTGTGGAGACCATGGCATTGCTTACCGACAAGGATGGCAACTGCCTGGACAAGGAATGGGGCGAATTCACCGCTGAGATGTATGCCGAAGGCCACTCGTTCTTTACCTACATGAGCGACAATGCCGACTCCCTGTCAAGCTGCTGCCGTCTGCGCAACGAGATTACCGACAACGGGTTCAGCTACACCTTGGGGGCTGGTGGCGTATCGACGGGGTCAAAGTCAGTACTAACCATCAATCTGAACCGCTGCATCCAGTATGCTGTTAACAACAAGATGGACTATCTGGAGTATCTGGGCACTGTCATCGACCTCTGCCACAAAGTACAGTTGGCCTATAACGAGAATCTGAAGGAACTGCAGGCTCATGGCATGCTGCCTCTCTTTGACGCAGGCTACATCAACATCGGGCGGCAGTATCTCACCATCGGTATCAACGGACTCGTGGAGGCTGCAGAGTTCATGGGACTCAAGATTACCCCCAACGACGACTACCTGCACTTCGTCCAGGGCATCCTGGGACTAATTGAGAAGTACAACAAGCAGTACCGCACCAAGGACGTCATGTTCAACTGCGAGATGATACCTGCCGAGAACGTTGGCGTGAAGCACGCCAAGTGGGACCGCGAGGATGGCTATTTCGTGCCTCGCGACTGCTACAACAGCTATTTCTACGTGGTGGAGGACGATTCGCTCAGCATCATCGACAAATTCAAGTTACATGGTGCTCCCTACATTAAGCATCTGACCGGCGGTTCTGCACTTCACATGAACCTGGACGAGCACCTGTCAAAGGAGCAATACATGAAACTGCTGCAGGTGGCTGCCAAGGAAGGCTGCAACTATTTCACCTTCAACATCCCCAATACGGTGTGCAACGACTGTGGCCACATTGACAAGCGTTACCTGAAGGAGTGTCCTCACTGCCACTCCAAGAACGTGGACTACATGACCCGTATCATCGGATACTTGAAGCGTGTAAGCAATTTCTCACAGCCCCGTCAGGAGGAGGCTGCCCGTCGTTTCTACGCCCATGCATAACATAAATAAGAACACAAGACAGAATAACAGACGGACATATGATTCGCTATCGAAAAAAAAGCCCGAACGTTATGATGTCGCTCCATAGTCAATCTGTTTATGCTGAAATACGTTAACACCGGCGTGGTCTTCCAGGAGATACCCGACGAAGTGACACTGGCCATCAACATCTCAAACTGCCCGTGTCACTGTCCGGGGTGTCACAGCCACTATCTGTGGGAAGACATTGGCCTGCCGCTCGACACCAATGCCATTGATGCCTTCATAGAACAGTACGGCGACGATATTACCTGCATAGCCTTCATGGGCGGCGATTCCGACCCAAAGGGCGTGAACCTTCTGGCGCAGTATCTCCATGAGGAATATCCGCAGTATAAGGTCGCTTGGTACAGTGGCCGTCTGCGCGTCCCCCCACAAGTATGTAAGACCGATTTCGACTATCTGAAGATCGGCCCCTATATCAAGCACTTAGGCCCGCTGAAATCGCCTACCACCAACCAGCGGCTCTATCGCCTCTTACCCGATAAGTCATTCGAAGATATTACTTTCCGTTTCTGGCGTCATACGGCCATGACCGGATAAAAAAAAAACACATAGTTCAATAGCAATGGAACAACAAAAACGTTACGGTCATTTCGATGACCAGCATCGCGAGTATGTCATCACAGACCCGCAGACCCCTTGGCCTTGGATCAATTACCTGGGCAACGAAGACTTCTTTTCACTGATCTCCAACACCGCTGGCGGATACTCCTTCTACAAGGACGCCAAATTCCGCCGTATCACCCGCTACCGCTACAACAATGTGCCGATGGACAACGGCGGCCGCTATTTCTATATCAAAGATGGCGACACTGTGTGGAACCCAGGCTGGAAGCCCTGCAAGACACCACTCGACTTCTACGAGTGCCGTCACGGCATGAGCTACACCCGCATCACAGGCCGCAAAAACGACGTAGAGGCCAGCGTGCTCTTCTTCGTACCCTTGAAGAAATGGTGTGAGGTGCAGAAGCTGACGCTGACGAACTATTCGTCTGCCACCAAACAGCTGAAGCTTTTCTCCTTCGAGGAGTGGTGTCTCTGGAATGCTGCTACCGACATGGAGAACTTCCAACGCAATTTCTCGACCGGAGAGGTGGAAATAGAGACCACAGCTCCGAACGGTTCCCCCTCGGGTGCCACGATCTATCACAAGACCGAGTATCGTGAGCGCCGTAACCACTATGCGTTCTACCACGTCAACGCCGAGGTGCAGGGTTTCGACACTGACCGCGAGACCTTCGTAGGTCTCTATAATGAGTTTGCCAATCCACAGGCCGTGATGGAAGGCAAGCCACGCAACAGCCACGCCCACGGCTGGAGTCCCATTGCCTCACACTACATAGAGGTAACGCTGCAGCCTGGTGAGTCGAAGGACTATGTATTCCTCCTCGGCTACGTAGAAAACAAACAAGACGAGAAATTCTCCGCCCCTCAGGTCATCAATAAACAGAAGGCTCACACACTCATTGCCAGTCTCGACACCACAGAAAAGGTCAACAAGGCATTTGCTGAGCTCGCAGATTATTGGGATGCCCTTCTCAATATATATAATGTACGCACAGGAAATGACAAACTCGACCGCATGGTCAACATATGGAACCAGTACCAATGCATGGTGACGTTCAACTTCTCTCGTTCGGCTTCGTTCTTCGAGAGTGGTGTTGGCAGGGGCATGGGCTTCCGCGACAGCAACCAGGACCTCGTGGGCTTTGTCCATCAGATCCCCCCACGTGCCCGCCAGCGCATCATCGACATTGCTTCTACCCAGTTCCCCGACGGCGGCTGCTACCACCAATACCAGCCTCTTACCAAACGTGGCAACAACGATATCGGTGGCGGTTTCAACGATGACCCCTGCTGGCTCATCTTCGGCACAGTAGCCTATATCAAGGAGACGGGTGATTTCTCCATCCTCGACGAGATGGTGCCCTTCGACAACCAGCCAGGTACAGAGGTGACACTCTTCGAGCACCTGAAGGTATCGATGGATCATGTCATCAATAACCTCGGCCCCCACATGCTGCCGCTTATAGGACGTGCCGACTGGAACGACTGTCTGAACCTGAACTGTTTCTCATGGGATCCCAACGAGAGCTTCCAGACTACCGAAAACGTCAGCGAGGGCACAAAGGCCGAGAGTCTCATGATTGCCGGACTGTTCGTGGTTACCGGCAAGGACTACATCGCCCTTTGCCGTAAACTCAGCACCGTTTGCAACGACTCGGCAGCGGTTTACACAGCCGAGGCTGACCGCATGCAGCAGGCTGTCGATGCAATGATTGAGGCAGTGAAGAAGCACGGATGGGACGGCGAATGGTATCTACGCGCCTACGATTTCTATGGCAACAAGATAGGAAGCAGCGAATGCGAGGAAGCCAAGATCTTCATCGAGTCCCAGGGCTGGTGCACCATGGCGGGCATTGGTGCTGAAGAGGGTATGGTGGCCAAGAGTCTTGACTCCTGCAAGAAATACCTGGAGTGTGAACATGGCATGGTGCTCAACAATCCTGCTTTCACCAAGTATATCTACGAGTACGGCGAGATATCCAGCTATCCCGAAGGCTACAAGGAGAATGCCGGGATCTTCTGCCACAACAATCCTTGGGTCATCATCGGAGAGTGCATAGCAGGTCGGGGCAACGATGCCTGGAGCCACTATGCCAAGATCCTGCCCAGTTATGTTGAAGAGAAATACCAGACACTGCACAAGGTGGAACCTTACGTGAACTGTCAGATGGTAGCCGGCAAGGATGCCTTCCGTCCGGGTGAGGGCAAGAACTCATGGCTCACGGGTACGGCAGCCTGGATGTGGTACACAGTCTCTGAGTTCATCCTCGGCATCAAACCCGACTACGATGGCATCCGTATAGACCCCTGTCTACCCGAAACAGCTAAGGACTACATTGTCAGCCGCAAGTTCCGCGAGGCAGAATACGAAATCACCGTCCACCCCAACGGTTCGCAAAAGGGCGTAAAACAGATCGTCGTCGACGGCAACCCCATCGAGGGCACCGTCATCCCCTACTCCACCGGCAGACACACTGTAGATGTTATGATGTAAAGAAAGAGAGAGATGATTGAGAACCGCGAGACCTACCATCTCGCGGTTCTTGTTTTTCAGAACTTCCACCGCAGCTGCACGTCCACATCAGTCAGCGATGAGCCGTCCACCTTTTGCAGCCCGGAGCCTGTGACAGAACGGTCCAGATAGTCGGTGACCCCCAGTTTCGCTGCCACCATCAGGTTGGAGCCCACCTCTATCCGTGCTGTCAGCATATAACGAAGCCCCCTGCCATAGAGCATGGGAAAGTTGAAGGTGTAAAGCAGTCCCCGTTCATAGGTATAGAGACGGCTGTCGTAGGAGTCGGTGTCGAAGTAGCTGCAGGCAGCATTCACTTTCAGCCACTTGCATCTGTATTCTGCTTGCTGGGTTACGGCCCACCCCCATTCCACATCGTTCTCCCCGTTCACTCTGCTGCCGTCGGCCTGGGTGTTCAGGCTTAGGCCGAAGTCCGTAGCATAGCCTAAAGAGAAGCGTCCACGCTGTTCCTGGCGGTTATAGAGTCCGTTCTTTTCCTTGTTGTCACGCTGCCGCTGGTGCAGACGATAGCGGGCCTGCAGCTGCCAGTGCCCACGGGGCTTGCAGGTTACCTGAACCAAATGGTCGTTTGCATTGGAAGACTGAGATACCTGATACTTGGGCCAGGCGAAATAGGCCCAATCGGTATAAGCCTGTATCTGCCAGGTGGGGGAAGGCTGCCACGTCAACCCTGCATACACACCACTCTCATTCTGAACCCCGGTACCTTCGCTGAAGCTGTGGGCATAGAGTGAAGTGTACCGGTAGCCATAGAACCGCTGAAGGACCATCAGCCCCAAACCGTCTGCCAACTGGAGGCTGGCACTGTTGATGGTAGCCAGTGCACCGCATCGGTTCAATGCTGTTTCACCGTTCAGACTCACCCTGCTGCTGGCATAGCCGTAATCGACACTGAAGTTCAGGAAGTCACTGCCACTGGCATAATAGCGGCGGTATAGCTCTTTCGTATCAGGACGTAGGCGGCGGTCCAGATGGGTATAGATAGCAGTGATACCCAGACGGAAGCGTCCCATGCGACTGCTCAACCTGGCACCGAGAGCAGTAGCATGTGTATTATTCTTCTTCTCGAGTTCGCTGAGCGTACGATGGTAGCCGTTTTTCACCAGGGTCTGCGCCTCCTGCTCCTTGTTCAACGTGGCATCCATGGGCCTATAGCTGGCAAAGGCTGCTGCCGTAAGCCCTTTCTTCAACCGATAGCTAAGTGCAGCACCCTGGAAATAGTCGGCCTGAGAACGTGAGGAATGCGCACGGATAGTATTGGCAGTGCGCCCTAAACTCTGAAGCGTAGCCAACTTACCCAACCCGAAACTGTTGTTCAGCACCAGTCCCATGCCTGCCGACAACCTGTACTTCCCCACGACTGCCGACTCCAGACGTCCCAAGTGGCGCAGCTGCACATAGAAGGAATAAAAGTCATAGCCCATCGTGTTACCTCTCCGGAAGAACGGTTCCCCACTGTCCTGAGCCCCGAGGAAGCCTGCCTTCACGTAGTCCCCATAGTTGAATCCGTACTGTACCCAATGTTTCTGCGGATAGCCCAGATATCCGTTCTTGTCGCCCTTCCTCTCATAAAGCGGTATGCGCATATAGGCCGTCAGATTCTGCCGACCATACCTCATGATGTCCTTCAGTCTGGGGAAACTGGGTTTCTTCTTCATGCCTATGCAACAGAAACACTTCAAAAGCTGAATGTAGTGATAATCCAACGATTCCACCATCCGCAATTCATTCATCGACTTCATCGGACCGTAGCGGTCGAGATATTCCATCAAATCCTCCACCTGCTGAGACGTCAGGAACGGCAGCGATTCCAGTTCCTCGCGTGTCGCTGTATTCAGATCCAAGGGCTGCTGCTCCAGCTGAGTAAGCATCTGAAGCATCTCTTCCCACTCTGCCGATTCCCCGTCTTCCACCGTCATCACCTCCCGCAGCACATCCTCCCACGACTGTTCATCGTCAGTCTGGGCCACTATGGGAAAAGGCACAAAAAGGAAAAGGCAAAGAAGCAAAAAACAGCTTCCCCACCCCTGCCACTGATCTATGTAACAGCTTTTCACATGACAAAGGTACGAATTAGTAAGAAAAATACAAAATAAACAAACAGCTTTTTGTCTTTTTTGCCTAACAAAATCACCTCCGGGTGCAAAGTCTGAGATACTTTTAACCCGAATCGGTCATTAGCGTTATGATGAAAACAGCCTTTATTTTGGAACAGATGTCTTGCTGCTTTGAGTGTGCAATAGGGTTCCATTGTAATCGAAAAGCGGCAGGGCAGATGACAAGAAGAAAGCTTGTTAGCGCATAACAGCGTTGTTTCTCGCTCAGTCCTTCTGCCAGCAACCTCACAATGGCCATCCACTCCGTGTTCTCCAAAGTGCGGTGACTGTCGGCATCGGAGGCGAAGCGTTGCAGCACCCTTTCCTCGTCGGCCAGTATCTTCAGCGAGAGCGAGAATACCATGCGCTGGCAGTTCTGCACCACCAGACGAAACGCGGCCTTGTCGCCGCGTTGGCACCGAATAATCGTCTCGCTATCTATCTGCACCGTTTTGTTCATTGCTCTATTAAGTATACGACAAAGTTAGGCAAAAGTCGAAAAATAGGCTTCACTTTTTTATGAATATCACAAATTGACGACAAAATCAGTATATTTTCTTCACTTTTAAGTGAATTATAAGAAAAAAGTTGTATCTTTGCACTGGGTAAATGACAATGAGCAATGAAGACGATTAATTTGAAAACCATCGAGCAGAACGACAACGTGAGCCTGTACTCTATTTGCTTCAACGGCAATGACGTGTCAGAGTATGAGGACTTCCTGATGAAGTTCAAAGATAACTCTACGCTGAATTAAGATTTCCAGCGCATACTCCTTGCATTGGAAAAGATTATCGACCGTGGGGCGCTTGAACGGTTTTTCCGCATAGAGGGCAAGATGAATGACCGAGTTTCCGCTTTGGCTATCGACTCCAGGAAGTTGCGTCTGTATTGTCTGCGTATCTCTGACCAGATTCTCATTGTTGGCAATGGAGGTGTCAAGACCACACGGACTTACCAGGAGGATGAGCAGTTGAGTGGCTATGTGATGGATTTGCAGCGTTTCGATGAGCTATTGAAACAGGCTCAGCAGAACAGCAGCATCACAATTGAGAAAAACATGATAGTGGGAATAGACAACAAAGTATTTGAGATATGATTACCAATCCGTTATTTCGCGAGTGTCTGGCAAACGTCTCAGATGAGACCCGTGCCGAGTTCAATCTCTCGTTTGAGATTGCTGACCGCATTGATGCCTTGCTTAAGAAGAAAGGCATCACACAGAAAGAATTGGCCGCAAAGATGGGTAAACGGGAGTCGGAAATATCTAAATGGCTCACAGGTCGTCATAATTTCACGACCAAAACGCTTGCTGGCATATCGCTGGCCCTTGGCGAGCCAATCATTAGTGTGCCAGCATAAAGTTCTTCTATATCCAATGGACTGTCGATTACCTCGTCAGCCCATTATGATTCTCCAACTTCTCTATCCGCCAGTCATATTTGCCATCCATGATGTCACCCACCTCACTGTCTGCGCGATGCAGCTCCATGTCAGTGAGTTTACCTATCTCCTTGGCAACCCAGACGAGCCACTGCGCCACATTCTTGACTGTAGTTGCGGCAATTTCTGCGAGACTCGCTATGAAGTTCTTGATGGCTGATGCCTCTTCGTCAAAGAAGATGGAGCCATGATTGCCACCGCTACAGCCTGAGCCTGAGCGAGCAAAGTCAGCAATGGCATCCGACGGTGCCCGCATCTCAGAGACATCTTCCCATTCACCTAGGTTCCTAATGTATTGGACAAGTAAATGCTTCATGGCGGTGGGCATCTCATCGGAGTCGAAGCGCTGGCTGTTGGAGAAAGCTATCAATGCCGGGAGCCTGTCTAATGGAAAAATAAAAACTCTGCAAGAAATCAGGCAGAATTATTTTCTGCCTTTGAGTTCGTCATGAAAAACGGCCAGTTCATCAATATATTTTCCAGATTGTTTTGCTTTTTGCCCGATTTGCACTAACTTTGCACCCGATGGAAATGAAAGAACTGGAAAACAAGCGGACAGCCGTGCTGCTCTCGGGCGGCGTGGACAGCAGTGTGGTGGTGTACGAACTGGTAAAGGCTGGTCTTCAGCCCGACTGTTTCTATATCAAGATAGGACCTGAGGAGGAAGAGGAATGGGACTGCTCAAGCGAGGAAGACCTGGAAATGGCCACAGCCGTCGCCCATAAGTACGGATGCAGGCTGGAGGTGGTAGACTGCCACCGCGAATACTGGGACCAGGTGACTCGCTATACCATGGACAAGGTTCGCGCAGGACTGACCCCTAATCCCGACGTGATGTGCAACCGCCTCATCAAGTTCGGTGCCTTTCACGAGAAACGCGGCCACGACTACGACCTCATCGCCACGGGTCACTATGCGCAGACCGAGACCGACGATGGGTACAAATGGCTCGTCACCAGTCCCGACCCCGTCAAGGACCAGACCGACTTCCTGGCGCAGATCTGCGACTGGCAGCTCAGGAAAGCACTCTTCCCCATCGGCCACATGATGAAGGACGAGGTGCGCCGAATAGCCGAGCAGGAGCATCTGGTCAGTGCCCGGCGCAAGGACTCACAGGGCATCTGCTTCCTGGGAAAGATCAACTACAACGACTACATACGCCGCTATCTGGGCGAACAGCCCGGCGATGTCATAGAATTGGAGACGGGCCGCAGGATAGGCCAGCACCGCGGGCTATGGTTCCACACCATAGGCCAGCGTAAGGGCATGGGCTTCGGCGGAGGCCCGTGGTTCGTGGTGAAGAAGGACATCGACAGGAATATCATCTACGTGTCCCACGGCTACGACCCCGACACCGCCTACCGCGACGTTTTCCAAATCCGCGACTTCCATTGGCTCACCCTGCCCATTGAGCAACTGCAGGACTATCGTGAAGGAGAACCGATGAACATCACCTTCAAGATACGCCATACCCCCGAGTTCCATCAGGGATCATTGCTCCGTACGGGCGAAGGCAACTTCATTGTCCGTTCTACCACCCGCATTCACGGCGTGGCTCCAGGTCAGTTCTGTGTCGTCTACGACGCCTGCCACCACCGCTGCTACGGATCAGGAGAAATCACGGTTTGATCCGTTTTTCTTTAGTGGTGGTAAACGCTGGCTTTAGTAACGGTAAACCCCGTTTTTAGTGACTGTAAAATCAGGAGCAATAATAGTTGACCCGTTAGGCACATGAGAAAAGCACTGAGAAAGACGGACTACCCATCGTCACATTTCTTCGTCATCACTTTACTTGGAATGGCAGATGCCGAGACGGGAGCTAATCCGCTCAGGCACTGAACCTCGTTCACACCCGTTCTCTCCTCGGTTCACAAGGGATGTCAACGGCAGAGAGAACGTAAGCGGATAAGCGAGAGTGGCAAGGTGAACTGACTCTTCATACCCCATGCAATGTATTCATAGTCAAGAAAGGAACGGACGTTGAACTCGGAAAGAGGTTGATTATGATGGGTTATGAACGCAAGTGTAACAGCAGGGGATCGCTCTTCCGTATCGAAGAGAAATAGTCCCTAAAAGTAAAACAATCCATTTTTCGACCTTGAACTTCGTTTGAGCACGTTCACGCTCGATAAAGCATGAGCAAGCTCTGCTTTATTCTCACTTCATCACAACCTCGCTTCTGTTCCTCGCACAGATGCCCTTGCCTATGGCAAGGGCTGGCTGTGCCCTATATGTGGAGTTTTGGATTCAGAATCAAGGGATTCTTATTCAAAAAATGAGCCCCTTGATTCTTTGTATTCCAATCATTCAAAATCTGCTGGATAATATAGTTTCCAGATCTTTTCTCTCAAGAAATCCACTTTATACCATTTATACGCAATACAATTTTTTTCGAAATTCTCGTTAAAGCGTCCATCCGAATCTCTTTTTGTGACAGCAATATTATATACTTTCACTTTTATACTATCACCAAAATTGAATTCTGTCTTGTTTGATCTCAAATTCTCACTTCCCACTAATGTTCTATGTTCAAGTGGGGGTATAATGCCACAGCCATATATTTCTGCACAAGGAGCTAACGGGTAACTATCAAGGCAGCTTGAATTTTCAAATGACGAAAAAACCAATGAATCATTTGACGTATTGTAAATTGTCAGATTCTCATATTCTTTTTTTCGATCATGAATAAGACCTAGATTAAAAGGATCAAAGGGATTAATGTCATCACAGCTGACTGTCATGCTCTGCAAAAGAGCGCCTATTATTATTTTCAAAATAAAAGGTTTTTGAGAAAATGAATTATTAAAATGCATCGTAGTCATCGTTTTTTGAATTAACACCTGTAATGAATAATTGAAGTCTTGGCATGAGACTATTATACCAATTGACATATGAAGGAATTTGGCCTGAATTCCACAGCATCTTTAGGTTGTAATAGTCTACATATATTCCTTGTTTATTATCACCTTTACCATATTTGGTAAGAGGATTGCTCTTAAAATCCCATCCGTAATAATCACTGCTATTACCATCTTTCGAATTTCATTCTTCTCTTGTTGAACAAAAACCTTCCACATATTTATAGTGCTCTACAAAATGAGAATAGGGAGGCCACATCTTGACATTCCGCATACTATCGTTAGGTGGATAGTAAAGATTAGTGAAATGTCCATAAACACCAAGTCCTCCTAAATCATATCGGACGGCTATGCGATAGTTGCTCCGAACATCATCGTATCCATATTTCTTGAGGGTATCTTTGCTAATAAAAAACACAGAGAAAGAATCTCTTTCTGTTCTATTATGATATTCCTCTGACCACATTAATACTCCCCAAAATCTTTTAGTCTTGGGTGGATATTGATAGTCATAGAGAAAATCTGAGATATAGTTCTTATAAGGGTATTCTGTTATTGAGTCTTTTGGCAGTAGTGTATCTGGAAAATGTGAAAATGAAGATACTCCCTTGGATATATAAATTAACAGGGTATCCTCAGAATTATTATAAAATTGACCACTTATATCATAAGAGGGATCAAATGTTTCTGGACAACTTATTAAGAAAAGTGAACCAAGCAGTATTACTATTATTTGTTTTCTCATAAGAAAAATGTTTTTTAAAATTTCACACGACCATGACCAATAGGATAACCACTAAAAAGTCAGTTTATTCCATAATACTTACCAAAATAATCAGCAGATTTTCTATTAGCCCTCTTTTCTGTCCAGAAATAGTCCTGATTAGAGATTCCTAACGTTGTTGTCTCACTACTCCCTGCACTTATCAAACTGGGAATTCCTACAGCAAAAGAGAACAGTGGTCCCCAGACACGGCTGTCAAGGTAGTGTCCAAACTCGTGCATATACAGCGGATAGCTCGTGACATAATTGTCAAAGTCGCCATTTATTTCACCCTTAATACAGATAAGATACGTTTTCTTCATATATCTGTTACGTTTTATATTGCAATACTTCATAGTTTTATGCTGCAACCAAGTGACAGGCTAAACCAGAGGGAATGCAGGCCGCTGCCCAGTTCTCCAATACACTTCTCATACTCCTGATAAGAAGGCATGTTCTTGCTGTCGCTCTTCAGTTGGTTGGAAAGGCCCTGCCTTATGGAACCTGTGACAACACTGGATATCCGAGCAAACGGGGCAAAGGCCAAACGGACATTCAGTCCAAGACCGTACTCCGTGCGGCGCAGGAAACTCTCGGAGGAGAAGGCATCGTAGTCCTTGTGGAAGAAACCCAACAACTCCTGCGATTCCTTGGTATGGTACCTTTCATCCCACACTTCCCGCGTTTCATCGTTAATACAGATGTCACCCTTGCTGCCAATATTAAAGTACGGACCTGCGTCAACCATAATACTCATAACCCTGTCGATCTTGATATGGTAGCCAGCGTGAAGCGGGAAATATAAGTAGCGATAGTTTACACCGCGTCCCTCCCAAAGGGAGAAATCATCTTCCCAGACGGAAATCATCCGGTCATTCCGCCCGTAGCCTATTCCCGTCAAAGCATACCAATTGGAAGTTTTTCCAAAAGGCACTGACACGTCCACACCCAACTGCCAGTTCTTCTTGATAACCTGATTGGTGCTCCAGCCTAATCCAGCGTATGGAAAAACACGAAAGGACTCTTGCGCCTCTAACTTAACAGCAGAAGCCAACTGCAACAGAGCAATCAGAAAAACTAATCCATGTCGCTTTATCATTTTTCCTCCTCCTTTCCTTTATATACCATCAGGAAACCTTGCCTTTCAAACCCTCTACACGTGAAAAACTCATCTGCGATCTGCATTTCGTAGACTTCTTCCTTTGTATGCTTCCGCATGGTTTCCTTGCTGTTGACTATGGCATAAAGATTCAGGCTTGGAATGTCTTCTTCACTAACAGCCGCAAGCCACCCTATATAGAAGCTGTCTGGAGCCAACTCTATTGGAGGCCAGTAATTACCGTAATTATTGAAAACATCGGCAACAGTTAGCGACTCCTCAGTCCAAACATAATTGTAGACATATATCGTATCCTTTGACTTGTTGGCAATAAAGTAATGAATGTCCTTCGTGTCACATTCCTGACATGCCACCAAGGTCATGCTGAGCATGAAAGAAACCACTCTATAGATAAACTGTTTCATAAGCGGAATAGATTTAGAATGCTGAGATCATGGGGACAGGTTTTTGAATGAATTCGGTGAATTCATTCAAAAACCTGTCCCCATGATCTCTGTAAAAACTAACAAAGACAATATTCTTTTCATACTAATGAATCTTAAATGTTCGATAACAAGTTACTATCTTATGATTAAGTTTAATGTCAAATTTTGAATAGTATTCCCCTATAGGCAGTGGCATTTTTTCTACTTTTTTTATAAAGCACCCCGAATACAAATGATCTGGTCCCTCGAATGTAAGTCCTGAGATGTCAAACCAAGGACAGGTAACAACAACTGAACTATATGCCCTAATCATGGAATGCCCCACATAAGATGAAAATCTCTCATCCCAAGGAGTTCCCATGTCTTCACCATTTTTGGTATATACACGAAAAATATCAAAACCAATGACTTCGGATATTGGCGGCAAAATAATCTCTTCGTCACCATCATTCCTGATTTCTAACTTAAAGATGATATTATCACCCTCTTGAAAATCGTAGCATTCAACACCTTTTTCATTCTGCAATTGGAAATCCGCCACAACATGATTATCGCCAGAATCATCATTACTACATGCAACAAGCATTCCTGCTAAAAAGCATGTTAAGAATAGAATTTTTCTCATTTTAATTAATGTTTGAATTAATACTTAGGGAAGAATATACAAGTAGACTCTATCTGACTAAGAGCGGCCTGCAAGACCAACCTGCTCATAGCACAGGGAGATGCCCTGGGCTATGAGCTACTGCCCCGTAGGGGCGCTTTGGGTCAACTGCGATATCATTGCTCTACAATTACTGTCGTTTTAACTGACTTTTTTCACAAGAGGTCGTTTTTAATTCTAAACTTAAAATACTGATCTTTTGAATAATACAGCCTTAATTCCGTATCGCTTACCGTATAGGTAGAGACATCACTCAAATGCTCCAGGTAAAATTGGTCTGGATCAGAACCAACATAGTCTACCTTAGTAATATCTGGATTAGTGATTTGAATCTCTTTGCCATTACATTTATACTTCCCACCCATTTCATTTCCGTATGCCAGACCAGAGTATGTACCATCAGAATGGAAAGTTAGCAAGTAAGTATATCCTTTTGCCTCCTTTAATACTTCGTTTGATTCGTTTCCATAGCTAACCAATACCCATGTGTTACACAAAGCTGTTTTTGATACACCTTCACCGACATTACCATCGCTGCTGTTCGCGATGTCATCAGTATCGCTGCAAGCACTGAACATCCCAAGGGAGAGCATGAGCAACATAAATAAAAAAACTTTCTTCATAACTGTTCGTTTTTAGTTAATTACTATATTCCATCAGAGAATATCCGTGAATCTCTACAAATTAAACTGCAAATGCAGAGAATCTTGCATGAAAGCGCGGATAATTAATAGAGTTTAACAGTCTTTGACCAAACATTGCAGAAATTGTTTCAGTTCATACCAAGATCGCCTTGCAGCGTGATGGAAACGGCGTTCATGCCGAAATCCGGGGGCAAATTTATTCACTTTTTCCGTGTAAACAATGCAGCACGAGTTGACACTGCCCCTTCAGGGCGCACTTGCGAATGTTGAATCACTTTGATTGGAACAGAAAAGGTGCTATAGGACATGGTAATATGCTGGCTTTCAATAGGAAACCTATAACACACCAACACCTTCTTCAATTTGGCTTTAAACATGATTCGGAATTCTTGACAAATCGGGGAAGGCCCGGAAATGACTACTTTCAATCCAGTTATCTCACTCGATTAAATGAGTTAACTCAAACGATCAATCGAGTTAACTCAAACGATTGATCGAGTTAACTCGCGTTTTTGGGGTGGTTATGACAATTCCCCTTTTTCATAGAAAAAAGAAAGTAAAATAATTTGACTTTCGTAATTGTGCCCTTTCAGGCCGCTCATTACTGGACAATACTGAAAACTCGATGGTATGATACTAAAGGCGCGATGGTATGATACTAAAGGCGCGATAGTATGATACTAAAAGGGCGACAGTGTCATGCCTTTAGTATGACACTGTCGCCCCATTCATCTCCCATTCCTCTCCCATTAAGATAAAGGAAAATCAGGAAATGGTGATGGAAAAGGATAAGATGCAAAGATATCAGATACTAACACCATCTCCTTAGGAGGAAAGGTCTGTGAAGGGCAGCATCTGGAATTCCTGAGCGTTTGCGGGGGTGCGAGGAAGTATCATCGCTTCAGTACCCGGGCAACATCCTGAGGAGTCCAATTGACGGGACCAGTCATCAGCTCCGGCACATTGTAGCTCTTGAGCAGCTGACGATGGTAGTCGGGATCACTGGCAGGCAGTTCGAAGGGCTTGGCAGCCTGTCCGGTGGTGTCGATGTGAGCAATGAACGGACGGGTGAATACTCCGTCACCTCGACGGGATGAGAACACCACCCAACGGCTATTAGACGACCAAGAATGGAAACTCTCGGTGTCGTCGGAATTGCAGGCAGCAAGGGGAGCCGCCATTCCTGTCCGCAGATCAAGCATCCAGAGGTCGGCATCGTGATGCCATATATGGAAACAGCCGGCACTGCCCACCGTGAACAGCAGCCAGCGACCGTCAGGAGACAGACGCGGCAGCGTGGCACTGGCATCGGGTGTGGGATCGTACACGAGCTCGCGTTCACCGAACTGACGGGTGTCAGGATGGAAAGGGAGCCGACAGAGACGGTACTTCAGTTCCTGTGACCGCATGGTGATTTCTTGCTCGGGTGTACGGGTATCGACAAGAATGTGATGGGTCAGACTGTCGGTGCGATAAGGATGATACTCAAAATGGGCACTGCAGAAATACAGATAGCGGCCATCGGGCGACCAGCAGGGGAATGTCTCTAACTCGTCGGACTGACGGTCGACAGAGGTCAGTTGGTCGTGCTCAACATCATAGAGAACCAGGTCGCTGGCAGCATCGATCACCTCCACCTTGTCATTGCTCACGGTATGGAATGTCTGCATGGTCTTGTTGGTGGAATAGGCGATGAACGGCAAGCTGGGGTGCCAGGCAGGATAAGCGCAGGCGGAAATCTGTGACTCACGCTGCAGGTTGACCTTATAGAGACGGTCGTCATAGGCAATGACCGTTCCCCCATGCGACTGACGGGCATGGAACTGAAGACGACGTGGATTGCCCTGCTGGTAGCTGTGGCAGTTGATGCACTGGCCTCCCGACTCCGTGGAGCAAAGCATATTGTCGACAATGATACGTTCGTCGAAGTTCTCCAGGCAGCGCTGATTGATGGTCAGTTCCTCATAGGCAACATAGGAAGGGGAAATGAGCCTGTAAGAGAGCCACGGATCAATGGGATCGGGCGACACATGAATCTGGAAAGGCTGGAAGCGCACCCAGGCACCATCTTTCCTGGCATAGACCTCAACGGTGACAGAACTGCCGCAGGCCTTGGCTACCAGTTCGCGCCATTCGCCGATGGAGGGGCATGCCTTGACACCACTGCAAAGCACCTCGGTGCCAGCAGCAGAGAAACGTGTGACGGCCTCGTCAACACCGACCAGCAACTCGAAGCAGAGCGGGGCAATATTGGCAGGCACGGTCACATCGATGTAGTCGGGATAGATAGTGGGTGGCATGGGTACAGTCTTATACTGACCAGGCACCGACGGGCGACGGCAGCTACATAGCAGCACAGCTGCAAAGGTCAGCAGGATGCAGAGGGACTTGTTCATCGGTTATTGAGCTGAGGCATTATAGAAATAGTCGAAGAAGTAGGTATCGCCGAAATGCTCTTGCAGATAATCCCTGCCCCGATGCTGGTCACGGGCAGCAAGGAACTCGTCACAGCGATGTACCACCTCGGCATCAAAGGGCATGCGGCTGGTGTCTACCTCGTGGCTGAGACGGCCGAAGAGGCAAGCGGCTTCCTGATAATGGAGCGGTACGGGACTGTCGGGATGCAGAGATGTGTACTGATAGAACTGCGGCCAGAACAGGCGGCTATTCTTAAGCTGCATGGCAGCCGACAAGGCGAGCTCCTGATAGACAGGATTGCGACTGTCGGTGCTGACGAAATGATTCAGCAGGAACTGCTCGATATCGGCATTGTCGGAGGTAAGGTAGTCGGTATCGGCAGCCAGCAGTGGCAGAATGGGAAACAATTCCTGGTCATCGGCCATGAGGCGGGGGTTGCGCACATAGGACTCGTAACGTGTACACCACTGACGGTGGAAACGTGTTTTCTTGAGAATGCTGATGTATTTCCGGGCAGCATCGTACTCGCCATTTAGCAAGGAGCACTTGATGAGGTGCTGGAGGATGGATACGCTCCACCCGTATTCCACACCATCCTCTATGCACCAACGGACACAGAAGTTGGTGATGCCATAATTCATGTAAAGCATCTTCCCCTCTGTCTGCACAATACGCACCGGGAAAGGTGCCGACGGGCGAGCAGAACCACGGGGATAACGATACATCTCACTGCCGAGACACCCCAGACGGAAAAGTGCCAGATGACGCATAAGGCAGATTGCACGTGTGGGTTCACTGCCAGGCTCTGCAGAGATGGTCAGAACCTGTTGCCAGTCGTGCTGGCTAACGGCACGGCTCATGCGCAACTCTCGGTGGAAGTTGTCGTCCTTGTACCAGAAGAATACGGTTACTATCACCAGAATGCACGGCAGGAGGGTCTGCGTGATCCAGAACAGACGCCGGTGAAGCGGTCGATGTTCTTCTTCTGGCAGTCTGCGATAACTTGCAGCCATGAGTACCAAGGAGAGTGCCAGTACCAGGTAAGGGATGTAGTAAATGGGATAGGGTTTGCCTTGGACAAAGAAAGAAGGCAGCGCAGTAAGGTAAACACCCTCGAGCGGAGTCTCATGGTACAGCCACTCATAACAGATCTGGGGCACAGCAATTACTGACGCCACGGCCAAGATGTCACAAAGAATGGCGTGACGCCAGCTGAAGCCCTCAATGCGCCATGAGATGACTGCTATGAGCATGGCAGCCAACAAGGCATAGAAGCCTGCCAGCGGATAGCAGCAAGCAACGGAAAGAGGTATGAAGAGAATCGACAGAATGCGGCGGGATGACAACAGCCGAAAGCACCACAGAAGACTCACGGCAACGAGCGTGCCCAAGGTAGCCACAAAGAAACAGCCCCGCAGCTTCAAATAGAAAATCCAATAACCCAAAGTGACATTGGACAACAGCAGCATGGATACTGGAATGAGCGTAAGCACTGCCCAACGGGCAGGGATACGGAAGGCTGCCATCAACAGCACGACCAATAAAGCCCAAAGCAGGCACAGAAGGGAAACTCCCAGTACGGGATGGTAGAAGAACTGTGTGAACCATGCTCCGGCCCATGACAGCAAACCGCCAGAACTTACCATACACTGACGGAAGAACAGCGGCGTATTAAGGAACAGGCTCTGGAGCTGGACGCGATACAGAAGATGAGACTCGAAAAGGGATAAGGCAATGGCTACGGCGAGCAGTCCCGCAAAGGGGACGGCCAGCCATAGCCATTGCTGACGTTCAAAGCGCACGGTATTGCTCAATAGCCTATACGTCCCTTCCAACTGAGATACCAGTTCTGGGGATTATTGAGGTCGGTCTTGATTTCGGAGCGAACAGCATCGCGATTGTCCTCGCCACGGCGCTGGATAATCTTCTCCATCAGGAACTGACCTGGATTGGGCTCGCGTAAAGCAAAGCGCATGAGGTCGTAGTAGCGCACACCCTCGAAGGCAAACTCAAGGGCGTCCTCGGTGAGCAGCAGATCACGTACATAAGCCTGTTGCTCGGCCAAGGGAACAGCCACATTCACACCGTCCTGCTCAACTGAGTCGGGGAACTGGTAGAACTCGTTCATGGGTGTCCAACCGGAACCACGCGAGTGCATACCCATAGTATTGATGGTACCGGTGAAACGGTTGGCCACCAGGTGTTCAACAGTGAACAGACCATAGCGTGCACGTGGGAAATCAAGCTGACTGATCCAAAGCGAGTCGCTCTGGGAATAGTAAGGATAGACCTCGTCCTCGATGACCTCACTGTTCAGACCCTGAGAGAGAATCTGGAAGGCCATGCGTGGATAGCCAATCTGATTGAGAGCCTCGGCCATGCGGAAATAGATCATCTGGCGGCGGTAGATGTGGACATTGCGCGTGCTGTACTTGCCGATGGACTGGGTCTCGATGCGCTCATTGTTGAGGCGGTCATAGCTGTAGCCCTCGCTGAAGAAGTAGTAGAGGCGCAGGTCGCCCGAACGATGCTCGGAGAGTCCCTGAGGAGCATAGAGCACACTGGTACCGCTGTTGCTGACGCAGCAATGAGCCTGTGACTCGGAGATGCTGAACATGTTCTGCGAGGGTGTGAGACTGAACTTGTAGTCGTTGTCCACGGTAGAGTTGAACAGATTACGCAACTGGCTGTAGTTACCCTCTGCCTGGATGGAGTCGCAGGGAATCATGGTGATGAGCTCGCCATCGGCAGAATAGTTCTCACGTACACTCAGGGAACCCCAGCTGGTGGTGCTGAGCCACGTGGTGGAACCGGGAGTATAGGTGTAAAGGCAGATGTCGGTGGGATAGGCCGAGTTCTGTCCGTTACGCTCGGAGAGATACTGATAGTAGCGGAGCACAGCCTGCCGATAGGCCTCGACGGAGCCTGTGGCGCTGCCCAACCAGAGGTTCAGGTCGCCCAGCACAAGAGTGATGGGGAACCAGAAGAAGCGGCTGTCAGTGCCACGGATGGTGCCATAGCCGGGATATTCGCGATGATAGCGGTCGGGGATGGCAGCGAGGTCGTTGATGAAATATTCGCAGACGGCAGCCAAGTCGTAGCGCGGATAGTTGAGCTCGGCATCCTGCTTGGTGAGGATGGGCTCGGTGACAAAGGGTACACTGCCGTAGTTGAGCACCAGCTGCAGATAGGTCCAAGCGCGGATGGCCTTGACTGCTGCATACTCCTTCATGAAGATATACTCATTGCGGTTGTTCTTCAATGCGGTATCAGCATGGGCAATGAAATAGTTGCAATTGTTGATGACTGCATAGTAGTCGCTGGGGCGGTTGTAGCGGTTGTCATCCTTGACGTTGAACTGTGCCAAGTCGCGCAGGTCGCTGTTAGCATTGTCGGTGACGTCGATCAGGTCGCCACGCACCTCACCAAGCAGGATAGTACGGTCGGCCAGCACCTGGAGCTTGCTCAAGATGCCAGTGACACTATAGATAGAGTCCGTAGCATTGTTGAGGTGTTCCTGGTCGGTGAAGATGACATGCTCAGAGTCCTGGTCGAAGAAATCGGAACAGGAGGTGAGCGCTACGCTAAATGATAAATGACAAATGATAAATGATAAAACTATCAGTTGTCCTTTTATGCTTGTCTTAGTATTCATAATTCTCAATTTTCAAATCTCAATTGTCAATTATAAGTTAATCTTCACACCGGCCACGAACGAACGGCTCTGCGACAGCTGACCGAGATCGATGCCCTGACCAATGACATTGCTGGTCATGGTGAACTCAGGGTCTTCGCCCAGGTACTTGGTCAGCGTGAACACATTGTTGGCCTGGATCCAGAACTGCACACCCTGGATATACTCTGACTGCAGGGGCAGGTCGTAGCTGAGGGTGACAGCCTTCAGGCGGAGATAGCTTCCATCCTCGATCCAACGATCGCTGAAGCGGGAGTTACCCATAGGATCCTGGAAGGTGATCTGAGGTACGTCGGTCTGCTGTCCCTCCATCTGCCAACGGCGGTTCAGGGCTGTAGTCTGATTCATGAAACGCTGTCCTCCCTCCAACTGGGAACGCTGATAGTTGTAGACATCGTTGCCCAGGGAGTAGTTGAAGCGCAAATCGAGCTTGAAGTGCTTGTAGGCAGCAGTGGTGAAGATGTTGCCATAGATGTCGGGGTTAGGATCACCGATGAAGGTGCGGTCGGCCTCAGTGATCTGATGGTCGTTGTTCAGGTCAGCAAAATGCACGTCACCAGCAGCGAAATAATGGCGGTCCATACCATTATCGGCAAGCACATAGAGACTGGCAGCCTGTGCCTCCTCAGAGGTGGAGAAGACACCGAGAGACTGATATCCATAGAACTGATTGGCCGACTGTCCCACCTGAGTACGGATAGTAGCACCGTAGACGGAGTTGTCCACATACTGACGGCCGTCGGGGAGTTCGGTAATCTCGTTCTTATAATGACCCACGCTGGCACCCACCTGCCACTGGAAGTCTTTCAGTGCAAGCAGCTTCACAGTAGCTGTGACATCGAAGCCGTTGTTTTTCAGCTGTCCACCATTCGACCAGTTCTCGTCCAGACCGGACAGGAATCCAAGCGACTGGCGTGTGAGAAGATTGTCAGTAGTGGAACTGAAATAATTGGCGGACAGACCGAGACGGTTATCAAAGAGACTTGTCTCAATGCCGATATTGAAGCGCTTGGTGGTCTCCCACTGGATCTTATTGTTTCCGATACCCGAGAAGGTAAGGCCTGAGATGGCATGGAGGAACTGTGAAGCACGGAAGTAGCTACGTGCAGCATAATAATCGATGTCATCATTACCACTGACATCGAAACCAGCTGTCAGGCGCAGGAAGTTCACAGCACTGAGCTTGGAGAACCATGTCTCATTGCTAATAACCCAAGATGCCTGAACACCAGGGAACAGTCCCCAGGCGGCGTCGAAAGCGCGGAGGTTGCCACCATCCTTACCAAAGCGGGAAGAGCCTTCTGCCGTGAGGTTGGCCTGGAGGAAATAGCGTCCCAGATAGCTGTACTCTGCCTGAGCATACCAGGCAAGGGAGTTCCAGGAGTCGCTGGCTCCTACATCATCGGTATTGCGCAAGCTGGAGCTCATAAACGGGGTCTTGTCGTTACCAGTGTTGTAACCTAACTGTGAAGACATGGTATAGCTCTCCCAGTTGATACGTGCACCACCGAAGACATGGATGTCGTGGGGACCGTAGCGGTTGGCCCAGTCAAGGCGTGTGTCGCTCATCACCGAGTTCTGCTTGGATGCCATTGAGCGTACCTCATTTTCACGATAGTCGCCGATGCTGCTGACATAGTAGCTCGGTGTACCGTTGATAGGAATGTAGAACATCTCGTTGGTGTTCACCAGATTGTAGCTGAAGTGTTCAGAGAGAGTCAGGTTGGGACTGATCATGTACTTCGGTGTCACCGAGAGGTTCAGCATGGAGTTCTCAAAGCGGTTCTTGTTCTCTGCATCACTGTACTCGTTGATGGCAGCGGGGTTACCCAATTGCCAGTTATAGCCGTTATAGTTGCTCAATGCCTCACTCAGATACTCCTCCTGGGTAATGTCCCAATGGGAATCTGAGAGGCGTCCCATACCATAGCTGTAAGGACTCATGAAAGGGCTCTTGGCATAAGCCAGGAAGCCGGGAGCCGTCGGCGTACCCTCATCATAGCTTTCCGGTGCACCGTCATTGCGGATGTTACGCGTAATGTTGGCAAAGGATGCATCGAAGCGGATGGCCAGACGTGAGGTCAGGTCAATGTCGGTATTGAAGCGGATATTCAGGCGCCCCATGCCATTGTACTTCAACGTAGACTGCTGGTTGACATAGCCCACAGAAAGGTTGTAGTTAGCAACGGCGTCACCACCTTCGACATTGATACCATAGTTCTGCGTCATGGCAGTGTGATACACATAGTCCTTCCAGTCGGTATTCTGGTGGTACTGGGTGTAATAATAGTAGTTGGGATCCTCGTTGAGGAACTTGAACGTACGGTTCTTGGTATTGGTGGTCTTGAGCAGCTCAGAGGCATAACTGCGGTACTGGTCTGCATTCATGACCGACAGGAACTTCGGTTCCAAGACGACACCAGCAGAAACGTTGGCAGTGATGCGGGTGGCCATTGACTTGTTGCGGCGGGTCTGTATAAGGATGACACCATTGGCACCCTTGGCACCATATAGCGCCGTTCCGTTACGCATGACGGTCACCTTCTCAATATCATTAGGATTGATGCTCGTCAGGATGTCGTTGTAGAATCCGTCGTGAAGCAAGGTGCGACCATATTGCTGGTCAATAATCACCCCGTCGATGACAACCAGTGGCTGGGCATTGACGTTGAGTGAATTCAAGCCTTGGATGAACATGACGCTACCCACACCCGGCGTTCCATTACGGGTAATAGTATAGACCTCGGCGCCGAGTGACTTCTGCACCTCGTCCTTGATGTTGACAGAATTGGTAAACCTGAAATCATCGGCCACACGGTCACCACGCACATTGATCTGCTTATCGTATTCCGATGTGAACGTTGACGGATAAAGGCGTACATCGCGCTGGGCGACAGACTCCTGCAAGCCGAGACGAACAGGGTTGTAATCAGGTGTGGAGATAAAGAGCGACGAGATGAACAAAGGCACCTTGAGCTCGAAAGTACCGTTATCTTCAGTCAGCACACTAAATCCATCGATGCCATCAGCCTTGACAATGGCACCAGGAATGGGCTGACCTGTAGTAGCACTCAACACACGACCGCTGACGGCGCGCGTATCATACTGCTTCTGCTTCTTCTTGAGGACACGGACTATGGTCTCCACCTCATCTTCTTCCGTATCATCATCCTGAGCTGAGACGCATACGGGGAAGGCCATCAGCAGTGTTAGTCCGAATAATATATATCTTTTCATATCATTACAGTTCTTGGAGATTCATACTAAGCATTACATTCTCGGAATGGAGTAAGCCACACCATCGCCGTGGGGGGCAATGACAAACGCATTTTCAGTAACTACTGCCTGACCATGAGGAACGAGCATGATACAGTCGATGCGCATAGTACGACTGAACTTGTTCGTACGCTGCTCGGCACTTGATACACGGGTCTCCACCTTCAGCGTCACCTGAGGAATCTCCTCCTTCAGTCCATAAGAGCAGCACGGGAACTTATAGTCCTCTGCCAACAGCAGATAGTCTACCACATCCGGAGTAGTCTCAATGCTCGACTGGATAATGTCTGAAGCCTCAGCTCCCTTCTGGTCATGGAAGCCTAACGTACAGCGGATCTTTGTCGGCAGACGCTGCACATTCGTGGCATTGCTATCGTTGGCCAATGCAGGAGCAGATACCAGATAGATATCATAGCCGATATTCGAGAGGACGTTCTTGATGTTGAACGTCACGTTATGGTTCATCGTGGTACGTGTGGGTTCAAACTCCACAAAGCTGTTACCGAAGACCTTTCCATAGAACTCATTGTCGCCTTCCACATAGCGAGGCTTCGGAGTAATCGTCTCTTCCATCTCATTGGTCGAAGTGTTCTGTACCTTACTCACCTCCTGAATACTGCCCTGGCCTTCTGCCTCGACAATAATCCACTGGTAGAACGTGTTCAACGGGTTGAAATTCCACTGGCTGGCTTTGAACACCTTACCATTAGAACAATCGATCTCCTGGGCACCAGACATCACACCGGCAGGTTGTTGCAACGGTTTCTGCTGGCTATAGCCTGTGCCATCACCATACTGGTAATAGTGGAGGAATTCCGTTCCCCAGTAATATTTACGGGAGGACATCGATGTATATGCACTGGTTGACAATGCCGAGTCGCGCAGAGCAGCATCCTCATTGAAAGTACGGCTGAAGACTGTACCCTTGACAATGGCCAGACGAGGATTGGTGTAGACCAGTGAATCGCGGTCAAGCACCTTGTCGTCATAATTGAAGTACTGGGAATACTCTTCTATCAGCTGGCGCCAGACCTCATTGGTAGGAGCCACCATGAAGTAAGTAGAGTCTTCCTCATTCAGATCGGCATCCAGGAAGTCATAGTCGAAGAGGTCGTTCTGCTGACGGAACACAGAGTCCAGATAGACCGTCTTACCATCAACGAATCCGCCGGCCACACTTCTGCTGGGAATGAACTCCTTGCGGTAGAAACGTTCATTATAGAAGAAGGTGGCAATACTGTCAAGGTCAGCATCCTTGCGCAGATACTCAAATACGCTGGGCTGATAGTCCACCTTGCCATCGACGGTGAAGAGCACACCATTCTCATAGAGCTGATTGCTCGAAAGGAAAGGGGTATTGCCAATGGCACCTGTCGTAATCTGGATCCGCTTACCGTTCATCAACTCCAGGGAGTCGTTACTAGTAGCTGACACAGAGTGATTAAACAAGGCTATATGGTTCTGCAAGAACTCCTTAATGACAGTATTATCCTCATCACTGACCCTACCCTTCTCCTGATTGTAGGCTTGAATCAGCTCTGCGGCTTCTGCTGATGTGAAACTGTTGTTGGTAGGTGCAAACACGGTGAACACCTGACTGCCGCCTAAGGACTTATCATAGCCACAAGCCTCAATGACGCTGGCAAAGTTACTCAGGTTGCCATTCTGCTTGATGGCCTGCCAGAGTGTGCCTTCCTGCACACCCTGGGCCTTGCCCTCATAATGGTCGTCCCAAGTATCGGAGCAGGCCGTCAAGGCTGCGGCAATGCCGCAGCAAACGAGACCAGCACAGATTATCTTATTTATCTTGGTAATCATAATTCTTAATTTCTTAATTATTCATTAATCATTGGCTAACAGTTTACAGATCGTCCTCCATAGCACCGTCACCGTCTACACCATAGACACTCTTGGGAACCATCTCGAAGTAGTCGAGCATGAACTCGTTGTTGTTACCCTGCTTACCATCGCTGGCCACGCGGAAACGGATGTAGTGATCCTTGGTGGCATCAATATAGGCCTGGCAGAGGATACGACGATAGGTACGGTTGTTGCCTATGAAATAGTCCTTTGAAGAGGGAGAGAAGTGGAAGATGGAGCGCGGAGCACGGTAGGCGCCAAGGTTCCTCAACACTTTCTGCTCCTCGGCCTTCTCCTCGTCACTCATAGCGTCATACTTGGCACAGGTCTCGTCAAACTCGAAGCGGTCGCCGATATACAGATCGCTGTCCAAATACTTGGTCATGTCAAGAGGAATACCCTGAGGTACACCATCGAAATAAACCTGCATGACACCACGTGTCTCAATGGCACAGAAGCCAAGACGCAGCTGCCAGTCGCCGCTATATGGCACAGGCGGAATGCGGAAGGTGAAGTCGTAGTCACCAAAGAGGTTCCACTCGTCACCCTGCCACGACCAGAAACCGATATGCGGACGGCGCAGCACCACATGGGTGTTCACATCGTTGAAGTACACACCATCCAGATAGCCCAACGGGAAGTAGTAGTTACGGCCGTTCTTTGGTGTTGCAGAGTCGTCAGGCACGCCATTGGGGTCGTCCTGTGTGGGGTCACCCTCATAGCGCAGACCGTTACAGACAATCTCTGGGAACACATTTGAGAAGTCCATACGGATACGTGCATTCTGCACTTTGTTCTGCACATCGTACGAGAATGCTACGATGTCATCCACATAGAAATAGTGTCCGTTGATAGCATCGTGTACAGGATCAATTTCCACCGTAGCATCGATACGCTGGCCTTCTATACCGTTGGCACCATTGTAATCCTTGTCAAAGCGGCGGTTGATATAGCGCTCACGCAGCTTGCCCTGACCCACATAGGACTTGGTTGTGAGTTGCTCCACCTTCATCATCGTATGAGGCAGCAAGGTCGGATGCCAGTCCACGGGGTTGATAAGATTCTCATCAAATCCGAATGCACCTACCACCACGCCAATGCTCACCTCCATGGGGGTAAGGTCAGAAGTACCTGCTACGTACTTGTTCATAATGTGATACTGAACAAAGCGACGTAAGGGGTTGACACTGTCTGTCAGGTTCTCGAAGGAATGGCCAGGAGCGCTGACATCCTGCGGATAGACGGGGTCATACAGTTCACATGCTTTATTGTAAAGGGCTCGCAAATCGCCCTTGGCAATACCATATTTAGCCTCTAAAACCGAATCCGGTTCTATGAAGAACGAATAGCCATACTTCTTGGTGTCAGGCACCCAACCCACTTCACTCCAGGTATGCGACCTGTAGTAGTACTTCTCGTGTGCTTTGGGATCCCAGTCCGGGTCTTCCACCTGCATTACATCGTTGATGACACCCGTAGCAACCAATGCACTATAGAAAGTGCTGATCTTCGGGTTGTCACGCAACAGGTCGGTAATATAGCTGTTGGACTTCTCAATCACCATGTCAATAGGCTGCATGATACCATTCTCGACAGAGTCATCCTTCTGTTCGAAGGAAATATGAGCCAGACCCTCAAGCACGACCACAGCATTGCTATCATTGTCGAAACCTGCAGACGTAGCCAGATAACGTCCAAGGAGGTTGGCAGTAGCCAGACGGTCCTGGGTCATTTCCATCGTAGTATACATATTGGCAACAATATGGGTACGAGCAATGGTATCACAGTCAGCATCCGTCAACTGGTCGAGACTGCTTACGCCGCGCTTCTGCAGATATTCCTGCACAGCATCGTTAGTCGGCACGAAACAAGTATAGTGGCCATAGGTAGCCAGCAGATCCATCAGGCCTGCACGGTTCACAATCTCGGTGAACTGGCTGAACTGGCGACGATTCATCAAGAAGTCGCTGGCCATCTCGCCTGTAAAGGTGTAGAAGTTCTCTGAGTCGGGCTCATCAGAACAGCTGCTAACCGCAACTCCCGTGAAAGCCATGAGCCCCATCAGCCCCAGCACACCTAATTTCTTTATATTATAAAACAACTTTTTCATATCATTTCCTCTTTAATAGTTTCTCTGATAGCTCTCATCTTCTCCGCTGCTGAAGGCAGGATTCTGGACAAGATTCAAGTTCACCTTCAATTCCTCATAGTTGTAAGGCCAATAGATGGCATCCATCTTCACCAGTTTATTGGCAATGAGCGTACTACCAGTGGTCACTTTGCGCAGAGCGGCTGCTGCCAGTGTCTGGGTACTTCCCTCACGCCTTGAGATACGTACAAGGTCAAACCAGCGTTTGCCCTCGAACATCAATTCACGCTGGCGTTCCTGATAGACCAAGGTCGTCATGAGGTTCTTCGTCTGATAGTCACCACGAACCAGCGTATCGGTCAATGTGGTCTCACAGACAGAGCGTTTGTTAACGGCATTGATCAACGAGAAGGCCTGATCAAGAAGCGGTTCATTGTAGTCAAGCGTTGCCTGGTCCACACCCTCGCGCAGCTTCATTGTCAGTGCCTCAGCCTTCATCAGCATAATGTCCGTCAGACGGTAAATAATCCAGTTGGAACTGTTTTGTCCGCCAGTATAGGCCGTTCCGTAGGTTACTTTCACATTAGAAGTAGCAGTGGCATCGATGTCCACTGTACGTGTAACGAACTTATTGATGGACTTCTGGTTGGAGTTACAGTTCTCATACATACGGGCATCCACCTTCTTGTTCTTGTCGGCAAAGATATTGCGGCTGTTGGACTTTTCGATGTCGTCCAACAGGAAGTCCGACGGAGCCACCAGTCCTATCTTATTATCCACATTACCATAGAAGTCGTTGACAGCACCGTTGGCTATCATACTGTTGCCACGCGGATCATCATCAAAAACCAACTGGAAGATGATTTCCTGGTCGTACTGACGGGAATAGGAGTCAGACCCGAAGAGCATCGAATAAGCCTCACCGTAGTAGTTGGTTCCGCTATTGTCACTGAGCAACGGGAAGCCATTGAAGCGCTCCTCTGTATTGTTAGTGGAAATCGTACCGCTACGCTGGTTCTCAGTGCGGTTCTCTTCAGCAATGGCCTTCTTCGCATCTATGACCAAGTCGGCATAGCGAATGCAGTTATCGTAGTCCTGCTTCCAGAGATACAGTTCGCAGAGCATGGCATGTATGGCATCCTGTGTGATACGACCTGTCTGATAGAGGCGTTCTGTAATAGGATAGCGCTTTACTGCCATTGACTTCACCCCTTCCAGGCTGACAATGAGCGAGTCAAGCACATCGTCGAACTTCGTAGCCGGAAGATCCATCTTCATATCGTCATCCGTAAAGGCGACACTCGAATAGGGCACGTCACGGAAAGCACGGATCAGATAGAAATAGCACAGCGAACGCAGGGCTGTAACCTCAGCTATGTGTGCACTCAATTCACTCTGCGTGTAAGCAGGATCCTTGGCTGCCACTTCAGGTGCATATTTCAATACAGTGTTACAACGGTTAATGATGCTGTAGAAATCTTCCCACTTCGTATAGGCGTTCTTGGCATCAATATTCTCCTTGAGCACTTTCTCCAGCTCACCGTCACTATTGATGTTCTGGCCGATACCGATATTCTCACTGCGGAACTCGCCCCAGACCATCATACGCTTCACCACATTCGAGCTTTGCAGACCCGAGTAACAGCCGGCAATGATTCCTTCTACGTCGGCCTTCTCCGTCCAGAACTGTTCCATGATGATTTCGTTCTGGGGTTTAATCTCCAGGAAGTCGGAGCAGGAAATCTGTGTCAGACCTATGAGACCCAAGAGCCCCAAAAGACCTACTTTCTTTATCTTAAATATTTTCTTTTCCATAATCATATCTCCTTTAGAAGTCAACCGTGATACCTAATGTATAAGAACGTGAGCGCGGGGTCTGTGCACCATCGGTGGCGGGGCCGTAACCACCCTGCGAAATATCCGGGTCGACACCAGAGTACTTGGTCAGCACAAACGGGTTGTTGGCACTGAGGTAGAGGTTAATTCTGTTCAGACCGATCCACTTCAGGTACTTCTTCTTGATAGAATAGTTGAGCTGGGCATAACCCATACGCAGGTAGGTACCCGACTCGACGAAGCGGTCGCTCACCAGGGTGTTATAGTTAGACTGGTCGCCGTACATGGCACGAGGAATCGTTGTTACGTCGCCTTCCTTACGCCAGCGGTAGTTCACTGCCTGGCTCTGGTTGTCGTTGTTTCTCATTGCCTCTGCGTCCAGACGTGCCAGGTTGATAATCTTGTTGCCTACACGATAGGTGAACTGTGTGTTCAGACGCCAGTCGCCATAAGAGAAGGTAAAGCCGAAACCACCCGTCAGCTTAGGCAGCGATGAACCGAGGTACACAATATCAAGGGCATTGATCTGTCCGTCATGGTTGATATCCTCGTAAATGGCATCACCACCATTGAAGCGGTAGTTACGACCGGAGGTGTCATTCGTATAGTTGAACATCATGCGAACGGGATTTCCCTGTCCGTCAACAATCAGACTGCCATCGGCATTCATAGCCACAGGAGCCGTATGGCCGGCTGCCAGGAATGCGGCACGCTCTTCATTCGTCATACGGTTGAAGGTGCTGTAGTTGTATTCATACACACCCTTGTAGCGGAAACCGTAGATAGCACCCAGCGGGTTGTGCAACTGCACACGCTGCAAGGTCTCTTTATTGCTGTAGCCGTAGTTTGAGTTCAGGTTGCTTAGGATGAACTCATCCATCTCCAGCACCTCATTGCGGTTGTTACCAAAGTTGGCATTCATATCGAAACCAAACTTACCGACCTTGATCAGACGGCTGGTGTTGATATGGAACTCCCAACCCGTATTGCGCATCTTACCGGAGTTACGGTAAGGAACGCTGGCAAAACCTGAGTTAGAAGGAATGCGGTAACTCTGCTGAAGCATGTCAGAGACAGTCTCCTGATAGGCCTCGATAACCAGGTTCAGACGATCGTCAAAGAAACCGAGGTCGATACCTGCATTGTACTTGGTGGTGATCTGCCACTTCAGGTTTGACAGGCGTATGTTCAGAGGCTTCATGGCACTCAGGTCAATATAACGGTCAGTAGATCCGTACTTGGATGTATACAGGTAGTTCTGAGTTGGCTGGCTACCCACACGACCCCAGCTGGGACGGATAGCAAACATGGAGAGTGTCGGCTTCAGCGGCTCCATCCACGGCTCATCACTGATGATCCACTTCAAAGAGACAGAGGGGAAGTAGCCCCAACGGTTGTTCGGTCCGAATTTTGTCGTACCGTCAACACGCACCGTAGCATCTGCAATGTAACGTCCTTTATAGGCATAGTGTCCAGAGAAGGTGTAGTACATTGAACGCCACTGGTTGTAAGAAGAGCCGAGGCCGGTAATCTGTCCGCCTCCATAAGTGGTGGTAATACCAGAGGGAGCGCCCTGCTTGTTCTCATTCTGACCTGTGCTGGAACCGCTGGTCAGCTCAAAGCGTCCCAAGAGCATAGCAGCGTGATCCTTGTTCTTAAAGGCAGGAATCAACGTCAGCTGCTGCTTGGTGTTGAACGATACGCTCTTTGACGAGCTGTTGCTGGTATCGTTCACGCCCGAATTCCACGACACTGTCTTCAGTTCCTGCGGATAATACTTGTCAGTATAGTCATTGAAGATGTTCATATAGACAGAACCACGCCAGTTCAACTGCCAATGGTCATCGTCCATACCTAAGAGCTGATACTGGATGATCAACTCAGGCGACATGTCGTAGGTGGTCTGCTTGTTCTTAGCCAGATTGGCCACTGCAACAGGGTTGGAATACTTCTTCTGGTCGTTGTTGAACTTCGAGCTACCGCTCTGGAGCATGGTATAGTAAGAGTCGGTGTCCTCACCCGTTATCGGATCCTGCTCGTAGATGCTCATGTTCGGCATCTTCTTCAGGGCGTTGCCAAGCAGCGACTCGTAGTTACGGTCGTTCTTGGTATAGGTCAGTGCGAAGTTGGTACTTACACGGATACGCTCAGACACATTGTAGTCCAGTGCCACACGGGTAGACATACGCTGCAGTTTCTGCTTGATCATCGTACCCGTCTCATGGTCGAAACCTGCACCGATACGGAACGTGGCCTTCTCACCACCACCGCTTACCGTCACATAATGGTTCTGACGGAGACCCCACTGTGTGACAGCATCACGCCAGTCTGTATTGTTGTTGTACTGCTCGTACTCAGAGAACGACGGGTCGTAGTTCAGTTCAGGGATATCGGCTTCGGCATCACTCTGCTCAGGATTGAAATAGCTCTCCTTCAGCAGCATGGTGTAGTCGTCACCGTTCAGCATGCTGTATCCCTTGGGCTGGTAGGTACCCGTAAGTTTCAACGAGTAGGTTAGTTTAGGTGCACCACGCGAACCGCGCTTGGTGGTCAGCTCAATAACACCATTACCACCCTGCGAACCATAGATGGCGGCAGAGGCAGCATCCTTCAGCACGCGGATTTCAGCAATATCCTCAGGGTTGATGTTCAGCAACTCAGCGAACTTCTCATTGTTAGCAGAAGCCATATCGAAGTTGTCGAGGTTCACCTCACGTACGTTACCGTCCACCACAATCAGCGGGTTCGAGTCAGTCAGGGTGTTCAGAGAACCAGCACCACGCAGACGCATGGTAGAACCGGAACCCAGGTCACCAGAGTTACCGATAATATCCAGACCGGCGATACGGCCCTGCAGAGCCTCATCCACCGAGGTGATGGCCAGTCCTTCGAACTCCTTCATCGAGATACTCTGTGTAGCACTCGACACCTCACGCTGCGGGATAGGCAGACCGCTACCGGTCACACGGCGCTTCGACTTGATGGTCACCTCCTTCAGCGTGGTAGCCGATGTCAATTTGATCTTATAGGTCGTACGATCAATGGGCAGTGTCTGAGTCTTCAGACCCACATAGCTGAATCGGATCTTGTCCTTCGTGTTCTTCACCTTCATGGTGAAGTTACCGTTCAGGTCGGTCAACGCGGAGTTGATGATACGTCCCGTACCGTCTATTTCACAGACAGTGGCTCCCATCAGCGGGCCCATGTCGTCGCTCAACGTACCGTGGACCGACGTGATTGTCTGTGCGCGGAGACCTATTGTGGCCACCAGCGCCAGCATCAATATAATGGATTTCAGTATTCTTTGCATAGCTTACTTCCTCCTTATTTTACTGATTAATGTTCTCCAGGGAGTCAGGTTCTCAAAAAGCAGTGGACCGTCAATCAGGTGTACCACAGCATCGGATGCCATGAAGGTAGTCTGGCTGTTGCCGGAACCATCAAACCAGTACTCGCGGCATATCAGGTTGTACAAGCCTTCCTGCTTGACCACATGACGGGTCTGGCCCACAACGTCCTTCAAAGTGATCTCACCACCTGCAAAATTCACATCGATGGGATAGAATCGTCCCGTCTCCAGGTTACGTCTCATCGACTCGTAGGCGTTCACATAGCTACCATCCTCAGGAGCCATGTTCACTGCTACAGAGTGGTCCTGGACGTGATAGCGGAGGAAGCTGACAATGATGTCCTTCAGCACACCTCTCACACTGTCGGCCAGGGCCTCAGAGCCCCACACATCGTCAGTCTGTGCCTCATAGTCTTCCCACGTGGGCAGCAGTCCGTCGTTAATGAGCTGGCGGATACTCTCGTTCGTGGGTACGTAGACGGTATAGTTATAGTTGTCCAACAGACGCAGGTTCTTGCTACCCTGGTTGGTCAGACCGGCATTATACTTGTTGCTCAGTTTCGTGCCCAACAAGTCAGCACCGTCATGATCGAGCAGATTCAGGAACTCCTGGAACTCCTCATGCTGCTGCAGTGTCAGGTAAACGGTATTCTGTGCACCTAAAGGCATATAGGGCTTATAGGTCTGGCCTTCACCATCGACGAGCTTCTGACCGTTCAGCTGGTAGGACTCACCATTCTCCTTGAGATAGATCTCATTATTGTTGACAGGGAGCTGAAGGTTTCCGTGCTCCGACTGCCATCCACCAATGAAGGCCAGGCGGCCGTCAGGAGCATGAGTCACACGCAGCAGGGTTCCACCCTTTGACTTATAGTACTCATGTCCATCGCGCACATCGCCCACAATAATCAGCTGATCCATAAGTCGGGTCAGACGGTCGTTGACCACCTTGCGGTCTACCTGAGCCTGTACGCGTGCACCTCTGGTGATATTGCCTTCTGCATCAATCGTACACTGATAGCGACGGGCCTGCACACGCTCTGCAGCACTCTTGGTACCATCATAGTAGAACTCCAGGATAGAGGGAGACTCCAATCCTGTCAAACGGTCGATAGTTCCATAGGTTGCAGGGTCGATATACCACAGCATGGCGTCGTTCGTCGGCAGCAGCAGGCTGTAGTGCGAGTCCATAGAAAGCAGGTAAGGCAGGAAGTTCAACTGGTCAATGGCCCAGTAGATCACATTCATGGTCGAAGCATGAGCCAATGCAGGATAGGCAACTGAAGCATACTCAGCGGGTGTAAACACCTTGTTGGTCATGTAGACCACGCCGTTACATCCCATGAAGCAGGAGTCGACATCGGCAGGTGTAATACCCAGTTCCTCCTTGGCATCGTTGAGCACCTGATTGAACTTCGAGGGGAATGCCTCGGTAAAGGTAGGCAGCATATTGACCCTGATGAGCTTCGAGAGTGTAGCATCAGGAATACTGTCCCATGATCCGTACTCCGTCTGTAGGTCCTTGCCACCGTGGTCCCACCAGTATTCCAGTGCCTCGTTCGTCGGAACAATCATCACGCCAGCATCATAGTGCAGGTCATACTGCATGGTGTTGGCATACATATAGTGGTTCCAACCCGGATCGAACTTCAGCAGGGCCTTGACGGTATTGCCATTGGGATCCACCTCGTTCTTGTCGCCGTTAACGGAACGGTCGCTGAAATAACGTAGGGTGAAGACAGAGTCCTCATTGTTATACAGACGGTTGTACTCACGGGTACCGGCAGCATCATAGTAAGGTGCCGAGTAACGGTCGAGCAGGTGTGACCAAAGCGACATGTTGGGGTGCTGGCGGATAATCTCGGCCATATTGGGTGATGATTCTATCACACCGTTCACTTTCTGTATGTATCCGTTCTTACAGGTAATGTCACGCTCCACCACCTTCTTTCCGTTCACCCAAGCCTCTTTGACGTTATTGGCTTGATGGTTGGTCAGGATAGCCAGGTCTTCGTCAGTCAGTTTGTTGAAAGAAGAGAACGCAGGCAGGAAGTGGATCATCGGCGCAGCCGTAGCATCCTTGAAGATGGGGATGCTCTTTCCACTATCCTTGAAGCGTTTCCACGCAGCAGTGTTGGGCATCTTGTCAGGACTCAGGATTTCCACGGAGTCATAGATGCTCACAGCCGTCTCACGGCGCATACACTTGCCTTCCATGGGCGGATTTCCGCTCACGTTCGACAACAGTTCAATGAGGTAGGCATTGTTGATCATCGAGTTGTTCAACAGCAGTTTCTTCTGTGAATTCGACAGCTGTCCGTAACTACTCACACCCCACGAGTTCTGCTTGAACCATTCCTGGAAAGCAGAGTCGTTGGCTGCAAACAATGTCTTCGAACCTGTGTGGCTCAGCACCTCGTGCTGGCCCAGGTCGTCAACCAACCGCAGCAATGTTGTGAAATTGCCGTCCTCCTGCAACCGCTCGTAAATGGAGTTGCCCAGCCATGAAGGCTGACCTTCGAGCAGGGTGTCGTCCTTACAACCCTGCATCGTCCAGGTTCCCAAGAGCAGTCCGCAGGCAGCAATCAGCACATTGCGCCGTTGTCTCGCCATTAGTTTTCGTTTCATACTTTTTAGGTTTTTTATTTATATCAATTACTGTTTTTTATTTTTGCTGCAAAGGTAGTTCTTTTTCTCGAACCATTTTTTACCCCATGTATCAGACTGTTATTACATTCTTCCATTATCAGGTTCCCTATCCGCGTACCTTATTATATATAATAGCTAAATCGGATGGCTATTATTGCCCTTGAGCAATAGTAGCTGTCCGCTGAGTGAAGTTTCAGTAGCCTTGCGGGTGACGATAGGTTTTCCAAGCAATAAGTGTTCTTAATACAAGTGTCAGTCGTAATTGCAAAAAATAATAAGGAACTGGAGAACGGTTTTTTCTACCGTCTCCAGCTCCTTCTTCAGAGGGTCAGATTAAAATGATTGGCATTCTAACCTTTTCTATTATGATCTTTTTACCTTAGGATTACTTCTGTACCTTCTTCAGCACCTTCACGCTGCCGTCGCTCATCGTCTTCTTCACGATGACGAGACCCTTCTGGGCCTTGCTCAGACGTGCACCGTTCACGTTGAAGACCTCAACCTTGACAGCTTCGTTGCTGCCCATCTCCTTGATACTGGTATCAATGTTGGGCTCGAGAGCGCTGTTGGTTCCATAGTAGAAGAGCTGCCAGTTGGTCCACAGTGTCCAGTCGTCCTGCAGAGTGATGCCCTTCTTCAGACCGATAGTCAGGTTACCGTCCTCACCAACCTTCACGGTTACGCAGTTGCCGGCATAGAAGTTCTTGCCAGTAGCCTCGTTTTCGGTCGTGAACAGGTCACCGCCAGTGGTCATTGAGTTAGGAACAGCCAGCTGGTTCTCCTCAGAAGCCCAAGCGTATTCGTTGGGCAGGCTCTCATACTTCTGAGCCTGAGAAGCCAGACGCATCATGGCAACAGTGCAAGTGTCACCACCCTCACCCACGGCATAGAGCAGAGCATTATTGTTCTCCTCGGGAGACTCAATCCAAGTGGTGTAGTCGTTGGCTGCGCTACCGGCACGATAGTAACCAGTGAGGGTTACCTGATAAGTACCTGCGGGCAGACCCTGCAGCTTCTGGTAGTAGTTGTAGTTCGTATTGAACTTCTCAGCGTCAGTACCTATAGCATTGATAGCAGCGCTACCAGTCCAGCCCTTGTCGTTACCTTCTACATAAGACGGGTTGACAATGACTCCAGTGCACTCAACGGGGTTAGCGTCGCTTGCATCAGCCATACCAGCGGGAATACCCAGACGATTGATCATTCTTGCAATCTGATTCAGCAGGCCGTCAACCTCCTCAGTAGCAATGGTGTGGTTCGCAATACCATTGTAGATCTGCTGATAGAGGGCTTCACCCTCAGCACGAATGGTCATGTCGTCAGCAAACTGATTTTCGTATGCCAGATCCTCGTTGGCGGTGTTCAGCTCAGCAAAGCGTTCAACAGAAGCATTGATTTTGCCAGCAATGTCGTAAACAGCCACCAGAGCATCGAACATCTGCTCACCATCGTTGGAAGCAAGGGCTGCCTGAGCAACCTCATAAACCTTGTTCACACTCTCAATTACCTCACTACCCATACCCTGGTTCGGATCGAGCTTAGCAAGCTCTTCCTCAAGGATAGGCTTCACGATGTCAACAGTAGGCTTTCTGTAGGTCAGCTTGAAGTTATCCCAGATACACCACCAGTCCTGGTTAGCTTTCATCCTCACACCAATACGGAACTTGTCACCCTTCTGGGCAATCAGACCATAGGCCTTCATCTTATACATACCCCAGCCGAAGCACAAGCTTGCAGCACCCATTGAGTTAGGAGCAGTTGAGATAGCACCAGTCCAAGAATGACCTTCAACAACAGGAAGCGTTCCGTCTTCCAGGAAATGCTCCTCAGCAATCTGCTCTGCATAAACACTGGGGAACTGAGCCGTTGCATTATTCATATAGAGGAATACGGGTGAGGGGTAGTCAGGATAGATGTCATTGCCTTGAGTATAGCCACCTACCTCACAGCGTACATAACCTTGAACACTCAGCTCATACATACCCTTTGGCAGATCCTCAACCTCCTGCCATACATCCCAATCGTGGCAGTGCCAAGACTCAAAGCAGAAGTTCCTATAACCAAGAGCGTTCTCCATAATCTGCTGATTTCCTTCACCAAGAGGACCACGGACAACATTACCGCCATCTACACGGTCGATGGTCCATCCTTCAGCTTTTCCTGAGTTGATATCCTTGTCGGCATCGAAGCCTGGGTTGGTGATGTAACGAGTCATATCGGTACCGTCTTTGATTTCACCACTTAGGAACTCGTCCTTAACTGCCTGCATCAACGCTTTAACCTTAGCAATCTCAGCCTCAAGTTCCTCATTGGTCAAGGAGTAATCTTGATCATATACAATCTTCTCCTCATACATTTCCATACGGTAATCACCAAGATCGCCGATAGAGACCAAATCATTATAGTCATCATTGACCAAATAATTCTGGACTTCATCTCTAACAATAGTCAGCCAGTCCTTCCAGAGCTGAACGTTCTTGTCAAGGGCCTTTTTGGCAGCCTCGATTTCAGCCAGTGCAGAATAAACCTCCTCGAATGAGCTAGCAGAAATCTCCTTCTTGAGCTCAGCGTTGTAGGCCTCAAGGTAAGACGCTGTATAAACAGTAGTCTCATCGAAGGTTATCTCGCTGTAGTTCTTGAGGGTTTCGTCCAGATAAAGCTTAACAGCATCGGCACCTGTTCCATAATAAGTAAGTGAGAAGTCATCGAACATTGACCAGTCACCATCAATCTGTGACTCTTTCTTCACACCGATAGTAAGCTCGCCACTCTCGTCGACAGCAACAATCAGCTTATTAGCATACTGCTTCAAGGTGTGCATAAAGTAATCGCCTGTGGCCATAGTATTAGGTACATAAACGGTTACTTCATTTTCGTCAGCATCCTTATAAGTCACAGAGATATCACCCTGGTTCTGAGCCTCAGCCTGTGCACCATCCATTACATTGGCAATGGGTACCTCAAAATAGCTTTCGCCCACCTTACCGTACAACTTGGCAAACTTCGATGCCTCGTCTTTAGCCAACCAGTGGGCCTCTGCAGTACCATAGTTACCAGAACGATAATAAGCATTTACTCCAATAGCATAGATACCAGGAGCAAGACCTGTAATTGTCTGATAGGTGTCGTAATTCTTGTTATAGTGCTCTCCACCGTCGGAAACCGTGCCACCACGTCCAAAAGCAGTACCGCTCCATCCAGTGGTGCAGTCGCCGTTGTCAAAGTGAGCGTTCTTGATCAAGCCAGTCATGTCTGCAGGATTCTCAACAGAAGCATTGTTCTTACCCCACTCTACGACAGCCAGATCAAGATCAGCCTTTGCCTTGTCAATCTCAGCCTTGGTAGCCGTAGGATTAGCATAGACAGCCTCGTAATCAGCAGTTCCTGTGAAGCCCTTGCTCTTATAATCGTCAATGGCATCCTTCAGTTTCTTCTTGGCATCAATGATTCCAGACAGGTTGCTTTGTTCCTTAGCCATGTCAGCAGCAGTGCTTGCTGTATTGGAGTAGACAGCCAGAGCAGCAGTAACATCAATATTGTTGGCCTCGGCATCCTCGATAGCTTGCTTCAAACCAATGGAAGCAATGTAAGTCTTCGTTCCCTCCACGTAATTCTGGTAGCCTTCGCTCAGAACGAAAGCCTCGTAAGACTCAACAGTTACAGCTTTCCAGTCAACGCAGGCACCTTCAGCAGCTGGGTCAACGTGCCTCAAGATAGCAGTGTAAGCATTACGATGGTCACCACTGTTAGCTGTATTATCAGTTGTAACATAAGTGCCATTCCAACCTAAATACTTACCAGCAAACTCGGGTTTGTCAGCAATAAGAGCTACGTTCTGAAGACGAACGAAACCGTTCGCAATCTCACAGCCCCATGAGAAATTGGCCTGAGAACCATGGTCAACCCAAGAAGCGTCTCCATCATCGGTGAAGATGTTGCCCTCGCCAGTGGAACGCTCAGGATTGTTGACATTCAGGTCACACAAATTGTAGGAACCTTCAGGTGCGTCTTCTTCAGAAGCTGGCTGGAGCCATACTTCCATACCGAACGTTCTGAGGCTGGCCATTGTGTTCCAGCCGTTACCACTGGCGAAAAACATCTTGGCAGCGGGATTGTAGAGGATGTAATGAGTTCCGTCGTCAGTGAACGTCGTAAACTCCAATCCTTGCGGCTCCGGCATCGTCCAAACTCCGTCGGGTACCGCTGCTTTAGCAACACTACCTAAAAGAAGCAGTGCGCTCAAAACGAGTAGTTTTGCAAATTTCATAAATGTTGTTTTTAAAAAGTTAGTATAAAAGTGAATAAATTCTTCAAAGTTACAGGTTCATTGTATGTTAGTTAGACCCATTCACAAAGCCCATTTCATTGGCTTTTCAGCCAGAAGTGTGTATGCTTAAGGGCACAAAACGAGCAATAACGGATGCAAAGTTAAGAAAATATTTTTAAATAACAATCAATTTCCCTAAAAAATTTTCATTATAAGTGTGTTTTTAACAATTAACCTTGCGAGTGCACCTCCTATTCTATTACCTATTCATAATAAACATGAAGGTCAACCATGCCCCATGAACCTATGCTTTTTGCGCTCTCGGGGACTACTGTGAGCGGGAAATTGTTTTCCGGTTGTGCCGTTTTCCCGTTTACCCGTTTCGTCATGTGGTTTTGAATGGTCGGCCGCATGGCCGCAACGACCGCATTTTTGTGGCACGAGTATGATACTAAAGGGCCAGCAGTATCATACTAAAGGGCAGATAGTATCATACTAAAGAGCCGATAGTATCATACTAAAGGACTGATCATATCAAGTGCTTGGCGCTTAGCGGAGACCTTTTGCAATGAACTCCCGAAACTTAAGTTACGTTAAAACGTGCCCTACTTAAAAAATAATTGGCATTTTTGTTGTACCTTTGCATCAACAAAACATTATTTAACAATAATCAGAAAATAGTACAACATAGTTTTATCCATCAATTCCTAATTCCTTTTCAAGTATGAGAAACAAGATAAAAGCGGGGATGCTTGCCTCCATCCTGACAATCATTGGCGTAATCAATGTGAACGCACAGACAAACGACCTGCAGGAAGGTGTCGAGATTATCCACGAATGTGACACAACATGGCATTTCGGCTACAAAGGCATCAACCTCTACAGCCGTCCCATGCACCGCATCGACATTGCCTATCCATCGGTCGATGCCCAGGGTAATGGCATCCGACTGAGCGGAAGCATTGTCATTCCCGGCAATGTCTACGACGGCAGCAGCCCCGTGGACGGTGTGCTGCTCTACAACCGCTACACGCAGACACAGGCCGAGTGCTGCCCCACCAGCGGATTTGCCGAAGGCGAGTTTGTGTTCATGTGTACGCCGCTACAGCCCAACTGGATTCTCGTGGAGAGCGACTTCTACGGCTTCGGCATCACCAGCGACCACATTCTCGACCAGTACTACGTCTATGGCGATGCCAACGGCCATGCCAGCATCGACTGTCTGATAGCTGCCCGGAAGGTTCTCGACGAGCGAGGCATCTCGCAGGGCAAGTTCCTGCTCAACGCCGGTGTGTCGTCAGGCGGCTACGACTGCATTGCTGCACAACGCGTGCGCGACATGTACTATAAAGACGAGATAAAGTTTGACAAAACCCTCGTCGCCGCCGCTCCTTTCGACGTATCTAAGGCCTACATCAGCTATATCAGCCAGAAGGACGACCCCAAGATGGAAGTCTGCTTCGCACTCATCGTGCTCAACGCCTTCAACCGCCAGGACAACCTTGGCTTCACGCCCCAGCAGATGTTCAAGGAGCCCCTGGCATCGAAGTTCGACAGCTGGTTCAACTCAGGGCTTTATTCACGCAACCAGGTGACAGACTCGCTGAAGTCTATCGGCATCAGGACCTTTACCGATGCCTTGCAGCCACCATTCCTCGACTACGATTCTGAGGAGTACAAAAAACTGTCTGCTGCCATCAAAGCACACAGCCTGGAGAAGGGATGGACACCCGACCCCGACCAGAGCTACTACTACCAGCACTATGCCCACGACAAGGCAGTGCCAGCAGAGGCTGGGCGCAGATTCCTCTACTTCCTCACCCAAAACAGCGGTCATAAGAAGAGCCTCATACCTGAGCTTACCAACCTAACCACCTGTATGTACATCCTGTCTGACAGTCATACCATCAGCGGCATACACTTCATGCTCAGGCTCGCTGCCACCCTCACCGCCCATCCCGTGCTCTACTACGACGGCGAGTTGAACACTCACTACTACGACCTCGTCAAGGTAGGCACCCCCATGGGCATCATCAAGCTACTCGAGGAGAAAGGCTTCGACGTGGCAGGTGCCTACCGCACGCTCACCGGCGGCGATGAAAATGGCGGTATGGACTTCTACAGCCTGCTGGCCGTCCTCGGCAAGTACAACGAGACGCTGGAGGAAAATGGCACCAGCCTCACAGAGATACTGCAGATAGCCGACGACAGCGGTCTTTCAGTGATCGACATCATGCAGATTATCGACTACCTCATCAACAAGACTGAAGAGAAAGGACCGGACGAGGCAGCATGCCGTGCCATGCGACGTCAGGTCAACGAGCAGTTTGTGAGTGACTATTATTACAACAGCCTGCTCGACTGGCTCAGAGAGAACAACGTCAACCTGAATGACCTGGAAATCGGTTTTTGAACAATATACAAACATAGAGAGCATACATTATGAAACGCATTAGCATATCCATCATTCTTTTTACCTTGATGCTGACCGTTGCCAAGGCACAATCCACCTTCAGCGTGATGACGCTCAACGTTGACGGCTTGCCCGGCAAGTTCCTCTTTTTCGATGTGAACAAAGACGGTCCCCTCTCGGCGGGCAGCGAGCGCATCAGTGAGTACATCGCCTCTAAGGACTGCGACATCGTGTCTATGCAGGAGTGCTTCAACTACCGCTGGGAGATCTGGTCGCGACTCTTCGCCGGCTACGAGCACGACGAGTGGACGGGTGGTATCGACAGCGAGAGCCACCAGCTTGACTACCTCCATCTGCAGAACGAACGGTTCCCATGCGACGGTCTGAACAGTGCCTGGAAGAAAGCCGTGAAGTCGACCGCCTATGAGCGCGTGGCTCACGAGAAGAATTTCGGAAAGTTCAGCCACGAGTTCGACGACATCATCACCAAGGGTTTCCGCCGCCATGAGTTCACCCTGGCCGACGGCACTGAGATAGTGGTCTATAACACCCATTTCGATGCCAGTTCTGGCCGCGACGAGCAGTTGGGCAACGATGTGAAGGACCGCGAGGCGCGACGCTCGCAGTGGATGCAGCTGCGCGACCACCTGCTGGCCCGCCTCGACAGCCGTCCCGTGCTGCTTACCGGTGATTTCAACAGCTACTATACCCGCGACGACATCGTCGCAGCCTTCATTGACCCCATCCAGGCCACGGGCCGCGCCACTGTGGGCGACGTGTGGATAGAGAAATACCGCAATGGTGTCTACCCGAAGGTAGGCGGCGAGAAGGATGCAGAAGAGCTGCTCGACAAGATTCTCTACGTCAACCCCGTGGGAGGCATCGGGCTGAAGCCCGTTACCGTAACCGTCGACATGGCGGGCTATCAGTACAAAGGCAAGCCCCTTGGAGACCATTATCCACTGCTGGCGACTTTCTCTGTTGAAGGCAGAAATACAACTGGCATCGACGAACTGACGCACGACAACACCAGTGGCGAATCCTTTGACCTTCAGGGCCGCCCCGCCAGTAGGTCATCAAAAGGCATACACATCAGCAACGGCCATAAGTACATAAAAGAATAGTCGGTGATAACCGGAAAACGCCTTGCACTACTTGTGGCGGCTGCATCGGCCATGAATGGTTTTCTTCCTGTTTTTGTTGGTTTTTGGGGTAATTACTTGCAAAGGTAATAAAAAAGTCGTATCTTTGCACTTAGATATGACAAAAAACCATACATAGTGAACTTATTTAACTAATAAAAAGAAGAAAAATGAAAGAAGAAAGGATACGTAAAAACATGCTGACGAGGGTGATGGCATCATCATTCATCATGTGTCTATTATCGTTTAGCACTGCAGCAGCCCAGACGGTGAATTTCGGTATCAAGGGCGGCCTCGATGCTGCCGAAATGAAACTGAAAGGTGATTTCTTCGATACTTCCAACCGTGTAGGCTGGTTTATAGGTCCGTCAGTGCGGGCGGCCATTCCCTTCTTAGGCTTCGACGTGTCGCTGCTCTATAGCCAGCGCGAGTCGAAGATAGAAATAGAAAAATATACTGTGAACGACGGTTGGCAAACCTATAATATGCCCCGGTCTCTATCGGAGACAGTGAAGACCCAGCAGATCATACTGCCTATCAATGCCCGCTTCAGCTTCGGCATGGGCGACAGGGCTGGCATCTATCTCTTCGCGGGTCCCCAGCTGGCATTCAATATCGGCGACAGCGACAAGAAACTGTTTGATCAGATGGGTGAGTGGACTGTCAACAGTTCCAACTTCAGCGTAAACATCGGTGGCGGTGTGCAGTTCGGACATGTCCAGATCTCGGTCAACTACAATGCTGCAATTGGCAATACCGGCGAGGTCAAACGGAAATCCTTCAGCGAGAACTATCAGGAGACTGTCGACACCTGGGACAGCAAATTCAATGCCTGGCAGATGGCATTGGCCTACTATTTCTAAGACGTTAGAAAAGAAAAGGAATAAAAGAATTGCACTTCGCCGACATCATACTACCGTTGCCGCTTGACGGTCTCTTCACCTATTCCATCCCTGCCGCACTGGAGGAACAGGTGAAGTTTGGTCTGCGTGTACGGGTGCCTTTCGGTCGAAACAAGCACTATGTGGGGGTGGTGGCATGCATTCACGACAACAAACCGCAGGGCTATGAGGTGAAAGACATCAGCCAGGTCTTGGACACGCAGCCGATCATGCTTCCTGAGCAGTATCGGCTGTGGTCGTGGATAGCCGAATACTATATGTCACCCATCGGCGAGGTCTATAAGGCAGCGCTGCCTTCGGGGCTGAAGGCCGAGGACGGATACCGTCCCAAGACCGAGACCTTCATACGCCTCACCCCCACCTATCGCAACGAACAGGCACTCCACATTGCCCTCGACATGCTTGTCCGTGCGCCCAAGCAGCTCAAGGCGTTCAACGAATACCTCTTCCTGAGCGAAGAAGGGAAGACCGCCGTATCCAGGGATGAACTGATGAACGCCTCCCATGCTGCGGCCGATACCATCACCCAACTGATCAGGCGCGGACTGCTGGAAACCTACGAGGTAGAGGTAGGAAGGCTGAACTTCGGCGGCGAGCCCCATCCCGAGAACATCAGGCAGCTCAGTGCCGCGCAGCAGGAAGCCTACAACCAAGTCCTCTTCTCCATGCTGAAGAAGCCCGTCACCCTGCTCCATGGCGTCACTTCATCGGGCAAGACAGAAATCTATATACACCTCATCCAGCGGGAGATAGAACAACACCGCCAAGTGCTCTACCTGTTGCCCGAGATAGCCCTGACAGTTCAGATGATGGACCGTCTGCGCCGCGTATTCGGCTCCCGCCTCGGCATCTACCATTCCAAGTACAGCGATGCCGAACGCGTGGAACTATGGCAGAAGCAGCTCTCTCCCTGCCCCTACGACGTCGTCCTTGGCGCGCGCTCCGCCGTCCTGCTGCCTTTCCAGCGGCTGGGACTCATCATTGTGGACGAGGAGCACGAGACTAGCTACAAGCAGCAGGACCCCATGCCCCGCTACCATGCCAGAAGCGTGGCCATCATGCTCGCATCGCTCTCTTCACCACGCCCTAAGGTCCTCCTGGGCACCGCCACCCCTTCCGTGGAGACCTACCACAACGCCCAGACGGGCAAGTACGGACTGGTAGAGCTGAAGACACGCCATCAGGACATAGAGCTGCCCGAGGTGCAAGTGGTGGACATTCAGGACCTGTCACGCCGCAAGATGATGCACGGCCCGTTCTCCCCTCTTCTGCTGGCCCGCGTGCGCGAGGCCTTGGACAACGGCGAGCAGGCCATCCTCTTCCAGAACCGCCGAGGCTATTCGCCCCTGCTCGAATGCAAGCAGTGCGGATGGGTGCCCCGCTGCCAGAACTGCGACGTGTCGCTTACCTATCACCGTGCCATGAACCAGCTCACCTGCCACTACTGCGGCGCCACCTACGCTGTTCCTGCGGAATGTCCCGCCTGCGGCAGCAAGAACCTGTGGGCAAAGGGCTACGGCACGGAGAAGATCGAGACCGAGATACAGGACATCTTCCCCGAGGCACGCATCGGCCGCATGGACCTCGACACCACCCGTTCACGCAATGCCTACGAACGGCTCATCAGCGACTTTGCTGCCGGACGCACCAACCTGCTCATCGGTACGCAGATGATCAGCAAGGGACTCGATTTCGAACGTGTCAGCGTGGTAGGCATACTCAATGCCGACACCATGCTCAACCAGCCCGACTTCCGTGCCTATGAACACGCCTACATGATGATGGCGCAGGTGAGCGGGCGTGCAGGGCGCAAGGGCCGTCGCGGACTGGTCGTCCTGCAGACCCGGCAGCCTCAGCTACCGGTCATTCAGCAGGTGGTACACAACGACTACGAGGGGCTTTACCACCATGTGGTCGACGAACGGCTCGCGTTCCGCTATCCACCCTTCTTCCGTCTGATCTATGTCTACCTGAAGCACCGCAACGACCTCCTGGTCGACACCGCCGCCCAGGAGATGGGAGCCCGTCTGCGCTTTTGGTTCACCAACCGCGTGCTTGGACCCGACAAGCCCAGTGTGGCGCGGGTGAAGACCCTCTCCATCCGCAAGCTCATGCTCAAGATAGAGCCGCAGCTCAACCTGGCCGACGTGCGCCGATGCCTGTTGGAAGCCCAGCAGCAGATGATGCAGGACAAGCGCTACTCGTCGCTGCAGATCTATTATGACGTAGACCCACTTTAGCGGCCTTCGGCCTAAATGATAAATGATAATTGATAAATGATAATTGGCTGCGCCAGATGAGACAACTGGAATAATGGATACAAGTTTCACTAATAACTATAAATTAAAAGGTATGAAAAGAAAAGGTTTTTTAAGAGCTAAACGAAGGATGATGATGACGGGTTTGTCATTTATCATTTGTCAGTTTTCAATTTGCAGCGTAGCTGCGCAGAAGCCCATGTCCGCTCCCAAAGGCGGCAAGGCCATCAGTGACGAATTGATCGGCATCTTCTTCGAGGACATCAACAACAGTGCCGATGGCGGACTCTACGCAGAACTACTGCAGAACGGGTCCTTTGAGTACAGCCCTGCCGAACGCGACGGATGGGGACCCGGCACCGCATGGAAGCAAATCCGTCCCGGACACTCCCTGGGCACCATGCAGGTACGCATGGACAAGCCCATCCATCCCAACAATCCCACCTACATGCGCCTCCATACCGAGCGCACCAGAGAGTTCCACGACTACAAGGGATGGAAAGGATTCGGACTGCAGAACGACGGATTCGACGGCATCAGCGTGAAGGCAGGCGAGAAGTACGACTTCTCGGCATTCATGCGCAACATCGGCAATGCCAAGCAGGTACGCATAGCATTGGTAGCACAGCGGCAGGGATGGCCTCCCAGGGACCCCAGGTTGCTGGCTGAAGCCACCCTCAATGTCGATGCCAAGGACTGGAAACAGTACAGTGCCGTGCTCACCCCCGACAGCACCTGCCAGAACGCTGCCCTGCAGATTCTCGTGCTCACCGTGGGTGACCTCGACGTAGACCAGTTCTCGCTCATGCCTCAGGACACCTACAAGGGACATGGGTTGCGCAAGGACCTGGCCCAGGCACTGGCCGACCTCCAGCCCAAGTTCATGCGCTTCCCCGGCGGTTGCGTGGTGCACGGCGGCGGTGACGGCTTCTGGGACACCTACCGCTGGAAGACCACCATCGGCCCCAAGGAGACACGCCGTGGTCTGAAGAACACGTGGGGCTATCATCAGAGCATGGGACTGGGCTACTACGAGTACTTCCAGTTCTGCGAGGACCTCGGCATGGAGCCCGTACCCATCCTGCCCAGCGGCGTGAGTTGCCAGGGCACCAATGGCGGATGGAACATGTGGCCCACCCAGGCACAGGACGTAGTACCCATGTCCGAGATGGACGAGTGGGTCAGCGAAGCCATCGACCTCATTGAATGGGCCAACGGCGACCCCGCCACCAACAAGTGGGCCAAGATGCGTGCCGATGCAGGTCACCCGAAGCCCTTCAACCTGAAGTACCTGGGCATTGGCAACGAGGAGAAAATCTCGCCCGAGTTCATCGAGCGCTTCAAGTATATCTATGAGCGTGTGACCAAGGCCCACCCCGAGATTGTCATCGTCGGAACGGCAGGCCCGGGCTCGCACAAGGACAATCCCGACTATGAGGCAGGCTGGAAACTCGCCGAAGAGCTCAACATGCCCATCCTCGACGAGCACTACTACGAGCCAAACAGCTATTTCCTCAACAAGCGACAGTACGACAACTATCCACGCGACCGCAAGACCAAAGTCTATCTCGGAGAGTATGCCGCCAAGGACAAGAAGTTCATCGACGCCCTCGCCGAGGGACTCTACCTGCTACATGTGGAGCGCAACGCCGATGTCGTGGCCATGACATCCTATGCACCCCTCTTCGCCCGCAAGAACGGCACCCAGTGGAACCCCGACATGATCTATTACGACAACGAGCGTCCCTTCCTCACCTGCAGCTACTATGTGCAGCAGCTCTTCGGCCAGAGTTCCGGACAGTACTTCTATGGCGACTGCGTCAGCTTCGAGGGCGACGCCGCCGGTGTCGTACAGCCACAGGCCGACGTACACTACGGACAGTCCGTCATTCTCAATGTCAAGACCCGCCGTCTCTACGTGAAGCTCTGCAATGCCAGTGCCGATGCCAAGCGTGCCAACATCAACCTCAGCCGATTCGGCTTGAAGAAAACGGCCACGAAGACCGTGCTCGCCGGTGCCCCCGATGCCGAGAACAACTTCGACCAGCAGCCCATCACCCCACAGAAGGAAGAGGTGAAGGCCAAAAAGAAGTTCACCCTCGACCTGCAGCCCTACAGCTTCGTCATGCTGGAGTACCAACTGTAGCATCGGATTGACTCGGAGTTTGAAAATAGCATCGGATGAACACGGATTGACACGGACTATTTAACTGTATAAAAACAGGAATTGGGCGGTCGGCCTCATTGATTGGGGCGGCCGCCCTCATTGTTGCGGGCGGGAGCCCGCATTGATAAGGGCGACCGCCCGAATCTCGTTAGGTACGGGTAAACTCCCGCTTACCTACGGCCTAAACCCCGCTTTACTACGGGGTCTCTCCTTAACAGCTTCGGCCTCTCAACTTGACAGCGACGGGAAAGTATTCTTCCTGTTACGGGAATGAATCCTTTCTGCTACGGGCTTCCACCTTCTCTTCTACGGGCTGTAATGAAAAAAAGTTGGGGGTTCGTGCAGTTTTTTGCGTTGTGAGTTCGTTATTATAATAGAGATGACAGAAAAGGAAACCATAGAAGCGCTATACCGCAGCAGCCGAGACAGGCTGCAGAGCCTGGCACAGAGCATCCTGAAAAGCCAGGATGAGGCTACCGATGCCGTTGGCGACATGTTTGCCAAGTTGGCTGACGGACAACTCACGCTGCCGGCGGAAAAGCAGGAGAGCTACCTCATGGTCAGCCTTAGGAACCTATGCATCGACCAGATCAGGCTGCTGAAGGTGAAACAGAAGCTGGAGCGTCATCTCACCCTCTCCGCACCACGCCTCACTCCTGTGGAAACAGAGCAGGAACTGGTCGACGAGATGATGGACTATGCCGAACAGACGTTGACGCCACAGCAATGGCGCATCTTCCGACTCCGATTCGACGAGCAGCTGTCCTATCAGGACATAGCACGACAGGAACGAATCAATGTGTCGACTGTCTACAGGAACTTGGTAGAAGCACTCAAGATACTGAAACATAAATATAATCCTGTTGCAAAATGGACAAGATAGAGGAATTGCTGAAAATGACAGAACGTCCGCAGGACTATACGGACGAGGAACTGGAACGCGTGCTTGCCGATGACGAGATGTGGGGCTACTACGAGCTGATGCTTTGTGCGGAGCAGGGCTTTGCCTGTCGGCGGGAGCAAAGACGCAATCGAGGACTGATGATTCGCAGGATAGCGGCAGTGGTGCTGGTTGTCCTGACGCTCTCAGGACTCACGTTTGCCACGATGCTGCATTTCCGCGACAAGGAGAGCCGCGAACAGACAGCACAGCAGGCTGCCGTGACCTCAGTCGTGCCTGTCAGCCAGCGGCAGCAGCCCGTGGAACCAGCGGCAGACTCGCTGCAGCTGTTCAAGAATGTGGAGTTGGAAAAGATACTCAGTGAGCTGTCGGCCTACTATCATGTCACCGTGAGCTTCCAGCAGGAACAGTCCAAGCATCTGCGGCTTTATACCAAGTGGAACAGGGCGGAAAGCCTGGCACAGGTGATTGACCGTCTCAACGGCTTTGAGAAGGTGAACATTGTACAGCGTGGAGAACAGTTAACCGTAGAGTAAGGCTTATGAGACATCTTTTCTTGACAGGATTACTTCTTCTGTGTGCGTCGTTGGAGACAAAGGCGCAGCACGTTTTCCGCAACACGTCGCTATCGGATGCGTTGATAGAGCTGGATGCTTCGTCCAAGCGCTATGAGATATCCTTTGTCTACAACGAGTTGGAAGACTTCACCGTCACCACGACCGTCGGCCGCCGCCGTTCCCTTCCCGATGCCGTCAGGGATGTGTGCGGGTTCTATCCTGTGAGGGTTAGCGTACGAGGACGCGACATCTTGGTGGAGTGTATGCAGAAAGACCGCACGAAGCTCATTGGCCGACTGACTGATGCCAACCAACAGCCCATAGCCTACGCCAACATCACCCTTTATGCCGACTCAACCCTGATTGGCGGCGGCGTAAGCAACGAGGTGGGCGACTTTGTCATACCCTGTTCGGCGGCTCAGGCGCGGGTACATATTACTTGTGTGGGCTTTAAGGCTTTCGACAAGGTGCTGCCTATCAAGAACGTCGGCACTCTCCGTATGCAGATGGACAACCACTATTTAGAGAATGTATCCATCAGCGGACACATGCCCCTCGTACGCCATGAAGACATGCGGTTGGTCTATCTTGTCAGCCGCGATGCGATGGCACGGGGACTCGATGCCCAGGAACTGCTGTCACGTGTGCCGACGGTCAGTGTCTTTGGCGGGCAGGCCAGCATCTTAGGCAAGGGAACAGCGCGATTCATGATCAACGGACACGTTGTGGCAATGGACGAAGAGTCTATCCGCCAGAAGCTTTGGACCATGCATTCAGAGGACATCGAACGGATAGAGGTGCTGTCTATCCCTTCGGGCAGGTATCAGGACGATGCAGCCGGAGGGTTCATCAACATTGTGTTGAGGCGTGACCCGTCGTTAGGCTGGAGAAGCGACGTGAACACTCGTTTCGTCTCAAGCGACGACTGGGGAGGACGTGTCAATGCCTCAGTGGGTTATGTGTCAGAGAAGTTCGATATGTCGGTGAACATAGATGGCGGGAGAACAACGGGAAGAAACAAACGCAGCTCCGTGTTTGAAGGGTTGGACAGGGAAGAGACACTCGATAACCGAACCACGGACAAAGATGTTTCGCTAAGTGCCATGCTCCACTACCAGCCCGTGAAGAATATCGACTTGGGAGCTATGCTTGCCTTCAAAGAGGAATGGCAACGCCAGGATTTGGAAAGCAAGTTGGGAGATTGGTTGCATGCGGTACGATATGAACCCAATAAGCCTACCCGCGTGCCGTCAATTTCTACATATGCCGACTGGACATTGGACTCATTAGGTAAGAAACTGAGCCTTTCCTATAGTTTCTATAGAAAGAATGAGAACGTACAAACAAACATTTGGGATCAATCTGAAACTTATTACGGGTTTAACAGCCCTAGGTCGCTATGGAGTAAAGCAGAGAATATCTATAGTGTCCGTTCTGCAAAACTTGACATGATGCTACCATTCCGTTTGTTGGAATGTGATGCAGGATTGTCATATACTGATATTAAACTTGATGACGATCTACTGATCAGAGACCTTTATCAATGGGACAAAAATGAGAATCACAATTACAGTGAGCACACGCTCGCCGCTTATTGCTCTCTTCATAAAGATTTTGGTCGTCTAAAAGCAACAGCAGGTCTACGCTATGAGCGGACTCACCTGAATGATCAAGCAGACAGCAATGGTAATTACAACCACTACCTGCCCACGCTGCGGCTGAGTTACCGTTTGGCAGACCGCCAGCAGATAGTGCTTAACTGGGGAATGGCGATTCATCGTCCCAACTTCAATAGTCTGAATCCAGTCCAACTGCCGCAAACAAGAGCAACGATAGTTTCTGGTAACCCTACACTGCGCCCCAGCCAGACAAACAACGTCGAGCTGAGCTATAGTCACAACGGAGGCGTTTACGTAGTGGCCTATCACCAGCATGGGCGCAATCAGGTAGAATGGCTTAGATTTCACAGCCTCCAAAGAATAGATAAGGATTACATTCAGCCGCATAATTGCTATAAGTCGGACAAGACAGGATTTTTGCTTCATTATCAACGGCAGATAGTGCCTTGGATAGCAGTGATGGTTGAGGGTGACGTGCATTACTATTCGGCACATCCAGATGAAGAGGTTGCCATGAATGAAGGTCTTTCGTCTTATCCACTTGGAATCGATGGGTGGAACAAACGTTTCGCTATAGAAACGAACTTCCTGCTTAGCCGCCTGCATTCCATCCTGTTTGATGCCCGTTACGACCAAATTTTCTCACATGGCTCAGGCCTGGCAGGATATGGCCACTCTGAATGGTTCCACTTTGCCCTGCGCGGTTCGTTCTTAGAGGATCGTCTGAAGCTATCGCTTATCCTTGATGACCCCTTCTGTCAGCATGTGACGGACTATGTCCGCAAATATAAGTTTTTCAATGAGAAGACCCGCATGAACTATCATTCTCATGCCATCACCCTCACTGCATCCTATTCCCTCGTAGGAAAGAAGGTACGTCGCACTCAGCAGAATTCACATGCCGTTGATATGCAGCGCAGCAATAAACAGAACATAAGATGAGTACAAATAAAGACATAAAAGATATGAAACACAACAGTTTCCAGAACATGCTGATGCCAGGGTTGGCAACAGCAGTATTGTTGATGGGGTGTGCACCCAGGGTGACTTCCGACGTGATGCTGAGCCTGCCGCCGAAATCGGTTAATACAGTGATGGTTTACGAAACGAACGACAGCGTTCCTACCTCGGCACGGCCCATCGGAAAGGTGAAAGTGACCGATGGCGGTATGACGTCATCATACGACTGTTTGTATGCCAACATGCTGGCCTTGGCGGTGAAAAGGACAGCTGAGAGCGGTGGCAATGCACTGCACATAGATAAGCACAAGGAACCCAACGCATGGACTTCCACTTGTCACCGCATCTGGGGAACGATGTACCTTATGCCTGACAGCTTGGCAAACAACGATGTCGTCAGCACGCTGCAGAAAATCGAGGACAACCGTGACAAGGAGTTAGCAGAAATGGGTCGCAAGAAGATAGAAAACCTTGAACAGCAGCGGAAGAATCCATCGGACATTCTCAAGGTAAGTGCTGGCCCAGCCTGGATTACTTCTGAAACGGTAACGTCAGAACGCACTTACAAATCGAAGATGGGATACGGACTGGGGGCTGAATATGAGCATTTCTGGCGTTGGGGCTTCGGCTTAGGGCTGAACTACTCTTACTTCGGCACTTCTTTCGATGAAGGCTTTGACATTGGTATGCACTATGTTGGTCCAAGTATCCTCTATAGCACAATGATCGGAAAGAAGTTCCGTTATGAGGTAGGTTTCGGCTTGGGCTACTCATACTACAAGGAAAAGGACAGATTATATAATCACACCTTGACAGAGTCGCACTTAGGCGTAAAATGGCTATTCGGCTTGGAGTATAAACTGGCTGACCGTGTTGCCATCGGCTTACAGGTGGACGGTTTTTCAGTGAAGATGGACAAGCCCGAGGACTATGAGGGTGACAAGAACGAATTCTACGGCATCAAACGCTTGGAGCCACTCATCGGCCTGCGTTTCTACCTGTAGTGGTCACAGGTCACAGCTGTGACCATGATATTAAAAAGCATTACAGGTTGACAGTGATTTCTCCCGAACCGTAGCAGCGGAAAGAATCATGGGGACAGGTTTTTGAATGAAACCATGAAATGGATTTCACTTCAAAAACCTGTCCCCTTGATTCTTTCTATCCCCCTGATTCTTTCTAGGCGTTTGTAGGGTGGACAGACGTCTGTTCTTCTGAACGACGGACTATGGTATAAGGGGTGGACGGATGCGTACGGATCCGTCCAATCCTTATTATTTTTAGGGGGGGGCCTATGACCTGCGGTACTGGCTGGGGCTCATGCCCACGTGTTCCTTGAAGTACTTTCCGAGGAAGGACTGGTTGGGGAAATTGAGTTCCTCGGTAATCTCCTTGATGGTCTTCGTGGTGTTCTTGAGCATGACACGTATCCTGAGCGTGACGTACTGGTCGATCCAGTTGTTGGGTGTGCGCTTGCTGACAATCTTCACTGCCTCGGAGAGGTATTTCGGCGTGATGCATAGCTGCTTGGCATACCAGTTGACGCGGCGCTCGGTGGTGCAGCGTTCCTCGACGAGCTTGATGAACTTGGTGAAGATGACGTCGGCCCGTTTGCGGTGGGTGTCGGTTGAGAGCTGGAAGCGGTAGATGACGTCGCTGAGGTCGTAGAACATGGCGAGCAAGAGTGTGCGCACCAGGTCGCGGCAGAAGTGGCTCTGCTCCTTCATCTTCGAGCGTATCACTGCGAAGTACTCCTTGAAGATTCTCTGGTCGCGCTCGGTGAGCCTCATGACGGGGTGGTTGCGGGTGAAGAGGAAAAGGGCGGACACGTCGCTGACGCTCTGGATGATTTCGTGGAAGAACTTCACGCTGATAATGAAGCAGAGGCCCTGTAGGTCGGGCGAGGCCATGTAGTTGTCGATGACGTGGCGTTCGGAGACGATGATGACGTCGCCGGGAGTGACCAGCTGCTCCTGGGTGTCCATACGGTACTGCACACGTCCCTGGGTGCAGAGTGCAATGAGTATGAAGTTCATGCGGCGCGGCTCACTGGGTATGGGCACTTCGTTCATGCGGTCGAGCAGCAGGATATCGTCTTCGATGAACCCGCTGTTCTCCCACTGCTTGGCCAACTCCATGCTGGTTTCCTTGATAGTCTGTATAGGCATGTCGTTATGGTGTATTTACTGGTTGTATTTCGTTCTTGCCGTTGTAGCCGACGCTGACGTTTCCGGGCTTCGGCGAGCTGATGCGGTAACGGGTCACCTGTCCGTCTTTCCATGTCATGTCGACGCTGTACCCTCCGCGTGCGCAGAGTCCCTTCACCTCGCCGTCCTTCCATGCCTCGGGCAGGGCGGGCAGCAGCTCGATGTTCCACATGGCGCGCTGCTCATTCCACGACGACTGTATGAGCATCTCGCAGACGCCTGCCGTCCCGCCGAAATTGCCGTCGATCTGGAATGGCGGGTGAGCATCGAAGAGGTTCGGGTAGGTGCCTCCGCCGTGTGTATAGTTGGGCTGTTTTCCTCGGTTGGGCGTGATATAGGTGAGGAGTTTCCGGTAGATGGCATAGGCCTGTGTGGCGTTCTTCAGGCGTGCCCAGAGGTTGATGCGCCACCCGGTGCTCCATCCGGTGGTCTCGCTGCCTTTTATTTCCAGGGAGCGCTGGCAGGCGGCAAGGAGTGCAGAGGGGTCGGCGGCGGGGGAGCTGCCGTTGGCAAAGGGTGCTGCGGAGGTCATGTGGCTACCGGGATAGAGCCCGATGAGATGGCTCTGGTGACGGTGGCGTGGGTCGTAGTCCTTCCAGTCGTAGTACCACTCGTTGAGGTCGCCCTCGCTGCCTATGGTGTATGGGTGCAGCCTCTTTATCGTTGCCATGTAGGGGGTGCTGTCAACGCCGCAGACGGTGCAGGCAGCAGCGGTGTTGAGCAGCAGCTCGCGTATGATGGCGAGGTCGGCGGTGCCTCCATAGCAGGTCATGCCGTGGTAGCCCTTGTCGGTGACGTATTCGTTCTCGGGCGACGTGCTAGGTGCGGTGATCAGCTCACCGGGCTGCAGGGGGTTCTCTATGAGCCATGCCATGCAGAAATCGGCGGCGCCCTTCATGAGCGGGAAGGCCACGTTGCGCAGGTAGTCCTTGTCCTGGGTGAAGAGGTATCGTTCCCACAGGGTGTTGACCAGCCAGGCACCGCCCAGGTTCCAGTTTGCCCATTCTGGTTTTTCGTTTTTCTCGCCCACGGGGTTGGTCATGGCCCAGATGTCGCTGTTGTGGCTGGAGCACCATCCGCTGTCGATGCCGTAGTAGTTGCGTGCGGTGTGTTTCCCGTTGTCAGCGAGTGCCTGTATGAACCTGTCCAGGGGCTCTGCCATCTCGGCGAGGTTGGCCACGAAGGCAGGCCAGTAGTTTTCTTCCAGGTTGATGTTCACGGTGTAGTTGCCTCTCCACGGCGACCAGAGCTGGGGTGCCCACAGTCCCTGCAGGTTGGCGGGGACGCCGGGTGTGCGGCTGCACGAGATGAGCAGGTAGCGTCCGAACTGGAAGTAGAGGGTCTCGAGGTAGCGTTCCTGTGCAGGATTGGAGAGGTTGTGTGCGGTATAGTCCCTGAGCAGCTTCTCTGTGTCATAGGTCTCTCCCACTCGATGGGTGGAGGCGGGGTCTCCCAGGCGCAGCTGGAGGCGGCTGTAGTAGCGGCGGTAGTCGCTGATGTGGCGCTGGCGTGCCTGGTCGTAGGTGATGTTCTGCGTGTGCCAGGCGCGGTTCATGGCCTGCTCTACGTAGGGCGCCCCTTCCCTGACGGGGTGGCGGTCGAAACCATTGAAGCTTGTGGCATTGACGATGTAGAGCGTTGCTTCGTGGCCGCCGACGATGGTCAGCGTGGAGTCACTGGCAGCGAGCTGTCCGTCGGTGGTGCAGCGCAGCACGGTGCAGAAGTGGATGCTCTCCTGGGGGTCGCCAGTGGCATATCCCGTCATGGTGAGCTGAGAGGCAGATGCCTTGGTGGAATGGGGTGTCTGTCCTGTGAGCCAGATGCGCAAGTTGAGTGCCTGCCCTGTCAGCCGGATGGCAATGAGGCTGTCGGGTGCAGAGGCGAAGTATTCGCGGCAGACGGTGTTCTGTCCGCAGGTGTAGGTGTCGGTCACTACGGCAGAGTCGAGCGACAGGCAGCGGCGGTAGTTGGTGGCGGCAGCAGCGTCCATGTCCTCGATGTGGAGGGTGGCAAGTGGCTGGTAGAACTGCGAGTTGGGCCCCTGGACGTGGAGCTGCAGGGAGTCGGCGGCGGCGTAGTCCTCGCGGAAGAGTGCTTCACGGATGGCGGGAATCCAGCGGTGTGCGTCTTTGTCGAGGTTACGGTCCACGGGCTTTCCGGTCCACATGGTGATGTCGTTCAGGAAGATGACATTGTCCTTGGTGCCTCCGTAGACGAGGGCGCCTATTCTGCCGTTTCCTATGGGCAGGGATTCCTCGAAGAACGCTGCCGGCTGTTCATACTGGAGCACCATGGGCGGCTGCACCTGAGCCAGACAGAGACTGGCCGTTGTGAATAAAAAGAGGGGCATCATCAGCCTAAAAAAGGGCGTATTCATTGTTTTTTATGATTTTGTTTGCAAAGATACGGAAAAATTTGTATTTTTGCAGCATAAAATCCAAAAAATAACAGTATGGAGCCAATCAAGACACTAAACGACATGATTGTCTTTCTTCAGGAGCGTGGTGACCGCCGAAGGGTGGCGGTGGTCTGTGGTACCGATGCCGCCACGCGCTATGCGGTGGAGAAAGGACGTGAAATGGGTTTCATCGAACCGGTATATGTGGATGGTGACGACAAGGACGAGTGTGCTCGCCGTGCGGTAGCCATGGTGCGTAACGGTGAAGCCGACATTCTGATGAAAGGTCTCATCAATACCGACAACCTGTTGCGTGCGATATTGAACAAGGACACGGGAATCCTGCGTCCCGGCCGTGTGCTGACCCACATCTGCATGGCCGAGATACCCAAGTACGACAAGGTGCTGTTCTTCACCGACGCCGCCGTCATTCCTGTGCCTACGAAGGAGCAGCGTCGCCAGCAGATAGGCTATGTGAACTATGTGTGCCATGCGTTGGGCATAGAGGAGCCGCGTATCTCGCTGATCCACTGTGCAGAGAAGGTGAGCGAGAAGATTTTCCCTTACACCAAGGACTATCTGGAAATCATTGCCGAGGCGCAGACGGGGAAGTTCGGGCGTTGCATCATTGACGGTCCGCTGGACCTGAAGACGTCGCTCGACTCTGTGAGTCTGCGGGAGAAGGGCATCCGCAGCGTGATTGACGGTCAGGCCGATGCGCTGATATTCCCGGACATCGTGGCAGGCAACGTGTTTTACAAGACGCTGACGCTCTTTGCCTATGCCAAGACGGCAGGTGTGCTCCAGGGCACCACCTGCCCCTGTGTGGTGAGCAGCCGTGCCGATTCGCCGGAGTCGAAGTACTACTCTCTGGCATTGGCGGCGATTTAATGTTTTTTTGTGGCAACAGATGAAGATACTTGTTATAAATCCCGGCTCTACATCGACAAAGATGGCGGTCTTCGAGGATGAGACGTCGGTGCTTGTGCGTAACATTGTGCATACACCGGAGGAACTGGCTCCGTTCGACGATGTGATAGAGCAGCAGGACTTCCGCCGGCAGCTGGTGACAGACGAGATCAACAAGGCGGGGCTTACGCTCGACTTCGATGCCGTGATAGGGCGTGGCGGACTGGTGAAGCCGCTGGAGGGCGGTGTCTACGAAATCAACGACCTGATGGTCCAGGACACCCACAGCGGCATAGCGCTGCACAACCATGCCTGCAACCTGGGGTGTCTGATAGCACACGAGATAGCGCAGGAGATACCGGGGTGCCGTGCGTTCATTGCCGACCCCGGCGTGGTAGATGAGCTGAACGACTATGCGCGTATCAGCGGGTCGCCGCTGATGAACCGCATCTGTATTTGGCATGCGCTGAACCAACGTGCCATAGCCCGCCGCTATGCTTCAGAGATAGGACGTGAGTATGAAGACCTTAGACTGATTATCTGCCACATGGGAGGCGGCATCTCAGTGGCTGCCCATGACCACGGACGTGCCGTCGATGCCAACAATGCCCTGGACGGAGAAGGCCCCTTCTCGCCCGAACGGGCAGGGTCGTTGCCTGCTGCCGACCTCATCCGGCTCTGCTTCAGCGGGAAATACAACGAGAAGCAGCTGCTGAAACGTATTGCGGGCAAGGCAGGACTGAATGCCCATTTAGGGACGAACGATGTGCGTGAGGTGGTGCGCCGCATAGAAGACTATGGCGACAAGCATGCCGAGCTGATACTGAACGCCATGATCTATCATGTGGCCAAGCATATTGCAGCCGAGGCTGCTGTGCTTTGCGGAGAGGTGGATGCCATCCTGCTGACAGGCGGACTGGCGCGTTCAGAGTATGTGGTGAGCCGTCTGCGCAAGCGCATCAGTTTCATTGCCCCCATCCGCTGCTTTCCCGGCGAGGACGAGATGGAGGCGTTGGCGCTCAACGCCCTGGCCGTGCTGCGGGGCAAGCGCCAAGCGAAGGTGTATGAATGAGGAACGAGGAAAGAGGAGTTAGGAACGAGGAATTGTAGAATGAGGAAGTCTGTTTTCTTTTTTGTATTATCACTTATCTTAAATGCAGCGCCGTTATCTGCCCAGCTCGACAGTGTGCGGGCAAGACTGGCTCATGCACCTGTGCAGGAAAAGGTGTACCTGCATATTGACAACAACTGCTATTTCAAGGGTGACACCATTTGGTATAAGTCTTACGTGGTGAAGGCAGACAGCCTGACGTTCACCGACATGAGCCGTATACTCTATGTGGAGCTGGTATCGCCCGACGGACTGCTGGTGGAACGTCAGAACATCATTCTCTCGGCCGATGGCTTCGGAGACGGCAACTTTGTGCTGAAGGATTCACTCTATTCGGGTTACTACGAGCTGCGTGCCTATACCCGCTGGATGCTGAACTTCTGTGTCACGGAACATCCGTACACGTATACCGACCGCGAACAGTTCTATAACCGCCAGATGGCTAAAGACTTCTTCCGCCAGTACGGTACGGTCTATAGCCGCGTGGTCCCCGTCTACGAACGTCCTGAGACACCGGGAGACTATGGGCAGAAATACATCGTGAGCCGCCCCAAGCAACGGCTGGACAAGGAACTGAAGGAGAAACTCACCGTGAACTTCTACCCCGAAGGCGGCCATCTCATTGCGGGCACACGATGTGCTGTGGCCTTCGAGGCATTGAGCGAAGAGGGCGAGCAGGTGGACATCGGCGGTACCGTGGAGGTGGGCGGAACAACGGTGAACATTGCCACCCAGCACCAGGGCCGCGGCCTCTTTGTGGTGGATGTTCCTGAGAATGGCAGGATGAAGGCTCACTTCAGCTACCGAGGCAAGGACTATTCGTTCGACCTGCCCAAGACCGAGCAGCGGGGATGTGCGCTGCATGTGGACGCCGTAGGTGAGCAACTGGCGGCAGACATTCAGTTCCGTGGCATGGGCAGCGGACGTGATTATGGCGTGGCGGTGCTCTGCAGGGGGGTGTTGAAGTCGTTCCAGACCATCAAGGGCAACCAGCGCCTGCTGCTGCAGAAAGACTCGCTGCCTACGGGTGTGTGCGACCTGATTGTCATTGACGAACTGGGCACCCCCATGGCCGACCGTCTCTTCTTTGTGAAACGTCATGACCATGAGCCACAGACCATCAGCCTACAGAGCATGGATACCGACTATCAGCCCTTTTCCCCCATCACCCTCGATTTCCAGGCACCTGCCGGCACCAAGGTGTTCTCACTCAGTGTGCGCGATGGCTCCACCGACGACCCGACGTACGACACGGGAAACATCATGACCGACCTGCTGCTTTCGTCCGATCTGAAAGGCTTTGTGGCCTATCCAGACTATTATTTCGAGGCCGACGATGCACAGCATCGACAGCATCTTGACTTGCTGATGATGGTGCAGGGATGGCGCCGCTATGACTATGAGGAGCTGACCGACACCAAAGCCTTGCGCTACCAGCCCGAGCAGACCATGACGGTGGAGGGTGCGGTCTATAACACCGTCAGTTTCGATGAGATCCGCGAGGGTGAGATGGGCTATTGGCTTCAGGGAATCTTCGGCTATACCGATGACGACGTGAACCTAATGGATCCGAACGACCCGCTTTACCAGAAATACGAGAAAGCCCTGGAAGCCGAAACCCCCGAAGACGAGAACAGAGCCCTCGACGACCTGACCAGCTATTCACCCTATAAGGACCGTGTCACAGGGAAAGCGGGCGAGGTTTCCGTCAGTGAACTGAGCGATATGCTCTCCACAGGCAATGCGAAGAGTGCCGACGACCCGGAATACGGCATCAACCACGGTGGCCTGCGCCATGAGGTGACACTCAAGGGCGAGCTGGTGCTGAGCGACGAGGTGGCAACAATCGAGATGGAAACACACGACGGCGGGCGCTTTGCATTCGAGGTGCCACCCTACTATGGTGACGCCATACTCTTCCTCAGTGCCCACAAGACCGACATCAGTGACCGCAAACTGCACCGCCTGGAGACGAAAGGAATACTGAATGAGGACGAGTGGCCGGAGTACTACGTGAAGCGCGACTTGTTCTATCCCATTTTCGCCAGGAAGTATGATTACTACCAATGTCACCTGCCTTCGCTCAGTTCCACCATCTCGCCACTGAAAGCCCAGATCTCGGCAATCGACATCGACCACCTTTCCACCATGGACCGGGAACTCGGCGAAGTAAACGTCAAGGCTCGGCGCCGTCGTGGCCGCCAAGCCATTGACTATACGAAGCCTGCCTATGTGTACGACACCTACGAACTCTACAATCTGGCCACCGACTACGGCCTGTCCTTCGGGAAACTCAATTTCCGCCGTTTCCCCGTCCAGGTGAGCATGCTCCTGCTGGGCAACTATAACAGCAACCGTTTCTTTAATGTGCAGGCCCGCATGAGCGACAATCTGCAGTCGCCCTACGTGTTCTTCCGTAACTACGCTCCGGACATCTCGGTAAACACGGACTCCTATCGCAGCAACAACTATGTGTACAGCAACCTGCGCATGAACCGTCAGGACGAGCTCCACCTGTTTACTGACTTCGAGCTGCGCAACGAGGACAAGCCCATTGAGCAGGCTACTACTGTGGCCGACGTCACGCTCGACTTCGTGCTGATGGACGATGAAGCGAAGCGTTACACCTATCGTGACCGCCGCATCATACTACATGGTATGTACGAGCCTGCCGAGTTCTATCATCGAGACTATAGCACCCTGCCCGAAGGCACCGCAACGGCTGACATCAAGGACTATCGTCGCACGCTCTACTGGAATCCCAATGCAAAGGTAGACGAGGAAGGACGCTTCACTGCCAGATTCTATAACAACGCGAAGCCCACCCGAATCAAGGTGAGTGTAGCGGGACTTACGGACGACGGACAGCCGGTGGCACTGGGAAAATAAAAAAAAGGGGTCACCCCCTTTTGCCATAGCCGTACCAAAGTGCGAGGAAGAACAACAGACCGGTAATCCATCCGGCAATGACGTCGATGACGTAGTGGGCCTGGATGTAGACAGTAGCCAGACACATGAGCAGGAACAGAGGCAGCAGGCAATAGAACAGCCGACGGCTGCGTGAATACCACGACAGCAGCATCAGGATGGTGGTCACGCCGACATGGCTGCTGGGAAAGGCTGCCGTAGGACGCTCACCCGCCTGGTGGGCACCGGCAACGAGATGATAGAAGAAACCGTCTTCCCATCCGGGCATGTGCAACGCTTCCTGATGCTGGTTGAAATAGCTACCTACATCGGGAAATATGCCTTGGGCAATGTTGTCCGTCCCTGCTGCCAGATAGTAGTATTGCGGCCCGGTAACAGGCAAGGCAATGAAAATGACGTAGTAGATGAAGAACGATGCGAGTATGACGAACGATGCCCGGTTGAAGTCCTGATAGCAGCGGAAGAAATAGTACAGCGTCACTACTCCAATCATGGGATAATAACTTGCGTAGCCTAAGTGCATCAGTTCGCTCCAGACGGGATGGTCCCACTGCTGCGCAAATGTCAGTGCATGCTGGCAACCGAACAGGGTCTGCTCCAGTGCAGCGAAATGGTGATCGAGATTGGGCAGCATACGGTTCAGCTCATAGGTGTCAGGATACCACCATGAAAGCAGCGCCAACTGTCCTCCAATCCTGCAGAAATGAGTGAAACGGCAAGGGAGCATGCGATATACTGCCCACAGTGCAGCAGTCATCATGACCACACGGAAACGGCCCCAGATCATTGATTCGGGATTGTATACCTTGGTATACATGAAAAGCGTGAGCAGCAGTGTGAGCAGCAGGTAGCCCGTGACCACCCATTCCACAGCCAACAACCCTTTCTTAGGCTTTCCCTCAGTCGTAAAAAGATAGTTGAATAGTCGTTTCATCACTTCACCCACCCGTTCTCTTTGTACCAGCAAACGGCACGGTGAACACCTTCTGGCAGCTTCACCTGAGGCTCGTAGCCCAGTTCCCGTCGGGCAGGTCCGATGTCGCACCGCCAATTGCGCTGGCGCAGGATGTTGTATTTGTCGTTGTTCAGTGCAGAGATTTTACCAGTAATCCTGCCCATGTATTCGCCAAAGAATGTCACCACACGGAGCACCCAGACGGGGGCAGTGATGCGAATCCACCAGGGACGCCCCAGTTCCTCATGGATGAGGTCGCTGAAGGCGGTAGACTGATAGACCTCGCCGTCGCTCAGGAAATATTTCCTTCCGACCTGTCCTTTCTCCAAAGCCAGGAAGACGGCCTGCACCACGTCAGTGACGTAGACAAAGGTGATGTCCTGACGTTTATAGCCTACGGCGAAGTCGGAGTGTCCGGCAATGCTCTTCACCATGAGGAAATAGTCTTTCTCGCGTGGTCCGTAAACGCCGGTAGGACGCAGGATTACATAGGGGAACAATGTCGGGTTTTGAGTTCTGGGTCCCGAGTTTAAAGCATCAAGCCACTGCTCAGCCTCCAATTTGCTTTGCCCATAGGCAGTATTAGGTCTTGGAATGTCGGTCTCGCGTATCTCTTCGTAAGGCTGCTGCTCGCGTATGGCACCAAAGACACTGAGGCTGCTCACGAACACAAACTTGCGAAGGGGCATCTGCAGTTCGAGCAATGCTGTCACCAGGTTCTTGGTACCCTCAGTATTGATACGGCGGAAATCCTCCTTGTTGATACATTTCGTGACGCCAGCGGCATGGACCACATAATCGAAGTCATGGCCTTTCAACTGCTCCACCAGCTGCTCCTTGGAACTGAGGTTCAGTTCTATGAAATGGATGCGTTGGTCCTGCAGGTATTCCTTGGAACTGCTGCGACGTATGGCAGCCCATGTGTCGAAGCCCTGTCGTAATGCCTCTTCTACGATAAACGAGCCGATGAAACCGCTCGCACCTGTAATCAGTATTTTCATCTTTCTGTGAATTTGGCTGCAAAATTACTAAAAATTTGTGAAAGCCGTTCGGATTTAGAAAAAAAAGTATTATATTTGCAACAAGAATCATCAACGATACGAGCCCCATTGCAGGCATCGTGGACAGTGGACAGTAGAGGACAGTAGTTTTCACAGACCCTTCGCGTACCGCGCGCGCAGTACGCACGAAAAATTCTTATAATCCTATTGTCCAGTACTGTCTACTGTCCAGTAAAAGGGAAAGTCCTGCATCGACAACAGCGATTAGCGTGCCATATCAAGTCTGACAGTTTTTTCGTGCTTAGTCTGCCCTAAAGGGAAAGTGCGCTTCAGGAATGTCGCACCTTTGTAAGTGCAATGAGACATGGAGATGCCTTCCACGGGTGACAGAAACGGTTTCCACGACCGATGCAGATAGTCTCCATATAGGTATGGAGACGGTCTGCACAGGTGAAAGAGACTATCGGGATAGCACACGGAGACCGTCAGCGTGACCCACGGAGGCAGAACTTCCCCAGCAGGAGGGCAAAAGTCCTAAGGTACAAAAGATGATGAAAACAATATAAATGTATTCTTTCGGGCGGAAATATTGAAATTGTTCAAGTTTCCGTCCGAATTGTTTTTAGTTTTAATTATTATTTGTATCTTTCCTCTATAAATAGAAAACAAATTGCCCCGCCGAGGAAACTAAAACAGTTGAAAGTCTTGATATTGTCATACATCACCCTATACACGGCCTTGTTTTCAATTCCGTGTTAACATAAAGTGGTAC
>JAEEQB010000063.1 GCA_016285075.1 Prevotella sp.
CGAACAGAGAAGTTAAGCCCGCCTGCGCCGATGGTACTGCAATGCAATGCGGGAGAGTAGGAGGCCGCCTTCTTTAGAGAACGGAGCCCTGTTCCACAGTCGTGGAGCAGGGCTTCTTCGTTTTCCTGGCTTATCGCTTACCAGTTTGCTTATTGGCATCTTCGTGTAACGCTCTTGAAAGATGGGACTATTTGTGCTTTTCAGAGGCATTCAAATCTTAAGGAAGATCGCGGAAAAAAATTGAGTTGACTAACAGAAATCGCATATCTGCCGTGGGTGAGGTTGCAACGCAGACCAAAGTTCGATGGCTACTCGTAACTGGTGGTGTAAATATGAGAAAAACTGTTTCTGGTCTGTCAAGAAATACCGAATCCAAATCAACAAAATTATGAAGATTCGTATTCGTTGACAACAGTTTGGGTTGTGTAATAGTCATTTTAATAAGTTTTTTCGATAATAGTTTGGTGCTATTGATTATTATTTGTACTTTTGCAAACAAATGATGACGAAATCAGAAAGTCCTAAAAACGAATTAATACATATTTGATGTATTTCAGTCAAGATAATATAATATAAGGGGATTATGACATACAAAAGAATGCTTTTAATTGCCGGTTTTGCTGCCCTTGCAGCTTCAGCCCAAGCTCAAGTGACAATTGACATCGATGCCCAGCAACGTGGTCCGAAGGTGAGTCCCATGCTCTATGGTATCTTCTATGAGGACATTAATCATGCAGCAGACGGCGGTCTCTATGCTGAATTGATACGCAACCGCTCGTTTGAGGATGGTCCTCACTACGGTGCGCCTGCAGACATGCAAGGGTGGTCGATATATGCAGCCTCCCCATCGCTGCTCACTGCAAAGCTCATACAGCCTTCGAAAAAGACACCGCTACTCAACAGTGTCCAGCACAATGCATTGGAGTTGAACGTTAAGGCATCGGCTTCGATGCCTGTCTGTCTGGTGAATGAAGGCTATTGGGGCATCAACGCCGTTCAAGGCCGAAGCTACCGACTGTCGTTCTGGGCAAGGACCCTGAGATATCAAGGCACCGTGAAGGCTACCCTCTGTTCGAAGGATGGTTCACAGATATATGCTGAGAGCGAGATCAGCAGTTTTCCTGCCAAGTCCAAAGGATGGACGAAATACGAGACTTCACTTATTGCCAACGACAATGACCCGCAGGCACAATTTGCCTTTGTCTTCGACGGTGTGGGACAGGTTCAGCTTGATGTGGTGAGTCTCTTCCCTCCCACATTCAAGAACCGCCAGAACGGTATGCGGCCAGACTTGGCAAATATGCTGTGGCAATTGCACCCGAAGTTCATGCGTTTTCCTGGCGGATGCTTTGTGGAGGGTCAGGAGAGTCCTGACAACGCTTTCCGCTGGGAGCGTACCATTGGACCTATAGAGGAACGCGAGGGTCACTGGAACGTAAACTGGGGCTACCGCACAACCGACGGACTGGGCTACCACGAGTACCTGCAGTTGGCAGAAGACCTGGGCGCCAAACCGCTCTTCGTGGTAAATGTGGGCCTGTGGCACGGTGGCATGACACCTTATGATAGTATACAGTCCTGGATTGACGAGTGCATGAACGCCATTGAGTATGCCAACGGACCCGTCACATCAAAATACGGTGCCATGCGTGCCAAGAATGGACATCCTGAGCCTTTCGGACTGGAATATCTAGAAGTAGGAAACGAGAACAACCAACCAGACCCTCGCCAGCAGAGTGACCATTATTATGAGCGGTATGAGCAGTTCTACAAAGCCATCCACGCAAAGTACCCAGAGATGAAGATCATCGGCAACGTAGTGGCGTGGGGTGATGACAATCCCAGATGGAACTCCAAGTTGCCTGTAGACTTGCTTGACGAGCACTACTACCGTTCACCCGACTGGTTTGCTGGAGCTTTCCACAAATACGACAGTTACGACCGTAGTGGTGCGAAGATCTATGTGGGCGAATACGCCGTAACCAACGGGTTTGGCAACTTGGGTAATATGAATGCCGCCTTGGGAGAGGCTGTCTATATGATGGGTATGGAGAACAACAGCGACGTAGTGGAGCTGGCCTCGTATGCCCCCATCTTTGTCAATGAGAACGATGCCCGCTGGCGTCCAGACATGATACGTTTCAACAGCAGCCGCGTCATGGGTACTCCCAGCTATTACGTGCAACAAATCATGCCTCACCACCTGGGTACCCAGGTAGTGAAGGTTAGCCAGAACAACCCTTATGAGGGGCTGATTCGTAAACCGCTGACACCCAAGCAGAGTCGTGTGGGATTCGGAACATGGGGTACTCATGCCTCGTTCGAGACAGGCAAGGATGTGGAATACGTCTACGGAGACTGGCAGAAGGATGGCAATATTGTGCGACAGATTGGTCGAAAAGAAGCCACCATTTGTTTGGAGAAGAACATCATCGACAGCGACCATTATACTTGCAAGTTCCGTGCCCGTAAGGATGGAGGTGGAGAGGGATTCCTGATCATCTTCAACTATGTAGACGACAAGAACTACTGCTGGCTAAACTTTGGCGGTTGGGGCAATTCCCAACATGCTATTGAGCAGATCAGCAATGGTGGCAAGTTGCTGGCTGACGGCAAGCAGGGACGTGTGGAACAGGGGCGTTGGTACGACATCACCCTACAAGTGGCTGGCGACAGTGTAAAGGCATGGTTAGACAAAGAGCTTGTCTTCGACACAGTGTTGAAGCATGACGATACGAAGGGCATCTTCTCATCTGCCACCATCGATGATACCACAAACGAGCTCATCGTTAAGATAGCAAACACCAGCGATGCTGCAACCACAACCAGCTTGAACCTGAAGAATTTCACACCAGAATGTGCCCGCGTAATACGTCTGGTAGCAAATGATGGTATGGAAGAAAACACGCTCAATACACCCACCAATATTCATCCGGTGGAGCAGCTACTCTCGCCAGAGGGAAGTCGTGTGCTAGTTGAGTTGCCTGCTTTCTCTCTGAATATCGTTAGGATAAAAGCGCAGAACAAACAAAAAAGCGTCTGTTTTATTCTATAAGGTTCATACATTTTTTGCACCACAGCGTGGGCAGAGGCCTTTTGTATGCATTTTTGCACCACAGTTACCACAACGATAGTGAGCACGGGTATAGTGGAAATAACGATGCAGGGCAAAAAAGACATAGGCAACAAGCAACGGATAGCCTATATAATATAAGGTAGATACACTGAACACTACGTAGACAACAGCACAGACACCTGTAAGTCCCATGAGATAGATGAGTGTTTGGCTGACAGACAGTTGTCGTCGCGTCTCCATGACTGCGGCAAGGGCAATGATGACGATGGCCCAGACTGACACCAGGAAGAGGCTGAGGTGAGAAGGCACAGCATAGGGATTGAGTGTGGGATGATAATAGAAATGGCGCCACGATTCGGCAGCAAACAACTGGATGCTGCTGTAGATTGTGGCAGACATGGCTACGAGCAGGCAAAGCAGCGTAGGATAGAAAGAAGGAATGTCGTTGAAATGCACCAGATAGGAACCTAACCGGAGGAGTTTGCGGAGTCCATAGGACACAAAGACCACCACAAGTATGGCAAGGAAGATGAGCAGGTGCTTATTAGAAAAATAATCTATAAATTCGGAGATGGGGTCATCGGGCGACACTCCTTTCAACATGTCGCGTTCATGAATCCATCCAAAGGTTATCTGGTCTCGTGCAACCTTTACCCATATGGAGTCAATGGTATCGGCAGGAATGGTGGTAATATCGGCCACAACGAGTGGGTCGCCTTTATAGACGGGAAGGGTGTCGACAGGCATGCCGCTGAGCATTTCCACAGGATGCTGCTCAAGGAGCAGGAGCGAGTCTGCACGCACCATGAAATTATAGTTCTGGGTGTAATGATGAGTAGTGTAGAATGATATGGAATCGAGTTGCTGGGCAGTCAGGTCCCATGCATCGGGAGAAAGCTGTCCCTTGTTATAACACGCTACGCTAAATGTTAAATGATAAGCAATCAATAATATGCTAATAAACTTCTGCATAGACATTCATTTGACATTTTTTACAATCGAACTCAAGCCGGAAGCGGCGTCCGTCGCCAAGTCGCAGATAGAGTGGTTCGATCCAAGAGGGACGACTGCCTCCGTGTTTCACACAATGGCCCAGCGAATAACGCAAACAATGGCGACACTGCATGAGAACAGCCTCGGGCTGCTGATGAATCTCAAAGGCTTTAGGAGACGACACACCATAGAAACTACAGGCCAGATGATTGGCAATGTTGGAGAGATGCTGACCTGCAGTTCCGTATTTCTCGATAAATGGAGGTGTGGAAAAGGCATTCTTTGTCTCTGGGATCCGTCCGTGAGTGATTGGATGGAAGGTGGACTTACTGTTGAGCATCTGTTCCACCAAATGACGCCGTAAGGTAGCAAGCTGGCTGCTGGGAATGAAATAGTTGAAATCAGCAGGCAGTTCGACACCAATGCACTCATAAGGCGTTCCTCCCAACTTCGACAACTGACGCACAATATTCTCCTGCTGAGACTTTTGGGCCTGCTGATGATCAGCGGGCAGGGTCACCTCATAACCTTCAGCAGAAAGCGAAAATCCATCGGGTACCGCATTCAGTCTTAACTGCAAAGGAATCTTACGTTCTGCACTGGGTTTGGACAGAAGACGATCGAAATCCTGGTCATTATTACGAAACAGGCGCAGGCCAGGACGAAGCCCTCGTGGCATCTGATGAGGGAAAAGACGATTGCCCTCAACCTTATTCACACGGAAGCCCTGCAACTGCCCATTGGGGTCAAGGAAGCAGAGACCGTCGCCATTTGAGAAAATGCTGAGACCTGCCACATTGAAAGAATCACGACGCAACTCTTTCACAGTGCCAACGAACTCACCCATGGATTTTGGGGTGTCGAAACAGGCAATCTCGGGTTCTTTGCAATCATTACGTCCCTGAGGACTGAGTGGATGTCCGTCAAGGAAGTAATGAGTGTAGCCACGGTTAAAGGTCTTGTCAAGGTTTGGTTTGAAGGTGTACTTGCAATATCCTCTGGATGCCCGCTGATAACGGTCAGGATGACTCCGGACAATCGCATTCAGCTGTTCGCTGTAGGCAGCTGTAACATTCTTCACATAGTCCATACCCTTGAGTCTGCCTTCTATCTTGAACGACACCACGCCAGCATCAGCTAGCTGCTGCAGACGGTCAATGCGATTCATGTCCTTCAGGGAGAGTAGGTAGCGATCGTTCACAATCAGTTTGCCATCGGCATCCAGCAGATCAAACTTCATCCTGCAGAACTGGGCACACTCGCCACGATTGGCTGAGCGTCTGAAACAATACTGGGAAGCATAGCACTGCCCGCTATAGCTGACACAAAGAGCTCCATGGACAAAAGCTTCCAGTTCTACATTTGGAACCTCGCGATGGATGTCAGCTATCTCGCTGGCAGATAACTCACGGGCCAAGACAACACGTGAGAAACCCACATCGCGCAGCCACCGCACTTTCTCAGCAGAACGATTATCTGTCTGTGTCGAGGCATGAAGAGCGATGGGGGGCAGTTCCATCTTCAGAATACCCATGTCCTGCACAAGGATGGCATCGACACCAGCTTCGTAAAGCTGCCAGATAAGCTGACGCGTAGCCTCCAGCTCGTCATCATAGACAATAGTATTAACAGTAACGTAGATCTTGACCCCAAATGGACGTGCATAGTCGCACAACTGGCGTATGTCGTCGGTGGAATTGCCTACAGCAGCTCTTGCCCCAAAACGTTCAGCGCCGATATAGACAGCATCGGCACCATGATCAATGGCAGCAATGCCACACTCCAGATCCTTGGCAGGAGCCAACAGTTCCAACGTTTGGGGCGATAGCAGACTATTCACTTATCACTATTCTCTTTTACCCGATCTGACTAATATCGTACGGAGTCTCCTGATAGACGTAATAATTGATCCAGTTGTTATACAGCAAGTTGGCATGTGCCCTCCAACTGACTAACGGAGACTCGGCAGGGTTGTTATTACGATAGTAATTACGCGGCAACTCCACATCGTCCCGAATATCCTTGTCACGCCGATACTCATTGTCGAGGGTGTTAGGTGCATACTCCAGATGTCCTGTAATGAAAAACTCCCGTCCTTTACGTGCCATCACCATGCTTACCCCACTATCTGGAGACTCGGCAAGAAGCGACAAGTCAGGATGATTCAGAATGTCTTCACGATGGAGTTCCGTATGCCGACTGTGTGGCATCATGAACACATCGTCGAAACCACGGAATATAGGCAGGCGAGGATTGATGGTATATTGTGGGAAAATGCCGAACATCTTCTTTTCCAATGGATACTTAGGTATACCATAATAATAATAGAGTCCCGCCTGAGCAGCCCAACATATGTACAACGTACTGGTGACATGGGTACGGGCCCATGAGAATATCTGAGTTATTTCATCCCAATAGCTAACCTGTTCAAAGTCCAGCTGTTCAACGGGTGCACCAGTTATAATCATACCATCGTACTTGTCGTCGCGCATGGATTCAAAGTCACGATAGAACATCATCATGTGCTCTATAGGCGTGTTCTTCGGTGTATGGCTCTTGAGTTTCATAAAGCTGATGTCCAGCTGAAGAGGAGTGTTGGACAGCAGACGTATCAAGTCTGTTTCAGTGGTAATCTTCAGCGGCATGAGGTTCAAGATGACAATACGAAGGGGGCGAATGTCCTGTGCATGTGCCCTGGTGGCATCCATCACGAAAATATTCTCCTGCTTGAGGAGTTCTATGGCAGGTAACCTGTCAGGCAGTCTTAATGGCATATCTACTTATACAATCTTTACTATGCAAACAGAAACATTATCAAAACCTCCAGCATCAATAGCCGCCTCGCAAAGTTTATTCGCATCGGCACCATTCAGAAGCAGTTGCCTGATTTCCTCGTCATCTATCATATCCGACAAGCCGTCGCTGCACAACATCCATATGTCACCCGACTTTACATTTTCTGTACATTTGTTGATGTCAATATAAGAAGTCTTACAACCTCCTCCTACACAGTTAGTAAGAATGCTGGAATGAACTTTTTCACCAGTCATCGTATTGAGTGAATGGTCAGTGGATATCTGATGCAGTTCACCATCATGGAGCCTGTATATACGGCTGTCGCCACAATTCATCCAGTAGTATTCCTTATTATAATAGGCTAAGGTGACAAGGGTGGTTCCCATCTCATAATATTGACCGTCGGCCTTACCCTTCGCATCCATCATGCTGTTAATGGAATTCAACCATTTAAAGATGGCCTCATTGAAATTGCCTGAAGATAGGGTTGTAGGAAGGTCACCAAAGAAGAACTGCAGATTATGGAGCACATCACTGCTTGCCACCTCTCCACCCTTATGGCCTCCCATTCCATCAGCCAAAGCGACCATGTAACGATCAACGTTATCCAGGTCGGCCATAGTCCAATGATTGGTATTCCTGATAAACTTGTCATTGACAAGTATCATGTCTTCATTATTCCGTCTGACACATCCAACCTGACAGGATGCAGTAATACTGATTTTCATTGTATACAAATAGCAAATAAAAAAAAGACTTAGTTAATTTTTACTTGTAAATTAATATTAGCAATTGTCAATACATCTCCGTTTTTCAGCGACATTTCCACATCGGGCTGCAGAGAGCGCTGGTTGAGTTTCGTTCCGTTTGATGAATGCTTGTCAACCACACTCCATCCTTGACTGGCATTGTAAATCAGCTGTGCATGCAGGCCAGAAACATACATGTTTTGATTGAAGAACTGAGTATATGGTCCCTGCCGACGTCCAATGACCGCTCCGTTGATGGCCTGAATACGGATGTTTAAATTGCTGTTCTCAAGGATGAGCACTGGTACGCCCTCATGAACTCCACCCCTTTCGCCAAACTGTCTGTTCATGGCACTGGAGTTAGTAGACATGAAGTTCATGCTCATAGACTGAGACACACCAACCTGACCATTGGCAGACAATTCCCCAGGCATTTCCATCAGTCCACCGCAATAAGTGCAGCGCCGACCCATGCCGACTCGCCCGCATTGATTACAATAAAGTAAAGCTTGTCCACACTGGTCACAGTAGTAGCTTTTATCGTCGATCTCTTCTTTACAATTTGGACAAATAATCATTTCTCTTTAATATCTTCAGGTAATATAATCTGATATGTTTCCCTTGTCACCTGGTCAGGAGGCATCTGTGACACACGCAGGGATAATTGCTGAATAGTCTCGTCAAGCAAGTTACGCATCTCACGGGCATTTCCAAATGAGGCATCCTTGGTCATCAGCATCTTGTAGATGACATCAAGTGCCTTGAACTCTGCAGGTGGTGAGAGTGTATACTGGTCTTTCTGGGCCATCTTTTTGAAAATAGCCAGCAGTTCATCTTCATTATAATCCTCTATATGAAGCTTATGCGTGAAACGACTTGCCAATCCTGCATTCATCTGAAGGAATTCGTCCATCTTGTCCTTGTAGCCTGCAGCTATGACTACGAATTTCCCTCTGTCATCCTCCATACGTTTCATCAGGGTGTCGATAGCTTCCTTTCCGTATTGGTCACTGCCATCACTTAATGTGTAGGCTTCGTCGATAAACAAGATGCCACCCATAGCTTTGTCGCACATGTTGTTGACTATCTTCGGAGTCTCACCCATATACTTTCCGACAAGTGTTGCACGACTAGCCTCTAATACACGGCTCGTCGGCAGAATATCCATAGAATTAAGAATCTCACCCATCTTTCGGGCTATGGAGGTCTTTCCTGTACCAGGATTTCCTGTCAGAATAAAGTTCATAGCCATTTGCTGGACTTGTCCTGCCCCCATGGCAGCACGCTGCTTCATGAACATGCTTTGTACAGCCAGCCTGCGTATGGAGTTTTTCACGGAGCGCATTCCAATGAAGTCATCCAGTTCGTTGAGCACCTCATCCAACGGACGTGCTTTCTCGTTCTGCGCCATGGGCAGGTCGTCTTGAGTGATCCTGTACATATCCTCCTCACGGAAGCCAGGATCATTCATCAGAGACACCAGACGCTGGCTCTGTTTCTCGACTGCTGCATCAAAGATACGTCGAGCCTCACGTGCATTGCCGAAGTTCTTGTCACGTCGCAGATAGAGCTGTTCGAACTGACGGTGTATGGCTCCTTCGGTTTCCTGGTCAACTACAAAGTTCTTAGCCTTAGCCAGGTTCAGGAATATCTGAGTCAGTTCATCGGGTGTATAGTCATCGAAGTGTATTGTCTGTGTGAAACGGCTCTTCAATCCAGGGTTAGAGTCTATGAAATCGTGCATCTGGTCAGTATACCCAGCCACGATGCAAATGAACTTTCCACGGTCGTCTTCCAATCGTTTTAAAAGCGTGTCAATAGCTTCGGAACCAAAAGAGTCGCTATCATTCGACTTCAGCGTATATGCCTCGTCGATGAACAGGACACCTCCCATTGCTGTGTCTATCAGCTGATTGGTCTTAATGGCAGTCTGGCCGCTATAACCTGCCACAAGTTTTGAGCGGTCGGCTTCTACCAGCTGTCCGCGGGCAATGATTCCAAGCGTCTTGAACACGTCAGCCATGATACGCGCCACCGTAGTCTTACCTGTTCCAGGATTGCCAGTAAACACATAGTGTTTTCCCTGGAAAGTATTGGATTCACCACGACGTATCTGAAGATTGAGGAAGGCTGCCAGATTGGTAATTTCCTTCTTTACAGCAGCAAGCCCGACCATACCGTCGAGTTTCTTCAGACACTCCTTATAGTCAACAGACTGTGGAGCCTCATAAGGAATATCCTCATCCTCTATTGTCATGAGCTGTTCGTTACTCATGGATGAAATATCTCCATATTGCAAGCGCTGAGCCTGTTTCTTACAGATCTGGTCAAACAAGCTTCGCATGGTCCGTCCATTGGCGAAGTCCTTGTCGCGAGAGTCATACATCTGTTTAATACACAGCTTAGCCTTAGCCTCTGCCTGTTCAGAGAAAAGATACTTCTTCTCCTTGGCAAAGACTAGCATGATACTGAAGAGCTGCTCTGGTGAGTAATCTTCAATGTTCAAGAAGTAGTTGAAACGGCTACGGAAACCTGGGTTGATTCGGAAAAGGTTATCCATCTCTGTGCGATAGCCAGCTGCAATAACCACGAACTTTCCGCGATCATCTTCCATACGCTTCATCAGTTTCTCCAGTGCCTGAGCTCCCTGGTTGTCACGATCACCTGCCTGGCTGACGGGTGCCAAAGTGTAGGCCTCGTCAACAAAGAGGATACCACCCATAGCTTTGTCGCATAGGCGGTCAACGACCTTCGGTGTCTCACCCTGATAGGGACTCACCATCTTTGCGCGGTCTACTTCCACCACATGGCCGCTGTCCAGATAGCCGATGGCTGCCAGTATCTCGCCAAGCTTCCGTGCAATGGTGGTCTTACCCGTCCCAGGATTACCCGTCAGGATGATGTGCATAGACATCTTTTCCTGTTCTCCCAATCCACGTTCCTGACGTTGGACATTATTCTGAACGGCATAGGCTATCTCCTTGACGGCATGCTTCACCTCGTCCATTCCTATGAACGAATCGAGATCACTCAAGATATCTTCCAGTGAACGTTCCTCAGGAACAAAGCCCCTGATATCATCTTTTTCAACCCTATCGGCATCAGCGCCACGACTGATAAACGATGTGAAAATGTCCTCGGCGGTCTTCATGGCCAAATGGGCATTGCCGAAGGTCTCGTCTTTGATCTTCAGCTGATACTTGAAATAGCGTTGAAGCTGATGATCGGCATCAGGAGAGAAGTTGGTCACTCCATATTTCGAGCGCAATTCCATTTTCGTCATCTCGCATAGTTCCTGATAGCCAGGCGTAGGCAGACGGAAACGGTATTTGAAGCGGTTGGTCACAGCGGGATTGCTCTCGAGGAAGTCGTCAAGTCCTTTTGGCAAACCAGCCATCACAACTACAGGGTTATCATCCCACTTATCCATTTCGACAAACAGCTTGTCAAGCGGATTCACCTGATTAGAATACTTGTCAGGTAAGAGCTTTTGGACATTGTCGAAGAACAGTATTCCGTTACGAGCTTTCTTGACATTGTCCTCCCACTTGTCAACAAACCGGCTGTAGTCCACAGCATCGACGATGGTCAGCTTGGGCTTTTCTATGATCCTGTTCTGATAGAAATAGTCACGGATGATTTCTGCAAGAGATGTCTTTCCCGTTCCAGTCTCACCGATGATAATGGCATTCACAGCCAGTCGTACATTGACAATATCCTTCCGATTATGTAAGTAGGTGTAAGTATCAACAATCGTTTTGAGCTGAGCCTTGACTTCGTCAAGACCCACCAATTTGTCGAGCACATTCTGGGTTGCCAGAGCATGTCCGCACCACTTACAGAACTTAGCTACGCTACGATTTTCCTTATGGCAATACTCACAGATCATTCCACGTCACGTTCTAATTGTTTCAATACCTTCTGTGGCTGCAATTTCCAGTTGTTGTCCAAATAGGGATTACGCACATTCATCAGACTTGGACTGAACACTACAAACTCCATGACCAGAACAGCTACCAACAAACTCCAAAGAATATAATGCAGCACAGATTCACCACTATAAGAGCGTACTTGGTTGGTTACGTCATCGAGCAAACCGAACTTTGAGCCCTTATATCGATACGACTTTGTCTTGAAGGTATAGAACAGCGGTTCCAGTAGGGTTGACTTGATATCATCATCAAGCACCTCATTGATTAACTTAGCGTCAGCCTTTTGGTCACCTCTGAAGTCTGTCAGATGACAAACAAGCATGTAGATTAAAGTCATAAGGACAATAGCCACATTGAAAAGACCCGATCCGCTGACATTGAGATACTTTAGAATCATTATCGGAATAATGGATGACAGAGCTCCCAGCAGTCCCCAGAGAACAGAAAGCGTAAAAGAGTAGCCTCGGAAATAAGAACGGGTACCTACTATCACAGCTGTCATGCCACCTAACGGCAGGCCGATGCTCCACCCGCTATGACGTAACATGAAGTCTCGTCCTGTAACTCCAAAGATCAGCACTAGCAATATCCATACACCACAAAGACCATAGAAGACATAGCGCCAAAGATTCTCTTTACGTTTAGCACGTTTCCATCCGTTCTTCACATCATCCATCTTACGTTTTGTTTCCTCGCGGGCATTGACAAAACGCTTGTAATAGGTCTGTGAAGGATCGATCTTTCCTAAAGCCATCAGCCAATCTTCCACTTCGTGCTCATAAGAATACTGTTCTTTGAAATCACGGTCAGGATCTTCATGATAGAACACTGACATCCACTGGGTGAAGTTGCCTTTCCGCATCTCAGCCCTGATTTGCGAGATATAGGAAGATTCCAGATTGCGGCCATCAGTTAATTCAGTGCCATCAGGCAGAAGATAAGTAGGCGTAACACCGAGAATCTTACAGAAACGATAGGCAGCAGTCTTGACATCATAGGCACCTAGACGGTTCCTGTTTTCCTCCGACCTCATGTCGAATGTCCTGGCGGCTTCTGCCTGCTGTTCCACCCATCCATGCAACTGCGAAAAATAGGCAAAGCGTCCGTCTACCTCAGTAAAGTCACTCATTTCACGTTCAAAGTCCTTGGACTCCAGATGTTCCGCATTCTTCAGACGATCATTCAGAAGGATTGCCACCTTTTTCGGCGTATTGGCACCTTGCAGGTCGTATGAAGCGTTGCGGTCAAGGTTATAAAGAACTTTATAGGCCAGAGACACCGAATAAGGCTGGTCCTGTGTCATGATTCGCAGGCTCTCACAAGCCATCTTGTCCTCATGGCGGTACATCCATGAGAGCAGGCGGCCGTCACACAAGCTGTGCCAGTCGTCCTCTATCAGTTGTTCATAGCCAAAGGCATGGACTATCTGCTCGATAGTTGCCGATGGGAAACGTGACAGGAAGGGTATGTCGCTGTCCATCTCGTACACGAGCCTTAGTATGGCTATTCTTGCCTCTTCATCCGACAGTTGATTTTTTGAATGATGATCACCCTTGGTAAAATACGAGCGCAGCCTATCCACGTTACAATCGGAATGAGACTCCAAATAAAGGAACAAGGAGTCATGGGGGTTGCGCAGCAATATGCCATATTCCTCCTGATAGCTCAAAACAGAGATTGCCACACTGTGCAGGTCATCACACGTATTGCCTGCCACATCCTTATAAGGATAAGATGGTTCCATAGCATATATGGAGGCCATTAAGCCTGCATGCTGATCCACAGGATAGCGGTTTACAACGATGTCCTTCACTACTGTGGCCAGCTTCAGGTTTCCACATGCCTCCAACCACTGGCTGATACGTCCGTTATAAAGGTAACCTATGGCCAGTCGTTCATTATCGATGAGTAACGGTATCAGCTCGTGAACATTTTCTGCCACAAGATTGCGTTCCGGATCTACAATGAAGCTCTTGTACTTCAGGAAGGGAGAGCTGATATCTACAGGGACTTTTTCGCCCAAGAACCATTTTTCCACCTGTTGATAACCCCATCGGCTTGCAGAATTCACTGAAGTCAATCCCTGCACGATAGTTTTCACCTGTTCAGGTAGTTCGTTCAATCTAGGCAGACGTCCTTCACTCTTCTGCCGCATCATGACACGTTCATTGGAGCTCATCGGATTCTCTCCCAACCAAAGAGCGAGAAGAGTCATACCTAAAGAGTAGAAGTCGGCGGCAGGAGTGAGTTCTACCACACCGTCAATGACGTCAATATACATTTCGGGTGCGGCATAGATGGGAGTGCGGGCCTGCGATGTGCGATGAGCTTTGCCATCCTGCTGAAGAAGAGATGAGATGCCAAAGTCGCTCAGCACCAACTCTTGGTGGGAATCGTCACGGAAGAAGAAATTCGAGGGTTTGACATCCTTATGCAGAATATTCTTATTATGACAATATGCCAAGGCTGCTGCTGCCTGCAGGGCAATCCTACGGAACTGATTCAGGTCGCCCCCCAATTCGTATTTGTTGAGTGTGCCACCTTTAAGATATTCCATCAACTCGTAAAAACGGAGTTTTCCTTCCACATAGGTCTTTCCGAAGTCATAAACCTTGACCACCATTTCAAAATCCATAGAACGGACGGTCAGCATCAGATTCCTGTTGACATCGAAATTGGGATAATAAACCTTGAGTACATACTCCTTGCCATCACGCCTCACTAGGAAAACTTGAGCCTCTCCAGAATTATTACTCAGGCATTTCACCTTTTCGTAATAATCACCTTTCAGGACAAAGCCTTCACTGGTAACATTCTCAGGCATAGCACCGCCAGCCCCTCTGAAAGTGTTGTCTCCGACATGATCTATGTTCCCTGGCTTCGTTGTATCAGGCCGCATCGTGGAATCAGCCGCCTGAGCAGCATCAAAACCGTTCCGAACATTGCCGTCAGCTATAACCTGCTGCGGATTGATTGTCCTGTCGTCTGTATCCATGCTTATTTGTCGTCTTTAATTTCCTGATTATTGCTTTTACCTAACACAACCCACTTACCGCCCAGCTGTGGCTTGGCACATCCGCAGGGACTCGAGTGGAGGGCATGCTTGAAATTGCACTCCCACGCCAGCCTCAGTCCGTAAGGCTTCTGGGCCATTGCATAATTACGTACCTTTGCGGGTGAGGGTTGTGGTGTCTGTTGCATTTTCTCCAGCAACTTGTTTAGTTTCTGTTCCATCTCTTCACGGCGCTGGTTCAATTCCGCCTGAGACATACGTTTAGAAACCTTCTTGGGTATAATGGGATTTGACACCCCACGGTCATTGGCCAGCAGGGTCAGCACGTGTTCACGAAGCTGGTTGTTGGCATCCTCATTCATAATGTCTCGCTCAGAGGTAAAGGGCAATGTCATGTCTAACTCCTGCATCTCATTAGACATTTTGACCAGTTCCAAGTATTCTGGTTGTTTGTGCAATTGCGCTGAAAGAATTTTGGCTTCCTCTGTTAGTGGCGTTCCGCACTGCTTGCAGAACGCGAAATCGTTCAGTGTGTTGCAGGTGGGACAGACAATTCCGCCATGAGGATTTCCGCATTCCGGACAGAAGGCTGCTGATTCCATAAACCGAGCACCACAAAAAGAACACACATCCTTCTTAATGTAGTGATGACACGTCTCACAGAAGTCTGCCTCAGGGTCTATCTCGCTTCCACAATTGGGACAAGTTCCCATTTTGATGGGTTTTCCACATGAGGCACAGAACATGGCCTCGTTATCATTTATGGTGCCACAATAGGGACATGCCACTCCTTGAGCTTTTTGCATTTGAACCCGCATCTGAGCCTGGGGTTCTTTGGAGTGTTCCATCACCCTTTCTCCGCGCTGGAGCATTTGCGAGTCTGTACCAGACTGGGCTTCGGGTCTGAATGTTGTATCTTCAATACTCATGATTAATTCAGCTTATTATACTGGCTTAGGTTTTTCTTTGTGCAAAGATAGGAAATAATTTAAAAAGCACAAAAAAAACCGCCATAAAAATGCATTTATGACGGTATTTTATTGCTTTAAATGTATTTTTCACCACAATTGGAGGCGCTTTTCCTTAGGAATGAACATTTTGTCACCCTCTTTCACGCCAAAAGCCTCGTACCATGCATCAATATGAGGAAGGGCACCGTTTACGCGCCATTCTCCTAAGGCGTGAGGGTCGCTCTTTGTTCGGTTGCGTATCTCGGCTTCTGTGATGTTCCCTGCCCAGACACCTGCATAAGCTAGGAAAAAACGCTGGTCTGCGGTCAGACCGTCAATAACTGGTAACTGTTTGTTCTTTGTTGCATTCTTGAAGGCAGCATAAGCGACCTGTAGACCTCCATGATCTGCCAAGTTCTCACCTAATGTCAAACGGCCATTGGCCTTTAAGTCGGGCAGCACATTGATGGCAGAGAAAAAGTCAGCATATTTGTCAGTACGTTCTGTAAAGTTCTTTCCGTCTGCTTCAGTCCACCAGTCGTGCATGTTTCCTTCTTTATCAAACTGGCGACCTTGGTCATCGAATCCGTGAGTCATCTCATGGCCTATTACCACACCGATGGCACCATAATTGAAAGCATCGTCAGCACTCATGTCAAAGAATGGAACTTGCAATATTCCAGCAGGAAAGCAGATTTCGTTCGTGGTAGGATTGTAGTAAGCATTGACCGTCTGTGGATTCATGTACCAATCCTCGTTGTCTACTGGTTTTCCTGCCCTGTGTTCTATATAGTAATCGTTCCAGAATTTGTAACATTCCTGCATGTTATCGTAATAACTTTTCTTAGGATCAATCGTTAGTTTCGTCATATCAATCCACTTGTCAGGATAGCCCACCTTCACATAGAAAGTGTTGAGTTTCAACAGGGCGTTCACCTTCGTAGAGTCATTCATCCAATCCTGAGCAGCTATTCGTTCACCAAGGGCTATCTGGAGGTTCTTCACCAACTTGATCATACGCTCCTTGGCCTCGGCTGAGAAGTATTTCTCCACATAGATCTTACCCAAAGCCTGTCCCATCACACGCTCCATCTGATTGGTAGCACGACGCCAGAGAGGATGGTCTTTTTTGCGGCCCGACATGGTCTTGCCGAAAAATTCGAAGTTTGCGGCTTCCACCTCGTCGCTGAGCTGTCCGGCAGCACTTGAAATGACACCCCATTCCATATAGTCACGATACTCGGCTGGCTTAATGCCTGCAACTAGTTTGTTGGCAGCCTCCAAGAACTCAGGTTGTCCGACAATCAGCTCCTTCATGTACTTACTCTGCAGTCCCTGAGCGTTCATCAAACGTTCCAAATTCAGTGCAGGATACTTCTCCGAAAACTCCTTCAGGGTAGTCTTGTTATAGTTGGCCTGAGGGTCACGAAGTGCCGTACGGCTTCTGGAAGCTTTTGCCAATGCCAACTCCAAATTGAATATGTTCCGCATTTTTTTTGTTGCTGCACTTTTGCTGAAACCAAATAGCTGGAACATCTTGACTATATGTTTCTTATAAGCTTCGCGAATTTTAGTTGTGGCCTCATCTGTTTCCAGATAATAGTCTTTCTGTCCAAGTGTCAGTCCGCCCTGACTGACGTTCAAGATGTTCTGCGATGCATTCTTCTCGTCAGCCCCCATACTGGTAATATAGAACTCGGAATCACCATAACGTGCCAATTCAAGCTGCACCTCGAAGAGCTGCTTCACTGTCTTCGCCTGCTCTAGTTTCTTGATGATCGGCATGACGGGTTCCACACCCTCCTGATTGCGGCGAACAGAGTCCATAGCCAATTTATAAAGGTCTGATAATTTCTTCTTCATACTGCCGCTTTCATAGATACCATGCAGCAGTTCATCAAGAATACCATTGATACGTTTGTTGTTCTCCTCGCCCAACTTATCGAAGGAACCATACCTGGAATAGGCGGCTGGCAGCGGATTCTTCTCCTTCCATCCTCCGCAAGCATACTGGTAAAAGTCGTCACCAGACTTCACACTGGTTTCCAAGTTTGTCAGGTCGATGCCTGACTTCAGCGGCTCCTGAGCAGATACCGCTGCTGACACAGCTGTCATTGCCATTGTCATTAAAACTGTTTTCAGATTCATGTCATTTATGTTTTTTATGTTAATCCTTGTTTCAGCATTTCCACTTCTTCGCCAAGTTTTCCCCAGACCTCCATCTCTTCGTCAAGAGCCCTTTTGGTCGATGTGTATTCTGTGACAAGTGTCATGTCTGAGGCATTCTCTGGTTTCATCAAGAGCTCGTCCAGCTCACCCATGCGTTTTTCCATGCTTTCAATTTTGCGTTCAGACTCCTTCAGGGCCTTTTCCGCACGGTTAAGGCGTCTTTGTTGTTCTTTGCGTTCTGTATACGATAGCAAAGACTTGGAAGCCTCACCAATTCCCTCTAAGGATGTGCTGGACGGGGTTGATTTAGACGTAGTCTCTACTTTCGTTTTAGCGAGAGGGTGGGGTGGTGGAAGGGGTGCTTTGGAGGGCGTCTTTCCCAGCTCACTCAGCTCCTGTATCTTCTTTGCCCTCAGGAAGTCGTAAATACCGCCTAAGTGCTCGCGCACCTGACCGCCTCCAAATTCATAGACCTTGGTCACCAGCCCGTCCAGGAATTCACGGTCATGACTCACAACGATAGCTGTTCCGTCAAAGGCCTTGATGGCCTCTTTCAGCACATCCTTCGAGTTCATGTCCAGATGGTTCGTCGGTTCATCGAGTATCAGCAGATTCACTGGCTCTAACAGCAGACGTATCATGGCAAGTCGGCTGCGCTCGCCTCCGCTAAGCACCTTTACCCGCTTGTCAGCTTCCTCGCCGCCAAACATAAAGGCACCAAGCAAATCATTGATTCTCAGTCGTATTTCTCCTCTCGCCACACGATCTATTGTTTCTCTGACAGTAAGAGACTCATCGAGCAACTGAGCCTGGTTCTGGGCAAAATAACCTATTTCCACATTGTGACCTATCTTCAGATGGCCCTCAAACGGTATCTCATCCATGATACACTTCACCAGGGTAGACTTCCCCTCTCCGTTCTTGCCCACGAAGGCCACTTTCTCACCTCGGCGGATGGTCAGGTTGACATGATCAAACACAACATGCGCATATTCCTTCCTCACGTCCTCGCAGATCACCGGGAAGTCACCACTTCTCAAACAGGGTGGGAACCTCAGGTGCATGGATGAATTGTCCACCTCGTCCACCTCTATGGGCACCATTTTTTCGAGCTGTTTCACTTTCTGCTGCACCTGAACGGCCTTGGTGGCCTGATAACGGAACCGCTCAATAAACTGGCGCATGTCGGCCATTTCTTTCTGTTGGTTCTCGTAGGCTCTTAGTTGCTGTTCACGGCGTTCACGCCTCAACACCACGTACTCGTCGTACTTGACCCTATAGTCTACAATCTTTCCGCAGGAGATCTCAAGTGTACGATTCGACACATTATTAATAAAAGCTCGGTCGTGGCTCACCATCACCACAGCTCCAGTCCAGGAAGCCAACAGCTGCTCCAACCATTGTATGCTCTCAATATCCAGATGGTTCGTAGGCTCGTCCAACAGCAGTACGTCAGGCCTTTCAAGCAGTATTTTAGCCAGCTCTATTCTCATGCGCCATCCTCCCGAGAACTCTCTGGTGGGACGTTCCAGGTCATTGCGCGTAAATCCGAGACCAGCCAACGTTCGTTCCAGCTCTGCCTCACGGCTCTCAGCACCCATCATCAGGAACCGTTCATGAGCCGTAGAATAGCGCTCCACCAGCTCCATGTAGTCCTCGCTGTCATAATCAGTTCGCTCGTTCATCTCGCGCTCTAACCGGTCGACACGCTCCTTCATTGCACTTACGTCGGCAAAAGCTTTCTGGGCTTCCTCTCTGACAGTGGTCAGGTCCTGAAGTATCATCACCTGTGGCAGGTAACCTACACGGCAGTCATTCTTCACATTCACCACACCTTCTGTGGGCCGCTGCTGACCACACAGTATCTTCAGCAAGGTGGACTTTCCGGCACCGTTCTTACCAACCAATGCCACACGGTCGCGTGCATTGATTACAAAACTGGCGTTTGAAAACAGGGGCTTCACACCAAACTCCACCTTGAGTCCTTCAACAGATATCATATCTCCATTCGTTTAAAGAGAGCGCAAAGTTAGCTAAAAAAAAACGAAATGCAAAAAAAATCTCGGTTTTCTCATGTAATTTGTAGAATTTAATAGTTTACATGTCACTTTCACTGTCAGCCACCGTCTGCCGTACATACGATGGTAAGATGCTAATTAGATGACTGCCTTCTTGCCCTACTACGACTTTGGACCAGTTCGACCACTTTGTCCTTCATTGTGATGACTACATTGTGCTCAATAGAACCGACCCCATGATTCTTCTAACCTCACTTGATGCTGTTAAAATGCCGATGTATAGGGCGTTTGAGGTAGGTGAGGATCATTTGGAAAACCTCACTTGAACCTCACTTGGACCTCACTTCTTCACTCATGAGTCAATTTGTAGCTTGAGTGAGATTTAGGTGAGGTCTAAGTGAGGTTAAAACAGCTAACCTCACTGGCTACAATCCCTTTGTTAAAAGGCTTTTCAGTTATTAAAGTGAGGTTAACCCCAAATTGTTAGAATTAGGAACATTCCCCAATAGACAGTATTTGCTTCATCGAAGGAATGTGATTCGTCCGATTAATGCGAACTACCAGTCCGAACCCGACGGACTGGCAGTCCGACGAGACGTACTGGATTGTTGTCACGATAAACCCAAATCGGTCTAATGACCGATTTGGGTTTATGTATTTAAAACTGTTGTGCATAGTTGTTGCGGTTTAGAAACGGTTCTTTTCATCGTTACCAGCACCCTCGCCTTTGTACTTTGAGCGGGCGGTATTGAACTTGTAGCGAAGAGTGACTACGAAACGGCGACGGTCGTAGTAATTCCCTTGATAAAGCTGTACCTGTTGATTGTAAACCCTGTTCCCATCACGGCTGCGGTCAAGCAAATCCTCACCAGCCAACTTGATACTCAGTCGGTCGTGGAAGAAGGTTTTGACCAAACTAACGTTAAGAACGGTCTGGTGGTAGTCCAAATAGATGTTCTGATAATGACCTGGACCTTGATATCTGAAATCTACTTCACCTGTCAGCGTCTTGTTGAAGGCAAAAGTATTGCTAACTTGAACTATCAGCATCGGCTTGCCAAGTGTGATGTCTCCTGCTGTCGTTTGCATTGTGAGCCATTGCTTGCGCATGCCTACAGATAACTGCGGGTGCCAAAAGCCAAAAGTAGGTGAAATGGTCACAAAAGGTACAATCCATTTCAGACTGTGTATATTCTTGTATGTTACAAGCGTTATGTTTGAGTTGTCAATTTGTTCCATCCAGTGCATAATTCTTCCGCGCTCATCAGAATAGCTAACCGAGAATTGCAGGAACTTCCACATTCCTTGAATGGAGATGTTGTGGATGATGGAATTGTCAAGCAATGGATTACCCCGCTGCATGCCGTAACGATTAACATAGAACACGTCGTTGCTCAACTGGC
>JAEEQB010000064.1 GCA_016285075.1 Prevotella sp.
AGGTGAACGACTTCAACCGCTGGTCGAAGGTGCCGCTGGAGCAGTGGTGCTACTTCCTGGCCAACACCGAGATTCCCGAGGATGCCAATGCCCCCGGTCTGCAGGAGGCGCGTCAGAAGCTGCTCTTCGCCAAGATGAGCAGGGACGAGCAGATAGCCTATCGCCGCTATATCGACGACCGTGTCATCTTGGCAGACCAGATTGTTACGGCTCGCGGCGAGGGAAAGCTGGAGGGACGTGCGGAGGGTCGTGCGGAAGGTCGTGCGGAAGGTCGTGCGGAAGGACGTGCGGAAGAACGTTTAGCCAATGCACGGAGTCTGAAAGCCAATGGTGTTCCATTGGAGGTTATCATCAAAAGTCTGTCACTGACAGACAGTGAGGTAACCCAGCTATGACACATCATGAAGCATGAAGAAGCCTCCGTCCATCGGTGGACGGAGGCTTCTTCATGTTTCCTGGTACATATACACCTATCCCAGATTGGCCAATGCCACCACCTTGTCGACAGCAGCACTGAGGCCATCAGCGTTCTTTCCACCAGCCTGAGCATAATGGGGCTGGCCACCGCCACCGCCCTGAATGAGTTTGGCTGCTTCACGAACCATCTGCCCCGCATTCAGATGATGGTCGGAAACCATATCATCGCTCATCATGATGGTAAGCTGGGGCTTATCCTGATAATGGGTACCCAGCACGCACAGCAATGAGCCATCGACACTGGCCCGGATCTTGAAGGCCAGGTCCTTGGCGGCTGACGGTTCCATGGGCAGGACAGCAGTTACTATCTTCACACCGTCTATTTCACGGGCTTTGTCAACAAGCTGCTTGGCATAGCGCTCTACGGCCTGGGCCTGGAACTGCTCGATTTCCTTCTTCATGGAATCGTGCTCCTCAATGTATTTCCTGATGACACCCTGCAAATCCTTGGCATTATTGAAGAATGCCCTGACAGCCTTCAGAGAGTCTTCCAATTGGTAGAGCAGTTCCTCGCACTCGCTACCCGTCTTGGCCTCGATACGGCGGATGCCAGCTGCCACACTGCTCTCAGAGATAATCTTGAAGAATCCTATCTTACCAGTTGCCTTGGCGTGAATACCACCACAGAACTCGCATGAGGGTCCGAAGCGCACCACACGCACCTTTTCACCATACTTCTCGCCGAAGAGGGCAATGGCACCCAGCTTCTTGGCTTCCTCGAAAGGCACTTCACGATGTTCATCGAGAGGTATGTCCTGACGGATCATGTCGTTGACCAAACGCTCCACCTGACGCAGTTCTTCATCAGTCACCTTCTGGAAGTGAGAGAAGTCGAAGCGCAGCGTGCTAGGACTGACAAATGAGCCCTTCTGTTCCACATGGTCGCCCAGCACCTGCTTCAATGCATAGTCGAGCAGGTGGGTAGCCGTGTGATTGGCAGCACTGCTGTCGCGTTTATCAGTATCGACACATGCCATGAAAGGTGCTTCCAGATTCTTCGGCAACTGCTTCACAATGTGGACAGTCTGATTGTTCTCACGCTTGGCATCAATAATCTCGATGGTCTCGTCTTCTGATACGAGAACGCCGCAGTCGCCTACCTGTCCACCCATCTCTCCATAGAAAGGCGTGGCCGAAAGTACCAACTCGTAGAACTCGTTCTTCTTCTGCGTCACCTTACGGTAGCGCAAGATCTCACATTCGTACTCTGTAAAATCGTACCCGACGAACTGCTGCTCGCCGGATTTCAACTCTACCCAATCGCTGTTTTCTACGGCAGCAGCATTACGGGCACGTTCCTTCTGTTTCTGCATTTCAACATTGAACTGCTCTTCATTGACGGTAAATCCGTTCTCACGGCAGATGAGCTCCGTCAGATCGAGAGGGAATCCATAGGTATCGAACAGACGGAATGCCTGAACGCCATCCAACTCTGTTTTTCCTTCCACAGTCAGTTGCTCCATAGCCTTGTCGAGCAGGGAGATACCTTTGTCGAGGGTACGGAGGAAAGCATCCTCTTCCTCCTTCATCACCTTTCCGATGAGTGTCTGCTGAGCCTTCAGCTCCGGGAAGGCATCGCCCATCTCCTCAACGAGCGTAGGCAGCAGCTTGTAAAGGAAAGCTTCTTTCTGGCCGAGGAAAGTATAGGCATAGCGAACAGCACGACGCAGGATGCGACGAATGACATAGCCTGCCTTGGCATTGCCGGGTAACTGGCCGTCGGCAATCGAGAAGGCCACTGCCCTCAGGTGGTCGGCGCAGACACGCATGGCAACATTGATGTTCTCCTGTTCCTGGCTCTCTGTTCCTTGCTCTTCCTCAAAGGTGACATACTTCAAACCCGTCATCTGCTCCTCGGCATGAATGATGGGTTGGAACACGTCGGTGTCGTAGTTGGAGTGCTTGCCTTGCATCATGCGTACCAGTCGTTCAAAGCCCATACCGGTATCAATGACGTTCATAGCAAGTTTCTCCAAAGAACCGTCAGCCTTGCGATTATATTGCATGAACACCAGGTTCCATATCTCTATCACCTGGGGATCGTCCTGGTTGACCAGGTCGCGACCAGACTTTCCGCTGGCTTCACGCTGTTCAGGCGTGCGGCTGTCAACATGAATCTCTGAGCAGGGGCCGCAGGGACCTGTATCGCCCATCTCCCAGAAATTGTCATGCTTGTTGCCATTGATGATATGGTCAGCGGGCACATGCTTCAGCCAGTAGCCGGCAGCCTCGTCATCACGCTCGAGTCCCTCATTGGGATCACCCTCGAACACCGTGACATAGAGGTCCTCGGGATTGAGCTTCAACACATCCACCAGATACTCCCATGCCATATCAATGGCACCCTCCTTGAAGTAGTCGCCAAACGACCAGTTGCCAAGCATCTCGAACATGGTATGATGATAGGTATCGTGGCCCACCTCTTCCAGGTCGTTGTGCTTTCCGCTCACTCGCAGGCACTTTTGCGTGTCGGCCCGACGACGCGGTTCTGGATCGCGCGTACCTAATATAATATCCTTCCACTGGTTCATACCGGCATTGGTGAACATCAGGGTGGGATCATCCTTGATTACCATAGGTGCCGAAGGCACTATGGCATGCTGTTTCGACTCGAAAAACTTCTTAAACGAGTCGCGAATCTCTTTTGCTGTCATCATCATGATTTTCTATTTTGACATTGTTCTTTTTTCAATTTGGGTGCAAAATTACGAATTATTTTCCAAACAGCAGACAGTCAGGGCAAAAAAAAGCCCAGTGTCCCTATGGATTGGCCAAGGGGTCATAGGTTTCTATCCACTGACGAAGACTTCGAACGTCGTATTCATGACTAGGATCATAGCGCAAAGTGATGGTGACGATACGAGTACTATCGTCAATGACCTTGGCATAGTAGTCTAGTCCTTCCTCGTTGCCTGTGTGTATGGAGTAGCGGTCGGTAGCGGCTAACAACTCAGCCCCCATACCCATGAACTGCTGACCGGGGCTGCGTACTATATCATCGATGTCGCTACCGATGGTGTCCTTCCTTATGACAAGCGAGATGTCGTTGAACATAAAGAGCTCGAAGTGCTCGCCTGCAGGCACCTGCTGCCGGTGAAGGAAAGAGGGATGAGTGATACGCATCTGAAGCCGGCGGCTGTTGCAGGTGATCATCTGTGAAGTGTCCATACGGATAGCGATGCTATCTTCCTCTGTGAGTACATTATAGAAGGATTTAGGCTGCTGCTGATGGCAGGAAACCATAACGAATGACAGAAATGGGAAAAGGAACACAACACAAAGCCCTATACGGGAACAGTCGACGAGCATAGGCAGACGGCTTCTCATTGGCTATCCCATCAAATCAGCGTAAGCGTATAGAGATAGATCACCGAGGCGGGAACAGCCAAGAGGGTGGAGTCGAAACGGTCGAGCATGCCACCGTGACCAGGCAGGATGTTGCCGCTGTCCTTGATATGGAGCGTACGTTTGAACAGGCTCTCAACCAGGTCTCCCCACGTACCGAAAATCACGATGACGAGTCCCAATCCTGCCCATTCCCACACACGAAGCCCGAGGTCGTTGACCCCATAGTGCTCAGTGAGGGACCATACACCGATGCAGGCTGCCACAACGAGAAGTCCACCGCCAATGCTTCCTTCCCATGACTTGCCTGGGGAGATACGGGGAAACAGCTTGTGCTTCCCTAACAGAGAGCCACAGATATAGGCTCCAGCATCATTAATCCAGAGAAAAACGAAAACCGAAAGAGGAGCCAGATAGCTATAGACGATGCTGCTGCCCGTGGAACGGAAAGCAAGTACGTTGAGCAGCGAGAACGGCAATGCGATATAAAGTTGCGACATCAAGGTGTAGGCCCAATCGTTCACAGGATCCTCAGCCTTCAGGTACAGCTCAGCCACCAGAAGATAGATGATTGATACGAGATAGGGTATGAACACCGTAGGTGGAGTGAGTCCGCTATTATAGCCTGCCATAGCAAAGAACAGGTAGACAGCAGCCACAGAACAAATGAAGCGGTTCACCTGAACGGCTGGGCGACAGCTCACAAGCGTACAGAACTCCCAGACGGTCATGCCCGTAACCAGTGCAAAGAGCAGCACCATGGCTTCAGGACGCAGAAAACTGGTGACTATAGCGGCAACAAAGAACACCGCCGTGATGGTTCTGATGATGAAATTCTTCATGCTTCTTCTTTCTTTTCTTCCTGCTTTTCCTCCTGAGCCTTGGCCTCCAGTTCTTTCGTTCTCTCCTCTGCCATACGCTCGGCATCGGCACGCATCTGGGCCTCAAGCAATTCCTCGGCCCGGCTGGTCCAGGGACGCTTGCCGAAGATCTCCTCAACATCCTCTGCAAAGATAACCTCACGCTCTACGAGAAGCTGGGCCAGACGAGCATGACCCTCTTTATGCTCAGAGAGTATTTTCTTGGCACGTTCATATTGCTCATTGATCATCTTGAGCACCTCATCGTCCATAATCTTGGCAGTTGTCTCAGAGTAAGGACGCTGGAAGGAGTACTCCTGATTGTTATAATAACACACGTTGGGCAGTTTATCGCCCATACCGGCGTAGGCTATCATGCCGTAGGCTTGCTTGGTGGTACGTTCAAGGTCGTTCATGGCTCCCGTAGAAATATGCCCCACAAACAGTTCCTCAGCAGCACGTCCACCCAAGAGAGAACACATCTCGTCGAGCATGGCCTCCTTGGTCTGCAGCACACGTTCCTCAGGCAGATACCAGGCAGCACCCAGGGCCTGTCCACGCGGCACAATCGACACCTTGACCAATGGATTGGCAAACTCTGTGAACCACGAGATTGTGGCATGTCCTGCCTCGTGGATGGCTATTGAACGTTTCTCCTGCTCGGTCATCACCTTTGTCTTCTTTTCCAGTCCGCCGATGATGCGGTCCACGGCATCGAGGAAATCCTGCTTGCCCACCATCTCGCGATTGTGGCGGGCAGCAATGAGGGCTGCTTCATTGCACACATTGGCAATGTCGGCACCCGAGAAACCAGGTGTCTGACGTGCCAGGAAGTCTACGTCAAGGCTTTTGTCAAGCTTCAGCGGCTTCAGATGTACGGCAAACACTTCCTTGCGTTCGTTCAGGTCGGGCAGGTCCACATGGATCTGGCGGTCGAATCGCCCAGCTCGCAGCAAGGCAGAGTCGAGCATGTCAGCACGGTTGGTAGCAGCCAATGTAATGATTCCACTATTGGTGCCAAAACCATCCATCTCCGTCAGCAGGGCATTCAAAGTGTTCTCGCGTTCATCATTACCACCCATGGCAGGGTTCTTGGAACGGGCACGGCCCACAGCATCGATCTCGTCGATGAAGATGATACAGGGTGACTTCTGCTTAGCCTGCTGGAAAAGGTCACGCACACGGCTGGCTCCCACACCCACAAACATCTCCACAAAGTCGGAACCCGACATTGAGAAGAACGGCACTCCGGCCTCACCGGCCACTGCCTTGGCTAGCAGAGTCTTACCTGTTCCCGGAGGACCAACAAGCAGCGCTCCCTTGGGAATCTTACCACCCAGATCGGTATATTTCTGAGGATTCTTCAGGAAATCCACAATCTCCTGCATCTCCTGCTTGGCACCGGCCTGTCCGGCCACATCTTTGAAGGTGATTCCCAGATCGCCACCTTTTTCATAGAGTGCAGCCTTGGACTTGCCCACATTGAACATGCCACCTAAGCCGCCCATACCACCACTGCCACCGCCCATGCGGCGCATGATGAAGATCCATACCATGATAATACCTCCAAAGAAAAGGATATTCATGAGCAGCGAGCCGAAGAAGTCGTTCTCCCGCTTATTGTCATAAGAGAACTTTCCTGTGAAGGTACTGTCGACACGTGCCTGTTCAACAAACTGCTCCACCTGGTCAACGCTTCCTATCTCCACATTCAGATAGGGGTTCTTGCCCGTCTGGTCGATACCTTTATTGAAAACGTCACGCACATGTTCAGGCTTGACATACATACGAAGCACATTCTGGTGTTTGTTCACCACAATACTCTCGGCATAACCCTGACTGACGAACTTCTTGAAGTCGCTGTAGTTAGCATCGGTCTGTACCCGAGACACACTGTCGTTGCCTCCAGTCATATAGAGCACAACCAATGCAATGATTGCGATGAAATAGATCCAGTTCATGTTGAACTTGGGCATATTCATCTTAGGGCCGTTCTGGCCACTATTCATATTCTTCTGATTCTTTTGATTATTTTGTTCCATTTCTCTCAAAACTATCCGTCCTAACTCAGTCCAGATCGGGAATACGCGTCAGTTTGGCATCTTGCCATAAGTTTTCCAAGTCATAGTATTCACGTACATCAGGCAGGAACACATGTACTAACACGTCGCTGTAGTCCATAGCAACCCACTGGGCATTCTCCAGTCCCACCACATGAGCTGGTTTCTCGCCCAGCTCCTTTCGTGCGAAATCACCTACCGACTCAGTAATAGCCTCTACCTGCGAAGGTGAATTGCCCTGGCAAATGATGAAATAACGGCAGATTGTGCCATCTATGCCGCTTAGGTCGGCTACAACAATGTTGCTTCCTTTCTTTTCTTGTATACCTTTGGTAATTGTGTCAACTAACTGTCTCGTTTGTTCCATTAATTAATAATATGTAGAATACAGACTGCAAAGTTACATCTTATTATCCGAAAAACAGGCATAAAACAAAAAAAATTGAGTATTTTTATAAAAAAGTGGCGAAAAATTTTGGTGATTAAGGAAAAAGTGCTACCTTTGCACCCGCAATTCGGCGAGGAACCGATAGCACCCGTTAGTTTGGGGTATGGTGTAATGGTAACACTACAGATTCTGGTCCTGTCATTCTTGGTTCGAGTCCGAGTACCCCAACAAGTTAATTGCCAAGCTGCTTTTCAAGCACTTGGCAATTTTTATAATATAAAGGATTATGAAGAATTATTTAGTTTGTTTACTGGCTATGCTGGGTCTGAATACTGCCTGCGGCCAAAAGAATTTCGAGGATGCTGATGTTCAAGTGTTCTCTGAGCTGATAGAGGACTCCTGTGTTATTGTGCTTGATGTCCGTACCCCCAGTGAATTTGCTGAAGGACATATTGCAAATGCTGTCAACATAGACCAGGGGCAAAGCGATTTCATTGAGAAGACCCGGGCTGCACTACCTACAGACAAACGAATTGCCATCTATTGCAGAAGTGGTCGTCGCTCAGCCAATGCAGCTGGACGGCTGGCAGCCGAAGGATATCGGTGTGTGAACCTGAAAGGCGGAATCATCGCTTGGAAAGAGGCAGGAAAGGCCGTAACCCCGCCAGAGAAGTAGCTATTCCCTGGCGAGGTGATGAACCGCTAACAATCATAGTACTTTTCAGACCACAAGGCTAGAGAAGCAAGTTATTTCCTGATGAACTTGCAAGTGGCATGGCTGTTGAGACTGCCGGTGACAGTTGCTACGTAGACACCAGCAGGCAACTGAGCAACAGAGAGGGTGGCCATACCGAAGTTGAGTTCGGCATTGTGGGTAGCCACTGTCTGACCCGCCATATTAGTAATGTTCACGAGAAGGATATCTGCCTCATCAGTTTTTCCATGAATCATGAGAACATCGCCTTTGCAACTGACAGAGAGAGGCTGTATGGCATCGGCCAAGACGTCGGTGATGTCGACGGTAGCAGACTGCGGTGCATCAACGGCATAGGATGAAATGACATTGCTCTTGGCAATGGTTGGTATGTTCATGACATATACCTGGTTGCTTCCATCAGGATAACGGCCCACAGTTTGGTCGGCCTTGTGTTCAGGATAGGCAAGGCGGTCTGTCCATGACTCATCAGCTGCCATAAGTTGTAATTCATCGCCCTCAGCATCGATTTTGAAAGAGGCATGTAACTGGCTGAGTGGTTCCTCCTTGTCACACCAGACGACAAGGTAGCCGTGGGCAGGGATGATGGTGCTGGCCTGCGTATTGCCCTTGCTGATCTGGTACTTTTTCGGCTTATCGAGGTTATCGGTAAGATACATTCCCTCCACATCGATGGGTTCGGAGGTGGTGTTGTAAAGCTCTACCCAGTCCTTGCGTTTGAAATACTCATTGACATAGATACCATCATCGGCACTCACCTCGTTGATACGGACAGGAGTAATACCTTGGTCATTGAGTTCTGAATCGGTGAGCTTGGTAAATGAGGCATAGAGGCTGACTGAGTTGCCTGCGGGTAGAACGAGCTCTGCCTCGCTGCTGATGACGTTCCCACCCTGTTTCCATCCGTCAAACCGATAGCCGGCAGGAGCCTCAGCACGCAATGTGACAGGAGCAAAGAGATGGCCCTGGAAATCAGCATAAGGCACGTTAATACCATTTATGAAGATTTGTGCACCTTCAGCATTGGTTTTCAGCGTGACACTTTGCCGGGTGGTTCCACTCAGTTTCATGGGCGAGAACTGCTTCATGTAGTTGGTCATCTTGGTGCTGCGATCCTTCAGCTCGTTCTTGATGGTGCTGGCAGAACGCTCAGGTTCATGTCCATCATAGATATTCTGTTGCCTCATAAGTTGGCACATAGGCTTCACCACCGCCAACAACTCGTCGACAATCTTATTGGCACGTGTAGACTCAAAGACACTACCTCCCACAATGCAGAAGGTATCGATGAACTTACGTCTGTACCCATCGTTTTTCAGCAGGTTCAGGAAGAGATTAACGATGTCTTTGTTATAACTCGTTCTTGGTGCAGTCTTGTCATCCTTGAACTTCTCGAAGTTGGTGAAGGGGTTGTCTACGCTTTCCGCAAAGCATCCTTTGAAGGCATAGTCAAGATCGAAGCTGACAAAGCGATAACGTCCGTCATTACGACTACGATAGCCTTTGATATTGTTGTCGGGCCAGTCGTCATTGTAGAGGAAGAAAGTGACGGCCATATAATTGGTGAACTCATCGATGTCGAGCAGGGTCTTGATTTCCTCATAAGCAGCAGGATCTGTAGCCTGCTTGCCCAATTCGAAGATGCGCTTGAGAACAATATCGTCACCGTTCTTTATCTGGAGGTTCTCAAAAGCATCGAGTTCCTCATCGTCGTAGCCCCAGTTGGCATAAGCAAATTTGTCGTTGTTGGGCTCTCGCATGTTAAACACACCTCTCAGTTCACCATTTACATATTCTATAATAGGTACGTAAGACTGTACATCGACGTCGATGCCTGATCGCTGTATAATGGTCTCCAAGGCTGGATCCATGAAACGTGCACCATTTCTCCACACATCATTTCCACCATTGCGAATCAGCAATGTCTTGCTGCGGATAAAGGGTTTCTGGGGAAAGAAAGAATAGTCGAATCGGTTCTGGCCGTCGAACACCTTGTTGCTTTTCAGCTTGAACGAACGGAATTTCTGGGAACGGGTATATCCGCCTGAAGCACAGATGTTCACGTCCTGATTGAACAGCATCTTGCCATCAGGACTGAGATAGCTGAAGTTGGCTGGCCTATCCCAGTCCATGTTGTAGTTCTTCGGGGTGCTCTGTCCATTGCCAGTCTTGCCATTGGTACCGTCGCCATCACAGTCGAAGCCTATTTTCGGGTCGGTGAAGAACTTCTTGTCGCCAACAATGCTGATGACAGGCAGAGTATACTGGTTAGAGGTCTTGATATAGCTGCGTGTCACAGGGACACTGGGCAAGAAGTCATCCTGGAAGAGTCGGAACACGTAGTTGGTTGTATTGGAAATCGTAAACTTGCCATCCTTGCTTTCCTTACTCGACACTTCCTCGTAAGACTCCCAAGAGATATCGTCGAAGTAGAAATTGTTTTCAGCATCCTTGATGGCATTCAGGTTAAAGGCGATGGTCTGCAGGGCGTAGGTGGTGACAGAAGGTTCCCACCATCCTCCACCGGTGGTCTTTTCGTCTGCCTGCTGTTTAGTAACGGTGCCTTCATAAGTAAACTCCTTCCACTCAGTAGTAACATCGATAGAACCACCCAACAGCCCATTGGTGATGTAGTCGCCAGGCTTACGGTGAGCCTGTACATTTACTTTGCAGGGCTTGTCAGCTTTCACCCACATGTGGAAACGGTATTTCTCACCGGTTTTCCATATATGGTCAGGTGTATGGATGAAGAACTGAGTAGTATAATCGTTAAGAGCATTGGCCACGGAGTGGACCTTGATACCGCGTGAGCCATTGTATCCAACACCATCGTTAATGCGTCTCTCATCACCATTTCCATTGCCATCGCGGCAGATGAAGTTAATGACATCGGTGCCTTCAAAACTGCCGTTGGTGAGCATTTCATTCCAGGGTGACTCTATTCTGGGAATACTGCCATCGGTTGTATAAAGCAGTTTTGTACCCTCAGGAATGTTTACTTTGATGCTGAGCGAGTTCTTGAACAACTGACTATTCTTATCCACCACAGGTGCTTCCAGTCGCTTGTCAGCAAATATTGCAGCATTGTTAGTTGCTTCAGGCGTGGGTGTGGCCGTCCAACCCCATTCTTCTCCACCATCAGTCTTTCTTGCCCAGGCTGTACGGCTCAAGGCCTCAGGATATTCCTGGCTGAGAATCAGCTGTCCACTCTTGTCGCTGAGGTAGACTACACCGCCATCGCAATCAAGATGGAATGCAGCATGATTACTTTTGATATCGTCAGAACCCATCCAAATGATTTTATAGCCTTTGGCTGGCACCGTGCCCATATTGCTGGGCATTTGCCATAGTTTCAGGTTCGTTGCGTCATCGCTCAAGTACATGCCACCCAAGTTGATGGGTTGGTCACCAGGGTTATACAATTCAATCCAGCTGTCGAAATTAATGGCAGGACTCATCACCTCGCCTGCGTTAGAAGCCATCAGTTCGTTGATGACTAAGACTACTGATAATAATGCTGAGAACATAAATGGTTATAGTTGATAATAATAAAAAGGGAAATCAAACGAATAGTTATTGAGAAAGCGTATGGGGAAATTAAGTTGGATGTCTGAACAGACTGAAGTTGACACTGCCATAGCTACGATGCTCCACAAAACAGGGATGCGAGGAGAATTCATGGTCCTTGCCGTGTTCAAAGACAAACACGCCACCTGGAGTCATGATGTTCTTCTCCATAACGAGGTCGGGAATCGTTGGCAGTTCCTTCAGCGCATAGGGTGGATCTGCAAAGATAAGGTCAAACTGCTGTCTGCAACTCTTCAAGAAACGGAACACATCACCACGGATACACTGAAAGGAGGAAGATTCCAGTCCTAATTTATCAGCACACTGGCGGATAAAGCGGTGATGGTCACGATCCAATTCCACACTGACAACTTGTCCACAACCGCGTGACACCAGTTCCAAAGCTATGCTTCCTGTACCAGAGAACAAGTCAAGAGCGGTAGCGCCTTCGAAATCCACATAAGCTGTAAGCACATTGAAAATGTTCTCCTTGGCAAAGTCAGTAGTAGGTCTGGCCTTGAACGTACGTGGAACCTCGAAACGTCGTCCTTTATATTGTCCTGTGATGATTCTCATTACCTTCCTTTCACATATAATGTCATCAGGTCGTAGGGCATGCCTTGGATAAGGGTGGCAGGTGCCTTGTTGAAATCGGCCTGCGGATTGATGACATAGACCTTGGAAACATATTTCTTCAGTTCCTCAACGAGCCATTCTCCTTCAGGCAGGTCACCTACGAGATGAAGCTCATCGTGCTCGGCATTGAGAGCCAACTGGTTCCACACATAGAGCAGGAAGTAAACTGCATCATGTCCATGCCTGACAGCATATTGGTTGCAGAACTTGAAACGATGCTGCTGGAAACTGAGAATATCAAGGCGTCCCTCATGGAAATAGCCGTAAAGCTTATTTCGTACCCCCGTGAAGCTACGCTGATGGAGATGGCGCCACACGGGTGAAATGGCCGCAATGATATTGGCATTCTTGAAACGGTCTTCAATAACCGTATTCAAGTCTTTGTTCACAGAAAAAGCAGCAACGGCATTGAGATCGGGCAGAACATTATAATGCACTGTTTCCTGATCGCTGTCGGGGAAAGAGTGACGATAAAGATCTGGCAGCTTGCTTTCCTCAAACAGTTCCACAGGAATCATCAACACGGGGGAGTCTATCAACACCCTCACTTTGGCTATGGGCAACTGTGCCAGTTCTACCTGCCGGAAAGCATTACGCAAGTTAGCAGCCATAGACACACCGCTCTTCACCACAAAAGGCTCAAAACGGATGATAGGGCTAGTAGCATCTTCGAATGTAGCGATAACAGCAGCCGGTGCCGTTTCATCTACTGCTGAAAATGACAACGTGCTATTTCCTATCCTGATGGTCAGGCGTTGTTTGGTCATATTCTCTTCCATATTCTTTCAATAGCTTATTTTCTCAATCTCTTATTTAGGATGAAGCCCGCACGATGCTCAGTATGCATATCGCTAGAAGCCCTGCGGCAATCATCGCAAGGAGGACATTGACGATTCTTTCTTTGGTCTGCATTTCTCTATTTTTCGACTTTCCGCTGCAAAGTTACGAAAAAAAGTTGTAATTGGTAACGGTTTTTGGAAGATTAACGCAATTCGGCCTGTAATAAAGGCAATACGGGGAAGAACGAGGAAGTTCAATTTGGGGCTAAAAGCAAATTGGGGAGGATTGGTGAAGGAGTTAGGTTGCCAAATCGTAACCCAGAAATTGGACTCTGAGGCGGGTTAGTTTTCCTAAAGCGACAACGCAAATCTGGGCAAAATGGCGCACCTCTCACCGCCCGTTTCTTATTCCGCAAACTGCTATATTTTGCATAACGATGGATGCCAAAAGAAATAGTAGTTTTGCAGCCAAAATTAAAAACGAAGTAAGGAACATGAGAAGTACTTTTAACATTCTGTTCTATGTGAACAAGAGTAAGGAGAAGAATGGTGTGGTGCCAGTAATGGGTAGAGTGACGATTAACGGCACTCAGAGCCAGTTCAGTTGTAAGAAGACGATTTCGCTTGATATGTGGGACGTGAAGGGCAATTGTGCCAAAGGCCGTAGCAAGGAGGCTTTGCAGATCAACCGCGAACTTGATAATATCAAGGCGCAGATCATCAAGCACTATCAGCACCTTTCGGATCGCGAGGCTTTCGTGACGGCTGAGATGGTGCGCAACTCATATCAGGGTTTCGGCAGCGAGTACGAAACGCTGCTGAGTGCTTTCGACAAGGACATTGCCAACCAGAAGAAACGTGTGGGCAAGGACAGGGCTGCAAGCACGCTTTGGGCTATGGAGCGTTCGCGGAAGGATGTGGCAGAGTTCATTCAGTCGCACTACCGTCGCACAGACATGTCGATGTTGGAACTAACACCAGAGTTCATCAAGGATTTCGCCGCCTATCTCAGTACTGAGCGTGGGTTAGCAAACGGTACTATCTGGCAGAGGTGCATGTGGCTGAAAGGTGTCGTGATGAGAGCGCACTACAACGGCAAGATTCCCCGTAACCCGTTCGCACAGTTCCACATCAGCCCCAACTGCAAGGAAAGGGAGTTTCTGACCGAGGATGAACTGAAGGCCGTCGTAACCCATGAGTTCGAGGATGACAATCTGGCCTTTGTTCGTGACATTTTTGTATTCGTGTGCTTCACCGCCCTCTCGTTCATCGATGTGAAGAACCTGACGACGGGCAACATCGTAGACATCAACGGTGACAAGTGGATTATCAGCAAGCGTCACAAGACGAATATCCCCTTCCAAGTGAAACTGATGGACGTTCCCTTGCAGATTATCGACCGCTACAAGCACCTACAGGAAGACAAACTGGTGTTCGGCAAGATGAGCTACTGGTCAATGTGCAAGAAACTGAAAACGGTGATGACAGCCTGCGGCATTGAGAAAGCCATATCCTACCATTGTGGCCGCCACTCATTCGCAACCTTGGCGCTTTCAAAGGGTATGCCCATCGAGAGTGTTAGCCGTGTATTGGGACACACGAACATCGTGACCACCCAGATTTACGCCCGCATCACAAGCCAGAAACTCGACAACGACCTGACGATGCTTGGCAATAAACTCAACGCATCGTTCAAAGACATCAAGATGACATAGATCAGCGAACCAAATATATCAAAGCAGAAAGACGAATGATTAGCGAAGTCTGTCATCCGTCTTTCTGCGTTATAATCCCCAGCACACGAACCGCTAATGGCTCTTTCTTTTCCCTATCGTTTATAAGCCGGATGATAGCAACTTTCCAGAACTCTCTCCAAATCACTTTCACGATAAAGCACTTTGCCACCTAACAATATGTAAGGTAACACACCATCATTACGGTATTCCTGTAACGTTCGTCTGCTGATCTTCAGAATCTGAGACACCTCTTTGTCTGTCAGATAGCGTTCACCATCAAGCAATGGACGGTAATTTCCTATCACCTTCTTGTATAGGGCAAGCACCTCCTTCATGTTCTCCACTGCGTTCTTCACTCCAACGTTATGCGGCATTATCAGTTCGTTCATAGGCACTTCGTTTTGAGGTTATACACCTTGCCATCTTTATCCCTACCAGCCACAACATGAAGAATACTCTCCACATCCTTAGGCTTATAGTACACCTTACGGTTGATTTGAGAATAGGCCAACGTTCCATTATCTCGTAAAGTCTGTAATGTTCTTGGGCTGATGTTCAGCATTTGACACACGTCTTGGTTGTCAAGCCAATCGCCCAACCCTTTGTCTTTGCCTCTATTGGCCATCTCCTTCATCTTTGTGACGAAACTGTTGAAGCTCGTCAGCAGTTCCTCGTAGGTACTGCGCTCAATTGATATAACTTCCATGTCTTGTTTAGTTTTTATAATCTGCGGACAAAGGTACATCATGGTTTCCAGATAAGATTACTTTGAAAATTCCTTGTTGTGAAATAACAATTCAGGGAAACAAAAGTCTAATGTCTGCCGAGCTTGCTCATCAGAAAGCAGGCAAGCATCTTTGTGTGGCATTCCACAGAAAAGTGCGTATTAGGCTACACCCTTCTACGGCATTGCAAGCAGAAATATATGCGGAATATTGCTATACCAAGGGAAAAGATTGTTCTTTTTCTTAATTTATGTTCACAAATCATCATATTCTCGACTTTTTTGATTATATTTGCGCACAGAACGCTCAATGTTGGGCAAGAATAACTAAAAGCAATATGGAGATACAACGCTATAACAGACTAAAGATTGTATTAGCCGAGAAAGAAAGAACTGGTACGTGGCTCTCAGAGCAGATGGGCCACAGCATAAGTACCGTTTCACGATGGATGACCAACAAAGTGCAGCCCTCCGTGGAACAACTCTTCGAGATTGCCAAGTTTCTTGATGTAGATGTGAGAGAGTTATTGGTTTCATCAAAAGAAAATGTAAGATAGCTGTGTTATGGGTAATAATGAGCGATTGAAAGATATTCTTGTTGATGAATTGTCTTTTGATGTAATAAAAGATGGTGGGTATAGCAAGAAAAGTTTTGAGAGTTATACTATAATTCTCAAAGTTACAAATCATAGTAATGCTGAAATAGATTTTAAGTTAAGGGTTAGGTATACATCCATATTGTTCGGTCTGATGGTAGACGACTTTCAATACAAAGATTCTGAGAATATGACATATGTGATGTATTCAACATACAAAATTAATCAAAAATCCTTTGGCATTTTACGGATACGATTTGACGAGATTACAGAAGTTTGTGATGGAGATAGAATGGAACTTGAAATTAGTGAGAGGACGAAGTTACTATTGATTAGGAATAAAGGGGAATGGTATGTTCTTGAAAAGCAGACTAAAGCATTAGATTTCTCACGATATCCAGAGATAGAAAACCTAATTGAGCATTTTGAAGCCATAGAAGATAGAATGGGCATAACAATTCAAAACTTCTGTGTAAGAGATGACAATGAAGGAACTTTATATTTAGATTTTGAGATTTTTGCAACAAGAGGAGATTATTACAAAAACTCATTTTGTATTCATGCTGTCATTTATGACAAGGGAAACAACATCGTCAAAATGGCGCATGATTTTACTGGCAATGACGGTTTTAAGGGGTATGGAAAATTCTGTGGGATTTTCCACAATTTCGACTTCCCCATTTCAGAGATAGGGTTGATAAGGATTTATCCTGCATGAAAATGAACTAATAAATACATAGGACATTATGAATCCAGAAAGGTTTATTGAGATTGAAGATTTAAAAATCGAATGGATAAAAGAGGGGATGGCAACTATCGGTTTCGAACGAAGATTTGCCATTACACTACGAGTTACAAACCAAAGCGACCAAAAGTCAATAGTTGCTTTAAATCCTGAGTATATTTCCATCTCGAGAGGATGGATAGATGGGGTTCACGATATGAGTCCGTCATTGTATTCAGGGGAAGAACTCCTCCCTAAATCGTTCGTTGATGTAAAGATTGCTTTTGAAGGCATAAAGCGGTCTATGGTTTCAGATGGAGACAGGATGAAATTGAAAATCTCAAAGATTGCATCATTGCTTTTAAGGAGAGACAATTCACAATGGTATTTTGTGGAATATAGCAGTATAAAAATTGGCAATGATGAAATAAAAAGCAAGATAGAACAATTTGAAGCAATTGAAGAAAGGATTGGAATCGCGCTTCAGAATTTCTCTGTTCAAGTAAAGGACGAGCATTCTTTCGATTTGTACATAGAGACGCTTGTTACGGACGAGGAACGTTGTAGGGAATTTCAGAAGATTCCATTGAAATTGGTTGTTTATGATAAAGAAAACAATGTTATTCATATGCAGGGGCTTAACCTATATAATAATGGCTATTCTATCTTTCAGGTGTTAGAGTTTCCTGTCAAGATTTCAGAAACCACATTATCAAATATCAATAAAATCAGAATATTCCCATCGTTATGAATATAGATCTTAATGAGTTGAGGAAATCCCTCATATCTGAAGCAATTAACTCGCCTATGCTGTTATCAGATTTGGCAGGCATGGAAAATTATGTTTCAGAAAGTTATAATTGTCGTTCTTTTATTGAACTACTTCAAAATGCTGATGATGTCGGTGCAACAGCATTTTATGTATGTCGCTACAATGATTATATATTTGTAGCCAACAACGGAAGACCATTTGATATAAAAGACGTTGAAAGTTTGTGTCGAAGTGCTTCGTCTAATAAAGTGAGAGGCGCATCTATTGGTTATCGTGGAATCGGATTTAAATCTGTTGTGAGTTTTGCAAGAGAGATACATTTGATAAGTGGCGATTTTAAAATTACATTTTCAAAAGAATTGTCGAGAGTAGTAGTTCCTCAAGCTCAACGCATTCCCTTAATACGTATTCCTCATGATATCAGAACTGAGGTTGTGAAGGAAATTGAGAACGAACTGGCAAGGATACAAAGTGCGGGCTATTCAACTGTTTTTATTTTCTCTGGAAACGCGGCAAACCAGATTGACGAGGAATACACATCGTTTAAATATTCAACCCTTTTATTCTTAAATAGCGTTAAGAATATTAAGGTTTCATTAAGCAAAACCGTTACCGCAAGTGTTTCCTATTTAGATAAAAATGACAAAGGTCGCAAATTGCGTATAATAACAGATAGTCAGATATCAGACTGGTTAGTATGCACAAAGGATGGATGTAGTATTGCATTCAATATTGAAAATGGTATAATCAAGAGGTTGCCCAAATCAGAAGCCCTTATTCATGCTTTCCTCCCCACAGAAGATAGTTGTGGCTTAGGGGTTGTTGTGAATGGCGATTTCAGTACGGACCCATCGCGTCGGCATTTAATATTGGATAACAAGACGAAAACAGTAATCTCCAATTTGTGTGCAATCTATTTAAACCTCCTAAAAAAATGTTTGCAAATCATAGATGATGAGGCAAAAGGATATCTTGAAGCCTTAACTCCTTATTTCGATGCGAAGCTTATACAATTAATGAAACAATCGTTCGAGAAAGAGTTTGCCACGCAGATTAAATCACAAGGCGGCCCTCTATTTCGTGATATAAAAATATCTCCATCATGGTTTAATGCGACAGATTATAATAAAATAGCTACTATTATGGGGTGTACAACGATTTCACCTGTATATGAGAGGGTTGCAGGGATGACCGCATTACTAAAATACATTGGCTGTAAAACAGATGACATTAGCACACTTGTCTGTCACGTTAACGATGGTGAAATTTCATTATTAGGCTATGCTCAATTGGCTGTGGCTGGAATAAGAAGTGTTAATATGAATCAAGAAATTGATAAATTCTCATCCTCTCCTCTCTTTTTATCTGGCGGCAGATTGTTTTCCTTGAAAGAACTCAATGATAATGAACAATTATTGATAGACGATAGCTTTATACAACTTCTTCTTGACAATGGCCTTTCAAGAAATGATATGGGTTTGTGCTTGACAAGACTTTCAATGGATAATTTGTACGAAAGACAGTTCTATGAAAAACCAATAGAGGTCACAAAAACAAGCGACAAAACAGATAAACCAAAAGTCCGTACGAATGTTGAGGATTGGTTTAATAATATTCCTGATGTACAAACTCCATCTAATGAATTTAAGAAAACACAAAAATGGAGGAGTGCAGAGGAGAATACGTTGAGTGTTTTAAATGCTCATGGTTTTAATCTGAAAGATGTAAGCACTTTGAATGTTGGCTACGATTTAGAAGGTATAGATCCGAATGGCAAAGAAATTTGTATTGAAGTAAAATCCATTGATTATGCTGGTCAGAAGTTCAGGATGACAAATAATGAATTTGCCGCAGCACAATTCAAACAAGATCGCTACTATTTAGCAATCGTGCTGATGGGCAATGACACCATAGAAATCTCGCTGATAAAGAATCCCGTGAATAATCTCAATATGAATCGCCAGTGCGTTCAGTGGATATGGGAATGTGCAGAATATGAGTTTAACCCTATGAAATTTAAAATGTGAAAGATGATAAACAAGGATAATTTGCCAAGCGAAGAACTAAGAGGAATGAAGTTATATCATTATACATCTGTAGAATCTTTTTGCAAGATTTGGCTTTCAGAACATTTGCGTCTATGCAAATATATGAATGTTAATGATATTTTTGAAAAGCAGAAAATAGCAGCAATTGAAATTCCACCTAAGGCTGGAATACCTCATCATATCCCAATTGGGGAAAAACGACTTGAACCATTAGCCTTTGTGTTCCATATTATTTCTCAGTTCAAACAAATTAGTTTTTGTAAGGATTACGATGATGGGACTCTTGGTTGTTTGTCATCAATGATGTGGGGACAATATGCTAAGAATGAAAATGGTGTCTGTATTGAATTTGATAAGGAAAAACTTCTAAAAAACAAGAGAGGACTCTTTTGTGACGATATAAGGTATAGTAAGGATATAGAGTTTATAACATTTCCAGCTTTTGTTTTCAAAGATAATCCGGCAGATAGTGTTCGTGATGCTATAGTAAAAGAAAAAAGAAAAATATTCTTTACTAAACATGAACATTGGTTTTTTGAAAATGAATATCGTGTTGTATCTGATATTAAAACACAATTAACGATAAAAGGTGCTGTTAATTGTGTCTATGTACTATCATCAGATAGTCTTAATACAAAACTAATTAAAAGTGTTGTACATGGGAGAGTGCCAATAAAGTGCATTCAAGTCGATTTCGATATATGCAATACACATCTGAGAATTCAAAATATATAAGTGTATATTATTGTAACAAGTATAAAAGTAAAACATCATGGCATTAGTTATAGTTCTTGGGATTATCGGACTAATATTGAGTGGTCAGATATTCAAAATGAAATGAGGAAACAACAGATTTATTGTTGAAACAGAATCATGGGGACAGTACTTAATTCATTATAATCATATACGACGAAGAATGAAGGAAGTAATATCTTTAATAACCTTGGCACTTCTGCAAATCAGTTGTTATGCAGTAAACGTTGAGACAATGACTAATCTCAACGCATACTATCCTGAGTATTCTAAGATTGACTTGGTGTGTGAACAGATGCCAAAGAATTCACAGAAGGATGTGGAGTTTTGCTGCGAAGCGGCTTTTACTGGTGAGTTGCTGAATGAGTTTAAGCATTCGAACATTGCGGATAACCATATCTGCAATGGGGTGATGAAGAAGGGCTATCGCTGTAAGGCTAATACAGGAGGCTTCGTTTGGGGTAATGGCAAATGGAAGTTTATGAGGAAAGCTGACTATCCCACAGAAGCAAATGGATGGGAAATGGGATTCTGCCAGTTGCTGATTATCAAGGATAGCGCAGTCAGGCCTATTGGCGCAAAGATGAAGAATAACAGAACTATCTACAGGGCATTGTGTGAGAAGGATGGCAAGCTGTGTATCATAGAGTCGAAGAAGGTGATGACATACGAGTTCTTCGTAAAGTGTCTGAGTGCCTATAAGGTTACCCATGCTCTCTATCTGGATATGGGCAGAGGTTGGAACTATGCCTGGTATCGGGATAAAGGCGGTAAGGTGAAAGAAATCTTCCCTGAAAGCAAATTGGCTCCAAGTTACAAGTATAGGACTAATTGGATTACATTCTACAAGTGACGAACTTCGATAAAATGTAGAGAG
>JAEEQB010000065.1 GCA_016285075.1 Prevotella sp.
TACCTTCGCGTGTTATCATCAAATAACTTTGAACTGGAGATGTGCTAGACCGAGTCGCATACATTGGTATTTCACTGCAATCCGAATGACTTACGTCTGATAACAGAGAGTCTGATGATGAACAAGCAGCCATACCTACCAACAGCAGGACACTCATGAAAACTAATAGATACTTCTTCATACGCTTTAGCAATTTTGATTAATAATTCGTGGGTAAATATACAAACAATTTGTGAAAGTTGCAAGGAAAAAGAAGAGAAAAAATTGACTGAAAATTGACGAAAGCTCAAATTTATCGATGGAATCGGCCTTTTTTGGCAATACACGGCTTTACACGTTTTGCCCAAAAATGGCAAAAAAGGGCTGAAAAGACGGCAAAAGTCTTGCCCCTACTTCCTCACATACTTTTTGCCACCACGGAGATAGACACCTTTTTTGACTGGCTCACCCAGAATGCGGCGACCTTGGAGGTCGTAGACAACTGTATGTATTGAACAGGTTTTCACCACACTATCAATACCTGTGGGAGTACCTTGTCCCAGATCGGCAGCTAAGTAGAGCTGGTAGTCGGTTTTGCCATTAGGTATCACGATACCTTTTATATTATAATAGGTATTGCCTACCACGACAGGACTCTGGCAACAGTTGTACCTGTCAACAACCGTCAGGCTGTGACCACACATTTTGGAACTTGACACCGTAAAGCTGCGGGCAGCAGCATTGACTGCCGTCACCTCGGCGCTGTCCACCACAACAAAGTCAGCAATGTTCGAATCCATCACACCAGCATCAGCTGTCTGCTCGTTCTTAAGCTGACGTAGCGACATCTCCAAATACTCGGCACTCATTGTGTAAGTGACAATGTAGTCACTGTTGTTAGTCTTATCAGAACCAACAAATACGGGCATGTCGTCACGCGTCTCTTTTCGACCGAAAACTGTGCCGTAGAGTATCTGCCCGGCCTCCAACGGCAAACCCGACTGATAGAACATGATGGCACCACCATCGCCGCTACGCAGGAAAGCCTCATCGCCGCTGACGAAGAGCACCGTATCACTCTGAAGTGTCAGCTGTGCTTCCTCGCCGTCAGGAAGTTCCTTGAACGCTTTCGTTCCAAGACCTTTCAGCTCTTGGTTCTGAGAATTCCCCTCCGTATTATTTGTACCATTCACAACTGTTGTTGTATCGTTCGGCGTACCGTCTGGCAGAGCGAAAACCTGTGCGCTCACCAATAATAATAGTAATAAAATGCTCTTTTTCATAATCTGTCGTTTTTTAGTGATTAAACATTTTGTTTTGCAATTGCGTTGCAAAAGTAGAACAATTAACTGGTCTCGCCAAACATTCTTGTACGCAAAGAGTTCACAAGAGTACCTTGTGCGTACTCACAGTTCGCAAACAGTCCGCATCAGCGTTATAACGAGAGGGTGAACTCATCCCATTGTGCAGGTGTGCCCTTTTGCCCGAATACTTTCTCGAAAAGGCGTGAACGGGTAGTGGAGATGGACTGCTTGGAATGGGCAGTGAGCTGACCGATGGCAGCGGGCTGCAGTCGTAGCCTCAGTAGCAGGCAGATATGTAGCTCATGGGAGGAAAAACGGTGGAACTCACGCAGACGGTTGAGAAAGGATGGTTGTACCTTCATAAAGGTGTCTTCCAGAATGTGCCAATCCTCGTCGGTCATGGACGGATGACGAGAATCACCCAGCAGACGGTTAATGCGCTGGCAGATGGGCGTCTCCGTCAATATCTGCTGCTGGCGTTCTGCGGTCTTTGTGTAGTCCTTCCTATAGTGGGTGAGCAGGTGCTCCAACTGCTGCAATTTCATCCTGTATTGCAGACGTCGACGGCTGAAATAGAGCAGAACGGCTAATAGCAGCATCAACAACACGGCTGCAACAGCAGCTATGATAATGACACGCCGCTGCAGACGTGCATTCTCCTGCTCACGCTGGGAGTAGTCGTAAAGCGCACTGACGCGGTGAAGAGCCTCGGTGTCGGTCTCTTGCATCAGGGAGTCTGTCAGCAGTTCGAATTGCTCCAAATGCTGGGCGGCATCTGCCGTATGGCCTTCTGCCAAGAGTATCTCTGCCAGCCACTTGTGCGCCATCTGTCGCAGTCCTGTGTCCTCTTCCTTCAGGAGCAACTGGCAATAGTAGCGTGCTGAGTCTTGCGGGCCAGTGTGGTGGTAGAGGTCGGCCAACATGAAGCAGAGACCACCTGCTATGGAATCGCGTAGTCCTGTGAAGAGCAGCGGGCGGGCCTTCCCGTAGTCTTCATGCCACAGGTAGTAGCCTGCCAACTGGTTTTGAATGTCAGTCACCAACAGACTGTCGCCCTGCGAACGTGCCAGCTTTACCGCCAGGTCGAAATAGTAGACACAACTGTCATCGGCTTCGCGCGTACGGTAAACATTGGCTATGTCTGCCTGATTGTAGGCCATGCCAATGGTGTCGCTCAACCTACAGTTGGCCTGATAGGCCATGAGGTAGGCATCGAGTGCCTGCTCCTGCAGCCCTTCGTTGAAAAGCAAACTGCCCATCTCGTTATAGACCATTGCACGCAGTGAATCGTGGGTTGCCTTGTGGGCAGCCTCTTTCAGACAGGCCAGCGCCTGGGGCGCATCACCCTGTTCCACGTAGGCGAGTGCCCGCTCGTAGGCATCACGCCCCGTTGAGACGGAACAGCCAAGGAGGATTGGCACAAGTAGCAGTAGACAGTACCGTTTCATTCCTCTTCGCGAATAAAGATAGGTTTACAGATGTCAAGGTCGAAGCGTACAAGCCATTTCATAACCTCGTCGACCGTTGCATGGAACAATTCAACGATGATGATGCGGTTGCCATCCAAGGAGAAAAGTGTGCACTTATCATCGCAGATATCCATTTGATGGAATGACTCTGTGGCAGTGAGTGTGTCAGGAAACACGATGGTTGTCGTGTCAGTAAAAATATAGCCAGCAGCACCAGCCAGATTGATGGTGAAGCGCACAGGCTCCTTCATGACTGGGAGCGACACCTCATAATGCAGACCATCGAACGAACCGAAAACAGGAGAAGCGGGCAGGGAGGCCGTCGTGTCAGGATGGAACCAATAGTCTATGGCCTGCCTGAGTGTAGAGGCAGGAAGATAGTCGAATGCACTGGAATAATTCAGACAGGCACGACCATGTGTGTCGTAAGCTATATCGAGCCAGTCATCAGGCTTATCGAAGAGATGCAGCTCTATCTTTCGACGGCCCGACAGTGTGTTCTTGACGTAGCGCCATTTCCTGCCAACCTTCTGTAATCCCTCCCGCGAGTCGGAAACCTCGTCGGGCAGGTAGTACAAGGCAGACGTGCAAAGACTGTCGGCAGCCTCAACCACCATGTTGGGATAGTCCTTGAGGAAGGACTGATAGTAGCAGGCAGAGCGTCCAAAGCCCATATCACCCCACCAACCCATGCGCCTCGTCTCCGCTAAGGGTTCGGCAAAGGTGATGCTGTCGATTTCAGCACAAGGATAGAGGAATGACGATCCTATCTTCAGACAATAACTGTCAACCACCCTGACTTCTTCTATGTTCCGAATGTCATAGGCGTCACAGCCTTCGCGACTGAACACGTACATACCCTGACCCTCCGCCGGAAGAGAAGAGGATACCCATGTAGTGATACAGAGCAGAATAATCAATTTCAGTTTCATATCACGTGCAAAGGTAGTAAAAAAGTCTGAAACAGCCAAATATCTGAGTACGCAAATAGTACGCATTATGGCAAAGTCAAGGAATCACGCGAGGGGCTTCGCTGGCGAAGCCCACGGCAAAACTCTTGCAGCACTTGAAGGTGCAGAATATGTTACACTTCTTCCAAGGCATAGTATTGGTAGTCGCGGACGATGCGACGCAGGAAGAACTCGTCGATGGTCTCGCGCTTCGTGACGTGTAGCACCGATTGTACCTTCTGGGCCAAGGCACTGATGCGTTCGGGCACGTCGCCCTCAAGCGTGCGAGTGATTACGTCGACCTGCTCCAAGGAGAGGTCGGCAGCCTGGGGATAGGAAGGGCGGTAGTTACGTGTCAGGTAGTCGTACTCGTCAAGGCTCACCTGTATCTTGTGATAGCTGCGCAGCTTCACCACGAGCGTACCTGCCGCCAAGTCACCAAAACGCTGGTTGTGGCGGCTGACCAGCATCACGATCACACCGCAATAGGCTAACAGCGGCCCATCAACAATCATCATCAGCCAGCGCAGCATGCAGGCACTAAGCGAGGGCTTGCTGCCGTCGGCCATCACCACACGCAGCTTCATAACCCATTTCCCGAAAGTCTGGCCACCCGCAAACAGCTCGCACAACGGGCAATAGAACAGCACAGGCAGAACCACCACGAGAATGATGGTCAGAACCCCGGGGGACAGTTTCAATTGGTCAATCAGGAAAATGTTCAGTGCTATATAGGCTGCCTGTATCACCCAGTCCATCAACTGAGCCAGCATCCGTTCACCGACACTCCCTGGTGTCTGCTCAATACGGACATACTGTCCGGTAACTATATTTTTTGCTGCCATAGCAATTTTTCGACTGCAAAGTTACGAAATAATTCTGAAAACCTATCGGTTAGAGGGGAAAAACAAGTTTTCCTTTTGCATTTCGCTCGCTTATTGAATAAAATCCTCACGCTCTACATATAAATGTATAAATGCATTTATCTGTCCTCGCTTAATCGAATTTTTCGTACCTCTGAGCTTTGCTCGAAGGTACTCCCGCTCGGAAATGAAAAGAAAAACAAGTTTTCCTTTTGCATTTCGCTCGCTTATTCGTACTTCTGAGCTTTGCTCGAAGGTACTCCCGCTCGGAAATGAAAAGAAAAACAAGTTTTCCTTTTGCATTTCGCTCGCTTATTCGTACCTTTGCACCGTGTTATGAAAGAAGTAACGTTTATCAGGCAGAACATCGATAAGTGGCATCAGGCGGAAGCGACGGTGGAGAGCATCGCCGAAGTGCAGCCTACGGACTTAGCTGATGTCTATATCGACATAACCAGCGATCTGGCCTTTGCCCAGACCCATTATCCAGAATCAAAGATTACGCGTTACCTGAATAACCTGGCCTCTGCTCTGCACAACGAGGTGTACCGCTCTCGCCGGCAACCGTGGTCGCGACTGCTGACTTTCTGGACCAGGGAGATGCCGCTTATTATGTGGGAGGCACGCCGAGAACTGGGCATATCGTTTGTGGTCTTCCTGGTAAGTGCCTTGATAGGTATGCTTTCACAGCTGCTCGATCCTGAGTTCTGCCGTATCATTCTTGGCGATAGCTACGTGGACATGACCCTGCAGAACATTGCCAATGGCACACCGATGGCAGTATATGACGGTGAAGCAGAGGATTCCATGTTCGGACTGATCACGCTGAACAATGTCAAAGTGTCGTTTTTTACCTTTGCCTTGGGAGTGTTCACCAGCCTGGGCACGGGGTTTATCCTTTTCCAGAACGGCGTGATGCTTGGCTCGTTCCAGACGTTTTTCGCCCAGCACGGTCTGTTGTGGCAGTCAGCATTGGCTGTATGGCTTCACGGCACGTTGGAGATATCGGCCATTATCATTGCAGGTGCGGCTGGTATAGCCATGGGTAATGGCTGGCTCTTCCCTGGTACCTACCCCCGTCTCACCTCTTTCCGACGGGGTGCCCGACGCGGTATGAAGATTGTCGTAGGCACAGTGCCTGTGTTTGTTTTGGCCGGTTTCATCGAGAGTTTTGCCACCCGCCATGTGGAATGGCCCGACTGGTTGCGTCTAGGCATCATCCTTGCATCGTTGACATTCGTTGTCTATTACTTTATTATTTTACCACGCAAAAAGGGTAAAAGTGAAATAGCGTAAATGAAAAACTAAATGATATGGAAAAACCGTTGATTAAACTTTATCGCATCCGGACGTTTGGCGAAAAGCTCTCCGATACGTTCGACTTTGTACGAGAGAATTGGCGTCCTATGGCCCGGTTCCTCACTTATCTCTTGCTGCCGCTCTCGCTGGTACAGGCTTTTGTTGAGACCAACTTCATGGGTGGCTATATGGATTATATTCAGAAAATCAGTAAAGGAGTCCAACAGAGTGGCGACATCAGCCAGATGCTGTCGTGGATGGGGTCATTGGGACTGATGATGCTCGTTCAGTATCTGGCCATCATGCTTCTGGTGGCTGTGGTCTACACGCTGATGCAGCAGTATGAACAGCGTCCACAGCGGCTGCAGGGAATCGTGGGTGAGGAATTGCGTCCCGATGTGGTTAGGCTTTGTGGCCGACAGCTCATCCTGTGGCTCACGAGTTTCGTGTTGTTGGTTGTCTTCGGCCTGTTTGTTGCCCTTATGGCTGTCATCCATATAGGAATGGTGATTTTGGCCTTTGTTCTGCTCTTGGTGGCAATCCCGCTCTTTGCCTTGGTCACTCCCATTTTCCTTTTTGAACGCAATACAGGCATTGTCGACGCCTATATGAAATCCATCCGGCTGGGTTGGAACACATGGGGTGGCATCGTGGGATTAGGATTGGTGCTCTTTATCATTGTCACCATTGTAGCGTCTATTGTTGAGACACCGTGGTCCATCATGATTATGCTGAAGAGTGTGCTGACTGCTCAGGGGGCTGAAGCTGGCTTCGTCTCGTCTTTCGGCTATACTGCCATACAGTACCTGTTGGGTGTCATATCTAATTACATCAGCAATTTGCTCATGAGTTTGCTCTATATCGGCATAGCCTATCAATATGGTCATGCCTGTGAGAAGATGGATGGGGTCACCGTTGACCGCGACATCGAGAACTTCGAGACGCTTTAATATTGCTTCACATATTATAATATCTAGGCAGCCCGTCCATGTCCGATACCTTGGTCATCGACTCCGTGCAGATTACTCAGTGGCAGTCACAGCGCGATTTTGACTACAACCGTGAATTGGTTGGAGACGATATGACTTTCTATGAATGGTTGATACAGAAGATACGCGAATTGATGGGTGAGATCTTCGGGCAGATGTGGAACAGCACTTTCGGAACCATGCTCTTGGTGCTGTTGGCGTTGTTTGTGCTGGGGCTCATCGGGCTGTACCTTTGGCGTAAACATCCTGGACTGTTCCAGCGTAAGGACAGTATGCAGAATGAGGATGCCGAAGGCGAAGACACGATTTACGGGGTGGACTTTGAAGCGGACATCCGTCAGGCCGTTGGCCGTGAAGACTGGCGCGAGGCCATCCGCCTGTGCTATCTTCAGGCGTTAAAGGCTCTGTCCGATGAAGGAAGAATAGACTGGCAGCCCTTCAAGACTCCCACGCAGTATGTTTATGAATTCGAAGCCTCATCCTCGTTGGCATCCGTGCCTGATAACTTGACCGTCGGTGCTGCCAACCCAGCTGCCTTCCGCACCCTGACAGCCCATTTCCTGCGAGTACGTTATGGTAACTTCAATGCTACCCAGGAACTTTATGACGAGGTGTGCAGACTGAGAAAGGAGGTGAACCATGGGACGTAAATTCTGGCTGTTCATTGCCGTGCTGGCGTTGCTCATGCTTGCTCTGGAGTACCAGATGCCGCGCAACTTCATCTGGAAGCCCACTTATGCTCATGCAGACCGCCAGCCCTTCGGTTGTTACGTCTTCGACAGCATCATGGCTACAACCATGCCAGGTGGCTACACGGTCTGCCGCAAAACCCTCTCGCAGCTGGCAGTAGAGAAGGTCCCGCCCCGCTCCATCATCATCCTACGCTCCGGTTGGTATTCGGAGAATGTCAATGTGGACACCTTGCTGGCTTTGGCCCAGCGTGGTAACCGCATCCTGCTTGCATACTCCTACTTCTATGCGGAATTGTGTGATACCCTGCATATCAATTGTAGTTCTCATGGCAATTACCTCATCAACGATGTCCTGAAACTGGAGAACCAAGAACGCGATACCGTCTTCTGGACAGGCGACTCACTGCATTACGGGACTGCTGCCTACCAGGTGCATTCCCAGTTCATTAATTCCTGCCTGTTAGATACCTTCCCCGCAGAACCCCTGGCCAGTATCCATGATTGGGAATCGCTTCAATTCGCCAAGGAGCATGTCTCGAAAGACAGCCCTTACATGAAAGACGGTCCTTACGAAGCGGAGGACTCTGATAAAGTGAGGGTGGCTGATATCGTGGCACTCAGCTATCCGGTGGGTAAAGGCGAGATTATCCTCGTTACAACCCCGCTGCTCTTCACCAACTATGGCATACTTAACAACCCTGCCTACGTACACCGCCTGATGAACCGTCTGAAACCTCTGCCAGTGGTACGTACGGAAGCCTATATGCCCAATGTGAACGTGGCAGAGACCTCTCCTTTCCGCGAGCTGCTCAAGCGGCCTCCACTGCGTTGGGCTCTCTATCTCACGATCTTAGGTGTCGTGCTACTGATGGGATTCTCTGCGCGTCGTCGCCAGCGGGCCATTCCGGAAGTCACGCCGCCGAAGAACTATCAGCTGGACTTCATACGCCGCATTGGCACCCTGCAATATCAACGGAATAAACAAAACTGAATATGGAAGAAAACATTGAAACCAGACAATCTGTAGACCTCACGGCTTTTGCTGACAAGGTACAAACACTGCGCCAGGCCATCGGGCAGGTCATCGTCGGCCAGGAAAAGAACGTAGAACTGCTCCTCACGGCTATCCTCGCCGGTGGCCATGTGCTGTTAGAGGGTGTGCCAGGCGTGGCCAAGACACTGCTCGCCAAGCTTACAGCCCGGCTCATCGATGCTCAGTTCAGCCGCGTGCAGTTCACACCCGACCTCATGCCCAGCGACGTACTGGGCACCAGTGTCTTTAATATGAAGACGCAGGAGTTCCAGTTCCACGCAGGACCAGTGTTCGCCGATATCGTACTTGTGGACGAGGTGAACAGGGCTCCTGCCAAGACACAGGCAGCCTTGTTCGAGGTGATGGAGGAACGGCAGGCCACCATCGACGGACAGACACATCCCATGTCGCCGCTATACACCATTCTTGCCACGCAGAACCCTGTGGAGCAGGAGGGAACCTATAAGCTGCCGGAGGCACAGACCGACAGATTCCTCATGAAGCTCACCATGGACTATCCCACTGCCGAGGAGGAACTGCTGATTCTGCAGCGTCACCACGGGAATACGCAGTTCACAGACCTAAGCAGTATCAACCCCGTCATCACCAAAGACGAACTGCTGCAGCTGCGTAGCCTCCTTGCACAGGTTTACGCCGAGACATCACTGCTGCAGTATATCGTGGACATTGTGCAGCAGACACGCAAGAGCCGTGTGGTGTTCCTGGGAGCTTCCCCACGTGCCTCCGTAGCCATTCTTAAGTCGGCCAAGGCCTATGCCTTGCTGCAGGGTCGTGACTTCCTGACACCCGATGATGTGAAGACCGTCACCCCAGCTGTGCTTCAGCACCGTCTGGTGCTCACCGCTGAGGCAGAGATGGAAGGCTATACGCCACAAAAGGTGGCACGCAGGCTCATTGACAAGGTAGAAGTACCGAAGTAACATCATTTGTCATTTCTCAATAGTCCTTTCTCATTTCTCATTTATCATTTATCATTTAGGCCAAAGGCCGCCCAATTATGTTCCTACGCCACCGTTTCTTCCTCGTGCTTGTTGCCGTGATCCTGATTACTGGATCCGGCTTCGCTTTCGCCCCACTATTCACTTTGGGGCGGTGGCTGACACTGGCCCTGCTGGTAATGGTGGTTGCCGATATTGTCTTGCTGTGGCACCGTAGGGCTATCAGTGCCAGCCGTCAGGTGAGCGACCGCTTCAGCAACGGCGACGAGAACAGCGTCACCATCAGTGTGGAGAGTTCCTATCCATTCCCTGTCCGATTGGAAGTAATCGATGAAGCACCCATACAGTTCCAGAGCCGGAATCTCTCCTTCCTTCTTTCTCCTTCCACATCCCACACTTACTCCCTCCGTCCCACACGCCGCGGAACCTACAGTTTTGGCCATATCCGGGTGTTTGCCTCTACCTGGCTTGGACTGGTGGAGCGCCGCTATACCTGTGCTCTGCCGCAGGATGTGAAAGTTTATCCTTCTTATCAGCAGCTGCATCAGCTGGAACTGATTGCCATCAGCCGCAACCTGCAGGAACCTGGCATCAAGCGTATTCGCCGTATCGGCAATAATACCGAGTTTGAACATATCCGCGACTACTTGCGTGGCGATGACTATCGTACTGTCAATTGGCGTGCCACTGCCCGCCTGCACCGCCCCATGGTGAACGTCTATCAGCAGGAGCGCTCGCAGCAGGTGTTTGCCATCATCGACAAGGGACGTGTCATGCAGCAGGCTTTCGACAACATGACCCTCCTCGACTATGCCATCAATGCCTCGCTGGCTCTTGGCTACGTGGCTATGCACAAGGAAGACCGTGCTGGACTGATCACCTTCACTTCCGGTGTAGAAACGATAGTGCCTGCTGACCGACGGCCTGGCCATATCAAAAAACTGCTTGAAACGCTCTATGCCGAGCAGACCGACTTTGGCGAGACCGACTTCTCGGCACTCTCCGTAGCCATCGGTCGCCACGTCAGCAAACGCTCCCTGCTAGTGCTCTTTACCAACTTCATGGGACAGGTGTCTCTGCGTCGTCAGTTGCCTTTCCTCCAGCAGATAGCACGCCGCCACCGTCTGCTTGTAGTATTCTTTGAAGATACGGAAATAGCCGATTTCATCGACAGAAAACCTCTTTCTGAGGAAGAGCGCTGCCAGCAAGAGGTGGCAGAAAAGTTCGTTGGTGAAAAGCAACTCATTTGTGCTACTCTTCGCCAGCATGGCATCCTTTCTTTACTTACCCCACCGCAGCAACTGACTGTCAATACTGTCAACCGCTACTTGGCTATCCGCTCCAATTGGTGATAGTTCTCCATCAGCCCAGGGCATCGCCCTGGGTATCGTGCACCCGGTAACCATCGCCCTGAAAGGCAAAAGCCAAACTGCTGCAATGATTCTTCTTCCCTTGCAGGACGTTATCCGCGCCATACCTATCACCCAGGGCAATGCCCTGGGCTTACTGCTGTTGCCCCTTCGGAGCGTTAGGGGTCAGATTAAATAAAATCACCAAAAATTTGGTATTCTGTATAAATTTCATTACCTTTGCACCGCCCGAGCTGAGGCTGTACCAACTGCTGTGAAATGGACTAATTATTTAATTTGATTATTTAATGCAGAGAATCTCATACACAGTGCTCCTGATACTGATCACGCTGGCCTCCTGTTCAAGCGGGGGTCAGTACAATGAGATGCGTCAGCGGCTTGATGCGCTGAACGCGCTGAACCGAGCCGACTCCGTGCTCACTGCCACGGAACGCGACGAGGCGCAGGCCCTCGCCGGCTACTTCGACAGCCACGGCACACCCAACGACCAGATGCTGGCCCACTACCTCCTTGGCCGCTGCTACGCCGACATGCGCGAGTCGCCCATGGCCCTTCACTGCTACCAGGAGGCCATCACCCGTGCCGACACACTTAGCCCCGACTGTGATTTTGCCCAGCTCAGCAGGGTTTACGGGCAGAGTGCCACCATCTTCTATCAACAGGGGTTGTATAGGAATCAGATAGAGTATCAAGATCTCTCGGCAAAATATGGATGGTTGGGTAAGGACACATTAAATGCCTTAAGGAGTTACGCCATGAAAGCAGCGGCATACGACCAGCTTCAAATGAAAGATTCTGCGATCCTGATTTACACGGATGCTATCAGACAAATGAAGGCCTATAAATATAACAAGGTAGCAGCAGGATTTGCAGGACTACTTGCCAAGAAATTGATAGACAAAGGCGAATCATCACGGGCTTTACCCTATTTGCAAGACTATGAACAGAATTCTGGCTTTTTTGATTCAGAAGGAAATATTGTGAAAGGGCGTGAGGTATATTATTATGCCAAAGGTCTTTATTTTTTGAAGAATCACTTGCTTGACTCTGCCGAATACTGTTTCCGCAAAGAACTGTATACTGGTAAAGACTTCAACAACCAAAGTGCTGGTGCGTATGGACTTTCATTGCTTTACCAACGATACAATAATCCAGACTCTGCGGTTAAGTATGCCCTTTATTATTCGGAAATGAACGACTCTGTCTATGCCCAAAGTGCAACGCACGAAGTGGAGCAGGCTAAGGCCATGTACGACTACAGTCGCCATCAGCGCCAAGCTCTGATAGATAGGGATAGAGCAAATAGCGAGCGTCAACGTTTTGTTGTTGCTTGTATCATTGCCGTTATTATCTTGTCTGTTCTTGCATACATTTATTATAAATACAGAAAGCAGAAAATGTTGCGCAGGCAAGAAGAGGAGAAGTATAGTCAAGGAAAGACAAAATATCGTCAGATCTTGGCAGAGGTGGAGCAACTTCATCACCGTGAAACGGAATTGAGTGAAATCATTAAGAACCATGAATTCACCATTAATAGCCAGAAGTTGGCTTTGGCAGATATATCCGGACTTAAGACAGAGTTGGAGAACTTGCGTAAAATAGAGAAACACTTAAGTGTGACAGTCAAGAAGCAGGAAGAGGAAGCTGCCGATCTTCAGAGCCAGTTAGCAAAATACAAGTTGCGCATTGATGCCTCGGCGGCAGAATCAGAAAAAGAAATAAGCGAAAAGCTTTATGGTTACAGCATCTATAAAACGCTTGTTGATAAAGATAAATACCCAGACCTTCTTTCAGACGAAGACTGGGAGAAGATAGATGCCATGATTCGTGAGGCATTTCCTGAGTTCTCTCTTTTCCTTGCTGCTAAGAGACCATTGTTTGACGACGTTGTTGATTACAGGGTATGTTGTCTTGCACATCTGAACTTGCAACCCATGGCTTGCTCTTATTGTTTAGGCATAAGTGGCTCCAATTATTCAAAACGACGCAGTAAACTCATTGAAAAACTGTTTGGAGTTCCTGGGAATGGAAAAGAATTTGACCGCTTGATAAGGGGAATATAGGTATTGCTATTGTTGGGAAATTTTAAGATATTCATTCCATCTTACAAGTAATCAGGCAGTTGGGCGTTTTAAGAAATTTTTAAGAAATCTGTTTATCCTTTTTCCACATACTTGTTTGGCGCAAATTGTTTATCTTTGCGCCAAACAAACTTTATATTTTTAACTTAATTATATACTATTATGAGGAAAAAGAACTATTTTGGTAAGTTTAAACTTACATCATTCATCATCGTACTTCTCATGTTGGGAGGGGCACTTTCTGTTAATGCACAGGATGTGGGTGATGAGGAAGAAATTGAGTTTAGTATTGATGACATCCCTATTGGCCCCGGCAATGGCAAAGCTCCCGTCCTTATGCCAACGCTTTGGCAGAACGGTTACCTATTGGATTTCCATGGCACTCATGCTGACTATGTGCTGCGTATTCTTGATGCCACGGACAACGTGGTCTATATGGCTGTCGTTCCCTCATTGCAGACCCAGGTCTGGCTACCCACCACGCTTAGCGGTACCTATCGCATCGAACTCATCTCAGGCAACTTGCTCTTCTACGGCTACATCACGCTGTAAAGCAATCTCTTTTCTGAGTGTCGGCAAAGAAGCAATATGCCAACGTGTCGGCACTCCTATTAAAGAACAGTAATTTATAAACTTTAAAAAAACAAAACTATGAAAAAGTATTTACTTGCAGCACTGTTGATAACTGCCCCCACATTTGTCTTAGCACAGTTGGAGGTTGATTCAAACGGAAATGTCAGTTTAGGAAGTCAACCTCCGGTAGGGTGTGCAGTGTTAAATGTGAATGGTGCAGATAATTCCAACTATAATGTTGGTATTCAAACAAAACCATCTACTGGTACAAAAACGTTCAATATCGGGCTTTACAGTTATGGATATCCCAACTCAAACCTAAATTCTGGCCGTTCAATGGGTATTGTTGGCGTTGGTGGAAATCGCGTAAAAGGCTATAACTATGGAGTCGTTGGTGGTCTATATGGTCTTAAGAATGGTGCTGGCATTTTTGGGACTGTAACCCATGCCTCAGGTATTTATATCAATGGTCAGTATGCTGGCTATTTCGACGGTCCGACCTATTGCAACGAGACCCTAACATCTCCAACATTCATTTCTCCCTCTGATATGACCCAAATTGAGAATATTAGTCCTTTGGCAGACTCCAAGGCACCTTCTACAACCCTTAATCAAATAATGAATATGAATGTCATATCCTATAATTTCAAGGATAAAGTAATTCCTGAAGCAGAACGCGACACCATATCCCCCGAATTGGCCAAGTCCATGTATTCCGTTGTAAAAAATCGCCATTATGGTTTATTGGCTCAAGAATTGCAGACCATCTATCCCGATCTTGTGTATCAAGGACAGGACGGCACACTTGGTGTGAACTATGTGGAGCTGGTACCCATTCTTATTCAGTCCATTCAGGATTTGAAACAAGAACTGGATGCCGTGAAGGGCAGCTCAGAACATAAGACCCGTTCTCTTGGTGATGAAAGTACTGATTATAGCGCTTTTGCTACAGGCAACGTACTCTATCAGAACACGCCGAATCCTTTCAAGGAACAGACTACCATCCGCTTCCATTTGGCTGACGATGTCACAAACGCTGCCATTTGCATCTTCGACATGAGCGGCAAGATGCTGAAGAAACTGCCTGTATCATTGGGAATGACCAGCGTCACCATCAATGGCTATGAACTGGGTGAAGGTATGTTCCTCTATACACTCTTGGTAAATGGAATGGAGATTGATACGAAGAGAATGATTCTGTCAAAGTAAAGAAAGGAATGTGATTATGAGTATACATAAGCTATTAATAATTTTCTTTTTTTTAGTTGTTTGTGAATGGATGTATGCCCAGACTTGGATACAGCTTGACAAGAAGAAAAACGACGAGGCCGTAACAGCGGAAATCCTCGAGTCTGACCAATACAGCTACAAGGTGAAGGTTATCATCCACAGACTGTCTGATATAAAAATCGAGAATGAAAATGGAGAATTCCATCGTTTGTCTTTTGGAAGAGAATCATTCCAGTCAAAAGTAGGCGAGCCATTACTTCCCCTTTTTACTCAGTCTATTGCCATTCCTGCCCATACAAAAGTTTCAGCAACTATTTCTGAAGATAGTTGGATTGATATTGATATAGGCAAAATCCTCCCCATGCAAAGATCTCTTTTAGAGACAGAACACACAAAGGATTTTGATATTGACGAGTGGTCTTACCATAATAGCTATTATCCGTCAATACTTAATATAGGCGAGGAAATGCAATGGCGAAATATTCATAACGTTGATGTCTCCGTTTGCCCTTTCCGCTATTATCCAGAGGAGAATCGCTTATCAATCATGAACGAATTCATTCTTTCGGTTAGCTTTAGTGGTAACCAAAGACAATCTGTAGATTCAGATTTTGAACCTGATGATCCCTTGAGCCTATTTGATAATCTTCCTTATACCAATTCCAAATCACTTAAAGAGAAACCTGTCACAAAACTCAATAGGAATGCTGATGAATACGATTACCTAATTATTGTAGGTAATAATGCCATATTCAATAGCGACAAGTTGAAGGAATTCCAACGATGGAAGGCTTTTAAGGGATATAGGACCAAAACTGTTTCTACGACTACTACAGGCACAACACCCTCTCAAATAAAAAGCTATATATCTCAGGAAAAAGACAACGGTATAAAGTATGTCTTGTTTGTAGGAGATTATGCCGAAATACCATCGGCAAGTGTGCTTACTGCTAGAAACAGATTTGTTGAAAGTGATTATTGGTATGGTTGTCTTGATGGTGACAATGATTTGCAGGCAGAAATCCCTATCGGTCGTTTTTCTGTAGAGTCCTTAACTGATTTTGAACACATGGTTGATAAAACGATTAAATATGAAAAAGAATATAATCCTACTAATGAAGTATTATTAGTAGCTCATGCAGAAGGTGCAGGTCCATACTATCCAGATAGTTTTCAAAGCTGTTGTGAACAAATCTATAATACACATAATGGAAATGTCTCTTTTACTGAAGCATATGGATCCGAATACTATGGGAATAATGCCACAAATGCATTCGTTGTGGGGAAAATCAATCAAGGAGCACACATTGTGAATTACAGAGGACATGGATCACCAACTTTTTGGGGTGGAGAATCAGAGATCCCTTCCAGTACAATTTGGAACGACTCTCATGAGTCTTTTACAATAAGTGAAATAAACAACATGGATTCTGAAACCTGTGCTATTTTCTTTAGCGTTGCATGTCAAACGGGGCGTTTATATCCCAATACTTGTATGTTGGAAGCATTTACACGTTCAGCACATGGTGCGGTCGCCTTTATAGGTGCAACAGAAGATACAAACCACTATGTCAACAACGGATATAACAAGTTGCTATTCAACAAGCTATTAACCAATAATGTTTTCCATATCGGTGACTTAAATATTAGTGCGCACATAGCAAATGATCTCACATCAAGTATTTATAACAAAGACAATCCTTTCTGCTATCTTTGTGGTGGAGACCCTTCTCTTGAAATCTGGACTGCTGAGCCATCTACCATCACGGCTTATTATTCTGAATCAAATGGTTATATGACGGTTAGTACAAATTTATCAAGCAATTATTATATATCTATCGTTTCGATGGATGGTGAACGTTTAGACAGTATACCATGTTCAAGCAATATCTGCTCTTTTCAGATACCCTCTGATAAATTCTTTATGGTCATAAACAAGCACAACTATTTCCCCAAGATTCTCTATTACGATTCCATATCCACCAGCATTGTTAATATGAGATTTGACTATGATGCTTATTATAGTGCCACACCATTGGATATTCATACTGAAGCAGCACAGTTTGATGAGGATGAAGGAACTATTGTAAAAAGTGGCAGCAAACTTGTTATCAAGAATGGTAGTGGTGGAGTAACTATCAATGTTGACTTCGAATGTGAAGCAGGAGCTGTTTTTGAGATTAAATAATTGGTTGCCTGCATATAATTATTGTTTTCCTGAAGAAAATGTATTAAAGAGTTATAAATAAGAGTTGATATTATTAGATGTTATCAGAAAAAGTGTTATTTTTGTATTCACAATCAGTAATTAGAACCCAAATTCATGAGGAAAAAATATGAAGTATTTTTCTTGGCTACTATTGACTACATTATTTTTGATATGTCCGAACAATTCCCATGCTGAGGGGAACAAAGAGGGGAAGACGGTCTTGACAGGCTTTGTGCTCAACCAGGACATGGAGCCTGTTGCGGGTGCATCAGTTCAGGTAGGTAACTATACTCTTGATGGTTTTGTCATGGAGTTTTCTGGTACGACAGACGAGTATGGCTACTACCTGATTCCTGTGGATGAGTCATCAACTCCCCGGATGGCGATGGTTTCTGCTGAAGGATATCCGAAAGTTCTATTTGTTGAAAACAAATTCTGTTTCTCCAATGGTTCCCAAACTCATACCTTTTATCTGTGCAATGCAGCAGTATTCCATGCCAAGCAATTGGCCACCATTTTCCTTCCAACCGTGCCTGATGCCTCGCTTGGCCAGTACTACCGTTTGGACAGGGTGGAAGACAAGCATCTCATATTCGAGCGGGAAATGAACCCAAAGGCTGACGTACCCTATCTGATAATCCCCGATAAGGATTTTCGGATTGAATATGGCGACATGGATGTTAGAAATGGTTTTGTAGAGCAGAGCTTCCCTGAAGCCTCTTTTTACGGGTTCTACTCATCCTATCCCTATGATCGGTTTGAGAAAGAAGGAAGTTACCTTATTGATAAGTCCCCTGACTGCAGCTATAGGTTTGGAGGTTCACATGGCACTTCTGAGTACGGTGCCCGTGTCGGAGCCAGACGTGCCCTGCTTACTCTGAAATCAGCAGGCACTTGGAATTACTTTGACTGGAAATCGCATACTGTCAATGATGACTGGATGAAGGTTTTGGTATTTCACGACAACACGACAGACAAAACATTTACCTACGACCGTGTTGATACTTCAGTCACCACCCCTAAGACAACATCATTTGCCGGTTTGATTGTCAATCAGGAAAAGGCACCCGTTGCAGATGCCCGTGTCAAACTGAAGAGTAAGAACGGCATGACCGTGTATGAAACCACGACGGATAGTTATGGAAGTTTCCTTCTTCCCATAGCAGATGCCAGCCAACTATTCGAGGTGGCCATTGCCGCTGAGGGCTATCCAGAGCAAAAGCAATATCAAGATGGCTGGCAACCGTTCGATTTCTCCAATGGTTCCCTGCTCCGTTCGTTCACCATCACGAATTCGGCTATATTCACGGTGGGGAAACCTGCAACAATCATTCTGCCAGTCACCCCCGATGCATCATTGGGAAAGTACTATTATCTGGATGGGGTTGAGGACGGCAAGATTATCTGGCAGCGTGAGTACACCCCTCAGGCTCATGTGCCTTACCTCATCATTCCAGAAAAGATCTTTGAAATAAGGTATGAGGACGTGACCCTGTCTGACAAAGGGGCAGAGACCACCGTAAAGGGCGCAAGCCTGAAAGGCTACTACAATAGGAGTACTTTCCAAAGGACAAAGGATGAATTCTCTGTGTTGATAGGTAATAGTGAGGACTGTGAATACATCTTTTCAGATATTCATCAGCCAGAGGAGATTGGGTGTGTCATTCCACCCATGCGTGCCGTTCTTGTATTGAACGATGCAGAATACAACTGGGCTGACTACAATGTCGTCTTACGCCACGCCGCATCTTACCTATATTTCCCTGACAGGCTATTTGTCTTCCATGATGAACCAGCAGGTATTGTCAATGTGTCGGCATCCCCATACCTTCCTTCCATCGTCTTCGACCTTCATGGTCGCCGCATTCAGGGTGAACCACAAAAGAAGGGCATCTATGTGAAGAATAGGAAAAAGGTCGTGATGAAGTGAAACATCTGACACCCTATCGCCAAAACGCATCATCCCTCTCGCCGGTGAAGGGGAGAGGGATGGTGTATGGTGTTGGGGAATAAAACAAAGAATTCGCATAAAATAAACATGAAGTCCAACGTTTTCGTTAAGTCATAAGAGTAGTGATAAGCTTGCTTAAGCATTGCCTTGGCGAGAAAACGAAGGACAAAGTTCAACCCAATAAACCCTGAAAAAGTTATGAGTCCATAAATAATTTGCAAAACATTTTGGGTGTTTCAAAGAATTGGAGTAACTTTGAACTACGTTCGAAGGTAGGCTGCATCTCGAAAATGCAAATAAACGCCAATTTATTTGGAATTTTGCTCGATTTGCACTATCTTTGCACCTCGATGGACATATAGACTTAGACAGTCGCAGCTTTTACTATTCTCACGAAATCCTACTGTGAACTATTCAAAAGCGAAGGGCTGCCAGTCCACACCTCTACGGAGGCGTGGGCTTTGGCGGTATAACACTTTGAATAGGGTTAGTAGGACAAGTCCCGTGAGAATGTGTAGTACCTCAACCAAATCACCCACGTCTTCCGTTTTTCTCCAAAATCATATTTGTCAAATCATTCAATTCGTATTAAGGAATATGAAGAAGAGAAACGAAGACATCCCAGACCACATGGGCGGACATGGCGATGTGCTGCCCGCCGATGTCCTGAAGAAGGTGGAAGTGCTGCTGAAGCAGTTGCTTCAGGCAGACAAGGAACACCAAGGCAGCCATTATCAGTTTATGTATGTCGCCCCCGGGGCGCAGCATGTGGAGAGGCAGTATATAAAGACCCACCCCTGGCCCCTCCCTATATGGAGGGGAGTAGATAGTTCTGCAGCTGCTTCACACTTAGTTAGGGAGAAGGGTGGGGAGGTGTTGCCAGAGGTGCTGCGTAGCGACAAGGCGATGGTGCTGTGGCGGAAAGCGCAGGCGGTAGGGTGGGTTGATGACAACTACCAGCCCCTGCTCTCACGGACGCAGGCGGCACTGCTGGCCGACGCGATGGCGGAGCGGTTGGACATCAAGGAGAAGTGGAAGGTGTTCGAAACACTGTGGAATCGAAAATACATGCGGAGTGATTATAACTTGGCTCTCACCAGAAAGGGATCGCTCGACTTTCAGGATGAATTGAAGCAGCTGTTTGGTTAGGAAGCGAAAAGTCCCGGTGCTCGCGCATCGGGACTTTTCTGTTCTTGTATGTTAACCGAAATCTTTCAAGTCGAAATACATTAGGCGAGTATCATCGTCTTTGTCTTTCTCAGTAAAGAATCGAAACTTGTTGAGCTCGTAGAAACCTGTTGCAGTGGCAAGGGCATCAACTGTTATAAATCGGCATCCAGTTCGGTTGCCATGAGTAAAAATGAACTTTACACTATCAAGCATTAAACGGCCTACACCTTGACCGATATATTTTTCGCTAACAGCAAGACGTCCAACTTTAACAGCGGGATAGTGGTTACGCTGCTTGCTGAATGGAATTTTTCGATTGATACGATTGCGTACACTTTTCTCCGTTTCATTCAGTCTGATGACATCGTTCAGCAGACTATAGTAGGCAGCAATATCACCACTCTCCCGATGAATCAGGAGATATGTTTTAGCCAACATTTCCGTCTGATAGTCTTTCGCCTCGTCAATCAAGAATTCGTTCAAGTCGCCTTCGGCACACTTAAACAATTCAAGATTACTGTCTGGAGTCAGATCCAAAAGATCAAAATCTTCTCTGTTCATCTAAATAAAGAACAGTTTGGGGAGTTACGTTTCAGAGTTTCGTATGTTAGGCGAGCTCTTTCCTTCTCCTCTTCCGATACTGGTGACGGATGATCCATGTGCCAGCGGAAACGCTCGGCATCCTTACCCGTCAGAACTGGAGTTTCTTTAATTGGTCTTGCCATAATTACTACATTTTTTTGTTACTACGGTGCAAAGGTACAAATTATTTTTGAAATGTGTACAGATACAGCTACAAAAAAGTGAAAACAATGATTTTTAGGCCCCATTTATTCGTGACCGTAGTACCCACGCGTGGTACCCTTAAGGGTAGTTGGGATCGGAGAATGTTTGTAACTTTGCCGCGACTAATCTCTATTTGTA